>JAKSKZ010000006.1 GCA_024401475.1 Paludibacteraceae bacterium | reverse complement strand
GGCACAGCCTTTTTTATGTCAGTTCAAAAGGTTTAGCGGACACCAATGATTTGAATTTACTGAGAAGAAACCAAACAAACTTCAAAAAATCCACGAAATCAATTTATAGAGGTCACCTTAAGTATAAAACCTTCACAAATCAAATGTAAAAAATGCCCTTGAAATATCAATTCCAAGGGCATTATATACATAGAAAGAACTAACTTATCAAATACGTTCAGCAGCCGTCTCTTTCAACCAACCAACACGCCCATCGGCCAATTGGATTTCAAACCACTTGTTATACGCTCTCCTTACTTTCACCTTTGTTCCCTCATGCAAAACAAAGACATCTTTTCCCGCATCTTCTGGGGAACCCTTCACCGTGACTGTAGATTCGAATACAATGGCATAATCGTGAGATGTAGCCTTCGATTTCGAACTTGAGGCAAAAGCCATTGTCGCCACCGTCAAAAGAATAGCGAGTACTCCCGTAAAGAAAGCCACTTTCTTCAACATAGAGACGTGCGAAAAGAAGAACAAGCCTGCCATAATCAAAAAGACATAGAAGAAACAAAGGCTCCAATAGGCCCATGCATCAGATGAAATCCAATTGCATATGGAATCATAAATGCGCATCATGAAGAATCGATCAACAGGGTCAATCTCATCCACCACTTTTGACCTAGCCATCTCCAGATTCGCCAATACGTCATCATTGCCTGGCTCCAACAAAAGTGCACGCTCGAAATTCAAAATCGACGGAGCCAACTTGCCTAATTTGAAGTAAGCACAACCCAAATTATAATAGAGCGCAGATGATTCGGAACCACGCTTTAAAATATCCTCGTATTGGTTGGCTGCCCCCTCATAGTCTTGCACGCCATAAGCTGCATTGGCTTTCGTGAAATCAGAAGTTGGCACAACAGCAAACGACGAAAAAACAACCGCCATAACTGAAACCAACAATATGAAAAATCTTTTCATCTTCTTCTTTTTTTATTGTTTTAGAGTCAGGCCACACAAACCTACCCTTTCGACTTATCTATAAATTCCCGTTTAACAAATTATGCTTTGATAGCAGTTACCTCTTGCTCCAACTTTTCAATTATATTGGAAGCCTCCTCATATATCACATTCAAAGCGTTAGCCTGTTGACTTGGTGCATAACGAGCAAACTCGCACTTATCAATCAACTTGATGAAGTTCGCAATCGTATCAGAAGAGACCGAATGTTCCTTCAACTCACTTTCAACATTGTCACGACTCAAATCAGAAACCGAGATGTTTAACTTATCTCCCACGTAACCCCACATTGCCTTTACGACCTCTTCGTAGAATGCCGACTTGTTATCGGACGCTATATGAGACTCAGCAACTTTCAAGCGTTTCTTCGCCTGCTTGTTAGCTCGTTTATTCTTGACAAGAACAAGGTCTGAATTATCTGACAAATATTTCTTATAGGCAAAGAACGCGGCAATAGACAACATTAAAGGAATCAACAACGCCATCCAATAAGAAGTAGATGCATAAAAGAAATCCCCCTTCTCCTGTAATGCCAAATCTTTTGTATTTACATAACGTAAATCCTTATCCAACATCTTCACGTTCTGCTTGTTGGAATAGTTAGAAACGACAGGGCCAGCAGCTGGAGCGTCCCCCTTCTCAACCGTCAGTGTATATTCAGGAGAAGTTAACGTCTTATATTTCTTAGTCTTAACATCGAAATAAGAGAATGAAACCGCAGGAATATTAAACTCTCCGTCGTAACGAGGAATCGCTATATACTCAACACTCTTTGATCCAGACACGCCATTCTTCGTAATACTTTGTTTCGTATCGGTCTTGGGATCATATACTTCAAAATCTTGAGGGAACTTGAGCTCTGGCGTCTTTAAATATTTCAAATTACCAGTACCCGAAATCTTCAATTTCAAATTGACAGCCTCGTTTGCCTTCACATGGTCATTTGTAAGATTCGAAGACAATTGGAAATCACCAACAGCTCCGCTAAAATCAGCAGGCTTGCCAACTTCAGGCAAAGGCATAACATCAATTGTGACTCCTGGAACATTCAACGGCTTCTTCACATCCGCATAAGAAGAGAAGAAATCATCAAAAATTCCTCCACGACGCTGATTGGTAACAGGTACTTGAACGATTGCAGAAAGTTTTCCACTCTCAATCTTTAGCTTTCCACTCTTTTGTGGGAAGAGAACCATCTGCTTCAAGATGACCGTCTTATAGTTCTTACCATTTACGGCATCCATGCCATATTTTTGATCGTCGTTCAACTCAATCTCTTGAGCAATGCATCCTTTAAATTCAGGAAGCTTCACCTCATCAAGGCTTCTGACATTCGCTCTATAATAGAGTCTTATCGTTGCTATTATCTGTTCTTGCTCATAAACCTTAGTCCTAGACAATTCTGTTTTCACGAAAAGATCATTGTCTGAGACACCGACTTGTTGCTGAGTATTCGCATTACCGCCCCTTGCTTGTTGCTGAGCCGTTCCGCCTTGAGGATTGCTTTCTGCAGGCAAAACCTTTACAGTCAAAGCATTTGACATATACGTCTTGCCATTTACCGTCACTCTTGCGGGAGCAATTGTAAATGTTCCTTCCTTTTTAGGAGAAAGGATATAAGTGTAAGCTGAATTTTCAGTGACCGTGGTCTGACCATTAATCATGGAAATACTCTTTCCGCGAGAAACATTCGGACCCATCAACACTTCAAATGCCTCATCAAAATCTGCCACTTGAATGTTATCCGCACTACCATTCTTCAAAGAGAAAACCACCTTAAAACGCTGACCTACAGCCACGATATTAGATGTAGATGCGACAAATTGAACCGCTTCCTCTGCATGCGCAGATATAACGGATAACAACAAGAATATAAAAAAAACTATACGTTTCATATAACGAAATCTCTATATTATTTGCAAAAGTAAACAAAAAAGCCGATGAAACCGCAGTTTTAGAACAAATACCTACGGAAGAGTATTACCAATCTTTCTCTACGTTATACTTCTTTGCGTCCATCTTCTTATCCTTTTGATGTTCCTTTTCATCCTCCTCCAAAGCCTTCAAGATTTGCTCAGCATTCTCCTTAGACATCTGCTGTTGATTATTCTGTTGTTGCTGCTCATCTTGATTTTGATCCTTTTTATCATCTTGATCCTTATTATTTTGATCTTGATTCTGATCTTGATTTTGTTGCTGTTGCTGCTGCTGTTGTTGTTGCTGTTGCTGCTGTTCCAACAGACGTTTCACATAAGCCAAATTATAACGAGTCTCCTCATCATTAGGATTATATCTCAACGACTGCTTAAATGCCTGATAACTATTCCCATAATCCTTTTGTTGAAGATAGGAATCACCTATATTGTGATATATCTGACCCATCTTTTTAGGATCTTGATCGGGAACAGATTTTGCGGCACGCTCATACGACTCAACAGCCCCCTTGTAATCCCCCTTCCTATAAAGAGCATTTCCCTTATTATAAGATGCAATGTCGCCAAACTTACCTTGTTGTTTCAAAGCCTCATCATATTTTGAAACTGCCTGGTCATACATTTTATGCTCATAAGAACTATTTCCTTCATCAATCAAATTGTTTTCATCTTGTGAGAAAGAAACAGAAGGGGCGCAAGCCCACAAGAACAAGCCGATGAGCAACTTGTTTGAAAAACCTTCTCTTATAAATTCACTCAAATTCATCACTCAAACAATTTAACATTAGAAAACAACTTATTTTTCTTTTCCAAGAGACAGAACTCCAATAATAAAAGCACCAATGCAATCCAAAGGCAAATTTGGAACTGCTCATTGAACGCAGAATAGACCTCCGCCTCAATATCACCAGAAGACAACTTCTCCAAATTGGAATTCAACTCGTTCAATGCACCATTGGAATTGTCAGCACGAACATATATGCCATTTCCGGCCTCCGCTATATTCTGTCCCATCTGCTCGTTCAATTTAGAAACGACAGGATTTCCTGAACGGTCTTTCTTATAATCGTTGCTTCCCGGACTCAATGGTATCAATGAACCTTCAGGTTTACCTATACCAACCACATTCACTTGGATACCCTGCTCCACCGCCTTTTGTGCAGAAGCAACAGCATCATCCTCATGGTTCTCTCCATCTGTGATAATAATGATAGAGCGTCCCACATTCTCCCTATCAGAAAAAGAACGTGCACATATATCTACGGCTTTGCCTATCGCCGTACCTTGACGAGAAACCATAGAAGTGGATATGGAGGAAATGAACAATTTAGCAGACTTGTAATCACCTGTCATCGGCAACTGAACAAAAGCATCTCCCGCAAAAACGACAACGCCCAACTTGTCATTGTTCATATTGTCTATCATCTTCAAAAGAATCTGCTTGGAACGCTCCAAACGATTTGGAACAACATCCTCAGCCATCATCGAATTTGAAATATCAAGCGCCACCATCACTTCAACACCCTTGCGCTTTACAGACTCCTTTTTAGCACCTATCTGAGGTTCTGCCAATGCCACAATTATTGCAGCCAACGCCAAAGAGAAGAAAGCGAACTTCACAATAGGACGAGCCGACGAAACACTCGGCATAAGCATTTTGACCAAACTATTTTCACCAAAGCTCTTCAAATATGAAGCCCTTCTATATCGATAGAAAAAGAAGGCCAGAATCAATATCGGAATAATGATCAACAGATATAAATATTCCGGATTTGCAAATCTAAACATATCTACAATCAGTTTTAATTATGGGTTATGACGAAGGACTGTCATACGAAGCAAGATTTCACAAAGTAGCAAAATCAATGCACCGAACAACCAAGGAAGGTATTCTTCCGACTTGGATGTATACTCTTCAACCAATATTTTCGTCTTCTCCAATTTATCAATTTCCTTATAAATATTAGCCAATGACTTATTATCCGTAGCACGGAAATAAGCACCGTCCGTAGTATTTGATATTTGCTGCAAAGTGGCCTCGTCTATATCAACCTGCATCATCTCCATGCGAATACCAAATGGAGTTTGTACAGGGAACGGAGCCATCCCCTTCGTTCCGACTCCAATCGTATATACTCTGACACCAAAAGTTTTAGCCAACTCTGCCGCAGTAAGCGGATCAATTTCACCTGCATTGTTAGAACCATCCGTCAACAAAATAATCACTTTAGACTTTGCTTGACTATCCTTGATTCTATTTACGGCGTTTGCCAAACCCATACCGATAGCCGTTCCTCCGACGTCGACCATATCACTGTTGATCGTATTCATCATGGAAACGATAGCCGTCTTGTCTGTTGTCAATGGAGTCAACGTGAAACTAGCACCCGAAAAAACAACAACACCAATGTTATCATTGGGGCGAGATGCCACAAATTCTGCACCCACTTTCTTAGCCGCCTCCAAACGATCGGGCTTCAAGTCTTGGGCTATCATACTTTTGGAGATATCCATTGCCATGACAATATCGATACCCTCAACATTTCTATTCACCTTGTTATTCGTTGTCTGAGGACGAGCTAAGGCTACAATCAAAAGAGCCAACGCTGCCAATCTAAGAACAAATGGGAGATGTAGAATATAATACTTGTAACTCTTTGGCACAGACAAGAATACATCTGTATTAGAGATCTGCAAGCTGGCGGTTGTGTGTTTTCTTTTCCACACATACCATGCAATCATCGGCACTAACACCAACAACAGATATAAATATCCAGGACTTTCAAATTCCATCTTGAACAATTTATTTTTTAATCCAAAATCTTAATTTTCAGACACAGTTTTGATTTCTGACTGAGGCTGCTCTGCCGACTTCAAATCCAAAGCGACAGGCTCTTGTACAATCGTCTGGTTAACAACAAAATAGCCATTAACAAGGCTCAACGTACACGTTTCAGAATCAGGTTCCATTTTTGCAAATTTCACCATATCCGAAACCGAGAAAATCTGCTTTAACTTATCGCAAATAGAATAAGCCTCCTCTTTGTATTGCAACTCATCCAAAATTTCGGCAGAAGTCATCTCCCAAGCCGAGATAGAGAAGCGCTTACTAAGATATTCACGCAACGTGTCTGTCAATTCCGTATAATACTGTTTGTATTGACCAGAATTCCAAATCTTATCCGCTTTGATACGGTCAAGCTCCATCAACGCAATCTCATGAGGTTTGTAAACACGTTCTGGCTCGACTATAACCGGCTCTGGCTTCTCATTATGCTTCTTCCAATAATTGTACGCATAGTAAGCAATGCTTGCCAATGCAAGGACTATAAACAAAAGGAGAATCAACACCTTTATAAAATGAACGAAGTCGAAAGGAATCTCCATCAAATCTTTGATATCCTCAAATTTCCCATCCACTATTTCTCTGTCAATATTGACCACCTCCAAGCTCAACTCGTTTGTCTGAGACCTCGTACCATCCTTCAAAGTCATAAAAAACGGAGGAATACGATAAACGCCAGTATCAAATGAAGTCACCAAATAGTCCTTCTTGAAACGAAACTTGCCATTATACATGGAAGTATCCGTCTTCGAGACCATCAACAACTCAACGCCCGATGTCAAAGAGTCGCCTTGATGTATATCGGGGAAACTAAAATCAACACCTTGAGGGGCATCGACCACCACACGAATTTGGGTCTGCTGACCTATTTTTATAAAAGAGGAATCAATCGTCGCCGTAGCCGAAAGATATTGAGCATTCACCCCTACCGATACAAGTAGGAAGAGCAACAACGACGAAAAGAATTTCAATTTTGCCATTTTACTAAATTTAGAATAATGCTCTTACGATCTAAAACTGAACAACTTAAGCAAAGCCTTCACATAATCATCGTCCGTCGAGATAGACACTGAATCAACGCCACTCTTGTTAAAGACCTGCTTGATCTCCTCCTGACGTTTGCGCCAATGCTCCTCATAAGCATTTCGCAACTTCTTATCAGAAGTGTCCACCCACAAATCTGCCCCCGACTCCGCATCTTTCACCTTCAATAGACCGATTGATGGGAGTTGAGTTTCTCGCTTGTCATATATATGCAAGGCTGCCATATCATGCTTACGATTGGCAATAATCATAGCCTTCTCATAATTTTGATCCATAAAATCGGAGATTATAAAAGCAGTACAGCGTTTCTTAATCACATTAGTGAAATATTGCAATGCACCACAAATGTCTGTCTTATGGCTTTGAGGTTCAAATCCTAATAATTCTCGGATGATATAGAGTACATGCTTCTTTCCTTTTTGAGGAGGAATAAACTTCTCAATACGGTCGGAGAAAAGAATCACCCCAATTTTATCGTTGTTCTGTATGGCCGAAAAAGCCAATGTCGCAGCCACCTCCGTCATCAGTTCACGCTTCATCTGAACTTTCGTACCAAAATCGCCACTGGCAGAGACATCGACAAGCAACATCATTGTCATTTCACGCTCCTCCTCAAACACCTTGATATAAGGACGATTGAAACGAGCCGTAACATTCCAGTCGATATTACGGATATCATCTCCATATTGGTACTCACGCACTTCAGAGAAGGTCATACCCCTACCCTTGAAGGCTGTGTGATACTCACCTGCAAAAATATTCTTAGAAAGTCCGCGAGTCTTAATTTCAATCTTTCGGACCTTCTTTATCAAATCGCTTGCTTCCATATTAATTTTGATTTATGAGTAAATGTTATTTGGCAAAGAATGCCACTACTCGCAACCAATTATGGAACTACGACAGCATTAAGGATTTGGCTAATAATCTCTTCCGTAGTCATGTTGTTAGCCTCGGCCTCATAAGTAAGGGCGATACGGTGACGCAACACATCAGGAGCGATAGCACGCACATCCTCTGGGATAACATAGCCACGACGCTTGATAAATGCGTATGCTCTTGAAGCAAGTGCCAAATTGATAGAAGCACGAGGAGAACCTCCACAAGAAATCATCTCCTCCAAATGGCCAAGACCATATTGCTTAGGGAAACGAGTTGCAAAAACAATATCACAAATGTATTGCTCAATCTTCTCGTCCATATACACATCATGTACAACCTTACGAGCTTCCAAAATATCTTCTGGCTTCAAAATAGGTTGGATTTGTACTTTCTCTCTCTTTATATTCTGACGAACAATCAACTTCTCCTCTTCCAACTTTGGATATGTGATGATGACCTTCAACATGAAACGGTCAACTTGTGCCTCTGGAAGTGGATATGTACCCTCTTGTTCAACAGGGTTTTGTGTTGCCATAACCAAGAATGGGCTTGGCAATTTGAATGTTGACTCTCCGATTGTCACTTGACGCTCTTGCATGGCCTCCAACAATGCACTCTGTACTTTGGCTGGGGCACGGTTAATCTCATCAGCAAGAACCAAATTGGCAAAAATTGGACCTTTCTTGATATTAAATTCCTCTGACTTTTGACTATAAATCATAGTACCAATAACATCGGCAGGCAACAAGTCGGGAGTAAACTGAACACGACTATAATTAGCATTAATCAACTCTCCCAATGTCTTGATTGCTAATGTCTTTGCCAAACCTGGCACACCTTCCAAAAGAATGTGACCATCGGCAAGCAAACCGATTAACAATGACTCAACAAGATGTTTTTGGCCTACGATAGCCTGATCCATGCCCTTTACAAGTGCATCAACGAAAGAACTTTGTTGTTCGATTCTTGCGTTCAATACTGCGTAATCAACCATAATATTATTATACTTTTTCTAAAATTTCTTTTTCTTCTATGCAAATATATAAAAATAGAATTTTGCTTTTTAGGAGATTAATATCTATTAACGGCATTTATAACTATTATACATCCATCTCCTTAAAAATAGAGGCGGGAACTAAAAGTTCCCACCATCTCTCTGTTCTATAACTATTTCTCTATAAGTTTTTTAATTTCAAAAGCCATATCCAACTTCTGCCTATCGTCCTTATTTACCAACGACGAACTCAACTCCGGAATCTTAATTAACGTTCCCGGTACAAGCTTATTCGGATCTTTAATCACATCCGTATTAAAGAAGTAGATGTAAACCCAGAAATATTTATGTCCATAATACTTCAATGACAAGTCAACCAAACGACGGCCGGACGTCAAATTCACCTCATCCTTTATTGAAGATATCGAGATATCTTCCGAAGGATGATTCTCCTTCATATACTGAACCAACTCGGGAGCAAAACTATACTGAGATTCCTCTGCTACCCCTTCAACAACTGGCTGCTCATCTAATGTGCCTTCGTCGCTATGTTGGACAACACCGCCTGAGACATGAGAATCTGACCTATCATCATAAATCTCCTCCTCTTCCGTCGAACTTGAACTGTCACTAGGTTGGACAACCGGAGGCAAAACCTCCTCCACCTTTTCTTCCGTACTTAAAGCCGACTTCAATTCATCCTTATATAGATAACCAATTAGACCTAACAACAACAATAAAAGAACCAAAATCAACAAACCGATAAGATTTGTTGATTGTCTCTTGTTATTATTTTGATCAACTGGGGCATCCTCTGTTTCTTTTTTCTCTTCCAATTCTCCATCTTCTTGACTACCAACATTTTCCTCATCAACAGACGAATCCGAACTAGACTGCGAAGAATTACCATCAGAAGCCAAAGAACTACCGTTCTCAATTTTGTTTTCTTCTACAATAGAATCGACTTCCTCTTTTTCATTCTTTTCGGGAACCTGTTCTTTAGGTTCATTGTCAGAAATAGGAGCATCAACGTTTTCATCAGTAGAACCAACATTCTCTTTTGACTTTTCCTCCTCTGAATCATCCATCAACAAGGTCACAACAGGACCTGGATTAATGCTTGGCGTACCGATTACGGAACCTTGTTCAGTAAACACGGAAACGACTTGTCCTTCTTGTGGTTGAGCCTCCAAGATAGATTGAATCTCTTCGTTTTCTTGGGAACTATCACTCTTCTCCTTTGAATCCTCAACAGAAGGGGTCGTCTCATTAGAAGAAGTAGTAGCATCTTCCCTCTGATCAGCAAGGACCAACTCATCATTGAAATAGTAACGATTTAAAGAATCTCCTTCATCAGAGTTATTTACGAAAATTGAATTATCAATTTTCTCCATATCGTCACTATCCGACTCATCGTCGTCCACGTATGAAGAATCTTCGATAGGACCATCCTGATCCAAGATATACGTCTGCAAATGTGCGTATGGCTTGTTAATATCCGAACTAAGTCCTTTATCCGGTGTGTAGGTAACCTTTACGTGTGCAGGTATAACCATCTCCGCACCCGTTTGAACGTTTACACTTTTACGTTCTTCAACAGATTTTAGTTTAAAGGTACCTAAACCTTTAATTTTGACCAAACCGTCTTTTGCTAACGAATCGACAATCAACGCAAAGAATTCACGAAGGAAATCATCCGACACCTTCTTCGTAACGCCAATACGAGCCGCCAACTTATCGGTCACATCTTGCAGTGTTAATTTCTCATTCATTCTTTACCTATTTTAAAACGATCTTTCAACGTAACACTAGGCTTGTAGGCTACAGACAACTTGGGAGGAACCAACATTCTCTGCTTTGTGGACGGATTTACAGAAATTCGCTCCTCCTTCTTTCTAACCTCAAAAGTACCAAACCCTTGAACGGCAACAGAATTACCCTCAATCAACTCTTCTTTAATAGAATCAACTGTGGCCGTGAGAAGCATCTCAATGGTCTTTTCGTCCATTGACAACCTTTTTTTCAATTCTGATATAACTTCTTTCGTGTTCACGTTATGGTGTGTTTTTAATATTAAATTCGGGTCACTATATCTTAGTCAAAGCAAAATATTTAGAATCAGACTAATAGCTATACCCATTGCATATAAATTTCACTTTCATGCGACATTTTGGCATAAAAGTAACAAAAAAGCATACTATATTACAACTTTTTTTGTCTACCTGCAATAAATCAGAGGGAAAAGTATCAAATTAGAATCAAATTCACTTGAATTCCAACAACACTTTCAATATTCCATCTTCATTCATTCCTAGCATCGTGTACAACTCATCTGGCGTTCCATGCTCTACAAAATGATCAGGCAAACCAATACGCCTTACTTGAACAGAATAATTATTGTCTGCAAAGAATTCCAATACAGCAGAGCCAAAACCACCATTTTTTGCCCCATCCTCAATTGTCACAACGTTTTTAAAACGCTGCCCAACCTCATGCAAAATCTTTTCATCAAGCGGTTTCAAAAAACGCATATCGTAGTGAGCGATTGACATTCCAGCCTCAACTGCACGACTTATCGCCTTTGCGGCCCTGTTTCCTATCGGGCCGATAGAAAGCAATGCGACATCTGTACCCTCGCGGAGGCAAACTCCTGTGCCCACTTCCACTCTTTCCATAGGTTTATGCCAATCCGCTATGACCCCCTTACCTCTCGGATAACGGATAATGAATGGTCCATGTCCTGGCTCTTGAGCCGTAAACATTAGATTACGCAATTCTATCTCATTCAACGGTGATGCTATTGTCAAATTTGGCACACAACGGAAACTTGCCATATCAAATGCACCATGGTGAGTGGCTCCGTCAGCTCCGACCAATCCTGCTCGATCCAAGCAAATAACCATATCCAAATTCTGCAACGCCACGTCATGAATAACATTATCATAAGCACGCTGCATGAACGACGAATAGATATTGCAGAAAGGCATCATACCCTCCTTCGCCAACCCAGCAGAGAATGTAACTGCATGACCTTCAGCAATTCCCACATCAAACGTACGTTCTGGCATCTCATGCATCAAGAAGGACATGGAGCAACCCGTAGGCATGGCTGGAGTAACGCCAACCACCTTATCATTCATACGTGCCAACTCCACCAATGTATGTCCAAAGACATCTTGGAACAAAGGTGGCATATCTGCCGTAATTGGCGGAATGATTCGTTTCCCTGTATTCTTATCAAACTTGCCTGGTGCATGCCATTCTGTAGCCGACTCTTCAGCTGGCTTGAAACCCTTGCCCTTCTTCGTCTTAATATGCAATACTTTGGGACCGTTGAAATCTTTAACATCACGCAAAACCTTTACCAATTGAATCACGTCATGTCCATCCACAGGACCAAAATAACGGATATTCAAACCCTCAAACAAATTATGTTGGCTCGTCAAAACAGCCTTCAAAGAGTTATTCATTCGAATCAACCCTTCTCTTTGCGACTCCTTGATCAATCCTATGCGAAGACAAAGTTTATAAAGTTTATTGCGCCACTTATTATAGGTTTGTGAAGTAGTCAACTTCACCAAATATTCGCTCAATCCACCTACCACATGATCAATAGCCATGTGATTGTCGTTCAAGATGATCATCAAGTTATTATCACAGAAAGAGGCATTGTTCAAGCCTTCGAAAGCCAAGCCACCCGTCATCGCACCATCTCCAATCACAGCCACCGTCTGACGACTGCTCTTAAATAGTCTTTGAGCAACCGATATACCTAAAGCGGCAGAAATTGAATTCGAAGCATGTCCTGCAATAAAAGAGTCATATTTGCTCTCCTTTGGATTAGGGAAGCCACAAATGCCTCGGAACTTACGATTTGTACGGAAAACAGAACGACGCCCCGTCAAGATCTTATGCGTATAAGCTTGGTGCCCAACGTCCCATACGATACGATCTTCCGGAGTATCAAAAACATAATGCAAAGCAACGGTCAACTCGACAGTTCCAAGACTGGCTGCGAAATGTCCTGGATTATTTGACAATTCGTCAATGATGAAACGGCGAACCTCATCACATAATTGAGGCAACTGCTCCACCTTCAACTTCTTCAAATCCGAAGGATATTCAATATTCAACAGCAATCTATCATCTGTTTTTTCTTCCATCTTCTCTATTCCTTTTCTTGTAATATCTTACAAAGGTAATTAATTTATTTGTTACAATAGACAGATGTCAGTTTTTTCAAGACCGATTTTTGAAGTGGGACAAAAACTGCTCGCATTTATTGGGCAACCTCAAAATCGGAATGACGTACAGAAAAAGACAAATCTGAAAAGCCATCCAAACTTACGATAAGCGTATCGCCCTTTTGGAGATTGTCAGACAAAATCATCTTTGATATAGGGCGCCTCAAATAATTACGAATCGCTCCGGATACTTGACGGGCCCCGTATTTAGGCGTAAACCCTTTGAATGCCAACATTCTACTTGCTTCCTCAGAAATTTCAACAGCTATCCCTTTTTCAACCAACAACTTTTGGAAATTTCGGAAATGGATTTCAAATATTTGCATCAAAACACTCTCTCCTATTGGGGCAAACGGAACAATTTCCGATAGACGAGCTAAAAATTCAGGCCTGAAATAAGTTCCCATCACCTCCATCATTTGAATGGTGCTCGGCACTCTACCCTCCTCCATTTCATGAGAAATCCATTCACTCCCCACGTTAGAGGTAAAAATAATAATAGAATTAGAGAAATCTCCCTCTTTACCTAAACGGTCATGCAACTTTCCTTCATCCAATATCTGCAAAAAAATATCAAAAACAGAGGGATGTGCCTTCTCTATCTCATCAAAAAGGACCACGGAATAAGGTTGCTGGCGAATTTTATTCACTAACATACCTCCTTCCTCATAACCAACATATCCAGGAGGAGCACCATAAAGCAATGCGGCCGAATGTTCTTCCTTGAACTCAGACATGTCAAAACGAATCATGGCCTTTTCGTCATTAAACAGAGCTTCTGCCAAGGCTTTTGTCAGTTCCGTTTTTCCCGTTCCCGTCGGGCCAAGAAAAAAGAAGGAACCTATAGGCTGCCCTTGCTTATTCATTCCGCTTCTTGATTCTTGAATAGCCTCAACCAATGCTTTCAAGGCTCGATCTTGCCCAACAACCCTCTTTCTAAGTTGGGCCTCCATATTCAACAAACGCTCTTTCTCACTTGCCTGAATTTTGCCTATAGGAATACCCGTCTTTTGGGCTACGACAGCCGCCAACTGTTCCGTCGTCACTTGTTCGGAAGAAGGAGTTAACGTTTCGTTGGCCAACTTCACGGCCGCCATCGTTCTATCCAGCAAATCAATAGCAGAATCGGGCAGACGTCTATCCTTCACATATCGTTTGGCAAAACGAACTGCCTCATACATCACCGATTCATCCACTTTTAATTTGTGATAGGCTTGATAACCTTGCATTTCAAACTTAAGCATTTCCACGGCATCACCTTCCGTTGGTTCTGAGATATGAAGCACCTCAAATCTTCTGCAGATTGCCTTGTCTGGCTCTATCGACTTTCGGTATTCATCCTCTGTCGTTACGCCAATCACGGTAAAATCACCTTTTGAAAGTTCCGCCTTCAATATATTTGACACGCCAGAATTACCGTGTTTAGCGTCCAATAACACATGAATATCATCGATAAAGAGAACGACTTGATTCTTTTGGCGCAGTTCCTTGATGATTGATTTCAAACGATCCTCCACCTCTCCCTTATAAGAAGCTCCAGCAATAAGAGCTCCTAAATCCAACTCCCAAACAGAGGTGTCTTGTAAAAAGATAGGGACCTGCTTCGTAGCAATGCCATACACCAAACCATCAACCAACGCACTCTTTCCGACGCCAGAATCACCTGTCACCATCACATTGGGTTTCGAAAACCTGCCCAAAATTTCAGCCATCTGCATTAATTCCATTTCTCTACAGACAATCGGCTTTAGTTTACCTATCTCATACTGAGCATTTTTATGAATGCAATATTTCTCCAACGCCGATGAAGGCACTCTCTTTTCGTCAATTTGATTTATCTTCGGAGTATCAGCTTCTTTTTTATCATTACTACAAAACACCTCCAAAATATCCTTTTCCCGAATAGGAAACGAACGTAATTGATCGGTGGAAAAAGCAACAGAAGGCTTCGATAAAGCACACAATACAGATATGGGAGTCACCTCCAACAAACCTAATTTTAGGCGAACATTATCAGCCTCTTCAAACGCACGAAGTACAGAATCATCAGCTTCTACGTCCCCAACGCCCACTTGCTTCCTACATTCATCCATCCTTATTTCTGCCCATTCGTCCAAATAAGCGACATCCTTTCCAATAGAACGCACAAATGCCGAGAGACCGACATCTTTATGGAGCATTGCCTTTAACAAATGTGCCGCAGAAAAGACTCCGTTTCCTAACTCTCTCGCCAAAGCCTTTGCAATCCGCACAGCCGATTGCATCTCTTCATTCAAATTCAAATAATCCATTACAAAACAAGATTGACAATTTACTATTAATCACAAAGTTGTATAATCAAAAGGCACATATTCATTACTTCCCTGTGGATCATGTTTGGCATCCCAGTTCAAAACACGAAGGACATCGCCAAAACCTTCCAAGCCAAAATAATTATTTTTTTTTGCCTCATCCATTATCTCCTTTTCAAACAGATAATATGATGTTGAACATCCCTCTATATTAAAATATCCGTTCCTGTTGTACCTACAAAATTGCTTGTTCAGCCCTATCTCCATCAAGGCAAAACGACAAAAAAATTCAGCATTGCGCATATCATTCTTATCAGAATGCAAAACACAATTACTCAAGATGTCAAACAATTTAGTATTCATTGATAAACGATGGTCTTTTTCATAATGCTCAATCTCCTTCTGGGTTTCCTCAGCAACCATCTTTAACAAATTTTCGTTTATTTTCCACAAATAATTGACAAACAAATGGTAACTATAATAATATAAATCCAATTCATCTTCAACACTATTTTTACCAAGATATGGTCCCAATCTATAGTTTATTATTTTTCTATTGACATAATAATCTTTATCATATCCATAATGCACCAAAGCTCTTTCTAAAAATTTAATATCGTTTAGTAGCAACCAATTTCTTGAACATTTGTTTCTGTTTACTATATAAAGATTCCGATGAACCAATCTTTCCATCTTTGCCTTATCAAATACAATATCGCTTTCTGTATCAGGTAACCACATTTCTATATAACCTAAATCCACAGTATCCGTTTTTTCAAAAGAAATAAAGCGATCTTCAATTCCACATAAAACAACACAATATTTCAAAGAAAACGATGTGGCAGATTCATAACACATAAGTTTTTGCTCGTCCGTACTCTTGTCATCAAGCCAATCAGGGGAAAACATAATTGAAAAATTAGCGAATTGGACTATTTCTTCATTATCCCCTACTGCATCCCAATCTATGCCATAGAAAGAACTTAATCCATTCTTAACCGCATCTGAATTGAAAACATTCGGATAATGTTTTTGCATATATCTTTGAAAAACAGCCATCTCCACCTCTTGAAGTGCTTCAAATCCATCAAAACTTTCCGAATACGCATAGTCATCTACTCCTGGAATTTGCATTATTTTCTCTATATATCTTTTTTCCTTACTTCTCAACAAAGAATCCTCTCGTTGCGTCATATAATTACCAGCCCTAACTTCAATTAATATATTACGTAATGAATCAATATCACATTCTTCCACCACATCATCTTCCAAAACTTCATCAGCCACTGCGAAGATTGTATCTACACGGACTACTTCTTGTTCTAAATCCTCTTTGTCAACCACAATTTGCTTAGAGTTTTTCTCTTGAACACACCCCATAAGAACGGTCAAAAAAAACACACAAAGACTACTTACTCTTTTCTTTTTCATCGGTTTGCTCTTTTAAATCACAATATTCTATTGTCGGGTATTTGATATATTCCTGAGGTTCGTACCACTCTTGATTTTTAGACGGAAAATCTTGTTTTACAGAATCACATATTGCCTTGTCATAATTTAAAATAATCTTGCAAGTATTTTAAATCGACCTTCTCTCTTCCCAACCTAAAGGAGGCTCATCTACCCAACCTTGCAGATAATTATCAAAAAATAATACTTTTTCCTAACTCTCTCGTCAAAGCCTTTGCTATCCGCACAACCGACTGCATCCCTTCATTCAAATTCAAATAATCCATTACAAAACAAGATTGACAATTTACTATTGCTTAATTTTCACTGCTCCTCAAAAGAGACAAATTTCGAGCCTCCTCTTCCTCCTCAACCAAACTTTCTATCAGGTCTTGAAACCCATCTAAGCCGAAATAATCATGAGATTCTATAAAACGCACAAAATCATCATTTTCGAAAAGTTCCTTTCTAAAAACGTTATGAGTAGTCATTGCTCCCGACCTATGATAATAATATCCCACATACGCTGCGATTTGCATTCTCTCGGGTAAAGAGAAATCTTCTAAATAATAAGGGGACCGCCCTCTTATAGAACTCAGCACGTCCGAATAGTAACAAATAAACAATGTATTCTTAGAAACATCCGATTTTCCCATATAATAACAAAGATCACGAATCAGACTATCATGTATGTGCAATTTGCCATCAGAATCACGACGAACAAATAAACTATCATAGGCTATTTTTTCTCTATTACTATTTGAAAAATCGTTCAATAAGCCAATAGAATCTTCTACAACCAATTTATTAATTTCAATATTCTTATCAAAATCATATTTTTTACACAATCTAATTAAAAAATGAGGTGTATTATTCACTAACCAAACAAAAGACGACCTACTCTGTTGGAAAATAAATTTGCTAAAATGCAAACTTGTGAGGACTTTCGAATGATTTAGTTTTATGTCAACAGAATTATCATTTTCTGACAAAGATACAAATCCAAAAAGGCTCGGTTGGAAAACCAAAAATCTTCCAATAGAATCATACACATAAGAATTCCAAAAATCTCCGACAATTGCATTGCCAACAAATTTCATTTTTCGTTTTTGAAGACTTCGTTCAAAACCATCCTCTTTCTCAAAAACATACCGACAAAGCCCATTCTTATATAAAAACTGATTGGATTCTGTCAATATATCTACCTGAAAAAAGACTTTAGAATTTCTCTTAACTTCATCTATACTAGGTTTTTTATATGCATTTTTTTCCATTGCAAGCCTATATGCTTCCATTGCAAAATCAGTATATTTTTCTTGAAACTCTACGGGCATAACCTCATCTCCAAATATATCTATACTATCATAATATTTTTTTATATCATTAAAATCCATACATTTTTCATTCTTTATGATTTTTCAAATATTCCAATTTCAAATTCTCAATCATCAAAGAGAATCCTTCCAACCCAAAACATTCATTATCCCTCAAAAAACGAAGAAAACTTTCATTATTCACCATTTCTTTTACAATCTGGTCAGAAATTGTTAATTCACGATATTTATTAAAATAGAATATTACATAAGCTGCAACTTTCATACGTTCCTCAATTGTATATTCTACAAAAAGACCAGATGCATCATCAAACGAATCATAAATATCATATTTAATGGTACTGAACAGATTATCAACCAACCAAAGACTTTCCACCTTATAATATGCCAAAAAGTTTAATAAACCTTCATGGATATATAATTTTCCATTACCATCATGACAGAAAAAAACATCTTTATAAGCATCTCTAACCAAATCAATACTATCTCCCCCTTCCATTTTCGCTAATACTTCATCTACCACTAATTTATTGATCTCAGGGACGGTGTCATAATGGTAAATAAGGCATAAATTTTTCAACAGATCTGATTGATTATCTAACAACCAATATAAAGACACATCATCATTGTAAAAGACATAATTACTAAGATGATATGCTTCTTCTATTTTAGGAGCATTCCATATAAAAGAAACCTTATCTCCAATTTTCAGATAATTTCCACTAACTGCATCAACCTCACAATTTTCTACAGTTACAAGACCATTCATAGTTGGCTTTTTCAACAAAAAGCCACCCTCTCGAACATAGATTAACGAATTCCAAAAATTCCCCAACGTAGTATCGTCTAACATCTTCATTATCTCATTTTGACGCATACGCTCTTCTTTAGAACTCTTATCACCCACATATCTTGCTAACCGAACCTTATATAAGGCAGCATTAGAATCACATTCAACATCACAACCCAGAATTTCCTTTGTTCTCATTTGAATGACATCTAACGTAGGACTTTCATATCCCATTTTTTTTAAAGCCTCTCTATAGATTTGGATAGCATAATCAGAATACCTATCATTAAAATCAACAGACATCACATCATCCCCTGGTTCTTCACTATTTGCATAATAATCAATAACATCCATTGGATTTATTTGAATCATATCATATACTACGGAATCTCTTTCTCTGTAATTAACTATAATTTTTTCAACCGAAGAAAAATTTTCCGTCTCATTCACATGAGACGAAACACTTTCTTTTTTATCACTACTTTTATTTTCATAACATGAAAAAAACATAGTAATAAAAAACAATGCATTTATTATTTTACTCATTTTCATCTTCTATTTTTATTTTTCTTTGTTTTGCCCTATTTCCTTTTTCTTTCCTTTCCTTTTGTTTTTTCAAATTTTCAATTGAGTCTAAATCATTCCTTCTGATTTCAGAAACAGACCCATCACAACTATATATATCTATCATCTTTTCTTGTTTTCCATGTTCATTTTTAACATACCTAATTTTATATTGTTCAACATCTAAATACACAGAAGGATTGCATCGATTAGTGAGCCCATCATGATATGTGTCTTTACTTTTTATTTCAAAATGAACATGAGGACCACTAGTTCCTATGCTACTAGCATACTTAACCCCTGTTCTTCCTGAAGTTCCTATCGGCTGACCTGACGACACACTTTGACCAACACGAACAAAAATCTGTCTCATATGCATATATACTAAATATATATCATTAGAATCCTTGTCAAAAGAAGGTCCTGCTATAATTTCTCCCGGATGCAATGGTTCATACTCTTTCCTTCTTTTTTGAAACAACTCTAATGAATTTTTTGAAACCTTCAAAACAATATACTGATTACAATCGTCCTCATCATAATCCAATTTTTTCAGAGAAGCTTGCTTTATCCTAGTTATTTCTCCATCTACACATGCATAGACCATGGTACCTTCCTCGGCATAAATATCCAAACCTTGATGTATTCTTGAGCCTCCCTTCTTTTTATCCAAAAACACCGCATTATGAGGCAATTCATTTCCATTCTGAGAGAAATAACAAGCTTGCGGATTTTTGACAGGATCAGTCCAAAATCCAGAAGTTTGACTACTCTCCCATTCACACTTACCCAACTCGAAATTCACAGACATGTTTTCTTTGAATCGACGAACCTTTAATTTGAAATTTGTCGTTTCTTTTTGATTTTCATCCTTTATTTTCACATCGTTCCCCATTATCTTGGAACAATACGAAATCACATCTTTTTCATCTGCATTTCCATTACAAAGATGATATTGATTAGCATACTTACCAAAAATATAACACATACTTGCCACAGTTGCCAACTCAATATCATTTGGAAACGAATCACATCCATCCTTCATTATGTCCACATCCTTGTCATAAAAAATATTAAGCAACCGTTGAACCATCATATAATTATCCCTTCCTGTTATTTGGACAAAACCTCCTCCTCTATATTTCCAACCATCACCACTCTCTTCTGATCCATTTCCGTTGGTTCCTGAATACATTAAATTGAAAATTGCTCTTTGCTTAGCCATAAGATCTGTATTGGAATAAATATCATCCAACTTTTTCTTTACCCCTGGCTTATATACACGATTATTAGAAGACACCTCATACTTTCCTGAAGTATCAACCTTCGACACCCATTTCCCTTTTTCCTTTTTTCCTTCAAATATTTGGCTTGGCTTTACATCTTCCAAGGAATTTCTAGAATAGATGCCTGATTCAGAATTAGGAATCAGTTTTCTTCCCGACTCTACAGACACTTGAGCAAAGAAATATGCCTTTATCCAACAAGTATCCATGTGTAAACGACACATATATTTCGTATATGTCTTAGCTACAATTTCCACATTTTTTGAAGAAGCTTTTGGGAATATCTTTTTTAAACGAATTTCCATATCTTTCGCTGATTCGTGACATCTCGGACAAAGAATTCGACTATTCCTGCTATCTTTTCCCTTCCTCTCAATCTCCTCGCCAACGACAACGGGGGCAATTGTCGATATGGTACTTGAAACTTGGTCATTTTTCTCCAAGACCAACTTCAGATGCTTCAGATAGCTACGACTCTTGTTTCGCTTTTTTTCCTCCTTTTGAACTGCCTCCCTCAATTTTTCCGGATCTTCTTCCAGCAAAGGTGTGAACTTTTTATAATCGTACGGGGAAGCTGGATAGGTGTACAAGCATTCATCACCATTGAAGATGCTGAAATAGACAAGTGTTGGCCTTTTGGAAGCTTCGCCTTCGGGGGCAGAAATCACCACTTTATTGGTCACACACCCATCTCCGTCAGGCTTGTTCACATTGCCCTCAGTCAACAACAAAGACTCTCCATTCGCTCTATTCTGATAGTAACGAATCTTTAATTTCTTCCGAAGTTCTTCGCCCACATTTGTCAAGAATAATTGAACAGGCACTTGCGTCCCAAACTGTTGGACATCGTATAACGGACGTCCGTTGGCTTGTGCAAAATAGCCTGAGACCACCACCTTGTTGGTCACCTGTAGATATTTTCCCCACGTGGCAAAATAAAACCCTTTCCGATCGTTTCCCAATGGTCGCATATCAAAAACCGACTCTGAAATGGGATTAGAAACACAAAAATAGAGATCTGCATAATCTCCTGAAAAACACTCGTCTTTTATGAACATCGAAGTATCATCTGGCTTCAAATAATCCCAAAGATTGGAAGTTTCCTTGATTTCAACGAACACCTCCCCTTCTGCATTGGGTTTGAACATATCCTTTAACTCATCTGTCTCAAGTTTTTCAAATTTGTTCGCTCCCCAAAGACTCTTATTGTGCAGCCACAACGACAAACGGACTTGACCTTCTCCACTCTCATCCTGTGACCATGCTGGGATGCACAGATGAATACAAAAAGCCTGCTTGAAACCTATTTTTAAAATCGGTCGCTTTTGCCTATCGCAAAATTCCCAATACTTAACTTTGGGAATAAGGACATTGAATGTTTTGGTACAAGGACCTTTCTCCCCCATCCAAACCTTCAACTCTGCTGTTCCTTCCGACAAAAAACAAACCTTGCCCTTATCGTTCAATTTTTCTTCATCAATATTGCTTAATTCATATCGAATCAATCCATCACGTTCCTTGTCGTATTCTCCATATTTATAGAACAGTTTCATATCATAACTGCAACCTACGTAATATTTTCTCGCCACTGAACCAACCTCCACATTCGTCACCTCGTTGGGCACAATCACGACCTGACATTTGGAGTCATTGCTGTTGGTCGCACGAACATGCGTACCATTCAGATTCACTGCAATCGAATAATCACCCTCCTCCTTGAAAATGTAGATAAGAGTAGCACCTTTCACCTCTATGATTTTTTTACCATCTTTACATACCGACCACACCGCTTTTTGCATTTCGACGTTAGAGGATTGAAGTTCACCAGCCTCCGTTAAGACAGAATCATACTCCGCTTGCTTATTTGCATCAACAAACTTCACTTTAAACGTCAACGAAGAGCCCTTCCGCAACAAAGGAAGATTGTCATTCTTGTAAAAAACGACAGATACAAAATCCTCGACTCCAAAAAATTTGACATTTTTTGTTTGCACTGGTTTCTCCTCAACCACACCTTCTTTCACTCTAAAAAGATAATATTCAACCACATAAAGAGTTTCCGAATTGACAGGAGTAAACGTCAAGGATGTGTTGTCGAATGAACAAGAGAGATATTCCGTTACATCTTGACGAGTTTCGCCCACGCCAGCAAACACTGAATATCGAATCAAGTCTCGATCCTCATCAAAATCATACTTCATGTCAGCTGAAACAGTCAGAGGAATACCCACCTTTATATTTTTAGCACCATCCCCTAATTTTTCATTTCCACATGAGAATGATAAAATAGAATTATCCTCCTCCACATTTATGGTCAAAGCACAATTCCCATCAAATGGCGGCTTTTTCTTTTCATTCTCGACGATATCCTGACCAAGAGACATGTTTTTTGCCAACTCTTTATATTTCGCCAGCGTTTTATTACCCATACCCTCCAAATAATAGGTTCCAGGATTTTTCAGAAACATCGAGAAGGGAGAGCCAATCAAACTAAACAAATGCAACGAATGGACTACCGAAAGTTTTTTCTTTACTTTTTTCTTTTTAACCTCCACTTCCAGTTCCTTTCCTATCTTCTGAAATAGCACCCAACTCACCGGTTTGTCTTCTATCGGCTTCCCTTTCCCATCATACGCGTTGAACGTAATTTGAGAATTTGAACGTATCTCAACCGTCCTTTTCTGAGAGCCGACTTCTTTCGAACTTCGGAATGCCTTGACCCTATTCACGCCAAAGTCTCCATCGCCTATTTCTCGCGAAGTTTTTTTCTCTTCCCCCATCGGATAGAGACTACTCGAAACAATTGTTGCCTCCTCTACAAACCCCGACAAGTCTGACATCGCGACTGACTGCTGTTGACCATGATATAGACACGTTATTTTTCCTCCATACTTATTGCAAATCAGCTCGCTACTATCCAAAACAAGTTTGTCATAACACGTTGACAAATCCCAGTTTCCTCCGTTATATTCACAAATAGGGGCTTGCTTGTTCGGATTCAGATTGCACTGTCCAAAAGGAACGACGGGGAGTTGGAACATTGTCTCGTCTGTCGTCACGGCAGGCTTTCCCTGTACAAACACCTGCTGGTTTTTCTGCACTAAAATTGGACTTGGCACAGCCCCTTGATTACAAGTGTATATAGCTCCTTGCACGACATAAAAGGCCCCATTTTGGCTATCTTTATTCTCAGACATAAGTCACTTCCTTTTTATACAAACACCTATCTGCTTAAAGCAACAAGAAGGCACATTTACCTCTATCTTAAAATCTATACGAACAGGAAGGCCCTTCCTATCAAAGAAAGCCTCGCTACCCAAACACACATCCAAATCCTCCACACACCCCATAGACCTACTAAAAGAATGTATATCAGACTCTTTTTTATTCAAATGGCCTACCATACGAATCAGGTCATAATCATTCTCGTTAGACACAGTCCACTCTTCAGACACCACAATCCGTGTGCCACCCAACAAATGATCCCATCGAGACGTTCTAAACAGAGACCCGTCTGAACCAAAATCTTGATAGTAACCACGGAAGAAAATAGCATAAAACAGATCTCGTTCAACAGCCTTAAAGAACTGATTTTCGTCGGAAACAACATCATCCAATTGTACAATATAGCCGTTCATTCTTTCCGCCGCATCTGCTTCATCACTAACAAAAAAACGCTCAAGATAAATTTTACAATGAGACCACTTACGCTGCACATCGTCCCTATTTCTTACTGACTTAAGCAGTCCATCTTCTGTCAATGCCAAATGCAAATCATTCATCACTTCTGAAGATTTGGTAAAAAATTGGTCCACAGGATTATCAAAGAAACGCTTTCCATCAAACAAGAAATCCGTTTTTCTAACTTTTACGGAATTTTCATTTTCAAAAAGAAGATTAGCAACACCTTCGATTTCCATCTGTTTCCTTCCATTGGGATATTGCCCCCCTTCAAATATAACTTTTTTCTGAACAGAATATCGTAATTCATCTGAAAAATATTTCAATTTTAACCTATTTTTCATAAAACAACCTAAAACAAATTGACCTTACCTTTACTCTGAACATCAACATCTCCCCCCGTAGCTAATAACAAATTGTCTTCAGTGCTATCTATCTCGATTTTTTTCGAATTCATATCAATTCCTGATTTTGCCTCGACTGACAAAGAATCAGAACGACATATAACCTCCTCCACAGCATCTATTTGAACTGAATTAGCTGAAATTTCAGAATTTTCTCCAGATAACATCTTCAAATTTTCCTCTGCATTGAGAATCATAGATTTACCTGCACTTATGGTCAACGATTCGCCCGCATCAATACTTATATTACTAGAAATCAACGATATAGAATTTTGAGAAGAAATTGTAATATTTAAACCAGAAGTATCCAGTTGTATGGTATTTCCGTTCTTGTCGCTGATAGTAATACCAAGTTCTCCATTCTCATCATCATTAAAAAGAATTTGATGCCCACCCCGCGTACGAATAGACTTTATCGAATTATCCGAACCTCCTCCTGATGCGGTTCCGCCACCAAACAAACAACCCATCACATAAGGTCGATTAGGATCTCCATGTTCAAATCCGACCATTACTTGATCCCCAATTTCCGGGATAAAAACCCAGCCCCTATTGGTAGGGAATGGACCTCCCTCTCCTCCATTGGGCGTAACGACTCTTATCCAATTCGTAGTTTGCCATTTAGGCTTCTGCCAGTCAAACTGCACCTTAACTCTACCTAAATTCATCGGATCGGCATTGTCTGAAACTACAGCCAACTCGGGGTATGCTTTTACTACTTTGTTAAAACGAGGAACACTTACAAGTTCCTCTGGAGAAGCGATAAAACGATTTGAGTAATTACCATTTTTATCAATCCGATGAGACAAGGCGACTATTCGGAAACGCCCCAACGAAGGAATTCCCATTTTTATCGGGAATGCTATTTCTACAATTCCACCTAATCGAATCCGGCAAGTCCGTGTTTCCGCCTCCACATTAAACATTCTGCCAACCGTTGCATTTTGTTGGGCGACCACATAATCATCCAAACTTGTAGAAGACAACAAAGATGATTCACTCATTGCGACTCCCTTCTCTTGAAAAATCGAATCACTTTTCTTTGCTAAATCTCCAAGCAAACCCACTGATTGAAAAGAACTTGACCGCACGACAAACTGATCATCTTCAAGATAATAATCATAATAGGATGTTTGATAAGGCATGGCTCTTGCCTGTGTACGCAAACTTAGCATATCCCTTTCATAAACAAGAGATTCAACTTGTTCTTCGTTTGACTTTCCAAAATGAATAGCCTTGCCATCATAGTAAAAATATTCGCCGAAAATGGAAGACAAACGATTCAAAAAGGAGAAAACACTTTCATCATATCGCATCAAATACGGAAGAACGCCCTTAAATTGAGGCTCGCAATCAACTTCTATGCCACTCCCCTCGGTCAATTGAAGGACAACATCCTCCAACTGACAATCGACATAAGAACTTCGACCTTTCGCTCCATCCAACACAACGACATCTCCACTGCCTATAATATGAATTCGGTTGACTCGGCGGTTGCCCAACTGCACCGTTGGTTCCCAAGCCTCAACTTGCACATCCATCACAATGCCAGAGAATTCATAAGAAGAAGTTGAATCCAAATGCTCTAAACTAATAAGCAAATTACAACCTATTTTGGCTGACCAATTTTGAGAAGACTCTTGCCACAGTTCATCTTGCGACATAAACTCTTTGATTACCTCAAATCGATGACAAGTATTCATTTCTTGCTCCAAGATCATCGATTCAAAAGAGATTTCCTCTCCATCTAATCGAATTTTTGGCCTTACTGGATTTAAATTTTGAATCATCAAAAAAACATCAACAAATTAAACAAAACCATGGGGATTTCCTCTATTTCCCAATATCTTAACACTATCCAAACTTAACTTTGAGCATATTCGCTACTCCAACTTGTTTCGTCATCACCTTTGGTTCCATCTAATCTAATGACAAAACTCTTAGCTGGGAAATATGGCGTTATATGAATGTCCAAATAAACACGATCTTTTTGATTTGGATCACGCTCCAGACGCATTATTTTCGATCGTTCAATCAGACGATCTGGCCCTTGTATCTCATCCAAAAATTTTACTATCTGTGACCTTAAATCACGCTCCGTTTTTCCACTCCAATTTTCAAACGCACGACGATTCAAGAAATCAAACAAGACTTTCGTTATATAATCAAACACTCGTACAACTGAATACGTCTGCAGACCAAGATTATCCCCATTAAACAATGTCTTAGCAGAAAAAGCCATCACCTTGCCATACTCATTCACCATCGGAACCAACCCCATCAAGTCCAATTGCGAGATCTCGCTCTTTCGCAGAGGGAAGGCAACCGACTCAACTTCGTTCAACCCGCCATATTTCTTTCCTGCCGTAACTTGCGACATTAGTGTAGAAAACACCCGACCAGCAAGGGCAGCAGCCGGAGATACGTGCAAATCTTCATTCTCACCAATCTCTTTATAAGCAGGACGCCCAACCAACCAATTACAACACATCACCGTATTACTTCTATAGTCATCACCTCCCGCCAAATTAGCAGAATAGAACATATCAACAACGTCATCGGGGTTCTCTAAATCTGCAAAATCAGTAAAAAGCATCACCTTGTTAGAATAGGCAATTTTTGCCCACTTCTCCAAAACCATATTGGAACCCAAATAACCCGGAATGACCAACAATGAATAATTATCACGCAAATCAAGTCTATCGTAATTCTGCTTCAACTCATCTGCTACATAATCAATAAAACGGGAGTTGTCCAAATCGGTAATTTGTTCGGGAGAAGCATTTACGATTGTAATGTTCGACAATTTATCACTCTCCGTATTTTTGTAGAACAATTGGACAGAACGATAAGAACGTTCCAACTCTTTCACCGCTTCGACCGCTGCCATTTGATTCTTACTCAACAAAAGCCCTACACTCTCCGCACTAGTTCGGCATTTTTCAACCATTTCAGATAGATCTTGACTATTCGCCAAAAGTTCCAACCATAAATCTATCTTATTAGCCAAATCCTTACGTTCGGCAGCTTTCTGCTCCTCCAAAAGGAACATCTTCTTTCGTGCCTTTCTTTCTGGATTCAAATTTTGAATGCCGTCTATAGCCGTTTCTAAAAAGCCAAAGCCTCCGAAACGGGATAATACATTCAACGCCTCATCTAACGATTGTTGAGAAAACTCAATCGACGTTTTTCCCTGATATTCAACTTGAAGCGATGCATTTTGTTCCGCTTGCAACATCTCTTTTTCTGCCATCTTATATGTTCGATTGTTTTAGTTCATTTTTAAGTTGGATAAGAGCATCCACCATAGCCTGTCTGCTTTCCGGATTTTCCAAAGCTCTTTGAAGCACCTTGTTTGTTCGAAGTTGCTTCACCAATTTTTCATAAAACTCCTTTTGAACAGATAAATTTCCAAGAAACTGACTATTCTCTGTCATTTTCTTCACTTGAAAATCAGCCGTATTGGTAAATCTAAAATTCTCTTTAACAGTTTGCCCATCTGCGTTTTCAAACTCCACATCCACATTGGGCTGAAACTTTGCATAGACCTCCTCCACCGTTTTCAAATCAGTAACAGCCTCAGGTGTAATTGGCTCATCTGCAGTCAACAGACCGACAAACATTGTTCTATTCTGAGGAATATTGGAGATTGCCTCACCTGCAGAAGGCTTCAACTCATTTCCTCCGATTTCGAAATTCATTATTCCCATATCTTCCTTTTTCTTTATTTGCTCATTTTGCAAGGACTTGGTGAATAATGCCCACCAAGTCCTCTTTATCAAATCACTTAAGCAGTTGGCCAATTCTCCTCGTACGAAGCGCCACCAATCTTAATTGTCTGTGCTGAAATTGTCACTTTCAACGCCATTGGTGCATTACCTACAATATCAATACCCTCTTCAAAATCAATAATATAGGCATTATCAAACGATAATTCCTTCATTTTTGACTCTTCGTCCCCTTTCTTGAAAACGATACTTCCACTAAATGGTTTGAACTGATTTACCATGTGTTCCAAAATTGTTGTATCCGCGGTTGACTCTACACGAACAGTAATTCGTCCACCATAAATATTTGAAGATGGACGTCCCTTTGAATCTACATCACGATGGAGTGTGTACTTGCAATCCAAAACATCGTACTCCTTTCCTCCCAAGTTGAGAGATGATCTAAATGCCATAATTTAACTTTTATTTTAAACAATTATTTACTAATACTCAACTATTTACGATTGGCCAATCTATAATTTTATTGAGCGTTTTTATTCCATCAAAACTTAATAGTCAAACAGTTTTCTAATTCCTCAGAACAAGCAAAACATTTAACAGTACAAACAGAAACTCTTTACTCTACCCAGCCTGACTCCAAAAGAATACCGTTGAAGGAAATCTCTTTGGCTGAAATAAGCATCGAAACAAACGAACCCTTGCCTGTATTTGTTTCTTGACAAAAAGAGACACAAGCGGCCTCTACAAAAGAGATACGCAACGGAGGCGTTCCTGTCTGATTTTTAAAAACAACCTCACCATTTTTTCGCATCCAACGACTCATCGCCCATTGCAACAGCAAGTCGTCTGGCAACTGAGAAAGTGTAAGTTTCAAATTTGCACCTCGCACCTCGCCTTCAGGCTCTCCATTTTCATTCACGGGTTGCGAAAATGAGGTAGAGAATGCACTTAAACTATACTTTTTTCCCATTAACGATAAATCTGCAGACACATTTCCATCCGGTTGTGAAAATGCAGATAATAAAGAACTTATATCTCCACTCATAGTCTATTTAAATATTTTTCCACTCATTTTCCATTTTCACATCACCAACAAAAATTTCTTTTGCTACAATAGTCAATTTTGTCAAACAATAATTACTACCCGACTCGCTATAATTAATATCCATACCAACACATGCAGCACAAGAAAAAGTGACCTTCTGCAGTGGAGTATCCTCCATATCATAAACCACAACACCTCCTGATTTATATTTTCTTGAATTAATCATCCACTCCAACATTTCTGTTGTCGGCAGATTTGGAAATGAAAAATTCATACGCCCCGCACGAACATCACCTTGAGGCTTTCCTAGGAGATCCGTATCTTGCAATATATCATAGGAAAAATCAGACAATTCAAATTCTGATGTCACTCTACTATTTACAACAGCCGCTAATGAAGAGTTCCCTCCCGTCAACTGTAAAATACTCTTATAACCAAACATTCTAATCAAATATTCATTAAACAAAACGAGTTATTTCTTAATGTCAAATCCATCAACTATGGTTATGGCAAACAATCCGATTTTATTAGATAATAAACTTGTCCATTGAACTCATATCTATTATCACCGACAATTGCATCCTCCAACATTTTTTGTTTGTACAAGTAATATTCTTGTAATTCATCAAACTCTCTATCAATGATAATCTTCTTCTTTCGGAGATCTTTAAGTTCATATGCGCCCAACAACCGATTAAACGATGGATAAGAAAAAATAAATTGTTGATTTTGAGACAAAGACATCTTTTTCAAATCTTTTTTTCGCTTAGGATAAATCTTCTCATCCATAGCCCAATTCAGAATTGCCTTTTGCATTGACCTCCGTGCCTTAGACGTATTTAGATACGCATGAAAAGAGGAATCTAACTTAGTTACTTTATTTGTCTCATAAAGATCCAAACACGACTTCATCTTACGCTTTTTTCTATTTGACGAAGCTGAATATTTATAATCCACTCTAATTTTAGTCACATCCGAAAGGTATTTTCTTATTCTATACAACTCATTTTCTGTCAAAAACAAGAAATAAGATCCTTTGCTAAGATCGCTTCTATTAAGATGTATCTTCAAAGGGAAAGTCGTTGTTGGATTTAACAAAGAGATGGGTTGAAAAAGATTGGGAGTGACTTCATAATCAGAATCCAACCCAGTCAATTTCTTCCATGTAGGATTAATGAATGTACGTCCGGCCCCAACATCCTTAAAAGAATTGTACAAATGTTCTAAAACATTCTTATTATCCAAGGCCACCTCTGACAAGATTGAATCCATAACAGAAATAAGCATATCAGGTGGTAGGCATTCCTTCTTTTTAGGAAATAGAATCCATCCTTGCCACATACTATTGCGAGGATAATCCAAAGCATAAATATTTTCTGATATTTCTCTATACTGATTATTATAATTCAACTGCTCCGAATGGACCAATATGCTTCTCTTTTTTTGACTCAATTTATTAGACGATCTAGTAATCATGTCCTCCACCTGTAAGACAAAATTATTAAATGAATTCCCTTGATTGGAATAGATTTGGCAACCAACAATTCGGCAATCAAATTCAATCAACTTATCTATAACAGATGTTTCGACTTGAGATTTCATATTACCGTTTTCTCCAATCAAAACCAACACGTTCGTTTCATTCTTGTGGCTTTGCAACATTGGAAACGATTTTCTTAGCATTTTCCATGCGTCACCACTAAACGTAATAGACTGCTTCTCTTGATTGTCTGCACACTGCTCCAATGAATATAAAACCGAATCAATTTCCGTAGACAATTGACATCGTCCCACTCCGCTTTTCTCATCTTCATAACCTATTAAATAACCTAACCTAACAACCGATTCAGAAGCATATTTCTTTAAAACTCCATTCAGACTTTGAAAAGAAGAAACCAACGGTCCCATCCTATCAAAAACTTGTCGCTGATCAGCAAAAAGCAACAATACATTAATCTGTTTTTTCTTCTCGAGCAAATTATCATACAACGGGCGTGTTATAGGATCGCCAGAAAGACTAAACACCGTATTTCGCTTATCATCCAAAAGAGGAATTGGCAGAGTTGTTCGAATGCAGGCCAAGCTATCTTCGCAATTATGAATAGAATAAATAGGATTTAACCCATCAAAATTGGGTAATTCTTGTGCCTCCACGACATTCCCCATTAAATCAAAATCCACTATATTTTTTTCACCACCCAAAACATAGTTCTTATACGGAATGTTTTTATAATTCCAATAGAGATATTCTCCCAATGGCATTAACAATGAAGTTGAAATCCAGCCAGCTACCATAGACGTTGCATTTTCTGGAGAGAATTGCTCTTTCCCCACAACAAAACACTTGCTCTTATCCGAACTTTTCTTCGCTAAAAACAAAGGCTGTTGAAAAGGAATTTTGCCTATAGGAGTCAACAGTTCGGGCTCTTGGAATAAAACAATAGAGTTGTCCGAAAAAAAATCTTCTGTTCTCGATAATGGAATCGTATCTTTCACTCTTGTTATCATTTTTATCACAAAGCCAGTAGCCACATCCGTAACAGCACGAGATGAAAGTAACAAATGTGACTTATTCATCCAACCATAATATTCTGCTTTCGACAACTCCTTTATTTTGCCGTTTTCAAAATTATCGGGTTGATATTTCACCAATTTCAAGAAATCACCTTTTTCGCCAATCACGACAAAAGCTTCCATAAACGAGACACTCTTCAATGGTACTTTTCCACCTGGCTGATAGAATGTCGTATTTTCAGCTCTATCTGAATAGACAATCCACGGATTACTTTTATCCATTGATTTGGGTACCGCCACCTCTCCACAACAATAATTGCGACTATATTCATTCGGTGTTTTCTTTACTCTCGTAAAGTAATGCACTGGTGAACAAGCCACCATCGTAGCGAACAAGATGAGTATATTAATTTTCACTACTATACTTTTCATTGACTATCTCTTGATGAACTTTGACTAACTAATAATTTCTTTACACCACTCGCATCAGAGGTCGTCTCAATGACAACCTCATCTATCACCGTACTACGTTGCTTTCCCATAATATTCAGGCCATAACAATAAGAATAGAAGTCGTTCTCTTTCTCATTATTAACAGAGACCATAACCTCCGAATTTCCGTCTAAATATTTCTTTAAAACATAATTATAATCCTCATTGAACGTTCGTTTGTCAACGATTCGTTGCAAATGCTCTTGGATGTCAGCCGCAATCAACGACAACACATCTGACGAATCCGCATCTGCAAATTCGGGAAGCACTTCAATATGATGAACAATCGGATACTCCATACTTTCCGTTTTCAGCCTCACTTCATAACTTCCAGGAAGAGAATAAGAATAGATTGGATTCCGATCTTGAGAATCTAACGTTCCAGACAAGCCAAACTCCCATCTCCAATCAGAAGCATTACCATCTGCCATAAACACGACTCTTTCGTTTTGAAGTACTTTATTGGGAGCGACAATACGAATAGGGCGATAAATAATGCCTCGCCTATTCTTCCTTACATTCACAATAAAATATTTCTGCAGGGCGTCATCCACCGTCAATCGGATTTGATATTTCCCTTCTTCTCGAAATCTATGAAAACCTATTCTTTTATAGGAATCTTCTCCATCGCCAAATTCCCAATGCACCTTCTCAGCCCCGATCGTACTATCGCGAAAAGACAAAGAGTCATTCAATGCCATCTCTTTATTCGAAACAGTAGCACAAATACGCCTTTCCGAGAAGAGAAACTTCGCACTCCAAAACAGTCCCATTGTCATACACAGCAACAGTAACACATAGAACATCCCTCGAGACAATATTTTTTTCATACTACTGTAAAGTATTTAGTTTTTTCTTCTCCACACCACTTCGGCAACGTTCCAAATCGGCATTAAACATCTCAATATTTTTCTTTGAAACCCAAAGACGTTCTTTGTCAAACATACGCAACTCATAAAAAGAAGCCATATATTCAAACATACGATAACGACCGTCATGCTTATTCTGCACATATAGTTTTCGAATTTCGCCAAGTGCATAATTAATTTCTCTCTTTTCATAAGAAGCATTCAGACTTGGATCCACTTTTGCTATTCGATTATCTACAAATAGAATTCGTTCCATCTCCTTTTGTTGTAGAGTCCTAAAAGACTCCACCTTGCTCATTTGCTCTAAAGCCTGTAGTTTTCCTTCTGCAAAATGACACTCGGAATTCATGAAAAACAAAATGAAGCATCCTATCGAAGAAAAAACAACAAACAAAATCAACACATAGAAAAAGACGATTGTTCTTTCTCTTTGACTAATTCCACAAAGCACTTTATCCTCCATCTCTCTATTTTTTTGAATATGTCATTTTTCCCACACGCATTTTTCTTGTTATGGAACGGCTCTCTCCACTACAACGAATCAAATCCTCTTTGACAGTCTGCTCTGTTTTCCGAAGAGACGATATAGAATCTCGAACATGCAATAAATCCTCCAACCGAGACAACAGATGGGCATGAAGCAAGACATCCTCCTGAGGCAAACGATTCACAATTGCCGACACTTCCATCTTACGAGAGACAAGCGAACGCATCAAAAAATCAGGATTAACATCCTCTGATAATTCAAAGGCACCATACAGATTGAATATTTCATCAAATCCTTCTACTATAGAATTTTGTTCGTTATAAATCCGTTCACTATCATCTGTATTTTCTATAATTTTCGCCACTTCCACCTCTGATGTACGAAAAAAAGAATACACACACAACTGAACCGAAATCACAGATAACAATAGATACCCGAAAAAACGAAGATATCCCTGAATGACTTTTTTATGATTTAATGCTTTCATCTTCATTAATTTAAAATTGTAGTACAACCTAAAACTGAATAACCTCCATTATCAGTCAGCTGAAATAAACGATCATTCCTCTCCACCTCCATTTGGATTTCTAGTTCCGCATCTGCAGGTATAAACATATTCAATATTGCCTCTAATTTTTTAAACTCCTTGTTTTCTGTCCCGAACAATTCTTTTCGATAAAAAGGGACATTCTCCATTCTCACGACAACTACCGGAAGCGATAATACTACTTCATCACCAAGCACCGTGGCTTTTTCCAAACAACCTTTTCCCAAACTCCATCCTCCATCTGTTTTGTAGGTCAACCGTCTGTATTTTCGTTCCACAGAAACCTGACAATCCAAGAATACGGAGATGACTTTTGCTATTTGCTTGGCATCTACCAATCGATGAGATATAGCAATGAAATAAACTATCACAAGAGCCTTTTCTGTCGGTATAGACTGTAAAACAGACCAATAGCCACTCAAAAGACGAACAAACTCATCATGTTTTTCTTTCTTTTCCAGACATACTTCGTATAATTGAGCAAGAAGAGAAATCCTATCAATAGCCATCTCAAAGGGTCTGAAAAAGAATCGTGCATTAAATGCCTCTCTCCGAGTTTGCTCCATTAATTTCATCAACGAACTCCCTCCTTGGGGGCCATTATTGAACGAAACTCTCTGATGAAAAAGTCCTTCTGGCAACGATTCATATAGATCACGCTTCCGAGCATGGACATCAATGAAATCTATCAATTCATCTCTCGAAAAATTTTTCTCTATCGAAGCAATATTTTTTCCACTTTTAGAGAGCCCCAATCGAAGCAATCGAACCTGGTCAATCGAGACTCCTCCCTCCACCATAGTGGCAGCCACAAAATCCGCTCGATAATCCGTATGGACAGCATTTCGGACAAACTCTATTTTTTCTCTTTGCAACATATTCATCGATTAGCGGCCAACCAACTTTCTCTCCCTTTATTCACTTCCGATTGGTTATCTGAGAAATAGATTACCATCTCTTCCTTGCGTCTTCCTCCGATTTGCTCCAAATGGCTCAAAGCGACAAATAATTCCTGTACATTTTTCAAGAAACATTCCAACACGAAAAATGATTCCCCTATACGCGTATGAGAATATGATCGATTAACTATCTCCTCTATCATTTGCTCAAAAGTAGAAGGAGCAAGGCCTATCCACTCCTTGAAATAATTTAGCAATTCTTCCTTTTCTGGTTTTGCCATGAATTTCAATGCCACAGCCATTCCTCCTGCCAAACGATTTAGCATTTCGACCATTCTATAAGGAGATATGGTATGATAAGCATTGCTCCAGTCAAAACATACAGAAGACAGGCAACGAAGCAGTTCTCTACAAATCATCATAATATTCTTCACAAGATTAGTCTTGACCGATTGCTCTAATGATTTTTCTAAAACGATAGAGAGCGCCATTTTTATATCGGACAAATAAGAAGAAAAACGTTTGTGTAAAGACTTTAACCCCTCACAGGAACGCATAGAGACCGATGGCGGTATATAATTTGCATCCAACACAAATGATTCATCTTTCTTACGCAATAGTCCAATTATTACACTAAACGGCCCATAATCGTCCGACAAATTCTTTTGTCTTGCCATTAAATCAAGCTTATAAGTAGGTTCCACAAATGGATAACGAGGAGGCTGTTCTTGCATATTTGGAACACCACATGGATTCCGATCAAAAGGTGAAACCGATAGAACTACATTCCAGCCATCTTCAGACGCAACTTCCAAAGTGTCGCAACTACATTCTAAACCCTCCTCTTGTCTGTCCAGACAAACCACTACGCCACCTGGTACTATACCATTATAAGATTTCAAAACCACCTTGGTTTGTTCTCCTCGTCCTCTTAACGACAAAGAAAGACTTTCTACCCCATCCTTTTGGGGCAATAGTCCATACGAAAATTCATTCATACACAAAGAGATAGATTGAAAAATCTTCTCTGAGAAATAATTCTCCGTAGCCACAAAATGAGCAGAAGAGACATTCATTCCTTGCACCCAATTTATCGGCTTAAAATTCATACCCATATTCATAAATCGCATCTTTTTCAATCTTGTTTTTGTACTCTCTTAGCTACAATTAAATCCTTCTCCACCAATCCGTTATCAACAAAAGTGGCATCTGGATCAATATATCTCCTCGTTCTAAAAAAAGAGGGTGTAACATAAAATGTCCATCCATATTTTCCTTGTGAGTCATTTAGTTCAATCTGCCGACATCCTGCCTGACTATTATAATCCGAGACTATCAATCCGAACCAATCACCTACTATCATGTTAGACTTTGCCTTCGCCTTTATTCGAATAGATTCCTTGTCACCTTGCTGTCTAAACAACTCCACTTCACAAACAAGAATATCTTCCGTTCCCAGAGTTTGATAAGGCACCGAAAAATTGTCCGAACATTGAAATTCTCGCAACTTATAAACCTCTATAGGTATCTGTAAATAAGCATTATAGGCATACATAAGCAACGGAGCGACCGATAGCGACAACACCAAGCCTCCTGCATATACACCATACTGAAAACTATTCGTCAGATTGAATGCAACTGAAAAAAGAGCCCAAGAAAGCACTATTTGAGGAATTAGAAGCTGCACAAACTTGCCAAGAGAAGATCTCAAGGGAGCAAGCCAACGAAGCAACAAATAATAATTCAGCATACCGAATAACAAAACAATCGACTGAATGACAATAAACGCATATGGCATAAAATAGACATTCATGAGACCTAAAATTCCCAACATAGAAATTCCTAAAACGGAAGAAGTCAAATAAACAATACACTTCTTCTCTAACAACTTGTTTTTGAATGCGAAAAAAAGGAAAACAGCCGATACAACTATTGCGAATATCGGAAAGAGAATATATTTCAAAAAGATATCAAAAATCATTGCTTCCATATCAATCAACTAAAACACGATAATTAAAAGTCATTGGTGAACGTGCCACCAAACCATTATATACACGATCTGCAATCGACAACGACCGAGAAGAATCCACATCTTTGTTTAAAACCAAATGCACATCAATCGTTCTAATAAGTCCTTCTTGAGGTACTTCACTAACTTTTATGCCTTTCTCCACATGGATATCCAACAGACAATCAGAGAACTCCGAATAACAATAGTTTTCAATGTCGGCATTCGTCACTATACGATCTCTACTGCCTAAAAGATATTTAAATCGAGCTATTCTCTCCTGTTCGGAAGGAATCGCCGCCCCGCCTGTCGTTGAAACGACCAATTGAGCTTGCCCCACCTCACCATACATTTGTTCTTGAGGATTGAGTTTCAAACCAGCACGAATACCATTAGCCCAAACCCCATAAGTAGTCCAATAATGTGCGTAAAACAAGGTAGCGTCTTGAGATGGATCAACGAATAAATAATGAAGAGGCTCTGAGCCCACGTCAACTTGTTTGGAAACTCGACTGATTTTCGCCAACAAACTCTCTATCAAATAGCGATTCTCTGTGTGGCGACCAATTTCAGAAGAAGCAAACACAGCCATTTCATCCTCTAACAAGTGTTGCAACCTTAAAAGAAAATCCTTTGCATCGCGTTTGTCGAACGATTCGCAACCACCTTGCCGCAGAGAATAATAACCAGAAGCAAATTCTCCTTCTTGCCAACCGTTTCGTCTATAGACCTTACCAAATTCATCTTCCACACGCTCCATCCCAAGGAAAGACTCACGCTCTGATAAAGGCAACGGCAATACCCCGAAACTCTTTCTCACAAGACTCGTCTCATGATGTAACTCCTTATTCGCAACAGGGACAACATTCAACAAAACCTGTATATCCTTCAAAATAGAGAGAGGGAAAGATGTTGGAAATATGATTTCCATCCATAACAAAGGCTTTTTAGAAACATGCTGAATATCAGGAATGCCCTTTGGAAAAGCCCTCTTAGCAGAGGCATTGATTATTCGTACTTCATTGAATGTCATAAAATTAAGATTATAAACTTCCATCACACTGGAATTTACATCCTCCGAGATACTTTTGGAAAACATACAATCTTCCTTCGTATTTTTCTTCTGAAACACCCCGCGTTCAAAGGAGAGATCTTCCCCATCAACAGCACATTTACAATAAGACAATTGACTTAAATAGAGTTTCCGCTGATCTACATTGGGGAAATCAACATATAAAGAAAGATTCTGTAGATCAAATCTATCTCCTTCAAAATCAATACCAACGAAAACCTTATTGAAACAATCAATACGACTATCGCCTCTTGCAATTAGTTTCTTACTCAAGTCGGGCAAAACAGAATAAAAATCTCCATCTACAATCAATGAATATACAGTTGCCTTTCTCAGATATGATTGACAAACAGGATAAAAAGAAAACTTCAGTTTTTCTTTTCTACCAGGGAAAGGATCTGCCAAGGTAAACCCTGATAAAACATCAATGCAGACATTCTCAACCAATGGAGACAAATGGATCAAAGCATAAGCCGGTCGGGCCACGGCATAATACTCTGGCAAAAGCACTTCGCTCAATCGCTTCACCGTACGGACTTCGATATCTGCTATGTCATCAGCAACAAGGTGTAACTGCATTGCTAAAGCCTCAATTAGCAAACGGACGAATGGATCTAAATTCTCCACCTTTTTGATGTTCCAAAAATCCAAAGCCGTTTTTATCATTCTGTCCTTGATTTCCTCCTTACTATCCCAATAATTGTATTCCATAGCTTTAGAATTTTGAAAGCGGACCAAGATAAATCGTATAGAAAAATCGGCATCTCTCCTCCGTGGATTTCACAAGGGCATCCACATAGACATCCACCCGCTTTTTAACACTTACATGGTCAACTATTCCATTTTCCAACAGAACATCTTCTACGACAAGGTTATAGCGGCAATCGGTGATTCGCTTTTCATATCGCGATATAGCATTGGCCAAACACTCTGCAAAACGAGTTTTCCAGACATTTAGAGAAACTATCCTTTCGAAATCCATTTCCCAAATCTCCGTTCCAAACCTACGGTCATAATAATGTTCGCCTGGATATGTCATTATCAGCAGTTCTATATGCTGGTCTATCGATTCCAATTCATCACACATCAAAACAGACTGATGATCAGCATCTAACAACATTCCAAAATCGAACGGAATCTTGTAATAACGTTCACTCATAACTTCAAAATAAGGGGGAAAGACGCAAGCAAAACACCCATTCCCAATTGTTCTTCAAACAAACAAGTATCTACTAAATCAAAACAATTGTAGATAACGATGACAAAATTACAACAAAAACAATCAAATATGCAAATGATAAATTAAAAATTTTAAAACAATTTTCATAATCATTTGAAAACATTAAACATACAACATCCCAAAAACTAAAATTTTAAGGCTTCATCTCGAATACGACGGAACCCTAATGGAGGAGTTCTCCAAATATGTCAAGAGCGTGACAACGGACGATGAGCTTGTTTGTAAGTATCACGGAGTCACCCGACCTGAATCCTATTGACTGCACCCGTTATTCGTAGAACCCTTTTGTTGGAATCAAAATTGTGGTCTTTGTGGGCAGCTTTAATGCATTCTCAAAGTTCCCCATCATGGACGAGCGTTGTCCTGAAGGTCTATTCTGTACGATACTACGTTGTCCGCCATATTTGGAAATTAATATTTAAACCCTTATCTTCATAAAAAAATTCAGGAGGACCGAATATGAGTGTGATAGGTGCTGTTCTTATGCTGTACATAGCGTACAGGATAATATTTGTCGACAAAGAAGACAAGAGGAACCACAAAGGCTGGTGGGAGCATGATCCTGAAAAATGGAAGAATAACAAATGAATAAGGGCGGAGATAATCCGCCCCTTCTATTTATCTACCTTACTTACAAGGTGAAGAAAATGGGCATAGATACAATAACACAAGTAAAAGAGATCAGCGCGGATCTCAAATGGTCGGACAAAGTGTTTTCCAGAATCGGAAAGATTTCCTTACTCATTTGGCGTATTTGAGAATCAAGTTTGTAAAGCATTAGCCGACAAAAGTTCCACTTTCCGTGCACGTCCCCACCCTCTTTTTATTATAAGAACTTAATCTACAACGATTTGTTATTTTTTACTTGCGTAATGATTAGAGAAACTTTATCTTTGCGAATAGAGATATTAGCGAGAGTTATGACATTGGATGCATTTTACAAAGTACATGAATATTTGGTAGAGCACACCAATGCCCCAGTCCGACGTCTTCTTATGGACGAAATTGACTGGAGCCACCGACTTATTGGCATAAAAGGAAGCCGTGGCGTGGGAAAAACCACCTTTTTGCTAAGCTACGCGAAAGAGAATTTCGGGACAGACAGACAATGCCTATACATCAACCTCAACAACTTTTACTTTACGCAAACCACACTCGTTGATTTTGCGGACAGTTTTAGAAAACAAGGTGGAAAAGTCTTGCTTCTCGACCAAATTTTCAAATACCCAGATTGGAGCAAAGAACTACGCTATTGCTACGACCACTTTCTGGATTTAAAAATCATATTCACAGGTTCTTCCATCATGCGATTGAAGGAAGAAAATCCCGAATTGAGGGGATGCGTAACCTCTTATATACTACGTGGTTTTTCATTTCGAGAATACCTCAATTTAATGGCAGGCACAAACATCCGTCCTTACTCTTTAGACGAAATGCTTAACGGCCATGCCGAGATATGCGACACTATTCTAAAAAAAGTAAATCCGTTAGATTACTTCAATGATTATCTGCACCACGGATACTACCCTTTTTTCTTAGAAAAGAGCAACTATACGGAAAATCTTCTGAAGACGATTAACATAACATTGGAGATCGACATACTGCTTTTAAAACAAATAGAGTTGAGCTATCTTCCAAAAATCAGAAAGCTCCTATACCAATTGGCCAACAACGAGCCCAGTTCGCCCAATGTCAGCCAATTAAGTGCAGATATACAGACTTCTCGTGCCACTGTCATGAACTATATGAAGTATCTGAAAGAAGCTCGTCTTCTCAATATTTTATATAAAGAAGGGGATGATGTGACGAAGAAACCCGAAAAGGTTTACCTTCACAACCCCAACCTTGTTTACGCATTTTGGCCAGTGCAGATTGCAGACCAATCGGTTAAAGAGACCTTTTTCTATAATACAGTCATAAGAAAACACGAGCTATATTCAGGCGGGAAAAATTGCCACTTCCTTATTGATGGAAAAATTAGTTTTGACATACAAACTGAGAACATAGAAAAAAGGAGGAAAAACAAAGCAGACTACGTCGCCGTAGATGGCATAACGACAGGAGAGGGAAACAAAATTCCGCTATGGCTTTTCGGTCTGATTTATTAAAATCGAGTGACGATTCTGAAAAAACGCCCCCTCTAATCATTGCATTTGAAAAAGAACCCAAGCTTTGCCACAAACATTATTTTTGCAGAAAGAAAAGTAGCAGCAACGAAGAACTATGAGCAAGGTTATTTTTGCCTAAAATGTCAATAAATTACAACTGATTTCTTACCATATTTCAAAAATAAAATACTAAATTTGCCCGAAATTGCTACATTCAGATAGCAAAATCGATATAGAATTTTTCTATTTTATATATATAAGATAAATTATGGCTAAAGAAAAGAAATTCATCACTTGTGATGGTAATCAAGCCGCTGCACATATTTCATATATGTTCAGCGAATGTGCTTGTATCTACCCTATCACTCCTTCATCTACTATGGCAGAATACGTAGATGAGTGGGCAGCAGCAGGTAGAAAGAACATTTTCGGTGAGACTGTTTCTGTAACAGAGATGCAGTCAGAGGCAGGAGCTGCAGGTGCAGTTCACGGTGCAATCCAAGCAGGTGCTTTGACATCTACTTACACTGCTTCTCAAGGATTGTTGTTGATGATCCCTAACATGTACAAGATCGCAGCGGAGAAGATGCCAGCAGTATTCCACGTATCTGCTCGTACAATTGCTTCTCACACATTGTGTATCTTCGGTGACCACCAAGACGTTTACGCTTGCCGTCAAACAGGTTTTGCTATGTTGGCTGAAGGTTCTGTACAAGAGGTTATGGATCTTGCAGGTGTTGCTCACCTTTCTACAATCAAGAGCCAAGTTCCTTTCTTGAACTTCTTCGACGGATTCCGTACATCACACGAGATCCAAAAGATCGAGATGCTTGAGAACGACGACCTAGCTCCACTTATCGACCAAGAGAAGTTGGCTGAGTTCCGTCAACGTGCACTTTCTCCACTCCACCCAGTAATGCGTGGTATGGCAGAGAACCCAGATACATTCTTTACTCACCGTGAGTCTTGCAACACATTGTACAACAACGTGCCTGCAATCGTAGAGAACTACATGAAGGAGATCTCTAAGATTACTGGTCGCGAGTACAACTTGTTCGACTACTACGGAGCGAAGGACGCAGAGTACGTTATCGTTGCTATGGGTTCTGTTACAGAGTGTATCCGCGAGACTATCGACTACTTGACTAAGCAAGGCAAGAAGGTTGGTTTGGTTGCTGTTCACTTGTTCCGTCCATTCTCAACTAAGCACTTGTTGGCTGCCGTTCCTTCAACTTGTAAGGTATTGACAGTTCTTGACAGAACTAAGGAGCCAGGTGCAAACGGTGATCCTTTGTATTTGGATGTATGCGAGTCTTACAACGGTGTTAAGAACGCTCCTAAGATTATCGCTGGTCGTTACGGTCTTGGATCAAACGACACAACTCCAGCTCAGATGATCTCAGTTTACGAGAACGCTGCAATGAACGAGCCTAAGCACCACTTCACAGTAGGTATCGTTGATGACGTTACCTTCACTTCACTTCCTAAGAAGGAGGAGATCGCTGTTTCTGGTGACGGCATGTTCGAGGCTAAGTTCTTCGGTTTGGGTGCTGATGGTACTGTAGGTGCTAACAAGAACTCAATCAAGATCATCGGTGACAACACTAACAAGTACTGCCAAGCATACTTCTCATACGACTCTAAGAAGTCAGGAGGTTTCACTTGCTCTCACTTGCGTTTCGGTGACAACCAAATCCGTTCAACATATTTGGTAACTACTCCTAACTTCGTAGCATGCCACGTTCAAGCTTACTTGAAGATGTACGATGTAACTCGTGGTCTTCGTAAGAATGGTACATTCCTTTTGAACACTATTTGGGATGGCGAGGAGTTGGTTAAGAACCTGCCAAACAATGTAAAGAGATATTTCGCACAAAACAATATCACTGTTTACTACATCAACGCAACTAAGATCGCGCAAGAGATCGGTTTGGGTAACAGAACTAACACTGTGCTTCAATCTGCATTCTTCCGTATCACAGGCGTTATCCCTACTGAGTTGGCTGTTGAGCAAATGAAGAAGTTCATCGTTAAGTCATTCGGTAAGAAGGGTGAGGATGTTGTAAACAAGAACTACGCTGCTGTTGACCGCGGTGGTGAGTACAAGCAATTGGCTGTAGATCCAGCATGGGCTAACCTTGCTGACGACAAGGCTGCTGCTAACAACGATCCAGAATTCATCAACAAGGTTGTTCGTCCTATCAATGCACAAAACGGTGACTTGTTGCCAGTTTCTGCATTCAAGGGCATCGAGGATGGTGAGTGGCCTGCAGGTACTGCTGCTTACGAGAAGCGTGGTGTATCTGCATTCGTTCCTGCTTGGAATGCTGCTGACTGTGTTCAATGTAACAACTGTGCATTCGTTTGTCCTCACGCATGTATCCGTCCAATCGTCATGAACGACGAAGAGGCTAAGGGCATGAACGGCGAGATGATCGAGATGAAGGCTCCTGCTGCTATGAAGGGCATGAAGTTCCGTATGCAAGTTGGCGTTATGGACTGCTTGGGTTGCGGTAACTGTGTTGACGTATGTTTGGGTAACAACCCTGAGAAGGGCAAGCAAGCTCTTAAGATGGTTGCATTCGACCCTGAGGCTGCATCAACTGCTGTTGAGGCTGCAAACTGGGAATATGGTGTTAAGAAGGTATCAAGCAAGCAAGGTTTGGTTGACATCACTGCTAACCCTAAGAATTCTCAATTCGCTACTCCATTGTTCGAGTTCTCTGGTGCTTGCTCTGGTTGTGGTGAGACTCCATACGTTAAGTTGCTCTCTCAATTGTTCGGTAACCGTCAAATCGTAGCCAACGCAACTGGATGTTCTTCTATCTACTCTGGTTCTATTCCATCAACTCCTTATACTACTAACGAGAAGGGTCAAGGTCCAGCTTGGGCTAACTCTTTGTTCGAGGACTTCTGCGAGTTCGGTTTGGGTATGGAATTGGCTAACGAGAAGATGCGTGCAAGAATCGAGGCTATCATGAACGACGCTATCGCTTCAGACTGCACTCCAGCTGAGGCTAAGGAGTTGTTCAAGGCTTGGTTGGAGAACAAGGACGATGCTGAGAAGGCTCAAGAGATCACAGAGAAGATCATCCCTATGGTTGAGGCTGGCAAGAGCAAGTGCAACCACTGCAAGCAATTGGCAGAGTTGACTGGCTATATGGTTAAGCGTTCTCAATGGATCATCGGTGGTGACGGTGCATCTTACGATATCGGTTACGGAGGTTTGGATCACGTTATCGCTTCTGGTAAGAACGTCAACATCTTGGTATTGGATACTGAGGTTTACTCAAATACAGGTGGTCAATCTTCTAAGGCTACTCCTCTTGGTGCAATCGCTAAGTTCGCTGCATCTGGTAAGAGAGTTCGCAAGAAGGATTTGGGTATGATCGCAACTACTTACGGATATGTATATGTTGCTCAGATCGCTATGGGTGCTAACCAAGCTCAATGCTTGAAGGCAATCAAGGAGGCTGAGGCATACGACGGTCCATCATTGGTTATCGCATACGCACCATGTATCAACCACGGTTTGAAGGCTGGTATGGGTAAAGCTCAAGCTGAGGAGGCTAAGGCTGTTGAGTGCGGTTACTGGCACTTGTGGAGATTCAACCCTGCATTGGAGGCTGAGGGCAAGAACCCATTCACATTGGATTCTAAGGAGCCTGATTACAGCAAGTTCCAAGACTTCTTGAAGGGTGAGGTTCGTTACGCATCTGTAATGAAGCAATTCCCTGCTGAAGCTCAAGAGTTGTTCAACGCATCTGAGGAGATGGCTAAGAAACGTTATCAATCATACGTTCGTATGACTAAGATGGAGTATTAATAAACAGTTCATCTAAATAGGAAAAGCGGGAATCCTGAGGGTTCCCGCTTTTTTTGTATTTGTGTTATTAGCGTTATGCAAGACCACGAACGCTTGTAACATTCGTAAACACCAACCCAACCGCCAAAGCCAATATAACCCACGCAAACGGATTGTGAGGCATAGAACAAACGGCAAGTATTCCATCTATGCACAAAATAGCAAGAGCGAGTATGTATGGCATACGAACGAAGGCAAAGATGTTGCAATAGAAGTCCACCATCTTTTGATTATCGGTAGTAAAGAGTGCTATTGTGTTAAATTTGAACCTACTCATTGCTTCGCTTCTTCAGTATCACAAGTTCCACATCTGCACCATCCTTACCGTATTCGCTTACAAGGATGAACTGCTCGCAACAGGCAATGCCATAGCAACGAGAATCGTCTTTCATTACTTGATTACCCCAATAAATTGCATTGTCATCCAGCAACTTTACTTCGTTGCCATTGATGTTGTAGGCCTGATTGATGAACGAACCTTGCAGAACATAGAGATTGTCAACGTGAAGGTTAGGGATTCCGAGGGCATTCACGTCTTCAATAAAGACCTTCTTCAGAGGATGATCTGCGTGAGGCAGGTTTGCATCGTCGCCATTCCAACGCTTGAGTGTTGGGAAATACGTCAGCAGTTCCTCTTTATACTCACAAGCAGTGAGATTCTTGCCTGTGTTCTTGTTGTATTCCGCCACGAACATTGAGCAATACTCAGCCATCTGTTCCATTGTGAAATCACCCGTGAAAGCGCCGTCCTTATAACAGTAGATGCAATACTCTTCGTTCTTTGTACCATCGGCGTTAGTGCCGAGAATCTCTTCTGTGAGCGGCATTCCACAGCTCTGGCAAAATTTCTGTTCCATATTTGTTTGTATTTGATGTTTTTATTACCTCTTTTCGATAATTGCGGGTGCTAAGTTATTATTTTGCGAACAAAGGGATATGTAAAAAATGGACATTCCAACTTCGTCATGCAAGAATGCCCCTTCTGTGTATGCTATATCATGTTTTCTATCTTTATTTTCTTCTTCATTAGTCCGCTGAACTTCTGTCCAAAGGCCTCAGTGAGATTTTGACCATGCTGGATGAGTTCGGAAGGAGAAGAACCACAGATATCTCGAAAATCGGATGTCATGTGTGCCAAATCATAATATCCGCATCTCCATGCAATATTGGTTAAAGACGAGTTATCTGCAGACGAGTGAAGTTCCATCAAAGCTTTGTGGAATCGCAGCAATCGCAAGTATGACTTCGGATTCATACCCACATATTTATTAAATATACGCGTGAACTGCTTCTGGCTCAGACAAGCGGCAGAGGCGAGATCTGCTGGAGAGAACTCGTTCTGACTGTGTGGTGGATGGGCTGCACTGCCATCGGTCGGCACCATGTTGTCAAAGACATCACTCAGGCGTTCCATGTTGATGTCACCTTCGGGGAACTGAGCCAATCGTTTCAAGAAGAAACTGTCGAGAAGAGCAACGCGCTCCTCCGTGCTTTCTGCTTCATAGATGTCCATGTTCAGCGTAGCAAACTCCTCATCGTGCAAATCTTCAGGCGAGGCATAGATGTCTGGCATCTCGGTTGGGAAGAATACACGTGAGCAGAAAGGCACGAACTCGGCACCGAAGATGTCAAATTCCCCTTCAACCGTTACAACTCCAATCTTTTGTAGGTTCTGATGAAATAGTACCGCGCGATAGTGCCTGTCGCCATCATCAAGCCTTACGTCTTGAGACAGGTAAAAGTGTAGACTCGCCGTTCCATTCGAGAATATCTGCTGCGTACCAACTCCTGTGCACATAGAACTCAGCATCCAGTAGTTACGAATAAAGGGACGTAACGATTCGTGGCAAGGTATAGTTATGAACTCCATGTGTATAAATTGTGCCAATGATTTCCTATAGAAATGTCTGAATGTTTGTTGTAAACCCTTTATCATTTATAGCGGTCAATTAGATATCATACGTTGGTGTATCTTAACACGAAAAATAAAAAGGAACAAAAAAAACATTGCTGTGATTATGAAGACAAAAATATCGATTTTTTCTGTTTAGCAGACGATATTTGCGAACATTTTGACATGTCTGCAAAGAAGTTTTCAATCGGTTCTTTTCAATCTTCCCAAAGAAGTTTTGCGAATTTTGTCGCATCCATAGTTTGGCATTTTTGGGAAAATTTCTTCAAAAAAACAATCGCCAACATCAACAACCCTCAAAAGATTCAACAAGAACAGCAAACGCACTATGATTCAACGACATATTTTCGCCATCACCCCATTCTTCAATTTTCAAATTGACAAGAATTTACCTATCAATGATTAGAAATTCACATCAATAACGCCTTCGGAACCTTATATTTGCTATATAAAAATGTTTGAAACATGAAAAACTTGAAACTCACACGAATAGTAATTTTACTATGCTTATTAGGCTCGGCACTGCTCTCTCAAGCAGCCCCCGACCCCAACTTCCACATCTATATTTGTTGGGGTCAATCCAACATGGAAGGTAACGCCACTGTTCCCGACGCAGAAAAGAAAGGGGTTAGTGAACGTTTCAAATTGCTTTACTCGGCAGACAACTGCAACCAATGTGGCAGAAAGAAAGGGGCTTGGATGACCGCCACACCACCTTTGGCGCGTTGTTTCCACTGGAACAATGGCGGATTCGGTCCAATTGATTACTTTGGCCGCACTTTGGTCGATAAATTGGATCCAAGCATTAAAGTCGGTGTAATTGTCGTAGCTTGCGGTGGAGCTGACATCCAATTGTTCGAGAAAGATAGATACCAATCCTATTTGAACACTTGTGCCGATTGGTTGAAAGGATACGCTCAGGCTTACGGAAGCAATCCTTACGGACGCATCATCGACATGGCAAAGAAAGCTCAAGAAGAGGGTTTCATCAAAGGAATACTTGTCCACCAAGGAGAAACCAACAATATGCAAGCAACATGGCCTGGCCGTCTAAAAGCTATTTACGAAAATATGCTGACCGACCTCAACCTCAAAGCTTCTGAAGTGCCATTATTGGTAGGCGAAACTCGCCGAGACGGTGCATGTAGAGGACACAACGACATCATCAAAACCGTGCCAAACACTATCCCAACCTCTTATGTAGTCTCTTCCGAGGGATGCCAAGCCGCTAATGATGAATTCCACTTCACCGTTGAGGGATACAAAAAGTTAGGTCAAAACTATGCCAATGTCATGTTGAAATACCTCGAAGAGAGTGGAAGTCTAAAAAAAGATCTATTGGTCGCAACAACAATCAATAAAGAAGATGAACCGGGAGAAGTAAGCATCTCCGTCAGCGTTGAGAACAATGCCATTCAAAAAGTCGACATTTACGCTGACAACCAACTGATTGCATCCAACCAAAAAGAATTCGTTTGGGAAAACGTAACCAAGGGAAGTCATAAAATATGGGCTGTAGGTTATGACTATAATAACAAAGAGTACAAATCTGCAGAATCTGAAATTTCCATTTTTGAAGAACAAAGACCATACAATGGCACTCCTGCTAAAATTCCTGGAAAGATTGAAGCTGAAGAATTTGATTATGGAGGAGAAGGCAACGCCTACCACGATAATGACGAGCAAAACAGAAATGGAGGGACGATTCGTGACGAAAGTGTAGATATGAGCAACACAGCTATCGGTTATACTCAAACTGGAGAATGGTTGGAATATACGGTAGAGATAGAAGAAGATGGAGAGTACAGCGTTGAATCACGCGTGGCATCAGGTAGTTCATCTTCTCAATTCACCCTTTATCTAGATAATCAATTTATCATTCCTGGTGCAGATGGTACGCCTGGTGGTTTTGTTGACGTACCTAACACAGGCGATTGGGACACCTACACTAGCGTTGAGACCAAGTTGAACTATTTGACCAAAGGAAAGCATATCCTAAAAATCGAAATCACAGGCGATTGGGTGGATCTTGACTACCTCAAATTCAACTTGATCAGTTCGGCAACTGACTTGAACACAATAAGTATCGACTCCAATGTCATTCCTGACGGAGAATATATGGTCTTTGATGTTTTAGGACGTTGCATCAAAACTGTGGAAGTTCAAAATGGCCAGCCTATAGGATTAACCCAAGGTGCCTACTATCTAAAAGGCAAAAATGGCGTCACATTCTCTATTCTTATTGGAGAATAAACATAGACATACAAATGGGAAAGGCTCTCATATCCTGAGGGTCTTTTTCGTTTTCAGAGCCAATCACCATGTTTGAAAATTCCTATTGTATAGGAAGAAAAAGTTAGTATATTTGCAATATTATAAACCATAAACATCTTATTGAACCATTTATTTTTTTAGGACCATGAAGAACATTAAGATTTTACATTTGATTTTTGTGCTTTGTCTTTGGGGAATTTCTGCTTTCTCCTATGCAGAGCCAGACCCCAATTTCCACATTTACCTTTGTTTTGGCCAATCCAATATGGAGGGTGCCGCCAGCGTCCCTGCTGCGGAAAAACAAGGTGTCTCGGAGCGATTCAAACTTCTTTTCTCCGCTAATGATTGTTCGGGGGGCAGAAAGAAGGGACAATGGTACACCGCCACCCCACCTTTGGCACACTGCAGTTCAGGATTCGGACCTATAGATTATTTCGGTAGAACATTGGTTGACAAATTGAACGAGAGCATCAAAGTGGGTGTTGTCGTTGTTGCCGTGGGTGGAGCCGACATCAAATTCTTCGAATCAAACAACGCAGAAAGCTATGTTTCAGGAGAGGCCAGCTGGTTTAAAAACCTTGCTGCAGGCTATAACAACAATGGTTATAAGCGTTTGGTAGAAATGGGAAAGCTTGCTCAAAAAGATGGTATCATCAAAGGTATTTTGGTTCACCAAGGAGAGACCAACAGCGGTCAGAGCAATTGGCCCAACCGTTTGAAGGCCGTCTATGAGAGTTTGTTGAGCGATCTTGGATTGAAAACATCAGAAGTACCTTTGTTGGTAGGAGAAGTTCGCTACACAGGCCCATGTAGCGGTCACAACAACATAATCAGAAATGTTCCTAATGTTATCCCTACAGCACATGTCATTTCCGCTAATGGATGTGAAGCTGCTGGTGACCAATACCACTTCTCTGTAGATGGTTATAAAACATTGGGTAAAAGATATGCTGAAAAGATGTTAGAGTTGTTGGGCGACAATCCTGTAGCTCAAGTGGACATAGCAGCATCTGCTGTTGTCAACATCGAATCGGCACCTGGCGAGGTTGAAATTTCCGTTTCCAAGCAAAACGAAAACATCAATAAAATTGAAATCTACGCAGACGACAAATTAGTAGCTACAGACGTAAACTCATTTGTTTGGAAAGATGTAGAAGAGGGAACCCACACAGTCTATGCCATAGGCTACGATAGCAGCAACAAAAAATATACTTCTACCAAAGTCACGGTGAAGATTTTGCCTGAACAAAAGCCTTACAATGGCACCCCTGCCAAGATTCCAGGCAAGATCGAGGCTGAAGAGTTCGACTATGGTGGAGAAGGAAACGCCTACCACGACAACGACGAGCAAAACCGTAATGGTGGAGACCGTGACGAAGGCGTCGATATGAGCAACACCGCTATCGGCTACACTCAAACCGGAGAGTGGGTGGAATACACTGTCGAGGTTGAAGAAGATGGCGACTATATCGTGGAATCCCGTGTCGCTTCCGGAAATTCCACTTCTCAGTTCACACTTTATATGGACAACACCTTCATCATTCCAGGTGCTGACGGTACGCCTGGAGGATTTATCGACGTGCCTAATACAGGAAACTGGAGTACATTCACAACGGTTAAAACCAAGTTGAACAAGTTAACCAAAGGGAAGCACATTCTAAAAATCGAGATCACTGGCGATTTCGTAGATATCGACTACTTGAACTTTAAATTGGCAAGCGACACTTCTGATCCTAACGATGGGAACCAAGGAGAAGGCAACCAAAGTCAAGGCGAATTGTTGACCGGTGTCACTTTAGGCCAATATGTAGATATCAAAGTTCAAAACAGGACCGTTTCAATTTACGCGCCTAAGGGTGCACACACTAATCGTCCATTGTTGATTTCCTGTCACGGTAGAGACCAAGACATCACTTACCAAAGAAATATGACAAAATGGGAGACTGTAGCCGACACTGCCGACTTTATCGTAGCCTACCCTTCCGCCATTCGCCGTGGCAGCAATGTGGATTGGGATATCAACGGAACTGACGATACAGAATTCATCCAAGAGGTCATTCAGAAGATATACCAAACCTACAAAATTGATTTGACAAGGGTTTATTTGAGTGGATTCTCTATGGGCGGTATGTTCACCTACCACTGCATGAAGACTATTCCTAACGTATTCGCTGCATTCGCACCAATCTCAGGATATTGGGACGCCAAGGTCAACGACAGCGCCCGTCCTTTGCCTTTGATTCACACTCACGGCACAAGCGATAGCGTGGTCCAATTCCAAGCGAGTGGAAGTTGGGCTGGAGCTGAGAATGTTGTCAAAGCTTGGGCTAAACATAACAATGCTAACGAAATCAGCACCTACAAGGTGGAATCTGCCAACGTCACTAAATATTCGGGGGGCGACTGTGATGCAGATGTTATTCTGGCTGCCGTTCCTGGTCGCGACCACGAACCAAGCAACAGCAACTACCACACCTCTCGTGAGATTTGGCGATTCGTCAGCCAATATAGCACAGCTTGCGGCAAAAGCAAATCGGCATTGAAAATCGAAGTCAAAGAAATCAAGAACAATGATCCTGGAGAAATCGAGGTTTCAGTCGCTATTGTTGACGAGTCTGTCAAAAGCGTAGAAATCTTCTTGGATAAAACAAAAGTTGGTGATGGCAGCAAGACTGTCTCATTGAGCGACCTCGCAGAAGGAAGCTATACTATCACAGCAATAGGATACGACAGCAACAACAAAGAGGTTGGAAGTGCGAAGAAAAACATTACGATTTTTGCACCTCAAACGCCTTTCAACGGAACTCCAGCCTCTATTCCTGGAAAGATTGAGGCCGAGGAGTTTGACAACGGAGGTGAAGGCAACGCTTACCATGATAATGACGAAGAAAACAGAAATGGAACAACTCGTAAAGAAGGCGTTGACATGAGTGCCACCGCTGTAGGCTACACTCAAACAGGTGAGTGGATTGAATACACCGTCAATGTAGAGACTACTGGTACCTACGAAGTCGAAGCCTACGTTGCTACAGGCTCAGAAAACGGTTCTGGATTCACGCTCTATATGGACAATGAATTAATCGTTGCTAAAGAAATCAGTGTAGCCAACACAGGCAGTTGGGATGACTTTACCATCGTGAAGAGTAGCCTCAGCAGCAGACTCACCAAAGGCGAACACGTCCTCAAAATCGAAATTACCAAAGATTGGATAGACATCGACTACTTGAACTTCAAGTTGGTAAAAGCAGATGAGACTGGCATCGTTGATGTGGCTAACAAAAATGTCATTCCAAACGGAGAATATTATGTATATGATGCTACAGGTAGGTTTATCAATACCATTACTATCAGCAATGCAAACGAACAATTGAATCCTGGATTCTACATCCTTAAAGATTCTGAAGGCAATGCCTACCCTATGCTCATCAACAAATAAAGAAAGCAACTAATAAACTTAAAACGGGACTGCCACCCAAGGTGACAGCCCCGTTTCTTTATACCTCTATTTTATATCAATCCGCAATGTCGTCTTGCATAACCAAAATCAATGGATAACGAGTGTTTTTCTCTTTCGTGATATAAGCACGGACACTTCCCAACCGATTCTTCGCTGCTAAATTAACAAGTTTTTGACTTCTGCCGTCTTTGGGATTTTGAGTAACGAACTTTTTTTCATCACTTCGCTTTTTATCATTACAAAATTCACTACCTTTGCTAAACAAACATAAAACAATTTCACACAAACACCTATCAATGAATATTATTCGTCACGGCCTTTTAACGGCAACATTATCACTTACATTTTTTTCTTCTTTTGCTCAAAGTCGCTCTTTGGCAGAACAAATATTTTTAGAAATGCCCGACAGCTTAATCCATACAGACAAAGCAGGAAGAGAAGTCATGCTCAAAGGTGGGAAAGAGTTGTCTGATTTAGATTTTGAGCCAATAAATGAAGATGAATACCCTCACGGTGTCATGGTTCAAAAAGGTAACTATATGTATGCTGTCTCATCGGTCGAAAAAACTATAGATTTGAAAATTTGGGACACAAACAATGCCGACGAGAAATTGGTAAGTTATCGTGAAGCCAACCCTTATATCGACTATAAAATAGATTTTTTCATCTACTCGGTAAAAAACCACTCGTTCAAAAAGCAGATTCTCCAACTGCCTTATCCTGAATTGGAAGATGTAGCCTCAGGGGCAACTGTCAAAGAGAAAAACATATATAACGGCAACAAATACACATACGGCAACTCGTTAGTTTTCAAAGACTTTTCCACAGCAGATGGGGCTATTTGGCAATCGATCAACGACCTCATTTTTAGTTTGGAGGGAATGGAGAATTCAAAAATCACCCCAAAGTTCTCCTATTTCTATTGGAACGGAACCAAATTCATAAAGGCAGAAAACAAGCAAGCAGATGTGTCTGAGATTAGAAAGGATTACACTGAGGTGACAAAAAATCTCAGCAACTATCAAAAAAGCATCAAGAAATCGACTGAAACAGTGGCGGCCATCGGTCCACAAACTCGAGTATATTCGCTTTTCGAGAAAAACGGCAAATTAAAATTTGCCACACAAAAATTCAACGTGGCAGCCAGAGATTTTTACGAAGAGTACCTTTATGACACAGACGGTCAACTCATCTTTTGCTACCGCCGCTACCCAGAAATTGATGGTTCCATGAATGAACTACGTTTCTACTTTAAAAATGGACTCCTAACCAAAAGCTTGGTCAAAGTCAAGAAAGATGGAGAGAAGAGCTACTCTACCACATACGAAGGTTCTGGCATTCCCAACAGCGATTGTATGTTTAACTACAGAGAAATGCTAAACGAAAACTTACAAATAAAAAGTATGAAATAAGCAAAAGACCCAATATTATAGAAGCAAGTCTAATGGCTTCTTTTTCTACAACTTCTCTCTAACTCCCAAGACTACAATGATTGAATTAGTTGCGTCTAATAGTCAAACCCGTTACAATATTTTTTCCCAACAACTTCTACAAGAGTCATTTCCGCTCTGCGAACGCCCTTCTTTAGATGATTTGAGACAAAGGGACAACGCCCTATTCCACGCTTGCACCATACTAAACGAAGGTGAAGCAGCTGGGCTATTCAACTATTGGGAATTTCCTGATTTTCTCTACATTGAACATTTTGCCATTGATCCCAATTTAAGGAATAATGGTATTGGAGCCCAAACTCTGCAACAATTTTCTCAAAAGTCCAACCATATAATTGTATTAGAAGCGGAATTGCCCACCAACGAAATAGCAGAACGGCGTATCCAATTCTACCAACGTAACGGATTTATCGTCAACCCCCAACCCTACATTCAACCAGCCTATAGGCCTCAAGGCGAAACGTTGGAATTGTCCATCCTCTCCACTAAACAATTGGACGACAATCAATTTGAAAAAGTAAAGACAACCCTTTACCGATACGTTTACAAACAACCCATTATTTAGATTTACCCTTGGGGCTCCTTTCTTTTTGAACTTGACTCTCCTTTTGCAGCATCTCCTTCTGATGCTGATTCTCTTTCTGCAATTGGTATAGCACAATCTTCAAGCTATCATTCTCCTTCTGAAGACGTTCAATTGTCTCATTATAATAGACCACCACATTTTTCATAATGTTGCTCGACAATGCAGCCGCATCCACTTCCGGTGCCTCCAACCCTCCTTGAACCACCTTCAACGAAATGTCGTCATTCAAACCGTAAGTACCCATTCTCGCTGCAAGAATATCAATCTTATGGCTATCCAAAGGAGCACCTAAGAGATTGACTTGAATAACTGCGGACGTATCCGTCTGATTATATTCATAACTAATCAAATGCGTATCGCCCAACCCATCAAACTCACCATGAATATAGGCAGAGACACGAGCTTCTTGCATATTCTGCCTCACAATTCCCGTCGTCGTAACTATGCTCGGAATGATAAACAACACCAAAAGGGCAACCGTCCAAGCCTTGGAATATCGACCAACATTTCCTTCTTCTCCTTTGTTAACATCCACTTTGGGCAAATGCAAAACCTTCGTACCCAACCATGTAGCAAGACCTATATAAACAGCATTAATAGAAAAAAGATACAATGCCCCATACAAGAATTTCCATTGAAGCGTAGCCAACCCATAACCTGCCGTACAAAGAGGCGGCATCAACGCAGTCGCAATGGCAACTCCCGGAAGAATATTCCCTTTCGTCTTCGAACCCGTCGCAATAATTCCCGCAAAACCGCCAAAGAAAGCAATCATCACATCATAAATGGTGGGCTGCGTACGGGCCAACAACTCACTACGGGCGTCGTTGATAGGCGACAAGACAAAATACAACGCACTCGCCAACAATGAAAACAGAGTGGCAATGAACAAGTTTTTCAACGAACTACGAATCAAATTGGCATCCCCAATTCCAATGCCTAAGCCGATACCCATAATTGGTCCCATCAAAGGACTGATAAGCATGGCTCCAATAATCACCGCCGTGGAATTCATATTCAAGCCCAACGAAGCAATCAAAATAGCACAAACCAAAATCCAAAGGTTTGTTCCCTTAAATTGGGTGCCACTCGTGATGGAAGCTACGATTTCACTATTTTCCTGCTTGTCATCACTAAGATTCAAATATGCTCTAAACTCACGACGTAATTTGAATATATCCATAAGTTATAATTATTTTCTAAAGTGCCCTACATTAGGCTATGCAACTCAACAAATTTAATAAAATTATCAATTTTATCATTCAAAAACAATATTTAAAATTAGATTGAAAAAAATAAATATCGTCACTAAACCTTAATCATAAACAAAGGATTACAAATACCATTTATATTAACACATAGGCTATTTTATAAGGAAAGACCTTATTAGTGTTGTGACAAATTTTGTATTTTTACAAAAAAAATTTTCATTATGAAGAAAACAATAATTGATGTATTTGAGAACTCCGTAAACCTATACCCTAATAACACTTTCCTCATGGAAAAGCAGGGTAACGAATGGCAAAACAGTTCCTACAAGCAAATACAAAAACTCGTATATAGACTCGGAGCCGGACTTCAAGCTTTGGGCGTAAAAAAAGGCGACAACATGGCCCTTTTATCCGAAGGTAGAAACCTATGGATTGTCAGTGAACTTGCCATGTTCTATGCAGGAGCAGTCAACGTGCCTCTAAGCATTAAATTGGAGGAGAGCAACGACCTACTCTTCCGCTTGCAACATGGCGACGCCAAATTCATCATCGTAAGCGGCAACCAACTAAAGAAAATCCGATTGATTGAAGACCAACTCCCCTTGTTGGAAAAAGTCATCGTTTTGGACGAACAAAAAGAGTATGGAGAGAAAGAACTCTTCATAAACGACGTGATGAAAATGGGCGACGACTTTCTGGCCAACCACACGATGGAAGAATTCTTGAGCGTGGGCCTCAGCATTCAAAATGATGATCTTGCCACCATCACATATACAAGCGGAACAACAGCAGACCCTAAAGGTGTCAGCCTAACACATAGGAACTATACGGCCAATGTGGAGCAATGCCTTTCAAGAGTTCCCATCGACCAAACATGGAGAACGCTCATCATTCTTCCGCTCGACCACTGCTTTGCTCATGTTGTCGGCTTCTATGTAATGATGATGCAAGGCGCCTCTGCCGCAACCGTTCAAGTGGGAAGGACTCCGTTGGAAACGTTAAAAAACATCCCTCTCAACATCAAAGAGATTCGTCCACACTTTATTCTTAGCGTGCCTGCCCTTGCAAAGAATTTCAAAAAGAACATCGAACAAAGCATTCATAGTCAAGGGGCATTTGTAGAAAAGCTATTCAGTTGGGGCAAATCGATCAGGCAAGCCTACTATGGCGAAAGCTGTTTAGACAGCAAAGGATTGAGATTTCTTCTTCGCCCATTGGTTGCCCTTTTCGACATGATTCTATTCAAAAAAGTCAGAGAGAGCTTCGGCGGAGAATTACGTTTCTTCATCGGGGGCGGTGCATTGCTCGACAAAGACCTTCAAAAATTTTACATTGGCATTGGCCTTCCTATGTTCCAAGGGTACGGGCTTAGCGAAGCCACACCTGTCATAAGTACAAACACACCTGAATTTTATCGTTTCGGTTCGTCAGGAAAACTGGTTGAACCCATAGAGGTCAAAATATGCGACAACGACGGCAAAGAATTGCCAATAGGAGAACAAGGAGAAATCGTTGTAAAAGGAGAAAACGTCATGGCAGGCTATTGGAAAAATCCAACAGCCACAGCCGAAACAGTCAAAGACGGTTGGCTCTACACCGGCGACCTCGGCTACTTGACAAACGAAGGGCTTCTCTATGTCAAAGGAAGATTCAAGAGTTTGCTCATTTCAAGTGATGGCGAAAAATATAGTCCGGAAGGCATCGAAGAGGCATTGGTACAACTCTGCCCTGCCATAGACCAAGTAATGCTCTATAATAACCAAAGTCCATCAACGAGCGCTCTACTCGTACCCAACAAACAAGAGCTGCAACGAATGGGATACGATTTGAAAACAGAAGAAGGCAGGAAAAACGCCTTGTCAGAAATCGCCCAAGAATTAGACAAATTCAAGAAAAACGGCGAATTTGCAGGCATGTTCCCAGAACGCTGGTTGCCAAGCACGATTGCTGTTTTAAAAGAGCCTTTTACCGAACAAAACCACATGATAAACAGTACGATGAAAATGGTTCGCGGAAAGATAGAAAAAGCGTACGCCGAACGACTCGCATTCGTTTATACATCAGAGGGTAAAAAAATCGACAACAGCCAGAACTTAGACGCATTAGCATAAACAACAAGACGCCGCATAGAGGGACTCCATGCGGCGCTAAATTTTATCAAGATGACCAAAACACTTCAAAACATCAGCCAATGGCTAGCCACCTACACATCGGCATTCATCATAGCCATCGCTGTCTTCGCATTTTTTGTTCCACAGACTTTTTCTTGGGTTGTAGGCTACACTCAAACAGCCATTCTCGGCATCATCATGCTCACGATGGGACTAACGCTAACCACGCAAGATTTTAAAATCTTAGCCTCGCGTCCATTCGATATTTTTCTCGGTTCGGTAGCACAATATACCATCATGCCAGGCATAGCTTGGCTACTTACCCGACTTTTCCATTTAGACGAATCACTTGCCATTGGTATCATCTTGGTAGGATGTTGCCCGGGTGGAGTTTCCAGCAACATCATGAGTTTTCTCTGTAAAGGTGACGTAGCATTTTCGGTGGGAATGACGACGGCATCCACCCTATTGGCTCCGTTCGTGACACCTTTCTTGGTTTTTCTTTTGGCAGACAAATCTGTCAACGTAGATACGATAGGAATGTTTATCAACATTCTAATCGTCACTATTCTTCCTGTTGTCGTTGGATTTTCGCTCAATCTTAAATTAGGAAAGAAATCCTACTTCCCAACGCTCCGAAGTTTAATGCCAGGCACCAGCGTCATTTGCCTTGCCTGCATAGTTGGCGGAGTTATATTTAGCGTGCACGACCACCTCATCAGTAATGGATGGGCACTGTTCCTTCTCACATTTGGAGTTGTATTCTGCCACAATAGTTTAGGATACGCTATCGGATATCTCGTAGGCAAAGTTTTTCGTTTCGGAACAGCACAAAAACGCACTGTTAGCATAGAAGTAGGCATGCAAAATGCAGGATTGGCCACCAATCTAGCCACGAACTTCTTTGTGGCCACCAATCCGTTGGCTGTTGTTCCTTGTGCCATCTCTTGTGCTTGGCACTCAATTTCAGGCACAATTTTGGCTGGACTGTTTATGAAATTCGAAAAAAAGGAAATCGCAAAAGAATAAAAACCAACAAGATAGAATGGCAAAGAAAATTATTTGTCATTTCTGCTCAAAAAAAGGACGGCAAGTCTTTGTTAATTCCGAAAAAGTGCCTACCTTTGCATCGCAATTGAGAAAAACAATGGCTCCGTAGTTCAGCTGAATAGAACGTTTGACTACGGATCAAAAGGTCACAGGTTTGAATCCTGTCGGAGTCACCAATTTTTCCTCTTCTGCAAACAAATGGCTCCGTAGTTCAGCTGAATAGAACGTTTGACTACGGATCAAAAGGTCACAGGTTTGAATCCTGTCGGAGTCACAGAAAGCACCAAGCAATTGGTGCTTTTTTGTTTCACCCACCCCCTGCTTAACACCTACCGACCTAACTGAATCACACTGAATTTTTTTCAACAAATCATCTTTTTTCACATTATTAAACAATGTATTATAGAAAATTTCTTTTATCTTTACCTCACGAAATGTAAGTTATGTCAAACAATCTTAAACATAAATAGAATGAAGAAAATTTTTACACTTGCTGGGGCTTTCTTCCTCGCTGCTGGATGTTTTGCCCAAACAACGCTTACCTATAAGGACAATGGACTTCGCATCGGAGATCATAGAAGCTTGAGAAAGATGGAATACCAAGCAACTACTCCTGCAGGACCAAATCAAGTATGGGACTACTCAAAAGCTAAAGAGATAAATACAGATATGTATATCGACCAAAACGAAAACATGTCTGCTGTAAAAAACAACTCAAACATTTTCCTTTCTTGCGACGAAGGTGGTGCTAAAAACACATTCTTCGAAATCAGCAAGACTCAAAAGATGTATTGGGGATTGGAGAGCAAGGGAGTCAAAATCTCTTTCGAGCAACCAATCGTTGATTTGAAATTCCCATTCGCTTATGGTGATGCCATCAATGGCACAATGGTAGGTACTTACGCTGTAGCAAACCAAGAGTATGCTATCGACGGAACTTATATCACAAGCGCTGATGCTTGGGGTACATTGATCATGCCAGACGGAAATGTGTATGAAAACACTCTTCGTATTAAGGTCGACAAGAACTACGAACAATTTATGGGTGCGAACAAATATCAAATCCACACAGTTCGTTACCAATATTTTGCCGAAGGCGTTCGCTACCCTGTCCTCATCGTTTTGGAAAGCGATATCACTTCTGACTGCAACTGCTCTTGCGGAAACAGCAAGACTTACGATGCTTACTTCGCAACTCCAGACTTCAGAAACTTGGAGCCTAAGAACCAACCTCAAAGTTTGGCCATCAAGAACTTCTCTTACGAAGTTTCTCCAAACCCATTCGAGAACGAGTTAACGGCTACATTTAAATTGGAGAGTGCAGCAAACGTCGGCATCAATATGATTGACAACGCAGGTAAAGTTGTAGCTACTATCGTTGATGCTCAATTGAACGAGGGCGACTACGTTTACACTACAAACACAGAGAACTTGCCTGCAGGACAATACTCTTTGAGTGTATTGGTTAACGGTCAAAAGGCTATCTCTTCTAAGGTGATTAAGAAATAATCAAACTTATAAATAGCAAGAAGGCTGCTCGCTTTGGGCAGCCTTTTTTTTGTTGGCTTCCGATTTGAAACGGTGCAAATAATCTCTTAACTATACAATAAGTTTGGGAACTATTGGTCAAGTCCTTGAATAATTCAAGAATATTGACGAATATATAATGGGGGGACAAACATTAATCATCCATCAATTTTTTCATTAATTTCAAATCAATGCATGGTCAGACACAAGAAACGTTCAATCAATCAGCAAATTAACGATTAATCAAGAATTAATTAATGTTCTATAAAGCTATCAACATTCATGGAATTTTCTTACGCATGTATATAAATGGCAAGACAAAAAGAAGCTATGACTGCCAAAACAACAGGAAACAAAATCAACAATAAACTATAAAGGAACTTCCGAAGCAAACTTTCTTCATCTGAACAAAAAAAGTACACAACTATTACCAAAAGGGGGAATACGCAATATCCAGTTATATTGAGAGTCTTTAAACATATAATTCCAACAAACAATTCCGCAAAAAAATAATATTTTAATTTTTCCATTTTTACAAAGTATCAAAGAAAATTACTCCATTAAAGACTTGACAAAAGTATTCATATAGAAACCAAACAAACGAGATTTAGATGTTTCTAACATTTCTATTTCCCCATTATCAAGTTTTTCATACCTAATCCATTTATTATTAGCATAATTGAAAAGAAAACTCTCCTGCATCGTTGGATATGATTCAAAACACTCCATAATACTTTCATGAGAATCCTTGTCGTTTGCTGACGTATGGGTCACTTCTATCGTAAATATAGGATCAACATATTCAAGGTCTACACCATTTGTAAAGATCCGTTTCCATATGGATATATCTGGTATCCTCTCTTCCGAACGAATGGTATCATTAAAATTGGTTTCCATAGTTACATAAAGATGCTTTCTGCTCAATTTTTTCTTAAGGCCATCATATAACTTATGCTCAATCATTTTATGCATATGGGTAGCCCCCGCCATCCCCAAACCTGCATACTTAGTATTTTCTTTCATAAACAATTAGTTAAAAAAGCCTGAAAGCACAAGGCCTCCAGGCTATAAATACATTTTGCAATAAAATTAAAGCTCCTTTGCAGAATCAATTGCCTTTGAAATAGAAGCAAAGATATCGTCGATAGAGCCAACGCCCTTGATATCTACGCAAGTACCTTCCTTCTTGTAGAAATCAATTACTGGAGTAGTTTGCTCATTGTAAGTCTTGATTCTCTTAGTGATAGTCTCCATATTATCGTCTGAACGACCAGAAACCTTACCACGCTCCAAAAGTCTGTTAACCAATTCAGGCTCATCAACTTGGATGTTAAGCATTACGGCAACATCAGTACCTCTCTTATTCAACATCACCTTCAATGCCTCTGCTTGTGCGTATGTACGAGGGAAACCATCGAAGATAACACCGTTAGCACCCTTAGCTGACTCTAGCTCCTTGTCGAGCATGTTGATGATCAACTCGTCAGTCACCAACTTACCCTCGTCGATGAAAGACTTAGCAATCTTACCCAACTCAGTACCCTCAGCGATTTGCTTACGAAGGATATCACCTGTTGAGAAGTGCTTAAAATTATACTTAGCGATGATGTTTTCGCTTTGAGTACCCTTACCTGAGCCTGGAGCTCCGAAAATTACAACGTTCTTCATTTTTCTAATCTGATTTATTCTCCGTCATAAGCGGAGAGAATTCATACTAAATTTATTATTACTCTATTCTAACACATATATAGAACGCAAATTACGACCACGACCATTATAATCCAAGCCATAACCCACGATAAATCTATTGTCTATGCTTCTTCCAACATAATCCACCTTCACATCATAACGTAAGGCTTCCGGCTTAACCAAGAAACTAGCCACAGCCACACTATTGGGTGATTTTGATTTCAAGATTTCCAAGAAAGCCCTCATCGAGAAACCCGTATCAACAATATCCTCCAAAACAATAACATCTCTGCCAACCACATCATCAGGAATAGCCAACAGCTCTTTCAATTCACCCGTGGAAGACATGCCCTCATATGATTTATATCGTACGAATGCCAAATCTGAATCAACATCTAACAGACGAAGAATATCAGAAGCAAACAGAAAAGCACCATTCATCATCACCAAATAATAAGGATTTCTACCCTTGTAATCTTGATTAATAGATGATGCCATTGTTGCAACAATGTCTGCAATCTCCTTTTCAGAGATAAACTCGACGAAGTTTTTATCCAATATTCTCATAGACAATAGAGATTGTTATCACTTATCCACCTTTTCATCCAACAAGGCAAAATCCAAAACATCTTTGATTGTCTCCACATAATGGAATGTCAACCCCTTGACATACAATCCCTTTATGTCTTCAACATCCTTTTGGTTTTCCTTGCATAGCATGATATCAGTAATGCCAGCTCTCTTAGCCGCCAAAATTTTCTCTTTAATACCACCGACAGGCAAAACCTTACCACGCAAAGTAATCTCACCCGTCATAGCCAAATTCTTACGAACTTTCCTTTTTGTAAATGAAGAAGCCAAAGACGTGGTGATTGTCACACCCGCCGACGGACCGTCTTTGGGAATTGCACCCTCTGGCACATGAACATGCACGCTATACTCATCAAAGAGATTAGCATCTATTCCGAAATCTTCCGCATGACAACGAAGATACTCCAATGCCAAGACGGCAGACTCCTTCATAACATCGCCCAAATTACCAGTCAACGTCAATTTTGGAGTCTTTGATTTTGACAAGCTCGATTCAACGAACAAAATTTCACCGCCGACAGCAGTCCAAGCCAAGCCCGTTACAACACCCGCATAATCATTTCCTTCATATTTATCCTTGGAATATCGTTCCATACCCAAATAAGAGGCTAAATTATCTGGAGTCACTGCAGGATCAAACTCTTCCTTCGCTGCAATTTTATAAGCAGCCTTACGCATGATTTTAGTAATCTGCTTATCCAACTCACGGACACCTGACTCACGAGTATAACCCTCGACCATCTTAACCAATGTGTCCTTGCCTATCGAAATAAGATTGGAATCTATACCATGGTTTTCCATCTCTTTAGGCACCAAGTGACGAGCCGCAATTTCAACTTTCTCCTCCAACAAATAACCTGAGACTTCGATAATCTCCATTCTATCCAATAGAGGTTGCGAAATCGTACTCAAATTATTCGCCGTAGCGATGAACATTACATTAGACAAATCATAATCTATGTCCAAATAATTATCGTGGAAAGCATTGTTCTGCTCCGGATCCAAAACCTCCAACAAGGCAGCTGCAGGATCGCCCTTATAATCAGAACTTACCTTGTCAATTTCATCCAAGATGAAGACAGGGTTAGAAGTTCCAGCCTTTTGCAAGCTTTGAATAATTCGTCCAGGCATGGCTCCGATATAGGTACGTCTATGGCCTCGAATTTCAGACTCGTCGCTCAAACCACCTAATGAAATACGAACGTACTTACGCTTTAGAGCCTCTGCTACTGATTTTCCAAGAGAGGTCTTACCCACTCCTGGAGGACCATACAAACAAATGATTGGCGACTTCAACTCTTTCTTGAGCTTCAATACGGCCAAATGCTCCAAAATACGTTCCTTCACTTTCTCAAGACCGAAATGATCTCTATCCAATATCTTTTGAGCCGATTTCAAATTCAAGCTATCCTTCGAATATTCGTTCCAAGGCAAATTCAAAATCGTCTCCACGTAATTCAATTGCATACCATAATCGGGAGAATGAACCGGAGTTCTCTCCAAACGAGCAATTTCCTTCTCAAAGACTCCCCTTACAGAGTCATTCCACTTCTTCTTAGCAGCTCTCTCCCTCAACTTTTCAATTTCCTGAGGAGCATCGCCACCCAATTCAGATTGGATAGCCTTCATTTGTTGTTGAAGATAATATTCCCTCTGCTGTTGCTCTATTCCTTCTTGAGTCTTTGATTGGATGTTTAATTTCAACTCCACCAAATCCAACTCCTTATTCAAAAGGGACAAAAGGTTAAAACCACGCTCCTTCAAATCAGGAACATCAAGCAATTTCTGACGATCTCCAACCTTCAAGCCGAAGTTAGCAGAAATGAAGTTTATCAAAGAAACCGGACTTTCAATATTTTTAATTGCAAAGACAGCCCCGTTAGGAATGGAAGAGGAAGCCTTTACGATTTTCATCGCAACCTCTCTCAAGGCTTGCAACAATGCTCTGAACTCCTTATCGTTCGAATCAGGAAGCGCATCCACACGAGGCAAAACATAGCCCTTCAAATATGGAGTTGTTGCGACTATAGACTCCAAAGAGATAGCCTTCTTTCCTTGTAGAATTGCAGAAGAAGTTCCATCTGGCATCTCCAACACTTTCACCACTTGGGCCACCGTTCCAACGTGATACAAATCATCATAAGTAGGAGATTCCACCCTCTCGTCTTTCTGAGAAAAGACTCCTATAACTACGCCCTTTTTATATGCATTACGAACTGCCTTTAGTGATTTTTCCCTACCCAAGGTGACAGGCATCACAACTCCTGGGAATAAGACCATATTTCTCAAAGCCAACAAAGGCAATGCTTCATTTTCCCCCTCCTTAAATTCGAATGTTTCATCTCCATCCGAAATTAACGGAATAAAATCAGCGCCACCCTCATGTTCTGCTTGCAGAAGAATATCCTCAATTTTTGTTGTCATGTCATTATGTGTTTTTGTATGCCAATTTGTCAGTCAATCGTCGTAAATCCGATTGACACGACATTCACAAGAAGATTCAACCACCTAATAATAAACAATTTACACTAGATATAGCATCATCTTCATCTATACAAGTTCAATAGTTATGCCAAAGAGCAAGAATTGTTCTTTGACAACCTCCTAAATACGCAAGAAAGCCCCAAAGGAAAAAACCAATGGAGCCACTTTCCCATCCATATTAAGACAGGAACCATATCTTGCTAATTTGGCATCAACCAAATTATTATTTTTTGTCTTCTTGACCTGGCTTAGCAGAAGCGTTGTTTGAAGTCATATCGCAAGTACCAGTAATCTTGGCACCCTCTTCAACGCTCAAGACTTTCGTATAAATTTCACCTTCGATCTTTGCAGTTGATCTCAAAGTCAATTTATCGCTAACATAAATCTTTCCCTTCAGAGTACCAGAAATTTCAGCATTGGCACATGTAAGCGAGCCTTCTACATAGCCCTTTGCACCAATTACAACCTTACCCTTACAAGAAAATTTTCCCTCGACAGTACCATCCAAACGAAAATCGTTTTCTGCATGAATCTCGCCCGTCACCTTCGTACCAAAAGCCAAAGTATTATGCTCTGTGCCTTGTGCTACCGTTTCTTTTGCCATATTATCACTACCAAATAATCCCATTATAAAATAGATGTTATACATATAAGAGTCATAAACGAACTGGGAAGACTTCGTTTATGCCTCTTTTTTTAAGTTAAACTTTAATAAGCCGACTTAAACTGATCAAGGAATCGAACGTCGTTCTCTGAGAACATACGAAGGTCCTTAACCTTGAACTTCAAGTTAGTGATACGTTCAACACCCAACCCGAAAGCATAACCAGTATAAACCTTGCTATCTATACCGCAACTCTCCAAAACGTTAGGATCAACCATACCACAACCCAAGATTTCAACCCATCCTGTACCCTTACAGAAAGCACATCCTTTTCCTCCACACAAGTCGCAAGAGATATCCATCTCAGCAGACGGCTCGGTGAACGGGAAATAAGACGGACGCAAACGTATTTTCGTGTCCTCACCGAACATCTCTTTCGCAAAATAGAGCAACGCTTGACGCAAGTCTGCGAATGAGACATTCTTGTCAATATACAATCCCTCTATTTGATGGAAGAAACAGTGCGCTCTATATGAAATTGCCTCATTACGATATACACGTCCTGGGCAAAGCACACGAATCGGTGGCTTTTGTGAAAGCATCACGCGAGATTGAACAGACGAAGTGTGCGTACGCAGAAGCACGTCTGGATCACGAGTGATAAAGAATGTATCTTGCATATCTCTCGCTGGATGTTCAGGAGGAAAGTTCAAAGCCGAGAACACGTGCCAATCATCTTCCACCTCAGGACCTTCGGCAATCGAGAAGCCGATGCGTGAGAAAATATCTACAATTTCATTTTTTACAATAGAGAGCGGATGACGAGTACCCAACTCTATTGGATCTGGCGTACGAGTCAAATCCAACGTTTCTTGTTTATCCGAGCTGCTATCAACAGCAGCCTTCAACTCATTAATACGTTCTTGAGCAGCATCCTTTAATTGGTTGAGCAACTGTCCAACTTCACGTTTTTGCTCATTTGCAACATTACGGAAATCATTGAACAGCAATGATATTTCACCTTTTTTACTCAAATACTTAATTCTCAAAGCCTCCAACTCCTCTTTATTAGCAGCCTTTAGAGAACTGATATCATCCAAAAGTTTTTTAATACGTTCTTTCATCTAACTTTCTATTGAAACTCCCAAACGGGAAAAACAAAATTTCTTGAACTAACTGCAAAAATATAAAATTAAATCTATTAACGTGCAATAAAAGAAATTTTTGTACAATTATTTGGCAAGGTAAAAGTTTTTTTCGACTTGCCCGACCATCACCACAAAAAGATAGGGAGCCAACGATTCGCCCCCATCTTTAAATTCACTCTATGTCAATCTTCCTCCTGCAATTTCAAAACGAAAGCACATCTGGAAGGGATATACAACTTCAACCACTCCTTATTTGGATATGGAGAATCCTCAGATACCGTAAAATGAGGCTTAGTTGAATCATTCATGCCGAAACCACCGAAACGAGCGTCATCGGTATCCAAAACCATTTCATACTTACCCGGCTCAGCCAAAATTCCATAATCCGTATAAGATTGGAAAGGATGGAAATTGAAGACGAAAATCAAGTTCTTACGTTTGAACGCCAGCACTTGATCATCCGACTTGTCCCAAAGAATCTCGACTGGCGACTCGTTAAACTTACGTTCACTTCCTATCAAATCAATCATGCTTTTATCAAAATCACCCAAATAGTGATATTTCAAATCATGATCCTCCACCAAGTGCCATTGGCGACGAGCATATTTATAAGACCACCCATTACCCTCTCTTGGAAAATCAATCCATTCTGGATGTCCGAACTCATTACCCATAAAATTAAGGTAACCACCATTAATAGAAGCCAACGTAATCAAACGAATCATCTTATGCAAGGCCATAGCACGATCCATACGATAAGTGGTTCCTCCACAAAGTTTTGACATGTGCCAATACATATCTGCATCAGCCAGATGGAACATCAATGTCTTATCGCCCACCAAAGCTTGGTCGTGACTCTCCGCATAGTTGATCGTCTTCTCGTCTGCCCTATGATTGGTAAGCACCCACAAAATATGGCCTGGCTTCCAATCCTCATCTCGGCACTCCTTAATCGTCTTAATCCAAAAATCAGGAATACCCATCGCCAAACGATAATTGAAGCCAACACCACCATCCTCTATCTTGGACGCGATGCCAGGCATACCGCTCACCTCTTCTGCAATCGTAATGGCACGAGGGTTCACCTCATGAATCAACTGATTGGCCAACGTCAAATAACAAATCGCGTCACCATCCTGATTAGCGTTGTAATAATTATCATAGCCACCGAAGATAGATCCCATACCATGATCCAAGAAAATCATTGAAGTAACTCCATCGAAACGGAAACCATCGAAATGGAACTCCTCCAGCCAATATTTACAATTGGACAACAAGAAATGAATCACCTCGTTTTTTGCATAGTTGAAGCAAAGTGAATCCCATTGCTTATGCTCTCCGCGCTCACCTTCATGGAAATACTGATAACGAGTGCCATCCAAACAACCCAACCCTTCATCCACATTCTTGACGGCATGTGAATGAACAAGGTCCATAATGACTGCCAAACCCATTTCATGAGCCTTATCTATCATCTCCTTCAGTTCGTCGGGAGTTCCGAATCGAGAAGACGGCGCAAAGAAATTGGAAACATGATAGCCAAAAGATCCATAATAAGGATGCTCCTGGATGGCCATGATTTGCACGCAATTATAACCATCCTCCTTCACACGAGGTAGGATGTTCTCCATAAATTCCCGATAGGTCGTAATGCCTTCTTTCTCGCCCGACATGCCCACATGACACTCATAGATAAGAAGAGGCGACTGATTCGGCGTAAAACGCTTATTTTTAAACTTATACGGCTTCTCTGGAGCCCAAACCTGTGCCGCAAAGATTTTCGTTTGCTCATCTTGAATCGTACGACGCGACCAAGCCGGAATTCGTTCGCCACAACCACCGTTCCAATAGACTTTCATTTTATAGAGATCACCATGCCTCAAGGCAGTTTCTGGCAATTCCAATTGCCACACACCATCTTTAATCATGGTCAATTCATACTCTGGCCTCTCCTCCCAATTATTGAAAGTACCGACTAAATATATTTTCGTTGCATTGGGAGCCCATTCCCTAAACACCCATTTTTTTGTAGCCTTTTGCAGTCCGAAATACATATAACCTGTGGCAAACTCGGACAAACTAGTATTGCCACTCGTCAATTCAGAAAGGCGTTTTTTATAATACTTATAACGACCATTAATAGCATCGTTAAACGGATGCAGATAGGGATCATTCTTAACCAATTTCAACATTCTCATAAGCAAAAAAGTTTATAGTTTTTATTAGATGTTTTGGACAGGCACTTTCACGACAATCTTTCTAGTCCTACCCTCACCTATGATTGGAGCATGAGCATCTTGCGGAAAAAAGATAGCGAACGAACCAGGCTCCAGCATAAAAAAAGAATCCGACATATTATTATAAAAAACAATGTCTCGTTCTTCCGATGCACTTCTCACATCTGTGCATTTTTCTCTGCTACGATAGCCAATTGTCTCCGCCATCGTAATAGGCAACTGAATATCGATATACCTATCGTGTGCTTCTGGATAAGCATCACATTTTGGACGCAAATCCACCTCATCAACATTGATATAGAAGCCATCCTGAGGGAACTCTATCTTACCTGGCTTCAAGGAATGCAAGTCGTTGTTTTTCAAATAATCAAATATTTTTTCAAACAAAGGATGCAAGCCTTTATAACAATCACTATTACTCAATTTATCCAATATCATAATGCATTCTTTTTAAAGATTTACCAGCAATTTAGCATGGCAAAACAACCTCTAAAATAATCAAAAAAAAAACAACAAGAAAAATATTTGCAAAAAAACAAAGCAATCAAAATGCAAAGTATAAGAAAATCAACTCATTTCCGACCATTTCTCCGAGCAAAAGAATCAGAATAGACCTTCGACGAGTCAGACAAGAAAATATTAACAAAAATCAAGAAATAGGACCGATTTCGAAATACCTCAAAAATCAGAAAAATTTCGTCAAACCAGCATTTTGTTAATAATTTTATAACAACATTATTTGTTTTTATTCAAAAAAATTGCAATATTTGCACGATATAGAAAACGGCTACGCAAAAGATCAAAACCTTTTGAACATATAAACGAGCGGCCGAACAGGTTTATTTATACTAACAGGGTGATCCTGAACGCTTTATAGCTTTCAGGGGATTGAAAAAATAAAAAAGAAACGAAATAATGAAGAAAGTTTTAGGAACTCTAGGAATGGCTCTTCTCGCATTAACGTCTCAATGCGACTTGTCTGCTCAAGACACGAAATGGAGAGAGGTTTTCTACGAAGATTTCGGAGGAAACAACACGAATGATGATCCTTACGGAGATGCTTTGGATCCCGACTTTGTCGGAGGAAGCTTGACATACTCACGAAAGCCCTTTGGAGAAAGGTATTGTTTGGTAAAATCATCAAATGATAATAAAGATAATTGGCATCCAGGTAGCGACCACACCTATTTGGACGATAACACAAGGGGTTACTACATGCGTTTGGACCCGCCTAATACAGCTGGTAACGTCGCCATCTACAGACAAAAATTGACTGGCATTTGCGAAGGTGTCAACTTCAAATTTAGTGCATGGTTCGCCATCCTAAGCCCCAAAGAGGGCGACCCTAAACCAAAAATCGCTGTCGGTATTTTCGAGGACAAAGATGCGCAAAAGCAAGTTTCAGACAAGGCTTATACCAGAATGGAACTTACTCAAGTGCCAAGTGCAAACGCAGCAAGCTTGAGTTGGGAACCTCTAAGCCTTGAATTCAAGGTGGGCGAAGGTATTTCTGAGGCCTACTTCATCGTTACTGTTTATGCTCCTGAATCAAATGGATGCGATTTCGGTATCGACGATATCAAAATCGAGGTGGAGCAACCAGCTATCACTATCGATCATACCCCATATATTATGGGCGAGCCTGTCACTTTGACAGCATCGTTTGTAAACAACGGATTCTTCTCCGACCTTTCCGTCGTGAAATACAAATGGCAATATAGTGTGGATGGCGAAAATTTCAGCGATATCCCTGGTAGCGAAAACTACTACAAGAACGACAACTCTTGCGGTTACACCATTCCTAAATTCGACAAGGCTGAGCACAACGGTATCTATCGCGTAGTCATTGGAGAAAGTGGAACTTTGGATAAACCAATCTGTTCTATCCAAGAAGACTTCAAGATTAACGAAACAAAGAATAAGGTAAATGTTGTTCTTTGCCAAAACGAAGTAAGAGAAGTTCAAGGTGTCACATTGAACGCAGCCAAGTTGAAGACTGGCCAAGAGATTGCCGCTGGTGCTGAGTTCACATTGGTCATTACTATTATCGAGCCTAAAGAGATCGTAAAGCCAGATACACTCTTTTGTGTCGGCTCTACAATCGATGGTGTAACTTACAACGAACCTACTGAGTTTGACAAGGTAGAGGTAATTCCTTCCAAGGCATCCAATTGTGATAGTATCACCATCACTCAAAAATACATAGTAACGGCTGCCACCGTCAAGAATTTGCCAGACGTACACATTTGTCAATGGGAAACTTACAAGACGAAGAAATACGAAGAGGCAGGTGAATACAAAGAGATTCAAGACGACGGTTGCATTCAATATGTAGAAAAGGTTATCGTTCATCCAACTTACGAATTGGAGAGGACATACTCAATTTGTCAAGGTTCTGAATTTGCAGGAGAACGCTACAACACAGCTGGTTCTTTCAACAAGACTTTCAAATACCAAACAGAAATATTCGGTTGTGACAGTATCATCAATGCTACGATAAACGTAACAGAGAAAATTTCTGTTGATTTGGAAGATGTTGAATTGTGCGAAGGCTCTGACGTTTACTCTTTCGGCGGTAAAGTTTATACTGCAGCAGGAGACTACAACCTCACAGAGACAACCACAAGCGTCATCTCTGGCTGTGATAGTACGACTAACGTACATTTGACAATCCATCCAAAATATAGCAACAGAAGCAACCCTATCGATACAATGATTTGCTACGACTCTAAATTGTTCGGTACGGTTTATCCAGAGCCAACTACTGCTCCTATCTTGGTTAGAGATCCAACCACTTATACAACCATCCACGGTTGCGATAGTGTGGTTTACTACAACTTGGAAGTATTGAAGATCCAATTGAAGCTTGAGATTTCTTCTGATAAGAATACAGTATGTAAGGGCGAAGAGGTTGAAATCTTCGTAAAAGATTTGAAACCTGCTAACACTCCTTTGACTTGGACTCCTGACTTGGGAGGTGCAAGTGCTAACAGAAAGAACTTCACTCCTTCGGAAGATATGGTATGCGTAGTTAAGGCTAGAAACGACATTGCACAATGTGAGACTACTGATACGGCTCGTATCTTTGTTAAGGAATCGCCAATTATTCAAATTGACACATTGGACGACAAGAACAACATTGTCAACTACTCTGTAACTAGTGGTACTGAACCATTCCATATCTATCTCAACAAGAATGAGATCAGCACAGATCCTTATGGTGAGATTAAGAACTCTCCTATCGGAACTCACAAATTATGGGTAAAAGACAGCAGCGACTGTACAAGCTCTGTAATGTACGATATCAAACCTGTCCCTGTCACTCCAATGGGTTACATTACTCCTAATGGAGACGGCATCAATGATAAGTGGACAATTGAGAATATCGACGTTTATCCATTGTCAAGAGTTAGAATTTTCGATAGAGATGGCAAGTTGATAGGAACATACCAACCATACGACAACTCTAATGGTTTCGATGGTACTTATATGGGCAAACCTCTTCCATCAACAGACTATTGGTACGAGATTGACCTAGTAGAGTCAGACCAACAATACGTCGGCCACTTTACTTTGATTCGATAAACACACAATAGAGTCAAAAATAAACAAGAGACCCCACAAAGGTCTCTTGTTTATTTTTGACATTACACATTATTGCTGTCCGCTAAAAATTAAAAAGCATAAAACTCCAGTCCGCTATGCCTATAAATACGCGTAGCGGACTGGAGTTTTGAAAAACAACCCCCTCAATCGAAAAGAGATGGTAAAGTCCGTTGAAATGTGTACTATTGCTCATCGTTTATGGGATTTTTGTGGTGAAAACAAAGTAAACGAAAAAGGCTGAATTCGGATTCCGAATTAAGCCTAAACATTTCTATCTAAAAAACTTTTACCGGATAACAATAATTTAGATATTTGTTTGATTTTCATTAATATATAATCCCAAAAGGAAGGTCGGTTACATTACGCCGTTAGGCGTTTAATGTCGGTAGAATCACAATGCGTTGAACAAGCCGATTCCCCGTTAGGGGATTAACCTTGTGTGTTATCGGTCACAAAATAGGGCACAGCCTTTTTTATGTCAGTTCAAAAGGTTTAGCGGACACCAATGATTACACATAGGTTTCCACAAAAAAGCCCTTCCGTATCAGATTGATACCGGAAGGGCTTTTTCCTTTTTCGGATGAATCAAAGCAAAATCTTCTCGATCTCCACCGATTCTACAAATTCAGCTTTTAAACCACCCAAGAGTTTGAAATGCTCCGTTTCCATGTGCATTTTCTGAATCTCTTCACTATCCCACTTTTCTATCAATAAAACAAGCTCTTCGTCTTTCTCCGAACGAAAGTAATCATATTGATGATTACCCTTCTCTGCACAACTCTTTGCCGCTACATCATTAACTTTCAAAGCTTCCATAAAGCCATCACGCATTCCTTTTTTGCAGTGATAATAAACAATCATTGTCAACATACACTTACACCTTTAAATTAACACTAAAAAAAGGAGTAAGCCAAGCCCACTCCTTTTCTCATTATTACCAATTATTTGATTACTATTTCTTGTTCAAATTAGCCAAATCAATTTTCAAGAAAAGCTCTTCCAATTGAGCATCTGCAATCTTAGATGGAGCATCGTTCATCACATCGCGACCAGAATTGTTCTTAGGGAAGGCTATACAGTCACGAATAGAATCAAGACCTGCCAACATAGAAACCACACGATCAAGACCGAATGCCAAACCGCCATGAGGAGGTGCTCCAAAACGGAAGGCATCCATCAAGAAACCGAACTGATCTTTTGCTTGCTCTGGCGTAAAGCCTAACAAAGAGAACATACGATTTTGCAACTCAGAATCGTGGATACGGATTGAACCACCACCCAACTCTACTCCATTCATTGCCAAGTCATAAGCATTTGCACGCACGCGACCTGGATCGCTCTCCAAATAAGGAATATCCTCGGCCTTAGGGCTTGTGAATGGATGGTGCATTGCATAGAAGCGTTGATCTTCCTCGCTCCACTCAAATAGAGGGAAGTCAATCACCCACAATGGAGCAAACTTATTCTTATCACGCAAACCAAGACGCTCTCCCATTTCCAAACGAAGTTCACACATTTGCTTGCGAGTCTTGTCGGCATTGTCACCACAAAGAATCAACATCAAATCGCCTGGCTTTGCATTGAAGCGTTCAGCCCAAACCTTCAAATCCTCTTGAGAATAGAATTTATCTACGCTTGACTTCAGCGAGCCATCTTGCTCATACTTCACATAAACCAATCCCTTCGCACCAACTTGAGGCTTCTTGACAAAATCAGTCAAGGCATCCAATTGTTTACGAGTATATGAAGCACAACCTTCAGCGCAAATACCAACAACAAACTTTGCACTATCAAACACTACGAAATTGTGACCTTCCGTTAAATCCTTCAACTCGACGAACTGCATGCCGAAACGAATATCTGGCTTGTCAGAGCCATAAAGGCGCATACACTCGTGCCATGTCATGCGAGGGAACGCCTCCTTAAATTCGACACCCTTCGTTGTGCGGAAAATATGCTTGATCATCTCCTCAAAGAGATTGATAACATCTTCTTGTTCTACAAAAGACATTTCACAGTCAATCTGTGTAAACTCAGGTTGACGGTCTGCACGCAAATCCTCGTCACGGAAACACTTTGCAATTTGGAAATAACGATCGTAACCAGCCACCATCAACAACTGCTTGAAGAGTTGTGGAGATTGTGGCAACGCATAAAACTCGCCTGGATTCATACGAGAAGGGACAACGAAATCGCGAGCTCCCTCTGGCGTAGATTTGATAAGAATCGGAGTCTCAACCTCCAAGAATTGATGTTCATCCAAGAAACGGCGAGTTTCAAAAGCAATTTTGTGACGCAACTCCAAATTCTTACGAACTGGGTTACGACGCAAATCAAGATAGCGATATTGCATACGAATATCGTCACCTCCGTCTGAATTGTCCTCGATTGTGAACGGAGGAACATCTGACGTATGAAGAATCACCAAAGTAGAAGCAATCACCTCAATATCTCCCGTAGGAATATTAGCATTCTTGCTACTACGCTCAGCAACAGTACCCTTTACTTGGATTACAAACTCACGGCCCAACTTATTGGCCTTCTCACACAAAGCGGCATCCACCTCTTCGTTGAACACTATCTGAGTTATGCCATAACGGTCGCGGATATCCACGAAAGTCATACCACCCATCTTGCGGGCTTTCTGCACCCAACCTGCCAATGTGACTTCTTGACCGACATTAGCCATTCGAAGTTCACCGCACGTATTTGATCTGTACATATATATTATGTTATTTATTATATCCTAATCTGCAAAGTTACATATTTTCTATTGATTGCATCGGCAAAAGAGACTTTTTAAAAGATATAGAAACAAAAAAAGGACCCGATACTAATCGAGCCCTTCTCTTAAATTGCAAGAAAGTGATCTTTATTTCTTCTCTTTCAACAAATCGCGAATCTCTGTAAGAAGTACTTCTTCTTTTGATGGTGCTGGAGGTGCTGCAGGAGCAGGGGCCTCTTCCTTCTTCTTGTTCATGTTGTTAATCAACTTAACGAACATAAATACGGCGATTGCAACGATTAAGAAATCGAAAACAACTTGAAAGAAGTTACCATAGTTCAATGTCACTGCAGGTGTTACAACCTCATTAGTTGTAGCATCTAAAACAGCCTCTTTCAACTCCCACTTCAACTCTGTGAAATTAACACCGCCTACCAACAAACCAATTGGAGGCATAATGATGTCTGCAACCACAGAAGAAACAATTTTACCAAACGCACCACCAATGATAACACCGACAGCCATGTCGACTACGTTACCACGCATTGCGAAAGCTTTGAATTCGTCTAATATTTTCATCTTTCGTAAGTTTTTGAAAGGAGACAAACACCCGTCGCCCCTTTCTGTTAGAAATAAATGTTATTTTATAACAAAAATAGAGTTAAAATAGAGATGTGCAACACTTTCTTTCCGCTTTTTGCAACGAAAAGCAAAAATACCCACAAATATCAATTTCGTATGGTATTTACGGCACTGCCATTAACGCAAAATACGCTTGATACGGTTGGCTTCGTCTATCAACACATGCAACTGCTTTTCGTCTTGGTTTTCCAATGCAGTTTTGAACGCCTGCAACTTCTCCATGTAAGAATCGAGTACCGATAGAACATTCTCCTTGTTTTGCAAGAAGATAGGAGCCCACATATCTGCATTACTCTTTGCCAAACGTGCCGTAGATGCAAATCCTCCTGAAGCCAAATCAAAAATATTCTTCTCATTCTTCTCCTTGTCGAGCACGGTCAACGCCAAAGCGAATGAGATAACGTGAGAAATATGAGAGACATAAGCTGTATGTACGTCATGGTGTGCGGCACGCATGTAAATAACACGCATATTCAAACAATCATACATCTTACGAACCAACTCTACCGCCTTTATATCGGAATCCTCTGCATTGCAAATAATACCAGCCCTACCAGCGAACAGGTTAGGAATAGCCGCCCAAGGGCCACTGAATTCCGTACCCGACATTGGATGCGAGGCAACATAATTCTTACGTCTTGGATGGTAATGAACCGAATCGTTCAATTTTTCCTTCGTAGAACAAACGTCCGTCACATATTGCTCATCCGTAATCTTGTCCAAGATATCTGGTAGCATACGAATCGCTGCACTAACAGGCACCGAAAGAATAATCAAATCACTTTTTCTAATCAACTCCTCGTAAGGAACTATCTCATCCACCAACCCAATTCGTTGAGCTGTCATTGCATTCAATTCATCACTATCGCAACCCAAGAAATGGTCAGCAAACTTATTGCGTCTCAAATCAATAGCCATTGAACCGCCAATCAATCCAAGGCCAATAACACCAATTGTCATATACTATGATTTATAAGTTATTACTTTCAAAAAAAAAGCCCAACACAACGCTGGGCTTAAATATTTCATTCTTGACAATACAAAAGCCCTATTACAATTGATAATAGTAATAGTAGGGATTATAATATGTCAAGTTTAGAATTCGCATTTCCCGTCTAAATGAAGACTTTGCAAAAATAAAGAAAAAACGAAAAAAGAAAGAATAAAAACTTACGAATTTTCAAAAGGAGGGAGTTATATAACCATATACAAAAAGTAAAGGGAACCTTCACAGGCTCCCTTTACCCCATTTTAACTTAAACCTTAACTATGAAAAATCTACCTATTTTGTTTGCACTACAAAGATAATGCGTTTTTATCCATTTGTCAATTGACAAATATTAATAAAAAGACTAACTCTCCTCATACCCCTACGGATTTTAGATATACATCTATAAATTTCGATTTGTTTATGGACGAACTACAAACTCCTTGGTTAGAATTTTTACCTAACGCTATGAACAAAAAAATAAAGGGAACCTTCACAGGCTCCCTTTACTCCATTTTAACTTAAACCTTAACTATGAAAAATCTACCTATTTTGTTTGCATTACAAATGTAGATGTTTTTTACCAATTGGCCAATTGACAAATATTAATAAATGCAACAAACTGACATTCGTAATGAGAGAGGAATATAGGCAATAAAAAGGCGAAAGGAATCTTCTCAGACTCCTTTCGCCACATTAAAACAAAAACCTTGAACTATGAAAAATCTATCTTTTTTTAATCTTTACTTAAAGATATAGATTTCATATCACTTTTGCAAATGACAAATGTCAAAAGAATTCGGACCATCATAAAAACAAATTAACAATCAACCTTTTAACGAACGCATTTTCTTCTTGTTCATCCCTTATTGTTGACATTTAGCAATGCTATTGACAATTAAGAAGAGTTATAAAATTTCTTTTCCCGGAGGCTTTCGTCAAGTACCTTTTTTGACTAAATTTGCGAAAAAATTATTGAGATAAGTGGAAGACTATTTGAATTTACTAAACAAAGGACAAAGGGACGCCGTATTATATAACGACGGACCATCTCTTGTCATTGCAGGAGCTGGTTCGGGAAAGACAAGAGTTCTCACCTATAAAATTGCAGGATTAATGCAATCCGGCTATGCACCCTCCTCCATCTTGGCATTAACCTTCACAAACAAGGCAGCGAAAGAGATGAAGGACCGCATTGCCACCATCGTAGGTGAAGAGCAAGCAAAACGCCTTTGGATGGGAACCTTCCACTCCATCTTCTACCGTATCCTTAGGATGGAGGCCGACAAAATCGGATTCTCCGAATCATTCACCATCTACGACACATCCGATTCGAGAAATTTGCTCAAAAGCATCATCAAAGGGATGAAATTAGATGACAAGACTTATAATCCGAACAAGGTACATAGTCGCATCTCCCAACTGAAAAACAATCTTGTCACGCCTCAGAGCTATATGGGAAGATCCGATTTACACGAAACGGATATGCACGCCCGCATGCCTGCCATCAAAGACATCTATTTCGCCTACACGGAGAGATGCCTAAAAGCAGGTGCTATGGACTTCGACGATTTGTTGCTTTACACTAACATTTTGTTCCGAGACAATCCCGGAACACTCTACAAATATCAACAAATCTTCAAATTCATCTTGGTGGACGAGTATCAAGATACGAATTTTGCACAACACTTAATTATCAAGAAATTGGCAGACAAGCACCATCACATCTGTGCGGTAGGCGACGATGCCCAAAGCATCTACTCCTTCCGTGGAGCTAACATTGCCAACATCTTGAATTTCAAAGACACATTCCCCGAATGCAAACTCTTCAAATTGGAGCAGAACTACCGTTCTACCCAAAACATTGTGAATGCAGCCAACAGTCTGATTGACAAGAACAAGGAGCAAATCAAGAAAAATGTTTTCTCTGAAAATGACGAGGGCAGTTTGATTGAAATCATCAGCACCTACTCCGATACAGACGAAGCGGCAGCCGTTGCAAGACGAATCGAGGAAATGTACAAAGGAAAGTATAACGACTTCGCCATCCTCTACCGCACGAACGCTCAATCTCGTATATTGGAGGACCAAATGAGGAAAAGAAGCATTCCTTATAAGATATATGGAGGTCTATCTTTCTATCAACGCAAAGAGGTGAAAGACCTTCTATCCTACTTCCGACTGACAACCAATCACGACGATGAAGAGGCATTCAAACGCATCATCAACTATCCAGCCCGAGGCATTGGTGAAACAACGCTTAACAAAATTGCAGATTGCGCTTTGACTCATGGTGTTTCTTATTGGGACGTCATTTCTGACACATTGCGATACAACCTCCCTGTTAATTCAGGAACGGCATTAAAACTTGGTGCATTCAAAACGCTTATTGAAGAGTTTTCTCAAGAAGCAAAAACAAGAGATGCCTTCGCTATAGCCGATATGATTGTCAAAAGGTCTGGAATTCTCAACGAACTATTTCAGGAGAGAAGTCCTGAAAACATGACTCGCCAACAGAACATAGAAGAGTTGCTCAAAAGCATTCACGAATTCTGCGAGAAGAGACAAGAGGAAGATGGCGAAGAGAACGTTCTCCTAACCGATTTCTTGCAAGAAGTCTCACTCTTGACCGACCAAGACACAGATACGGAAGAGAACACTGACGTGGTCACGCTCATGACAGTTCATGCATCAAAAGGACTGGAATTCAAGAACATATTCATCGTCGGAATGGAAGAAGAACTTTTCCCTTCCAACATGAGTACTGGTTCTGAAGATGGCATTGAAGAGGAACGCAGGTTGTTCTATGTAGCCATCACTCGAGCCCAAGAGAATTGTGTCATTTCTTACGCAAAGAGTCGTTTTAGGAATGGATCAACCAACTACTGCAATCCTAGCCGATTCTTAAAAGACATCGATCCTAAGTTGCTCAAATTGCCACAAGATTATATGTTAAGCCACGGTCGCGTCGTTTCGCCAGATGCCAACTCTTCCCGATTCGAAATGTTCCGCCGTCAAAACCCTAGCAACTACAATCTGCAGGTGAAACAGAGAGAGAGTTCCGGAGGATTCAAGGCCAACCAACCGAGATTTTCCCAACCTCTATCCAACAGACAGAGTAGTTTCAAGCCATTGAGCAACAATCCCAACTCCATATCGGCCGTTAGCAATACGAACTTCGGCAATATAAAAGTTGGCACATTTGTCGAACACGAGAAATTCGGAATCGGCAAGGTCATCGAATTAGAAGGGACGGATGGCAACTGCAAAGCAACCATTATGTTCAAAAACATGGGACAAAAGAAGATTTTGCTCAAATATGCGAAATTGAAAGTGTTAAACGATAAGTAGAACGCCTTTATTCTAAAAAAAGCAAATGGAAAGTATAGATTTCAACACGATCATCTCTTTTTTCAAGAAAATTCCAATTAACAAATACGTTCTTACGTTAATAATCGCAGGTGTCTGGATGTTCTTCTTCGACGAAAACAGCATCCCTACCCGATTGGAATACGACCGGAAAATCCACAACTTGAAGCGAGAAATTTCCTTCTATAAGAAAGAGATCGAAGACACGAAATTAAAGACGACGGAACTTCAGACAAACGACCTCAATTTAGAGAAATTCGCCAGAGAGCAATATCTCATGAAGAAGGCCGACGAAGATATTTTTATAATAGAAGATTAACAATATGGGTATAGCATTCGCCATCGGAGCACTGTTGGTTGTCATCGGGGCCGCCATTCAAATCTTAGGAATTATGGTTTTCAGCTTTCCTCTCTCCAGCCTGCTCGTTTTCATAGGAGGAACAATCATCTTGTTCTGCCGAAAATTTTATGACATTCCGACAGACTTTCGTCTGAAAAGACTGAAGTTTCAATCATTTATCAGTTCGGTTCTCATACTGCTATCCTCCTACTTAATCTTCATCAACGACAAAAAATGGATCATCATGTTGCTCATCGCTGCCATCATAGAAATGGTAGTCGTTTACCGAACTCCTGATGACAATAAACAATAACACAAATTCGGGATTCCCCAATCCCCTACATTCATATAGGAAATGAGCATTCAATACAATCAATTTATCGGAATCATTCCTGCAAGGTATGCTTCCTCCCGTTTCCCAGGAAAGCCATTGGTCGAAATCTGTGGAAAAAGCATGATTCAACGCGTTTACGAGCAAGTTTCAAAAGTGCTCGATTGTGTTTACGTGGCAACCGACGACAACCGCATTGCTGAAGCCGTAGAAAAGTTTGGCGGGAAGGCTGTCATGACCTCAGACCAACACAGAAGCGGAACAGACAGATGTTTTGAGGCCTATCAAAAATCAGCCACAAATCGCAAGGTCATCATCAACATTCAGGGTGACGAGCCATTCATCCAACCATCTCAAATAGAGACGGTCTGCAAATGTTTCGAAGATGAATCCACTCAAATTGCCACATTGGTAAAACCATTCCAATTGGCTGATGGCAAAGCAGCCCTTTTCAATCCAAACTCGCCTAAAGTAGTAGTCAACAAAAATATGGAGGCTCTCTATTTCAGCCGTTCCGTCATCCCGTATAAAAGAGGGGCAGACGAAGAGGCTTGGTTAGCCAACCACACCTACTACAAACATATAGGCCTCTACGCTTACCGTGCCGAAGTTTTGGCAGAAATCACAAAATTGCCTCAGTCTTCTCTCGAATTGGCAGAATCATTGGAACAACTAAGATGGTTGGAAAACGGGTATAAGATCAAAGTGGGCATCACAAACGAAGAGACCATCGGAATAGACACTCCAGAAGACTTGCTCCGAGCAGAGAAGTTCATGAAAGAAAGACTCTAAGCAAAGAAAAGCAGTACTCATCAACAGCACAAAGAAATGATAGATAGGACAATACAGCCCAAGATAAACGAGTTTGAAGATTTCAAGATGGCAAGGGCAAAGACCTATGCACTTGACAACGGCATGGAACTCTATTTTCTCAACCAGGGAGAGGAGGATGTTGTCCGCATAGATTGGATGTTTAGAGCCGGTTCTTGTTATCAAAAGAAGAAACTAACCGCTCACTTTGCCAATAGCTTGGTGAAAGAAGGTTGCCGAACCATGAATTCAGCCGAGATTGCCGAGAAATTGGATTTCTATGGTTCATGGTTGCAACTGACCAATTCGCACCAATATGCCTACATCACGATATATTCGCTCAACAGGCACCTATCCACCATCCTCGATTTGGCTGAAGAGATGATTTTCCACGCCACACTGCCCGAAAAAGAGTTCAACACATTAAAAGATATCTTACGAAACAAATTGGAAATAGACCAAACAAAAGTAAGTTATCTTTCAAGCATACAATTCAAAGAGAGCATTTACGGCAAGAATCATCTATACGGGCAAAATGCAACAATAGAAGATATTGACATGTTGAATTTGGAGGAGATCCGCCAATTCTATCAAAAGCACTATAATACTCGCAACTGCAAAGTGTTTGTCACGGGAAAAATCACGCAGGAGGTTGAGAAAATGTTGTTGGATGCTTTCAACAAAATAGAAGCTGCTGGTGAAACACTCAGCGACTATGACTTCCAAGAGCCTCAACCTGCGGCAGAGAAGAGAACTTTCATAGACAAGGCAGATGCTGTGCAATCGTCCGTCATCATCGGCAAACCATTGGTCAACCGTAAGCATCCAGACCACATGAAACTAAATATTCTCAACACGGTATTCGGCGGCTATTTCGGCAGCCGACTTATGACCAACATACGCGAAGAGAAAGGTTATACATACGGCATCGGCTCATCCATCGTCACATACCCAGAATGCGGACATTTCAGAATCAGTTCCCAAACTGGAAATGAATTTACAGAACTGCTCATTCAAGAGGTTTTTAACGAAATAGAGAAAATCAGAACAGAACTCATACCGGAAGATGAACTCGAAATGGTAAAGATGTATCTTTTAGGAGAGCATCTACGCACTATGGACGGAGGTCTGAATTTAGCAGACTTACTCATCTCATTAGTAGGACATAAGCAAAGTTACGACTATTACGACCAAATGGTAGACACTATCAAGAACACCACGTCAGAGGAACTTTTGGCTTTGGCTAAAAAATATTTTGATCCGGCAACCTTCTATGTCGTAGTGGCAGGAAAAGGGAACAGTGTCAAAAAGAATTAAAACGGGAGTCTCTCCTCTAAAAAATAGTTCTTCCTTACTTTCACAAGTTAAAATCAATTAAACTATAGGGTTAGAGTGCTCTCCTTCTCCATTTTCACTCTTAATCTTTCAATTTTTGATTAACTTTGCAAAAACAGAATTTTAAAGAAAAAACGATGATAAAGCACGTAGTCCTTTTTAAATTGAAAGAGTTCAACTCTCCATCTGAGAAATTGAACAAAATGAAGCAAATTCAAATGGGTTTGGTAAATCTAAAAGCCATCATCCCTGAGATTCTCAGCATCGAAGTAGGGTTAAACAAAAACCCCAAAGAGAAGTTCGACATTTCCCTCATCACAACACACAACACAATGGAGGATTTGTCAACCTATGCTAATCATCCACAACATCTTTCTGTCTCAAAAATTATCAGAGAGGTTTTAGAGGACAGATCTTGCGTTGATTTCGAATTCTAATCAAGGGACGACTCCTCGCTGAGAACATAATAGGGGCGACCCAATAGTTGCCCCTACATAATTCGCATCCAAAATTTCTTTTAATATATGGCCAAAAAAGCTTACTTCATTCTATTACTGCTTGCTTTACCTATATTCACTGCCTTTGCACAAATTTTAGACCCAGTCAAATGGGAAATCTCACTCTCCGAAATAGAAGAGAATGGAGATGGCACCATCACATTCAAAGCTACAATAGACAAGGACTGGCATATGTACGGTACTGATTTGCCTGCCGATGGCCCCAAACCAACAACTTTCCATTTTGAGGCGCAAAAAAACATCGACCTTGTAGGTAAAGCTAAAAGCACCAAACAACCCGTAAAGAAGCACGATCCTACATTTGACATGGATATCAATTGGTTCGAAAAGGAAGTATCCTTCGTTCAACGAATCAAAGTTTCCAATCCCCAAGATTACAATATTGCAGGTTATGTAGATTACATGGTCTGCAACGATAACACCTGTCTCCCTCCTGCTAAAGAAGACTTTCATTTTTCAAAAAAAGAAGAGTCCAAAGCGGTTGCTGTAAAGGAGGAGATTCCCACGAAAAATGTCACAACCACGCCTCTTTTCAAAGATATCACTTCACTCAAAAGTTCTACACAACAAGAGGAGACCGAATTGAATAAAGCCTGGGAACCTGTCATCGAAGAGATGAACTCATTTGGCGAGACGGAAAACCATTCAAAAGACAAATCTTTGTGGAGCATCTTCTTGGAAGGAATCATCTACGGGCTTCTCGCCATCATAACCCCTTGCGTATGGCCTGCCATTCCTATGACTGTCAGCTATTTCCTCCACGACAAAGATTCAAAGAAAGGCAAGGCTTCTGCTATCTTGTATGGATTATCCATCGTAGTCATATACGAAACATTAGGCTTACTCATCACGGCGTTGTTCGGAGCAAGTGCACTTAACGAACTATCGACAAACGCAATATTCAACATCGTACTATTTGCCATCCTCATCCTATTCGCCATCTCCTTTTTCGGAGGTTTTGAAATTGCATTGCCTGCAAGCTGGAGCACGAAGGTTGACAAAAAAGTGGAAAAAACAGCAGGCATTGTCAGCATTATGCTGATGGCTCTCACGCTTGTCATCGTTTCATTCTCCTGCACAGGATTATTGATAGGCACCCTACTCGTTCACATATCAAGCAGCGACATTTTAGCACCTGCTGTCGGAATGTTAGGCTTCGCCATTGCGTTGGCATTCCCCTTCTCAATATTCGCCCTCTTTCCAAGTTGGTTGAAAAAACTTCCCAAGAAGGGAGGTTGGCTCAACTCCGTCAAGGTCGTATTAGGATTCTTGGAATTGGCCTTCGCACTCAAATTTTTCTCAGTGGCCGACTTGGCTTATGGATGGGGAATCCTTGACCGCGAAGTGTTCCTTGTCCTATGGATTGCCATCTTCGCCTTCCTTGGACTCTATCTCTTGGGAAAAATCAGATTCGAAGCAGACACCCCTATAGAACACATTTCTGTATTAAGAATGCTTTTGGCTTTGGTGACATTCGCATTCGTGGTGTATCTTGTCCCTGGCCTATTCGGTGCACCTTGCAAAGCCGTCAGTGCATTTGCTCCCCCAATTTACACCCAAGATTTTAATTTGCAAGACAATGAGGTCCATGCTCAATTTGAAGATTATGAATTAGGTTTGGCTTACGCAAAACAACATGACAAGCCTGTTGTAGTCGATTTCTCTGGCTACGGATGCGTTAATTGCCGAAAGATGGAAGCGACGGTTTGGAACGACCCCAAAGTAAGCAAGCTCCTAACCAAAGACTACGTCCTCATCACCTTGTATGTGGACAACAAAAAGAAATTAGCAAAGCCTTACACAGTCAAAGAGAATGGCAAAGATTTGAAAATCACCACATTCGGAGACAAATGGAGTTACTTGGAACGACACAAGTTTGGAGCAAATGTACAACCTCTTTACACATTGATTGATGCAGACGGAAATGCTCTAAACAAGGCCTTCTCGTCCACAGAAGATGCTTCGGAATTCATTGAGTTTTTGGAGAAAGGACTTTCCAATTACAATGAATCAAAGAAAAGGGATTAAGAGTCAACTCATTTCTATTGATTGAAATATTAAAAAGACATAAAATGCAATCACTTTTAAAAGAAAGAAAAACGATAAGGAAATACAAGCAAGAAACTATTTCCGATCAAATCATAGAAGAGATGCTTGAATGTGCCTTCCGCACACCAACAACAGGAAACATGCAACTCTACAGTGTGGTAATCAATAAGGATGAGAAGAAGAAGGCACTCTTGGCACCGACACACTTCAATCAACCCACATTTACCAACGCTCCCGTTTCTCTCACATTCTGTGCAGACTACAATCGTTTCATCAAATGGTGCGAATGCAGAAATGCAAAACCAGGATATGACAATTTCCTTTCTTTCATGACGGCAGCCATGGATGCTCTTTTGGTGGCACAATCCTTCTGCCTTTTGGCTGAAAGCAAAGGTTACGGAACATGCTTTCTTGGAACCACAGCCTACAACGCCGAAAGCATTGCTAAAATCTTAGAATTGCCCAAATTTGTCGTTCCAATCCTAACTTTGACAATAGGCATCCCTGACGAAAACGCACAACTTCAAGACAGACTTCCGGCTTCTGCCCTTATCCATCATGAGACTTATAAGGACTATACAAACGAAGATATAGATCAAATATACAAAGAGAAAGAGAACTTGCCGGATAGCATTAGATTCATCCAAGAGAACAACAAAGAGACATTAGCTCAAGTATATACGGACATCCGTTACAAGAAGGCCGACAACGAAGCATTTTCATCGGCACTCCTTTCATTCTTGAAGAAACAAGGTTTTATGGAATAAAAGATAACTCGCCACATGGAGAAGCAAAAGAAAGATCCAATGGAATGGGAAGTTTTAGAAAGCGAATATCTTTTCCAAAGGCCTTGGCTAACCGCTAAGCGCGAACATGTCAAATTGCCCACGGGTGCTGAAATCAAAGATTTCTATGTTTTAGAATATCCAGATTTCTGTAACGTCATCGCCATCACCAAAGATGGGCAATTCTTGATGGAACGTCAATACCGTCATGCCCAACATCTTACTGCCTACGAGATTCCGGCGGGATGCGTGGAGAAAGGCGAAGACCCAATGGATGCCGCCAAACGCGAACTCTTCGAAGAAACAGGCTATGCTGGTGGAGAGTGGAGCCACTTCATGACTATCAGCCCCAACGCAGGTGCCTGCACCAACCACAGCCATACGTTTCTCGCAATAGGTGTTGAACAAGTATCCTCTCAACATTTAGAAGAATCAGAGGATATTTCAGTTGTTCTAATAGAAAAAGAAGAGGTTGTCAGAATGCTCAAAGACGGAGAGTTTCATCAAGCCATGATGGTAGCCCCTTTATGGAAATACGCAGCAATGAGCCATTGGGTTTAAAAAACAGGTAATTATATAGCGTTTGACCCAAATTGAAATTAATGAAAATTACGGGCTATATGCTACAGCTTCTAGAAAGCTGATTGCTGATTTCTTAAACATCAATCACCATTAATTTGTCGTTAATTTAATGATTGACAGAATGTTTTGTGATGATTGGTTAAAACCTTGATTTGAAATTAATGAATAAATTAATGGGCGATTAATGACAATTAATGTTTAAAACTGACAATTATATTGGGGGTCGAATTGTATGTCCCCCCAAAAAACATGTTCTTTGGCATAATATTTGCCTAATTATAGGCAAAACCGTTTATGTTTCTCGATGTAGTCTGAATAGACTACGAAAGATTTCGTTCGGTGTTTGTTTTGTCACCTACCCTAAATTTTTAGGATATGACATTTTACAAGGTTGAGTCTAAAACTCATCCTATCAAAATAAAAGTATAAACTGAGATAGAAATACAAAAAAGTTTCTTATACAAATATAAATGTTTATGAATTGTAGAAAACTCTTATGGAGTTGTTTATTCGCAATTAATTCTTTCGGAGCTTTAGCAGCAGATAATTCCGAATGTGCAAACGGAACAGTCTTATTTCGTGAAGACTTTGGAGGAAACAACGTATCAGACCCTGCATTAGGTCCTGCATTGCCAGCAGATGTCATCACCCTCCCCTTTTCCAATCACCAATGGGCTAAGTTGAAAAATGGTTACGACATTAGAAAAGAGGCCATAAAACGTCAAGACTACAATCCCCACAACCATATTTATGCAGGATGGTATGCAGACTTCGGAGACCACACCCACGAAGATGATCTTACAAGAGGATATTTCATGGTAGTGGATTTGGATAATAAAGAAGCTACTTTTTATAAAACGAAGGTAAATAATCTTTGTGAAAACACAGGTCTGACATTCTCTTTTTGGGGTAGATCTCTTAATGCAAGCTCAAGTGCTCCAATCACCATCACCATTGAAGATGTCAACGGAAATTTATTGGCTGAAAAGAAGTTCACCCTCAGCAGCAGTGTCTATGCTTGGAGTCGTTTCGATCTGCCTTTCACCGTTCCTGAAGGCGAAACATCTATCGTCTATAAAGTCTATTCTGGAGCGGGCGGAAATGGTGGAGACATCGCATTGGACGATATCGAAGTTCGTTTGTGTAAATCCCCCGTTAACGTAAACACACCAGACACACTTTGTCTTGGTTCGGACTTCACATTAAAAGCTTCGTTCGACAATGCTGACAATTCGTATGTAGAGCCCTTAACATACACTTGGTTTAAAAACGACAAAAAAAACTATAACGAAGAAGGATGGACGAAAGTGAGCACTGGATCCACTTTATCATTCCCGAATTTGTCTAAAGCAGACGAAGGTTTTTACAAAGTCTTCGTTTCCTCTGCCGGAGTTGAAGGTTCATTCAACATGTGTAACTCTTCTTCCGACATCGTAGAGATTAAACTAAAAACTTGCGAATGCATGCCTAACGACACCCTAATACAAGATACTATTTGTTCGGGTGAAAGTTTCTCGTTCGGTGGCAAGACATTGACGGAGGCTGGTACTTACAAAGATAAACTAGTAAATATCGACGGCTGTGATAGTTTAGTCACATTGGAACTAACTATCTTGGATAAGGTGGAGACCAATTTGGAAGAGGCCATCTGCAAAGGCGGTAGCTTCGTGTTCGGAAGTAAGACATTGACCGAGGCGGGTGTTTACACTGATAATCTTGTGTCCGTGGCGGGTTGCGACAGCATCGTCACTTTGACGTTAACGGTTACTGAAAAGGTGGAGACCAATTTGGAAGAGGCCATCTGCAAAGGCGGTAGCTTCGTGTTCGGAAGTAAGACATTGACCGAGGCGGGTGTTTACACTGATAATCTTGTGTCCGTGGCGGGTTGCGACAGCATCGTCACTTTGACGTTAACGGTTACTGAAAAGGTGGAGACCAATTTGGAAGAGGCCATCTGCAAAGGCGGTAGCTTCGTGTTCGGAAGTAAGACATTGACCGAGGCGGGTGTTTACACTGATAATCTTGTGTCCGTAGCGGGTTGCGACAGTGTGGTTACACTCACTCTTACCGTATTGGACAAGAAGGAGACAAACTTGGAAGAGAGCATCTGCAAAGGTGGTAGTTTCTCTTTCGGTGGTCAATCATTGACCGAGGCTGGCGTTTACACCGACAATCTTCTCTCCGTAGCTGGTTGCGACAGTATAGTCACACTCACTCTTACCGTATTGGACAAGAAGGAGACCAACTTGGAAGAAACCATCTGCAAAGGCGAAAGCTTCTCATTTGGTGGCAATTCGTTAACAGCAACTGGCGTTTATGAAGATAAACTTGTCTCTGCTTCAGGTTGTGACAGTGTGGTAACTCTCACGCTAATCGTCTTGGAGAAATTGGAAACCAAATTGGTGGAGACCATCTGCGAAGGTGAGAGTTTCTCATTCGGTGGTCAATCATTGACCGAGGCTGGCGTTTATGAAGATAAACTTATCTCCGCTTCTGGCTGCGACAGCATAGTGACACTTACCCTAATCCTCATTGAGAAGAAGAATACAATTTTGGAGGAGAGCATCTGCGAAGGTGAAAGTTTCTTATTTGGAGGCAAATCGTTGACTGAATCTGGCGTATATGAAGAAAAACTTTTGTCAACTTCTGGTTGCGACAGTGTGGTGACTCTAACACTAACCGTCTTGGAAAAAAAGGAGACGACAATAGAAGAGACCATCTGCGAAGGCGAAAACTTCTCATTCGGCGGAAATTCATTAACTACTGCAGGACTTTATGAAGATCTCCTCCCTTCAGAATCTGGTTGTGACAGCGTGGTATCTCTTAAACTAACTGTCTTAACAAAGAAAGTGACCATTTTAGATGAGACCATCTACAACGACGAAAGTTATACTTTTGGAGAGAAGACATTGACAGAAAGTGGAGTTTATGAGCAAAACCTAACTTCAGAATCAGGCTGTGATAGTGTGGTGACTTTAAATCTAACCGTTTTAAATATCCCCAACCCAAGCAACTGCTTGCCTATCGAGATAGCCGACTATATGTCGCCTAATGGAGATGGTATTCGTGACACATGGGAAATTGAGAATCTGACATGCCATCCAATTTACTCGGTAAAGATTTTTGATCGCTATGGTAAACTATTGATGGAGTATGCCAATGAATATCCAGGATGGGATGGTTATTATTTAGATCACCCTATGCCAAGCACCGATTATTGGTATGTGATTAGCATAGAAGACATAGATAAAGAATATACAGGCCACTTCACGATAATTCGATAAAGAGCATATAAAAGGGAGGTGATGCGAAATATCTTTTAGATGATTAGCATCACCTCTTTTTTTTCATGGTCACAAAGAGAGAGGATATGGAAGAATTGGAAGAACTCAAAGCAAATGCACTTCGTGGCGATACCGAAGCACAATATAAGTTAGGCGACCGATATTACCAAGGCTCCGGCGTGGAGCGTGACTTCACCGAGAGCGCTAAATGGTTTAAGAAGGCTGCCAATGCTGGTCATGTAGAAGCTCAGTTCTACCTTGCATGGCAATATTCCACTGGATTTGGCGTCAAGCGAAACCTCAAAAAATCTTTTGAACTCTACACAAAAGCTGCCGAGCAGAACTACGGATTTGCCCAATTCTATTTAGCCGCCTGCTACGGGAAAGGGGAAGGTGTAGCCGCAGACTATGCCAAAGCCATAAAGTGGTTAGAAAGGGCGTTATCGAATGGAGTTAAAGAAGCCGCTACTGCAATAGATTGCTATAAACAATTACAAGTAGAAGTAGCAAATCAAAGGACTACTATTCATCGCGATGAAAATACGACAAATCCAGAAACTACGGTTCAAAAAGAAAAGAAGCCTAAAGAGAAACCAAAAGAGAAAAAGATTGTAAAATATAGGCATCCGGGAATATATGTTTGTTCAAAAACACACGACTACTATAGGGTCTTAGATGGACGTTTGGTATATGCAGTGTGCCCACCCATATATGATGGAGAAGAATGCGAACCAGCCGAACACGACATCTGCTTTCACGACCAATACATGGGATGGACAGAATACTTCAAATATGGAGATTTTTCGCAACTGGACACTTTGAAACAACTATACGACACCTCTTTCTCCAAAGTCGATATTCCAGCCAATATCAAAGAGATGGTGATTGATTATGTGAAAGAACACAAGACAACAAGTTTGACGGATTTCAACCTTCTAGAGTTGATTCATGCCAATCTCTATCCAACAAACAGAGATTTATTTTTAAACGAATGCAACCCAATTGTAAGAATCGGTAATAGGCACCTACTCTACAACGAACATGAAAACCATTTGATTGGATTCATACCTGAATTGAAGAAAGAGGGATTCAAGAATAAAAATCTTTATTACTATCGATCCTTATCAAAAAACGACATTATCGAATCAGCTTACTACGTCGAGAGAAATGTTGCTGTCTATAAAGGTGTCAAAGCCATTTATGTAGGTTGCCTCGATCCAAAAACCCAAACAGTTTTTATGTTGTTTGACGATGAAGACGGTAAAAAATTAGGCATAAAGCCAAGGATTGATTACTCCGACAAATGCATTCCATACTACGAGGCAGACGTTCCGCTGGAGGAGATCACCGAACTCTACGAAGTCCGTAAACCCTATAGAGATTTCCCATTTCTCTGTCCAGAAAAGGTTTACCACCGGAAGGACAATATTTGGCAGCCATGGCACAAACTGGGCACGTCGCTATATGACGACGAATGGATTTAGTCACAAAATTTGAGGATAGTCGCAAACAGAGACAGAGACTACTCTACCCTCAAGTCTCCACTATCTTCTAAATTAGTCTCCCCAAATGACTTCCGTCTGTTCTAAATAATTCAACCCATAATAGCCTTCCTTGATTGTGAGTCTTACATAGTTGCCCTCAATAGGCTCAGAAAAACCACATGCGCTGAATTCGGGCGTACATTCATGAAATGAGTAAATGGACAAATAGGGCAAAACGTCCAAAAACAATTTGTTGGGTGCTGAGATTTCACTTTTCAAAGGAGTATCGGATGAAAACACAGGTCTTACCGGGCTATGGTGCGGCCTATATGTAACATCGTTCTTATGGTAATTTTCTGTGATCTGTAGTATGGGCATTGTAGCAACATACGTTCTGCTCTCCATAGTCTCATTGGCCCATCCGTAAATTCCGTTCGTCAATCCTATATGGATGGATAACAGAATTATAGCCACACTCAATGTGTCAAAACACAACCGACCCAAAACCAAGAGTCTTTTCCCTTTGTCAGAATCACCAAGATAAAAGATGAAAATGATGCCTCCAATGATAAATACAGATGCGTCAAAAACAAAAGAAAAAGGAGTACATATAATATTGAAAAAGAAAATTGCAATATGAATAAAGAACGAAATGAAGACATAATATAAGATGGTCGGACTGCAGTATTCAAATTCATCGAGTCCTTTTGCACCTTGCATTTCTAATTCTTCCCTTTGTTTGTAACAGTACCACTCTTTTGCCACAACTTTAATCATACCATAACCAAATATGATCTCTCCCAAAAGCAAAAGGATACCTATCAAATAAAAATATTGTTCCATTCTAATGTATTATAAGAACTTATAGATTACCACTACTCATGGCTATTTTCAATATAGGACAGTCTTGCAAGACTCCATGAATCTCCCAAGACTGCCCTTTTTCAAATTTACACTTCTTTCACTTGCTAATGACCGCACGGACCGCCATTCCCAACTTGCGATTTACATTGTTGCAGTTGATGTTGTGCGTAAGGACACGAGCATCGTAGGCTTGGTGACTATTGGTCTCGTAAAGCGTCGAAGTCCAATACATGCCTTCATTTTTAACGAACTTTTCTCCTGAATAGTATCCCGAGAATGGTAGAAGAATTTTGTTTCCATTCGCCTTTGATCTTCCCATCTTCACATCCAAGCCTGTTCCGTTGTAGTTTTTCACCCACTCCCAGTCACAAGCATTCACCAACTCTTCCCAATCCTCGCGGCTTGGAGTGCTCCATTGACCGCCCCAGTTGGCCGTTGCCGCATCATCCGTCGCCTCCAAGGCAATCTTGTTGTCCACTTCGCCCTTACGGTCGTTTACACAGTATTTGTTGACCTTCGTTTGAGAATCGCTGCCGTTGCACAATTGATAGGTCGTCCACTCATATTCTTGCTTCGGAGCAGTCTCTCCCCAAGCGAAATAACTTCCATTGTCGTCAGGCCTATTGGCACCCACGTTTGCCGTTGCCCACAACTTTCCGCTTGGCAAGCCTAAATCCACATAATCATGCCCATCTTGTTGACCACTCACTGTAGGTTCATTAGGTGTTGAACAACTTGAACCACAAACTACCATTGTTAATGCGATAAACGCCGTCGCTAAATTTTTCATAACTCTCTACAATTTAATATTTTAATAATCTATTGAATAAATTTACTATTTAACGATAACTACAATTCATCCGATTTAAATCTATATTTTCACCTTACCAATGAACCTATATTCCTCAAAGCGAACAATCATCTTTCCTATTTGTTTTCGTTGAAACAAAGGTAGAACATTTAAGCAAACGAAAAAAGAGCAAAAATGCTTCAAAAATAGGCAGAAGGGACGAAAATGTGTATTTTGACGGGGAAGAGGGTGGCTCTATTCATAAATTGCATAGTCTATCGTGCAGTTTTTGTCAATTTTTGCACGATAGACAATGCAATATTTCCATAAAACTGCACACTCCATCGTGCAATTTACTATATTTGCAAAAAATTGCGATAGGAATATGAATGCTCTGATAGAAACATATAGACTCCTGCTCAATCGAGTAAGCACCGATTTTGTACGTTATCTTCACGAAAAGATAAATTGGGAGAATCGATTGATAGCAATATTAGGAGCCAGAGGCACGGGGAAAACCACATTGATCCTTCAACACATTAAGATGAGCGACGAACCTAACACCTCTCTCTACGTGACCGCAGACGATTTCTATTTTACCACACACAGACTATTCGAACTGGCAAAGGAGTTTTACCAAAACGGAGGCAAGAAACTATACATTGACGAAATACACAAATACGACGGATGGTCTTCTGAAATAAAAAACATATACGATCTTCTGCCAGACCTTCAAATCATCTACACGGGTTCCTCCATCCTGGATTTGGAGCAAGGCGGAGCGGATTTAAGCAGACGAAAAGTAGAGTATCATTTGAAAGGGCTATCCTTCCGCGAATATCTCTGCATCACCTTGCAAAAGCAATTCCCATCCTACACGCTGGAAGAGGTGATAAATGGCAAGGTCGAATTTCCCTATGCGGAACATCGGCCGTTGGCTCTCTTCAAACAATATTTGAAAGTTGGTTACTATCCATTTTTCTTGGAATCAGACGACTATCTTCTTCGTCTCAAAAGCGTATTGAAACAAGTAGTGGAATTTGACATACCCACCTTCGCGAAGATGAATATCACTTCAAGTGCAAAACTCAAGAAATTGCTCTATGTCGTGGCACAAAGCGTTCCGTTCAAGCCAAACTTCTCCGTTTTGGAAAGAGAGTTGGGCATTTCAAGAAACATATTGCCTGATTACCTAATGTATTTAGAGAAGGCACAACTCATCACCATGATTCGAGAAAAGGCTACGGGCATAAAGGCATTGCAGAAAATAGACAAGATCTATTTGAACAACCCCAACCTCTCGTATGCCCTCGCAGATGGAGAACCTAACATTGGAACCATTCGCGAGAATATCTTCATCCAGTTCTTGCAAGACTTGTACCCCATCCTATCCTCCCCTACGCAGGCTGATTTTGAAGTAAATGATTACACGTTTGAGATAGGCGGAAAAAAGACTTCCCAACAAATCAAAGCCATAGAGAACTCGTACCTTGTCAAGGATGACATCGAATACGCCACCTTGCGAGAAATTCCACTTTGGATGTTCGGGTTTCTGTATTGAATACGGGGAAATGTGGCAAATACTAAAAGATTGTGATTATGAATAGGTTGGGAATGGCAGCTACAAAGCGTTGGTTGAGATTGCAAATCTATTCCTGTTTTATCGGTTGGCTTCTATATTCCTCCACTAAACCATAAAAATCAGCCACAGTCTCCTCCTCTTTATCATCGTCGTCCAACCAATATAGGAAGAGGGAGATTAGAATCTGGTAAGGGACATCATCGTATTGCTTATAACCTTTGATTCGATAATATTCCAACCAGCCTTCATATTCGTCAGAACCATTACGAACACACCTTTTTTCAATCAGCCAAAACAACCGATTATTAGGCAATGAATATGGGCAAGTTGATTCACCGTGATAGTAGTGGAAGGGGTTTTGTGTATTCATTTCACTTCAATACTGGCTTTAGCCATGAGCAAAAATAGACAATTTATCTCTGAGTTACAAGTTTTTTTTCAACCCAAATGATGCTAACAAATTATAGCGGATTTATAGCGGATTCGTCATAATTATAGCGGATTTTCCGTCGAATTATAGCGGATTCCGACCGAAATCCGACCGGTTTTAGTCATTTATGACATAATTACAAAGAAAAAGTGCGATCCTCCGACCGCACTTTTCCTTTTCCTTCTATTTCATCATTTCACCACCGCAAAGTATTGCGTTCTTAATGGCAAGTTATGTTGTTGACCTTGCAAATCCACCTCGCCTTGTAAGCGGATGTCTTCGGATGAGGCTCCTACTTTGACGAGATATTTTCCGGCATCGACCGACCAATGACCGTTGTTGTAATAACCCAACTGCTGGGTGGAGAGTACAAACGATATTGTCTTCGTCTCGCCTGCCTTCAACGAAACTCGCCCAAAGCCTTGCAACTGGATCGGCTTCAATGGTTGAAGCGAATCGGTTGGCGAAACATAGACTTGAACTATTTCATCAGCCTCAACACTGCCCCTGTTGGTGATGTCGCAACTCAAATGAACCTCTGAATCCGTAGATACTACAGTATCCATCTTCAAGTTGGTATAGTCGAATGTGGTGTATGAGAGACCATATCCAAACGGATAGGCAATTCGTTTGTCGCCCTTCAAATCGTAATTATAACAGATCGGTGTATGAAGCTCCTCGGCCGGATAACTAACGCTCAACTTGCCCGAAGGTGCTACGTTTCCGTAAAGAATATCTGCCAACGCATTTCCTCCCTCCTCGCCTGGATACCACGCTTGGATAACGGCTGCACACTTGTCTGCAATGGAAGAAATAACTTGTGCACGGCCACCAAATACCACCAAAACGACAGGCCTGCCCGTAGCAATGAGCTGCTTCACAAACTCCTCCTGCTTGCCTGGCAAACGAAGCGACGTTCTGTCTCTATTTTCTCCACAAAGAATCACGTTCTCGCCTACCGCGGCAATAATCACATCGTTCTTTGCAGCCATGTCAACAGCCTCTTTCCAATCGGCTTTCTCCCCGCTATCAATCTTTCTGTTTTGAATGGATTTCATATAGGAGGCACGGGCATCACCCCCATCCTCAATCACTGTTTCGACAACCTCCGTCCAGTCACAACCTCGGCTATAGGCCAATGTTGAACCTTCTGGCAACTTATTCGTCAATCCATCCTTCAAGTTGACAATGCGAGGGTGCATGTCATCCTCCATTTCTCGTTGCCAGAAATAACGCATGGAGTGATAGGTGTAGTCGCCCAACATGGCCCACATACTATTAGCATTAGGTCCAGTCAACAATATCTTCGTAGGCTTGTTCATCGGAAGGATTCCATTGTTGTTCAACAAGACAACTGATTGAGTGGCCATCTTATAAGACAACTCACGCTCCGCCTTCGTATCAAACTCAATGTGCCCCTGCGCATACAACTTAGCATTCTCGTCCAACAATCCCAACTGACACTTCAAACGCAAAACTCGTTTCACGGCTGCAGCCAATGTCTCTTGACTCACCAAGCCTTTTTCTATGGCTTCAGGCAAATGTCGGTAACAATCTCCATCTGGGAAATCAACATCGTTGCCTGCATTGATAGCCGCAGCCACCTTTTGTACTATTTCTGTTTCTGGCAACTGATCAATTGATCCGTAATCACTTACCGTGATGCCAGAAAAGCCCAAATAGTCGCGCAATATTTTTTGTTGCAAGTGTGCATTTGCCACGCAATTCGTACCTCTGAAATTATGATAACCCGTCATCAAGACTTGGCTTCCTGCCAAACGTATAATCGCTTCATGAGGCAAAAGAATCTCCTCCATCAACTCTTTCTCGTCGGCATTTCCGCCTCCTCCATACCCAAGGAAGTGCTTGCTACAAGCGGCCACGCCTTCCTTCATTTCACCAGAATGCTGTAAGCCATCAACAAAAGCCACACCCATCATAGCCGACAAATAGCCATCCTCGCCATAAGACTCCTCCAATCGATTGAAAGAGGGCGTTCGAACAACGTCCACCATCGGAGATAGAGCCATCGCTCCTCCTATTTTACGGAATCCCGTAGCCGTATAATTCGTTTTTAAAGCGGCCAATTCAGGATTAAACGAACAAGCCAAACCTATTTGCTGAGGATAGACTGTCGCTTCATAGGAGGCAAGACCCGTCAAAACTTCCTCGTGAAACAAGGCTGGTATTCCGCTTGGTGTGTTCTTCATCAGCCAATCTTGCATCTGTGCCACCATATCACGCAACTGGTCGGGTGTCTTACGTTGAGTAACCGCAAATTGAGAAAAATGACCAACACCATTCGCCAGTTCAGCCCTACATTTGGCAGTGTCTATTTTATTATCTTCCGTGAAAAATTGATCCAAATGAATGCCGTGCAATTGAGCCACACGCTCCTCCTGAGTCATCTTTTCGTAAAGAGCATCCACCTGCTTGTCAACAGAGGAATTATTATCTGTATTGGAACACGATGTGACCGCACCCAACATTGCCATAGAAGTGAGATATTTTATAAATGTTTTCATATTTGAGTTCTTGAATTAAATTAAGAATTAGGAATTTTGAATTTTGAATTATTTCCAACTGGGAACTTATATGTTTTGTTTAAACATTAATTTCAAATTAATGTTTAGTTAAACGGCAACAAATACTCTATCAATCATTAAATTAACGATTAATTGATGACAATTAATGTTTAACAAATCAGACCTTTATCTTCATGAAATTCATTCCATCCGAATCAATCGTCATCAACGTGTGAGCAAGAACGGGTTTGCCCAACAAGGCTTTCAGTGCTACCATTGCTTGCATGGAGGCAACCATGCCCACATGAGCACCCAACACTAATTTAGAACCTTCGAAATGTTCTACGTCGGGCGAATAAGGGAACAAATCACTATAGGAAGAACCTCCATCACATGGGAAATAGGCCACATGACCATCATCCTGACTCACGCTTCCATAGACAAACGGAACTTTCTGTTGGGCACAGACACGATCGATTAGATAACGCGTCGGAAGGTTGTCCGTAGCATCCACCAAGAGATCATACTGAGAAATGAGTTGTTCGGCATTTGCTTCCGTCAGCCGTTCCGTAAAACACTCCACCCTGCAGTTAGGATTCAACAGTTGTAGTCGGGCTACTGCACATTCAGCTTTAGGCTTACCTAAATCATCAACGCCATAGAGAATCTGACGATTCAGATTGCCTAACGACACTACATCATCATCCACGATGTCCAATCGGCCTACGCCTGCCGCCGCCAAATAGAGCAAGACAGGAGAGCCCAGTCCGCCGGCTCCTATCACCAGCACCGAACTCTCCTTTAACTTCAACTGTCCCTCCTCGCCAACATACGACAAAGGTATTTGACGTTCGTAGCGAGTCTTCTCTTCTGAAGACAATATTTGTTGCTCCATCATTGAAGAATCAAATCCCAATCTTTATAAACAGGCTCACGGCCAGCGGCACGAATAGCCGCATCAACCTCGGCTGCCGAACGTTCATCGCTTACATGGAACTGCTCCAATGTCTGAGGATAAGAGAAATAGCCGCCTGGCTCCGTCTTGCTTCCCGCACTCATCGTGGTCACGCCCAAGGTACACATATTGTCACGAAAGGCAGGCAACTCACGCGTGGAGTAAGAGATATCCACATCGTGGTCAAAGATACGCATAGCGAACGTTAACTGAGCCAACTCACGATCACTCATAATGACATTCGGCTCAAAACCTCCATTTTCAGCACGACGCATACGAGGGAAATTCACGCTATACTTGCATTTCCAATAGTGCTTCTGCAAATAGCGAAGATGCAAAGCCATCATCGTACAATCGGTGCGCCAATCCTCCAATCCGATCAAGACACCCATTCCGATGGTATGCACACCCGCCTCGCCCATTCTGTCGAAGGCATTGACACGCCACTCGAAGTTGGACTTCATTCCGCGCGGATGATAAATCTTGTAGCGCTCTCTATTGTAGGTCTCCTGGAAACAGATGACTCCCGTCAAACCGTGCTCCGTCAACTCCCGATACTCCTCCATCTTCAACGGCATCACCTCCAACTTCAAACTGCTGAAATATTCCTTCGCCAAATCCAAAGACTTTGCCAAATATGGAACGCCGGCCTTCGCTGGGTTTTCTCCCGTCACCATCAAAATATTCTCGAAAGGAGCCAACTTCTTGATAGCCTTGAACTCATTGACCATTTCATCATAAGTCAAGATTGTTCGCTTCATCGGGTTTTCTGAATGGAATCCACAATAGACGCATCCGTTCATACAAGAATTCGTCAAGTAAAGCGGAACGAACATCGAAATGGTCTTTCCGAAACGCTCTAAGGTATAACGACGACTCAACTGAGCCATCTGCTCGATATACTTGCTTGCTGCGGGAGAAATCAAAGCCATGAAATCATCCAAATCACAATGGTCTTTTGACAATGCACGCAACACATCCGCTTCCGTCTTCGACATAATTCGTTCGGTCGTCTCTTTCCACGGATATTTTTCCAATTCTTCACTAAACATGTTGAAAACCTCCTATATTAGCATTTTCTTACATCATGGCTCAACTTCATAGCACAGAAGTGTGGTCCACACATCGTGCAATATTCGCCATTGTCATGTCTTCCTATCTTATAATATTCCAAGGCCCTTTCTGGGTCGAAACTCAAATTAAACTGGTCTTTCCACCTGAACTCATAACGCGCCTTGCTCAATGCATTGTCGCGTACCATCGCTGCAGGATGCCCTTTAGCTATGTCGGCCGCATGAGCCGCGATTTTGTAAGCAATGACGCCGTTACGCACATCTTCTCTATCAGGCAAGCCAAGGTGCTCTTTCGGTGTCACATAACACAACATAGCCGTACCTAACCAACCTATCTGGGCGGCACCGATGGCACTTGTGATGTGGTCGTAACCAGGAGCCACATCGGTCACCAACGGACCGAGCGTATAGAACGGTGCATTGTGGCACTTCTCAATCTGACGCTCCATATTCTCCTTGATCTTGTGCAATGGCACATGGCCAGGACCTTCAATAAAGGCTTGGACATTACGCTCCCAAGCTCTCTGCACCAACTCGCCCATTGTATCCAACTCGGCGAATTGAGCCTCATCGTTTGCATCTTGGATACATCCAGGACGCAAACCGTCGCCCAAAGAAACAGCCACATCGTATTGAGCCAAGATATCACAAATATCATCGAAATGCTCATACAAGAAATTCTCTTGGTTATGAATCAAACACCACTTTGACATGATGCTACCTCCACGGCTCACAATACCACAAAGACGCTTGTCGGCCAAATGGACATTGTGAAGACGGATTCCACAGTGAATGGTGAAGTAATCCACGCCTTGCTCACATTGCTCAATCAAGGTGTCGCGATAGATATCCCAACTCAAATCTTCCACCTTACCGTTCACCTTCTCCAAGGCCTGGTAAATAGGCACCGTACCTACTGGCACAGGGCAGTTACGGACAATCCACTCTCGCGTCTCGTGGATGTTATCACCCGTAGAGAGGTCCATCAATGTGTCGCCTCCGAAACGGCAACTCCAAACTGACTTCTCCACCTCCGACTCAATGTCCGACGTCGTACTTGAGTTTCCGATGTTCGTATTGATCTTCACCATGAAGTTTCTACCGATAATCATCGGTTCAGCCTCCGGGTGGTTAATATTAGCTGGCAAAACAGCCCTACCCGCTGCGATTTCGTCACGGACGAACGCTGGCGTGATATGCGACTTTATGCCCAACGCCTCGCAGTTCATATTCTCACGGATAGCCACATACTCCATCTCCTTCGTGATGATGCCGGCCTTGGCAAAGTGCATCTGCGTGATGTGACAGCCTTCCTTGGCACGAAGAGGCAATGGAATATTAGGGAAACGAATGGCATCCAACGACTTGTCATTGTTGCGAGCACGGCCAAACTCCGATGTAAAATCGGCCAAACGCTCTACGCCACCACGCTCGTCCACCCAAGAGCCACGCAAGTTGGGCAATCCTTTGCGAACATCCACATCAACCTGAGGGTCGCTAAAAGGACCACTTGTATCATAGACGTAAACGGGGTCATTCTCTACAACAACACGCTTGCCATCATTCTCCGTTACGGTTGGCGTCAACTTCACCTTACGCATGGCCACCTTGATGTCTGGGAACAACTTTCCGCTGATATATGTCTTCTCCGAATTAGGGAATTCTAACTTAAAATCTTTTTTCTCCATAAATCAATTAATCATTAAGAAATGAGGTTAAAGGGGAACTTGCCACTGCATTTCCCGAAGTGACCGGTGCGGCCACACCCGCTTCGTATGCCATTCGGCCTGCCTTCACAGCCATGGCGAAAGCTTCTGCCATCGCCACCGGATTTTCGGCTACGGCAATGGCTGTATTGACCAAACATGCACTTGCACCCATCTCCATGGCTTCAGCCGCATGACTTGGAGCGCCCAATCCAGCATCCACCACCACTGGAACTCCTGCCTGCTCGATGATGATACGGATAAAATCCTTCGTCTGCAAACCTCTATTGGTTCCAATCGGTGCGGCCAAAGGCATGACAGCTGCAGCTCCTGCCTCTTCCAACTGACGACAAAGAACCGGGTCTGCTTGGCAATAAGGCAATACTATGAAACCCATCTTTGCCAACTTCTCTGTTGCCTTGAGCGTCTCAACTGAGTCTGGCAAAAGGTAACGTGGGTCCGGATGAATCTCCAACTTCAACCAGTTCGTACCGAAGGCTTCGCGGCTCATTTGCGCAGCAAAAACTGCCTCATCTGCATTGCGGACGCCCGATGTATTAGGCAAAAGACGAATGCCGTCTGCCATCACATGATGCAACATCTCGTCATCCGAATTGTTCAAATCAACACGCTTCATGGCGAGTGTCACCATGTTTGTTCCTGACGCAATGATTGCCTTACGCATCACCTCATTGCACGAAAATTTACCAGTTCCAAGGAAAAGGCGAGAAGAGAACTCCACCCCTCCTAAAATCAAATTTTCCATTTCCTATCTATATTTTACTTTATTTGAATTCAAAACTATTCGTCTTGCCGCCTTCTCCGGATCGTCTGCCCTCAATATGGTACCCGACAAGGCTATACCGGCAATATCCACCGAGAAGAGCGACGACAAATCATCCTCCGTAATTCCACCAATGGCAAACATTGGAAGATGTATATTATTCTCCTTACAGAAGTCAAGTATCTTTTTATACCCTTCAAGCCCCAACATCGGAGACAAATTCTTTTTCGTGGTCGTAAAACGGAAGGGCCCGACGCCCACATAATCCACCTGCTGACTGTTACGCAAAGCCAAATCCTGACACGTGTTACAGGTGGCACCGATAATCTTACCTGCGCCTAAAATGCGGCGAGCCTCAACCGGATCCATATCGGACAAGCCTAAATGAACACCGTCTGCATCCAACTGGCGCGCAATATGTACCCTGTCGTTGATGACAAACACAGCGTTGTATCGGCGACAAATCTCCTTTACCTTCCATCCTTCGGCAAGCATCTCCTCATCGGTGGCATTCTTCATTCGCAACTGCACCCAACGGACACCCCCTCGGCAAACGGCCTCCACCTGCTCCGCTATCGTATATCCGTCACGATGATCGGTGATATACATTACGGAACATTCTCCCACGGAAGGCAAATCAGCCGAACGCTTCTGCATGGCATGAAAGCCCAACCTCGATGCATTGGACTTCAAGAAATTGAGCACCTCACGCTGAGCCAAGGCACAAGCATCCGCCCAGTCTTTCCCTAACGCCACATAAGCGGCAATGGCAGAACTGAGGAAACAGCCTGTCCCATGCTTATCAAACGGGACACGAGGAACGGCAAATGTTGTCAGATGACCATCTGAATGTAACAATGTGTCAACCGAGGCATTCCCTTCGCCATGCCCTCCCTTCAACAAGATTGCCGTCTGAGCCTCTCGGGCATAGGCTGCCAACTCGGACAAATCCGTCGTTCCGAAGATAGACTGCGCTTCTCCAAGATTAGGCGTTACCAAATCTACGGTAGCCAAGACCTCCTTTAACGGCACCGAGAAGAAAGCCTCATGCAACTTCTCTTTCGTAGCCGTAGCCTTCAAGATCGGATCCCAAATAATCTTTACCGACGGGCAGCGGCTTTTCAATAGAGCGGCGACCTGCATCAACTGCTCACTATCCTTTATCATACCCACCTTCGCAACAGCAGGCGTATGTTTATCCAAAAGTAAAGACAACTGATTCAAAACCTGTTCATTGCTACACCACTCCGACCTTTGGAATTCTGATTCATTCTGATAGGTAAGGGCACTTACAACACCCAAGCCATAGACGCCGTGCGCCTCCATCACCTTCAAGTCGGAACTGACTCCAGCCCCGGAAGAAGGATCAAAACCCGCAATAGAAACCACCGTTGGCGTTGAAAGTTTCAGATATTGGCCCACAGCCACTTCTGGCCTGCTCCATACATAACCGATAACAGCAACCCCGTCAAATCCGAAATTTCTACACCGTGTAGCATTCTCTGCCGTAATGCCACCCAACGCCACCACAGCCACTCCCCTCTGATGCACGGCCGACAACTTTTCCTCATCAAAAAACTGATAATCGGAAGAATACCCTTCCTTTGAGATGCTCTCGAAGAAAGGACTTAGGAAAACATAAGTTGGCGTAAACGGCAACGAAAGGATATCTTCGTACGAATGACAAGAGACGCTCACCGAACCGAATGCCGAATATTCATCATACAGATGCAACAAGGACATCTTCAAATGCACGCCTTTCAACGGAAACCTCTTCACCAAATCATAATGACTATGAAGAACGATTCGGTTACGGTAGCGGGGCTCTATTTTTTCTATAAAACAAGAAAATTCAGCCTCCGTAGCGTTCGGCTTTCTGAGGTGCAACATTTGAAGGCCATTGGAAAACAAGGAATTACAATAAAATGCCTCGTCTTCCAACCATTCGGGGGTTGTTATGACAATCTGACGAAACATACTCACCCTCCTTGAACTGCTTTAATGATGATGATTTTACTGCCGTCATGAAGGACGACATTTTCCCACTCGGTCTTAGGCACGACCGTGTAATCTACAGCCACAGCGACATAAGCCGTCTGCACCTTTTGTTGACGGAGCACTTCGGCAAGCGAAAGTCCATCTTCACACTCAATTTTGTTATCGTTGATTTCTATTTGCATCCTATTCCTAATTTTTCGATCGAAAGGGGATGCACGCAAACGCGAATAAAGATTGCATCTTCCAAATGCCTACGTCGGTACTAACCGCATCAGGTCTTAGGGTATGATCTCAGCCCGCTTACATCAAATTCTCAACAAAATTGACAACAAGCACCCCCTTGGATCTTATTTTCTACAAAGATAGGGAAATTAATTTTGAATTTTGAATTTTGAATTTTGAATTTTGTCAATAATTCATCTTCTCATTGCCTCCTGTAGGGTGGCTCCATGTCCATGTTACGCTGAATCGATCCATTGCCATCTTTGTTTGTGTTTTCTACTTGTCTTCAGGAGAAAGGAATCTGAACATATAATGTAATCACAATATAGCAAACAAAATAAAATCCGTAAAAAAAATACGGATTTGTTTTTTTCTTAGTAATTTTGCCCAATAAATACAAATCAATATGCTAATCAAATTTGCAGTTTCAAACTTCAGAGGATTCTCTGATAAAATCACATGGGATCTATCTCATCCTAACAGATATGACTTCAACGACCATGTGATAAAAAATGGTTCTATCAAAAACGGAATCATTTATGGTCCTAATGGATCAGGAAAATCCAACTTTGGATTAGCGATATTTGATATTATAAACCACTTAACCCAAAAATGGAAAAAGCAAGATTATTACAGGAATTTTGTTTATGCTGGCAACATAATGAAACCTGTAACATTTGAATACCATTTCAAATTCTCAGAAAAACATGTGGTTTATGAATACAGCAAGGATAGAATGGGCATCCTTCTTTCTGAAAGACTCACAGTGGACAATTCTGTCAAATTTGACTATAACAATCAATCAATTGTCGTTTGCGACGAGTTTCCTATAGAAGATTCTATTAAAAATAAGATAGCGACGAGTACTAACAGCATCTCATTAGCAAACTACATCCACTCAACATTTCCATTAGATGAAAACCACTATCTTGTTGAATTAGTTCATTTTGCAGACTCAATGCTTTGGTTTTCAAGTGTTGAAGGAAACCAGTATATTGGATTGCAAAACACAACAGAGACCATCGATGAATTCATTATCAGAAAAGGTCTTGTCAAGCAATTTGCAGAGTTTCTCTATAACATAAGTGAACAAAAGTTTGATTTTTTAGATCCCAAGCCAAACGATAATATGCTTGTATGCAACGTTAACGGAGTTTCTATCCCATTCAATTATATGGAATCAACAGGAACAAAGTCATTGACGCTGCTCTTTTACTGGATGTGTAAAATAGGACAAGCATCTTTTGTGTTCATAGATGAGTTTGATGCATTCTATCACTTCAGACTTTCAATGGAAGTTTGCAAAAGACTGTTTCAAAAAGAGACTCAAATATTCTTGTCATCTCATAACACCTATTTGATGACCAATGACCTTTTGCGTCCTGACTGTAATTTCATATTGAGCAACAACAAGATAAAACCACTATGTGATTGCACAGAAAAAGAACTTCGATTTGGACATAACATCGAGAAAATATATAGAGCAAATGCCTTCCAAGTTGATTAAAGAAAAACACCTCTTTATTTTTGAAGGAGGGTCTGCAGAGCCAAAATATCACGCTTCTCTTGAGAAAGAATTCTTAGGAGAACGATTCGCTATTAAATGTATATACGATGCAGAAATCTATCAACTTTACAAACAAATGAAGAATGACGATTTCGAAACAGATATTGTCTCTATTCTTAAATCAAGGACAAAAGAAAATGCAGAAACATTAAAAGAATACAACAGAGACAGTTTTGCCTATATTTACTTGTTCTTTGACTACGATGCACATTCAACGATGGCTGACGACAAAAAAATTGACGAAATGCTTGATTATTTTGACAACGAAACAGAGCACGGATTACTTTTATTAAGTTATCCAATGGTTGAAGCAATCAGACATTTCCATGATACAGAAAGTTTTAAGTCATTATCAGTAAAGTGCAAACGTGGCACAAAAATTGAGAACACAAAATGTCCCTACAAAAATGACTGCGTAGATATCGATGATTGTCTTAAAGAGACTCATTATAAGACACTTGTATCTCAAAATAATGATCCAAAGTTGAACAACATCAATGGATATAATAGTCAAATTTGGAACGAACTAATCAAAGCTCATATATGTAAAGCCAATTACATACTATCTGATCATTATTGTTATCCAGAAAGCAGAATACCTCAAAAAGACATATTTGAGCAGCAGAAAGCAAAATACATTGACAAAAAATGTCCCGAAGTTGCGGTTTTAAGTTCTTTTCCTATGTACATCTTAGAATACTTCGGAGCATTCAAACTGAAGGAAAAGCTTAATCTTTAATATTGGTGTCCGCTAAACTCTTTTGAACGGAAAAAAAATTAGGCTGAATCTTCCTTGCAGAGATTCAGCCTTTTCGTTTAATTTGTTTTCACCACAAAAACATTTTAACGATGGGCAAAAGTACACATTTTATCGGACAGCCAATGTATGGACAGTTAATAGATTTGCTTGACAAGCGAAAAGTTCTTGAATTTGGCAAAAATATCGGTTCAGAGAAGTATCTAGTCAGCCCTTAAAAAGCTAACTTATTTTCCGGAAAGCGAATTTCAAAACACAT
>JAKSKZ010000059.1 GCA_024401475.1 Paludibacteraceae bacterium | reverse complement strand
CGTCTGCAGCAACGGCCAAGGATGTGAAGAAGGATGCTAAGCCAGTCAAGGAGGATAAAAAGGCGATAAAGGAGCGTGAGGAGAAGGCAAAGAAAGAGGCAGAAAAGAAGGCGGCGGAGGAGAAAAAAGCCGCAGAAAAAGCCGCCAAAGATAAAAAAGATGCCAAGTCGTCTGCAGCAACGGCCAAGGATGTGAAGAAGGATGCTAAGCCAGCCAAGGAGGATAAAAAGGCGATAAAGGAGCGTGAGGAGAAGGCAAAGAAAGAGGCAGAAAAGAAGGCGGCGGAGGAGAAAAAAGCCGCAGAAAAAGCCGCCAAAGATAAAAAAGATGCCAAGTCGTCTGCAGCAACGGCCAAGGATGTGAAGAAGGATGCTAAGCCAGCCAAGGAGGACAAAAAGGCGATAAAAGAGCGTGAGGAAAAGGCAAAGGCGGAGGCAAAGGCAAAGGCCGAAGATGAGAAGAAGGCCGCAGAAAAAGCTAAAAAGGAAAAAGAGAAGGCTGAAAAAGAGGCTAAGGCAAAAGCCAAAGCTGACAAGGAGAAGGCCGAAAAAGAGGCTGTAAAGGCGGCTTTGGAGAGAAGTAGAAAGGCGAAAGAAGAGAAAAATAAAAAGCCGGTAACTACCAATACTAAGCCTGCTGAGACTCAGAAAAAAGAGTCGACTCCAAGTGCGGCAGTTAAAGAAGAGGCAATGCCTAAGGCTGAAGTGGCTCCTGTAAAGGAGAATAAGCCGGCTGTGGTTGAGGCTCCTGTTGAAAAGAAAGTTGAACCAGTGGCTCAACCAGTGGCTCAAACTGTTGCCCAACCAACAGCCACGGAGACAAAGACGGTTGAAACTCCTGCTTCGAGAACGATTACTCCAGATTCAGACTTTATGTTGTTGACGGATAAGTATCGTGTGAATATTCAACCGATTGGGGGAGGCAAGTACAAATACACCTCCTGGTCTGTGGCAAAGAGTGCGACAGACAAGCCCGATTTGACATTGCGCACGGGGGTTTGCTTGCAAATGGGCAGTGGAGATCTTTGCTTCCAGTTTACAAACAACCAATTTGTGTATCAATGCAATGTGTGGGCAAATCCAGGCTCACATTCGGCTCCTGCTGAGATTATTATTTACAAAAATGGCAAGGAATATTCTCATTTGAGTGCGAAGGTAAAGTGATTCGGTAATCAATTTCCGGAAGATTCTTCATATCGATTCTAAAACAATAAAGGCTGGCGACAATTGTTGTGCCAGTCTTTGTTGTTCCTACCACCAACAATCCCGACAAATACCATTACTCGGAACTGATGTATAAGGCGTTAAAGTATATGCTGAGCGGATGGGACGGTCTGCAGGAATACCTTGATGACGGGAACTACGATATTGACAACTCGTTATCGGAGCGGTCAATCCGTCCGTTTACAGTAGGTCGGAGCGCCTGCAAGGGATTCACCAGCGAGGAAGGGGTGATGATAGCCGCAAGATTTTACACTTTGGTGGAGACATGCAAGTTAAACGGCGTGTCTCCAAGGGACTATTTCGTCAAGGTCTTGGAGGCCTTAACCAATGACTATGGAGACTACGAAAAACTGACACCAGACAGAATCAATGAGATTTAGAATGGTTTAGAATCAGCCTTCGGGCTGATTTTATTGTTTTATAGCGTTTTTAGGCTATATTTGTAATATGAAATTAATAAAATAGATGTTTACAAACGATACTTATATGGACCAGAGAAATAAAGCGGTAATTGAAAGAGTTGTGCAGGATAGGATTTCTAATGCGCAACTCGTGAACGAAGCAACATCAGTTCCTGAATTAAGCGTTGAGACGGATAGTGTTGCAGATGTAGTTGCAGGCGAAATATCGGATGCCGCAGCCGATTCTGCAACTGGTTCTGTAATCGAAAGTGTTATAGATGGTATTTTAAATGCTCTATAAAATCAGGTTCCCAAATTACAACAAGACCACAATTGCTGTAAAATCACTTTACACAAAGATAACTGCTTTAGATTGGACGTGAACTAAATTTCAGAATGGATGTTTACGTATGTATAGTATAATTTGCTATTTTTGGAGATATAAATAACAAAATTGATGTTTACGGATTGGTGGTGGCGCTAAAATATTGTCAGGTGTAACTATCGGCGATGGTGCAATTATTGCTGCTGGTGCTGTTGTCTCGAAAGATGTCGCACCCAGAACTATTGTGGGTGGCGTACCTGCAAAGTTTATTAAACATGTGTAATGTTGCACACCATTGGGAGAGGACTATACTTCGCTTTATGAAGGTGAAATACCATTAATCATGTGAGAGTATTTTACACAATGAAGAGTCAAAAGGGAGACTTTATAAAGATTATGCCAGAATATGGATGCTACCCTATTTGGAAAGGGACAGACGGTGAAACATTCTGGTATGACGATGGAGAATCAGTCATGGAAAATCCTGACATTTCGGACCGACTAAACAAATGGAACAAGTCTTTCCAAAGAACCCTAAACAATTCCTATCCGCCAGACTCTTGTTTTGAAAACGCACAACAACTTTACAATTTCGAAATAGAGGGACTTTCTTTATGGAAACTTATCATATCAGAATATCCCGATTATGTTGTAGTTTATTACAGTATAGTCTTTAATAAGACCTATGAAGATCCGGAATGCCTATCTAGTGATATAGAGAAGTATGATTTTAACACTTCCGAATGGCTTGGTAATACTGACATGACAGATTAAAGTGTTTTATATGAAATTAAGTTATCTAATAACTCTGTTACCCTTTCTGCTAACTTCTTGTGAATATAGATTTAAAAGTGATCTTGAACGATCAGTTTGGAATCAATATGATGATAATCAGGACAGTTGTGAAATCGACCTTACAGGATTTTTTCCTAATCAATGGGATACGCTATGGTATTTCTCAAACAAGTATGAGTGGAGGGATATCTATCAAGAAATGGGCTATAATCCTCATTGTTTTCAAGATGCTGGCGACAGAATTATTTTTGTGAAAAATCGTAGGGTCGTTTATTACCAAGAGTGGTTTCCATATCATAAAATAAAGAACTGGGTTGGATTTAGTGGAGATAAGTTATGCGTACCTAGAGATTCCGCTATCTTCAGTGCAAAAAAAATTAAATTTTATGGATATGATGAAAATGTAGGCATTCTACTTGAAACTAAAAGGTAAGTTGGCTTTTTTGTTTGTATATGATTATTTGCTATATTTGAAACTGCTAATGTCTAGATTGATGTTTACCTCTCTACGGGAGATTTAGAGGGGATTGAATTATAGTAAGCGTCCAATATGGAATTTTTCCAGATGGATGCTTACCGTATTTCTTCGTCTTCGTCACGATGAAATTCATAATGGGCGCGACAGACTTTCAGTCTATCCCAATACCCGTCTATTTTCACATAGGCGTCGTCGCCCACATGCCAGTCAATCTCTTCCAATTTGCTTTTTGCAGAAGCGTCGCCTTGTGCGGCAAGAAGGGTCAGTTCCTTTACATGAAGTTTGTCTTCCTTGAGTTCCTTCCAGCCTTAATCTTTTCTCCTGAAAGTGCGTAAGCCTATGGTAAAGTACGTGTTTGAAGTCAAAGAAAATAGTAGTAGTTCTCGTGTCTAGTACGAGTCTTTGACTATAAAAAACGTTAGTAAGGTCTTACTAAGGCCTTAGTAAGGATTTCTATTTGCGAGGAAGCAAGTTCTTCCAGTTTCTCGGTAAAAGTTCTGACAAGTTTTTGTTCTCCTTCTTGTAGATAGATATCTTCACCAGCACGTCCTCCATCCATTGGCGTGGATCCACATCAGCCGCCTTGCAAGATGCGATGAGTGAGTAGACGATAGCGGCACGGTGCAATCGGTTACTTGGTAAATATTCTGCATATAAGAGGGGAATATCCAATTTTCAACTACATGCTAAATCAACGTTTTCTATTCTGTATGATGCTATAATTCCTAATTCTTATCGGTGCTTTGGCATATTCCCTTTCGTGAAGAAATAAATACCAATTGTTGTTTTCGAACCATTCTTTTATATAATTGTCAAGGGCAAATTCTTTATTGGTTATGCTCCGTTTTAAAATCCCTTTCCTTTTTGATTTTTCATAATCGTATCCGAAATCATAATAAAATGGGCATTCATCATAATCTCCATTATATATTCTTATTATCCATGAAAATGCTTTAAGTTGAAGAGAACCAAAATAACTGAGGGATTCGTATGATGCACGGGTGGCTAAGCAATGATCTTGGTCAAGATCACAAATGGTGTACCATCTATAATCACTACTAATTTTTTTAGGCATTTCATATTGTAACAGTTTAAGCAACGCTTGCTCTTCGTTGTTGCCACAACTTGTAACATATTCAGAAAGAGTTTTCCTCCTTAGATTTTCTGACATATCGTCTTGAGGAAAAGCTAATTGTGAATAAACAATAAATATAAATGATAAATATCCTAATCTATTCATTCGTAAACTTCTATATGATATTTACAGGTTCAAATAAGAGAATAATCCTATTAAAACCGTTGCGTTTTGTTCCAATAAATCAAAGGAAGCTTGCCGACTGGTGAAAGATTGTACTTTCCCCTAATTATTTGCCCTCTTTCCCTACGTATCTTGAAGGGAACCAGGCAATCAAAAGACCGACCAATAGAATGGTTATTAGGATGATGGAGATGTCGCTTGCGTTGACCACGACGGGGTAACTATCTACGATGAAGGCGTCGTTGACGCTTCCGCTGTTGAGCTTGAGTAGCCCGAATTGTTGCTGCAAAAGGCAGAGTGCCAAGCCGATAATCACGCCTACTATGGCGCCTGTCACGGAAATCAGCCAACCTTCAAAAATGAAAATCTCTTTGATGGTTTGATTGTTAGCCCCTAAACTGCTCAATGTACGAATGTCATTCTCCTTCTCAATGATAAGCATGGTGAGCGAACCTATGACATTGACAACGGCAATCATGAGGATGAAGAATAGGATGAGAAACGTAATCCATTTTTCCACCTTGAGCATTCGATAGAATTCTTCATGCTGCTCGTGCTTGTCTTTGACGATGAAATTGTCTCCTAATATGTTAGAAATCTGATTTTTGATGCTTTCTTCGTCTGCATTTTTCTCAACGTTGATTTCCAAAGAGGAAATCTCTTGGTTGGTATAGTTGAATAGGTTTCGAGCGTAATCTAAGGTACAGAACGCGAAACGACTGTCGATGTCTTGCTGGTTGACGGCGTAAATGCCTGACACATAGGCCAACTGGTCGTTGAACGATTTTTCTGGGTTGGCTATGTTTACTTTCGTGTTGTGCTTGGGGGCATAAAGGTGTAAAGGACTGATGCAAGCGGTGTTGGCCTCAATGACGGAAGCCGTCGCTGCACCTATGACGGTAAAATCGTTCTCGCCATCACGAAGAATGAATTGGCCCGAAGTCAAGACAGAGTCGGTTTGTATAAGTTGTTTGTAGTTATCGGAGACACCTTTGACAAAAACGGTTGATTGATTCTCTTTGTATTTAATCATGGCGTTCTCCTCCAAAACTTCGGCCACGGCAGCAACCTGGGGAATGGATTTGATGCTGTCGAGTCGAGTTTGAGGGCAGGTGAATGTTTTGCCTTCCACGAGAACCACCTTTAAATCAGGGTCGAGGGCGTTGTATAGCCCTGAGATGAGGGATTGAAAACCGTTGTAAACAGATAGCGTACAGACCAGTGCTATGGTTGCCACACAAATACCTCCAGCACATATCATGGATGTTATGTTGATGGAGTTGTGTGTCTTTTTCGAGAAAAGATAGCGTATGGCGATGCGAAGAGAAAATCTCATTTCTCGTAATTTGTTACTTGCCCAAAAGTCGGTCGATGTTTTCTATGTAATCGAGCGAGTCGTCGATGAAGAACGACAATTCAGGCACTTTTCTGAGTTGGTAACGAATTCTCTGCCCAAGTTCAAAACGAAGGGCTTTCGTGCTGTTCTTGATGGTTGCCATTGTCTCCTCGATTCGTTCCGTAGGGAAGATGCTGAGACGGATTCTGGCAATGCTAAGGTCGGCAGAAACAGTTACGGAAGTCACAGTGACAAGCGTTCCATTCATTGAGTTGACCGATTTTTGAAACATGTCGCTCATCTCTTTCTGGATCAATCTGTCGATTTTGTTAAGTCTTGTTTTGTCCATAAATAACTACATTGTTTTGAATTTTCCGCAAAGGTAAACAAATAATTTCATACATTTGCATAATATTGGAATAAGGCTAATCGGTGGCGTTTGCGTTGTCTGAATGTTTGCTGCTTGTATTCCTCGAAAAAATATGACTGGTTTGTTATGGAAGATTCAAAGATGAAATATAAAATATGGTTGACATTGGTGAAGGGTGTCGGGCCGTTGATGTCAAAGAAACTATTGTCTGTTTTGGAAGATGAAGAAGAGATTTACAAAGCATCCCCAAAAATGTTAGCTTCGATTCCTGGAATAGGAAAGGTCCTGTCGGCAGAAGTCCAACGATCGAAGTCTCTTTTGTGTCGGGCGGAGCAAGAAGTAGAATTCGCAAAACGGAACAATATTACCATACTTTATTATAAAGATAAGGCCTATCCATCGCGCTTGTCGGAATGTCCGGATTCGCCCACTATATTATATAGTCGAGGTACTTCTGATTTTAACACGTCGAAAGTAATCGGAGTCGTGGGGACAAGGAAGATGACGGATTATGGACGGACCTCTTGTGAATCTATCTTGCAAGGGTTAAGTGTTTCGCATCCTGATTTGATGGTGGTGAGTGGATTGGCGTATGGCGTGGATGTCTGTGCTCATCGCAAGGCGTTGGAGTGTTCGCTCCCTACAGTAGGTGTGGTCGGGCATAGTTTGGAGCATGTCTATCCGGCTGCTCATCGACAGACGGCTCAACAGATGATAGAGAGTGGGGGAGCCCTGCTCTCGGAATATGTGTCGGGTACATTTATTGATCGGAATTATTTCGTTGCACGAAACCGAATTATAGCTGGATTGTGCGATTGTGTTTTAGTGGTGGAATCGGGAGAAAAGGGCGGCTCTTTGCTGACTGCAGATTTTGCGAGTTCCTATCATCGAGATGTGTTTGCTTGTCCCGGTAGAGCAGGAGATCCCTACTCCGTAGGTTGTAATAATCTGATTAAGCAGAACAAGGCTGCCTTGGTGACATCTTCGGAAGATATTGAATATCAGATGAATTGGGAGAAGGGAGGGCCGAGTAGTGTGCAATTGTCGTTGTTCCCCGAATTGGATGGTGACCAAGGTCGGATAGTTGATTTGCTAAAAAGCGGAGATGTTTTCCAACAAAATGAGATGGCGAGAGTTTTGCAACTTCCTATTAGTAAACTTTCGTCTTTGTTGTTTGAGTTAGAGTTCGTTGGCGTGCTCTCTTCGTTGCCTGGGAACCGATATAAATTGGCAGGTAGATGATCGGCGTCTCTTTTTAATTTGTATTCGGGAAATGATTTTTTTTCGTAAAATTTGTTGCGTTGTTGAAAAAAGTGTATCTTTGCGAAGTTTTAAAAATTAAAATAACAAAAAAGGAACGCTGTTCCCACGTTCTCTTAACTATAATTGTCACTTGGGAATGTGATAGGATATTTAATAAACTCTAATTTTTTATGAGAAGAATAGTTTATATATTGTTTTTCGCATTCTTTGCATTGAATTCGTTTGCGCAGAAAACTGCCACAGAGTTTTTTAATGCAGGTATCGCTAAGTACAGAGCTGGCGCATACAAGGAAGCTATCGTGAACTTCAACAAAGTTCTTGAGTTGAACCCTAAGTTCTATGAGGCTTATGGTAACATGGGTAACGCTAAGTTTAGATTGGGCGATTACAAAGGTGCTAAGGACGATTATGATGTAGTTTTGAAGCAAAATCCAAAAGACGCTTTGTCTTTCTATAACCGTGCAATCGCAAAGAAGGAGTTGGGAGACCTTCAAGGTGCAATTGAGGACAATACTACAGCAATCAAGGTTAATCCTAAGTTCGCTGAGGCGTTCTTTAATAGAGGTAATACAAAAGATGATATGGGTGATGCAAAGGCTGCTATGGTTGATTACAACAAGGCAATCTCTTTGAACCCTTCATTTGCAAAGGCATACTATAACCGTGGTCACTTGAAGTATAAGGCTGGTGATGTTGAGGCTGCTGCTTTGGATTGGGAAAAGGCTGCATCTCTTGACCACTACAAGGCTTTGGATTCTTTGAAGGAGTATTGCGGTGTTGGTGTTGAAGAGACTCCAGCTGAGGTGGCAAATCCAAAGAAGGCTTCTTCTAATTCAAAGAAGGCTGCTGCAAAGAAATAATCTTTGGTAAAGGGAATAACAAAAGGCATTGTCAATCGGCAATGCCTTTGTTGTTTTTTGCTGTTTCGTGTTGCAGAATAAACGCATCTTCTTTATTTTTGTAAGTGATTCGTTTTGCTAAAATGTAATTTATTAAATAAATAGAATATGGCAATTATTAAACCATTTAGAGGAATCCGCCCTCCAAAGAATTTGGTGGAGCAGGTGGCTTCTCGCCCTTATGACGTGTTGAATTCAGAAGAGGCAAGAAAAGAGGCAGAGGGAAACCCAATGTCTTTGTATCATATCATCAAGCCTGAAATCGACTTCCCTGTAGGAACAGACGAGCACGATTCTCGTGTTTATGGCAAGGCTGTTGAAAATTTCGAGACTTTCCAAAAGAACGGATGGTTGGTTCAAGATGCTGAGGACAAATATTATGTCTATGCTCAAACAATGAATGGACGTACGCAATATGGCTTGGTGGTTTGTGCGAATGTAGATGATTACATGACAGGTAAAATCAAGAAGCATGAGCTTACTCGTCGCGATAAGGAAGAGGATAGAATGAAGCACGTTCGGGTTAACAACGCTAACATCGAGCCTGTGTTCTTCGCATATCCACACAATGATGAGTTGGATGCTATTGTGGCAAAGGTGGTTTCTGGTAAGCCAGAATACGACTTTGTCGCACCTGATGGTTTCGGTCACCATTTCTGGGTGATTGAGGATGCTGCTACTATTGCTCGTATCACTGAGATTTTCGCAGGCATCCCTTCTCTTTATATTGCTGATGGACACCACCGTAGTGCAGCTGCTGCTTTGGTGGGTGATGAGAAGAGACGTCAAAACCCTAACCATAAGGGCGATGAGGAGTACAACTACTTCTTGGCAGTTTGTTTCCCTGACAATCAGTTGAACATTATAGACTACAACCGTGTGGTTAAGGATTTGAATGGATTGTCTGATGAGCAATTCCTTGATGCTTTGAAGAAGAACTTCGACGTGGAGTTGAAAGGTGCTGAAATTTACAAGCCAAACAAGTTGCACAACTTCTCTTTGTATCTTTCTGGCAAGTGGTACTCTTTGACTGCAAAGGCAGGTACGTTCAACGATAATGATCCTATTGGCGTGCTTGATGTTACGATTTCATCCAACTTGATTCTTGACGAGGTTTTGGGTATTAAGGATTTGCGTAGCGATAAGCGTATTGATTTCGTTGGAGGTATCCGTGGCTTGGGTGAGTTGAAGAGACGTGTTGACAATGGCGAAATGAAGGTGGCTTTGGCTCTTTATCCAGTTTCAATGAAGCAATTGATTGACATTGCTGATTCAGGTAATATCATGCCTCCTAAGACCACTTGGTTCGAGCCTAAACTTCGTTCAGGTTTGGTTGTACACAAGTTGGTATAATTATAAAATAATAGAGAAGGGAAGGTCTGTCGGCCTTCCTTTTTCGTTAAAAAGGAAACCAAATGGCAAAATTTTGGTCGAAAAATGGCGGAGATGCCAATGCTGGCAAGCCGACAATTTCATGGGAAGAATTGGTCTCTAATCCCGAAAATAGACGTCCTCACTATTTTGTAGTGGCTGCAGTGGTGAAGGATGGCGATGAGATTTTGTGCCTTCAAAAGGGCGAAACTAAATATGAATATACTACTCATCGTTGGGAGTTTCCTGGTGGGAAAATCGAGGAGGGAGAGACACCCGAACAGGCTTTGCAAAGAGAACTTTTGGAAGAGATGGATTATGATGTTGTGGTTGGGGGCTTTCTGTGTGAGGTCGAATATTCGTACCCTGATTTTGATATAACGATGCGAGCCTATTTATGTGAACCCACATCGGAGGATTTGGCTTTGAGAGAGCATGTTGCTTTCCGTTGGTTGCCTATTTCTGATTTGAAACAATTGGAATGGTGTGCGGCAGATGAGCCTATCGTGGAGGCGTTGATGAAACTATTCTGACGATAACAAAAAAAGGAGGGCTGCCCCTCCTTCTCTATTTCTATCATCGTGGTTCGATTACTCTTCGTTAACAAGACTTATGCCATCCTCCTCAATGAGAATCTGTCTTTGATGGTAAAGTGTTCCGATGGTCTTTTTGAAATTCTTCTTGCTGCATCCAAACGTGTCGTAAATGGCTTGTGAGTCGGTTTTGTCGTTGAATGGAAGGAATCCACCGTTTTGCTTCAATTCGTCCAATATGAGGCTGGAAATGGAGTCTGTGGCCCTGAATCCTTGCTTTTGTAGGGCCACGTCGATGCGTCCGTCTTCTCTAACGCATTTTACGTAGCCTGTAGTTCGCATACCATACTTCACCTTTTCGAAAATTTCGCTGTGGTAGATGATGCCCCAATGTGCGTTGTCCACGATGACACGATAGCCGGCTTCGTTTTCCTTGGCTACAAGAATGTCCACTTTTTGGTTCATCTTGTATTCAGGCTTTGTTAGGCCTAAATGCTTGTCGATATTCATGGTGGCGATGACTTGTCGGGTCTGCTCGTCGTAATATACATAGACCAGGTAGGAACGGTCTGCCTTCAGTTTGTTGGTTTGTTCTCTTGAAGGAAGGAAAAGATCTTTTGCGATTCCCCAGTCGAGCAAAGCTCCAGCGGCGGAAACTTCGTTCACCATGAGGTAGTCGAATTCACCAGCAATGGCGTAGGGAATGATGCCTGAAGCCACAGCGTCTCGTTTCGCATTGCGATATACGAAGACATCCAACTCGTCGCCGATGGCTGGTTTCTCTTGTAATTCCCTGTTGGGCACGAAAAGATGCCCCTCTTCGCCGCCTTCCAAATAGACGCCTTTATCTGTTATGTCGATGACTTTTAGTTTGTTAATCTTTCCTATTTCCATGTGATAACTGTATGTTCTAAACGATTGCCGAAGTTAGGCATTTATGAGAGTATATGCAAATTCTTATAAGGCTTTCGGAAAGATGCATCGTCTTTATGATGTTGATTGAAAATGGAAGCAGTGCTGCCCTATTGATAAGTTATGGGGCAAGGTCCAAAAGGAAATGGTGAAAAGTGAATTGTTGTTGTTTTGATTATTGTGTATTGGTTTACACTTTTTATTCGCACTTTTTGTCGTTTGCCTACACTTTTTATTCGCACTTTTGTATTTTTGTGGAAAATTTTGCTGCAGATTCAAACATTAGATATGCAATGTTTACCGGTGTTACTCGAATATCAGCGACTGGATGGTGGAGATGATATAGAAGAAGAAAGCCCCTCGTTACTAAATTTAAAAGGAGAAAGCAGCGGGAAATATAGATTCCATAAAAAAATCCGACGCCGTTTAGGCATCGGATTATATGAGTCACTCTTCTCACCAAAGGCGAACTCGTTTTTCCGACGGAATATACATCGCATCTTCAGGTTTTATGTCAAATGCCTTGTACCACTCGTCAAAATGAGGTAACGGTCCGTTCACTCGAAGCATAGGCACTGCATGTTCGTCCGTCTGTGTTTGGACGCGTAAAGTTTCATCTGGTACAAAAAACAACTGAGAATTGGCATAGGTAATAAAGAAGCGTTGCTCGGGAGAGAATCCATACTTTTCTTTAATATGTCCGTCTGCATTAGCTTTCTGCATTGCGCGGAATGCAGCCTTAAGTCCACTCAAGTCTGCTATATTCTCTCCTAATGTAAGCCTACCGTTACAATTTAATCCGGGCAAAACGACAAGAGAATCGTAATGGGCAGCATAAGTATCTCCTATACTGTTGAAATTCTCAATGTCCTTATCTGTCCACCACTGCTTCACATTTCCCTCCATGTCAAAATTTCGTCCAGTATTATCAAAAGCATGTGTCAATTCATGGCCAATGACGCTACCGATATAAGCATAATTATATGCGTCGTCTGCCTCCATGTCGAAATATGGTTTTTGGAGGATGGCCGCAGGAAGGAATATTCCTTGACTTGTCGGCACATAACAAGCATTAATAGTCTGTGGGCTCATTCCCCACTCATCTTTATCGACCGGTTTGTTGAGTCGTCGTTTAATGATTTGCCTGGTGTTATATAACTCAATGTTTTTATTGTTCTCTAATAGAGATAGTTGAGGGTCAATTTCCAGACCAGAAACATCATTCCATTCGTCAGGATAACCGACATGAGGTTTTAATAATTCCAACTTCTTTAAACTCAACGCTTTGGAACTGTCGCACAACCACTCCTGCTGCTGGATGATTTCAGAAAGTGAATGCTTAATGTCAGAAACCATGCCTTCAACGCGTTCCTTTTGCTCTTTAGTGAAAAAGTGCTCCACATAAAGTTGCCCCATTGGCGTAGGCATAGACTCATTCAAGTAGTCATAAGCATGCTTCCACCGTGGACGGCCATCCGGACCACCTTTCGAAATGTCACCGAATTTTTCAAATTCATTGTAGAGTTCCATGCCCAGAAAACGGTGATACTTGTCTATGACATGCCATTTCATCAAAGACTTCACATCTTCCATTGGTTCGTCAAGGAAAATCCTGCATGCTTTTTTTACTGGCTCTATATGATTAAGTGATACCTCATTAGGGATTTCCAAACTATATTGTTCAAAGAACAATTTCCAATTTAACCCAGTAAGACTCGACATCTCATCTACTGACATTTTATGGTAATTGTTAGGGTTGAAATACTCTTCTCTTGTCAAGTTTGCTTTATAAATAGAGTCGTTTAGACGCATCACCCTCTTCATCTCTATTTGAGCCATTTCTGGGGAATCGCCACAGTATTTGAATGCGTTCTCGATAAGATTTTCATAGGAGGCTCTGATTTTCAACCAAAAGTCTTCTTTTGACTGAAAAATAAGATCCGTAAATCCAGGGAACAATTGTACCACCTGAACTATATTATTACGCGAATTTCGTGAGTCTGCAGAAATCCAACAAATAAAGAATGGGGAGTAGTAGTTTTTCGCCATTATTTTCAACAACTCTTCTTTGCTGTTGGCGTCATCTATCTCTTTTAGATAAGGAAGAATAGGTTGGGCGCCTTCTCTATTCAGACGTGCCGTATCCATATAAAGGTTGTACATGTCGCCAATCTTCTGAGCGGGCGAACCTTTCGGGTTGTTTTGAGATGCAATGTCTTGCACTAATTTGCCAAACTTTTCCTCGTTTGCATAACCCATTATTGCTCCTGGCCCCCAAGCATACCAGTTGTCTTTATTCGGATGACTTTTAATCCAATTTCCTGTGGCATACTTGTAAAAATCATCGCCTGGTTTAAGCGAATCATTAACACTCTTGAAGACATTTTCTTCTCCAAAAGAAACGTCGATACCTTGTCCCTGCTGTTTTTGTGAACAGGAGACAAACATTGCTGCTCCCAGAGCAACAATCAAGGATTTCCTCCATTCTCTCATAAACTAAACTATTAAATGCAACAATCGTTCGTATAAGAAACCGGGCTTGTAAGGCCCCTAAATCAATTATCGACAGCAAGATAGAAATATTTCATCTATTTGCAAAAGAAAAAATAAAAAACATGTATTCATGAACGCAACAAAGGAATCGCTATATGGCAAGTTGTGCAGTTATAAACTGGAATGGCGACAAAAAACAAAAGCCACTTTGGGGAAGTGGCTTTCAAACGCCGTAACTGTTTAAGTTAGTGGCGTAACTTAGAACTAAACTACAAATCTTATAAAAAGGAGTCTCCCGACTCATTTTGTTAAAATACAAACATCGTGCCAAACTGAGGCGGCCGTGCTTGTTTTTCTTCAAAAAGAATAAAAGTTCCCTTTCTGTTATAAGGATTGCATGTCGTGTAATTTTCTATAAACTCCGTTTAAGGCCAGTAACTCGTCGTGTTTGCCTCGTTCCACGATTTCACCGTCTTGCATGACGCAGATTTCGTCTGCGCTGCGGATGGTGGATAGTCGATGGGCAATGACGATGGTAGTCCTTGTTCGCATCAATCGCTCGATGGCCTCTTGTACGAGTTTTTCCGACTCGGTGTCGAGGGCTGATGTTGCCTCGTCCAAAATCAATATCGGTGGGTTTTTGAGAATGGCTCTCGCTATGCTGATACGTTGGCGTTGCCCTCCAGAAAGACGGCCGCCTCGGTCTCCAATGTTTGTCTGGTAACCCTCTTCCATGGCCGTGATGAATTCGTGTGCGTTGGCGATTTTTGCTGCCTCAATCACTTGCTCCAACGTGGCATTTTCTACTCCGAACGTGATGTTGTTGAAGATGGTGTCGTTGAAAAGAATGGCCTCTTGGTTGACGTTGCCCATATAAGAACGGAGGTCGTTCAATTTGAGGTTTTTGATGTTGGTTCCATCAATGGTGATTTCGCCTTTCTCGACGTCGTAGAAGCGAGGAAGCAGATCGACCAAAGTTGACTTTCCAGAACCCGATTGTCCCACCAAAGCAATGGTTTTGCCTTTCTCGATGGTCAAGTCAATGTTTTTGAGTACCCACTCCTCATTGTAGCGGAAACTGACGTTCTTGTATTCAATCTTGGAACTAAAAGGTTTAGCCTCAACAGGGTTCTTAACCTCTTTCAGTGGGTTTTCTGATTGAAGGATGACGTCGATACGTTCCAATGAAGCCTTGCCCTTCTCGATGCTATAAAGGGCTTTTGTCAAGTCCTTGGCTGGGTTGATGATGCTGTAGAAGATGACAAGGTAGTAGATGAACTCTGCTGCCGACAAAGAGGATGTGACAGGAAGAACGCTGCCTTGTGATTCACCCAAAATCAGCATGCCGCCGAAGAAGAGGACGATGGCAATGGTTGTTGTACCGAGGAACTCACTCATAGGGTGAGCCATGACGTATCTTCTGTTTACGCTGGTGTTGGTGTCGGTCAAGTCTTGGTTCATCTCACCGAAACGAGTGGCAACCGCCTTCTCTGCGTTGAATGCCTTAATGACGCGCAATCCGCCGAGCGTCTCCTCGATTTGTGATAGGAGTTGGCCTAATTGCGTTTGGGCAATCTTAGAGGAGCGTTTGAGCGATTTTCCAATCTTTCCCATGATGACACCTGCAATCGGAAGCACTACGAGGACGAAGAGCGTCAATTGCCAACTGAGAATCAGCATGATGGAGAGATAAACGATGATCATGATCGGATTCTTGGAGAGCAACTCAATGGAGCTCATGATGGAGACTTCCACCTCGTTCACGTCGCCAGTCATACGGGCAATGATGTCGCCTTTCTGTTTGTCGTGATAAAACCCTAAATTGAGGTCAACCACCTTCTTGTACATTTGGTTACGCATGTCGCGGACAATTCCGGTTCTCATCGGAATGATGAAGAAGCTGGCTAAATAGGCCACGCCTGTCTTCAGGAAAGTCATGACCACAAGTAGGATGCCGAGAATCATCAGTGTCTGTACGCCGCCATTTTGCTCAATGTAGTTGGAAACCCACCAATATGCATTGTTCTTGATGACGTTGATGTCCCACGCGAAAGGTTGGTATTCGTAAACCGCCTGAGATGTCTTGAAGAGAATCTCCAAGATGGGGATGATGAGTGCGAACGAAAAGATGCTGAAGATCGTGGAGACGATGTTGCAGACGATGTTCAATGCAACATGACCTTTGTAGGCGCCTACAAATCGCTTCAGTAATGTATAAAATTGTGGTTTCATAAAGTTGATACCGAAAGGAACGACAATGGATATTTGGTGTTTTGAGCACGCTAAAAGATGAATGACGGGGAGCCAGTTGGTTCCCCGTCATTGACTATGATTCTTGTTGGGAATTACATACCTGTGTAGTTGTGCGGTGTGATGGCGCGCAACTCAGCCTTTACTGATTCAGCGACATTGAGTGTCTCAATGAATTCGTGAATAGAATCGGCTGTGATAGTTGAGTTGGTACGAGTAAGTGCTTTTAGCGTTTCGTAAGGGTTTGGATAACCCTCTCTTCTCAAGATGGTTTGGATGCCTTCGGCAACAACGGCCCAGCAGTTGTCCAAATCCTCGTAGAGTGCCTTCTCGTTGAGGATGAGTTTGCCAAGACCCTTGAGTGTGCTTTGGATGGCAATCACCATGTGGCCGAAAGGAACGCCTACGTTACGAAGAACGGTAGAGTCGGTCAAGTCACGTTGCAATCTTGAAACTGGCAACTTGGAAGAAAGGTGCTCCAAGATGGCGTTGGCGATACCCAAGTTTCCTTCCGCGTTCTCGTAGTCGATAGGGTTCACCTTGTGAGGCATTGCCGAAGAACCGACCTCGCCAGCCTTGATCTTTTGTTTGAAATACTCCATTGAGATATACATCCAGAAGTCTCTGTTCATATCGATCATGATGGTGTTGATTCTCTTCAAGCAGTCGAAGATGGCGCCCAAGTTGTCGTAGTTGGAGATTTGGGTAGTCCATTGCTCGCGTTGCAAACCGAGGATGTCGTTTACGAAGTGGTTGCCAAATGCCTTCCAATCGCGCTCAGGGAATGCTACGTGGTGAGCGTTGAAGTTACCGGTTGCACCACCAAATTTGGCAGAGCAAGGGAGGCCTTTCAATTGGTCGAGTTGAGTTTGGAGACGGCTGACGAATACCATGATCTCCTTGCCCAAGCGGGTAGGAGATGCAGGCTGACCATGCGTTTTAGCCAACATGGCAACATTTTTCCACTCTTCCGCCTTTGATGCCAAATCAGCGATGAGGGCCTCAACTTGAGGAATGATGACATTCTTCAATGCCTCCTTGATAGATAGAGGTACGGAAGTGTTGTTGATATCTTGAGAAGTTAGTCCGAAGTGGATGAACTCCTTATATGCTTGCAAGTTGAGAGCGTCGAATTTTTCTTTGAGGAAATACTCGACCGCCTTGACGTCATGGTTAGTGACTTTTTCGATGTCTTTGATTCTTTGTGCATCGTCAGTCGTGAACTCTTGATAAATCTTTCTCAAAGATCCGTAAATGTTTTTATCTACGGAAGCGAGGTTTTTCAAAGGAATGTCGCACAAAGCGATGAAATATTCGACTTCGACCAATACGCGATAACGAATCAGAGCGTATTCTGAAAAATATGAAGCCAATTCTTCTGTTTTGTTTCTGTATCGTCCGTCGATGGGCGATATTGCTGTCAATGCGTTCAATTCCATAATTTATTTATTTTAAAAATGTTAGACATATTCAATGTAGACTG
>JAKSKZ010000058.1 GCA_024401475.1 Paludibacteraceae bacterium | reverse complement strand
AACGGCGTAATGTAACCGACCTTCCTTTTTGGATTATATATTAATGAAAATCAAATAAATATCTAAATTATTGCTGTCCGGTAAAAGTTTTTTAGTTAGAAATATTTAGGCTGAATTCGGATTCCGAATTCAGCCTTTTTCGTTTACTTTGTTTTCACCACAAAAATCCCATAAACGATGAGCAAAAGTACACATTTCAACGGACTTTACCATCTCTTTTCGATTGAGGGGGTTGTTTTTCAAAACTCCAGTCCGCTACGCGTATTTATAGGCCTAGCGGACTGGAGTTTTATGCTTTTTAATTTTTAGCGGACAGCAATAATTCAAAATACTTCCTCGTCTCATTCCATTTATAGTAAGGCCATTGTTTGGTCGAAATGGGTAGGCGGGCCTCCTCTTCGTTGACTAATACCTTGACTAATACATCGTTTGCCTTGTTTCTGTAGAAGACGAACTGAACGTTGGCTGCCATTGGAATGACCTTGAAGTCGCTCCATTTTGTGTGGAGGCTCTCCCAACTTATGGTGTCGTTAAGTGTGTTGTTGATGTTGGCGAGAACGAGGAGCGGCATCATGCCCGTGTCGTGTCCGAAACGGATGCTGAGGCAAGTGTTGTTGCCTTCTATAGCTTTGTCCGCCTCTTTAATGATATTCTTTATTAGCTCTTCTCCAAACTCCTTGGCTCGTATGCTATGTGTTCGGTAAGCACCGCAGAAATAGTACCAAAATGCGTTTTGTGCTTGCCAATAGTGCCAACGCTCCTCGGGTGTGAAGAGATCCCATAGGGAAATGTTGGATAGAGGCATGTCTTGTACGGCTCGTGCCACATTGAAAAGTGCGTCGCAGAAAGCATCTGCCGATTCTTTCTTAAAATCCTTTTTTGCAAAGAGCGAAGTAATCAATCGATTTCTATCTCCTTTGTTTTTTTCGCAGAAATCGGAGTATTTGTTATACCATTCATTCTCTTCTTCTGGTCGGTCGGGCGATTTCACTCTGTCCATACAAAGAAATCGCATGTCTTCATTGCTGACGTGGGTTTGGATATCCAAATATTTGTTTCTCTCTTTTAATGCAAGACAAAAAGTACTCATGCTTATTATGCTACGGGGAACGTGGGTTGCGCGAGCATCAATGTGTTTGTGATTTTTGAAAACTTCGGGAAAGTTCTCAAACATTCGGTTGGCTATTTGGTTCATTTGCTCATAGCCAAGAGGGGTTAGTTCTCCCTCTTTCAGATACATCTGTTTTTTTATCTCTTTGATCTTCAAGAATGTTGATTCCCCTAATTCTGTTAATCCATTTTCCTTCTCTTTTCGGAATGTGTTGAAAACAAGATCTATGTTTTTTGAGTCGGACATGTATCTTGCGCCGTGTCGGCCGTAGTGGCTGATATAGAAAGGCTCGTAACCATTAGGTGCCTCGGTCAAATTCTTTGTGGGAGTTGGGTAGGGCAGATAGTTGCCCCCAGCCTTGTTCGCGTCTGCAGAAATCTCTTGGAAGTCCGTCTGCCCGAACCCGTAACTGGTTGAGAGGAGGAACGATAAAGCAAGAACTATTCTCTTCATGTTAATATAGTTTTTCAAGTAGTGCATTCTTATAATAGTGTTGTAAAATTTGGCGATAGTTGTAGCCTTTGCTTGCCATGACGGCCGCACCAATTTGGCAGAGTCCAACGCCATGGCCCCAGCCTGCTCCAGTCAGTTTGAATATTGTCTCGCCCTTCTCGTTTGTTAGTTTATCCACAACAAAGGCAGAACTGTAAAGATGACTTTCGGAAAGCGATTTCCTGATTTCCAATTCTTTGCCTATCGTTAAACTCTTCTTGTCGCCTACGATTTTCAACTTGACCAATCGGCCAGAAACGCCTCTTTCTACGGGAATCAGTTCTGTTATTGTTCCGAAATCAATTCCAGTCCGTCGGCCAATCAGTTCGCTCAACTGCGATTGTGTGTATTCCACCGTCCAACGATAAAAGTCGGGCGTTTTTTGGTCGTAGTCGTTAAGTACTTGCGAGAGCACCTCTCGGTCGGTTGTGTTGCAGAATGCGTCGGGTGTGCTTCTAATCCACTTCTCTGCATTCGCTTCGACGGTTAAGTCGTTTGCATCGGTGTCCTCTTCTGTAGCGTTGTCTATCACCTTGGTCAAATAGGGATGAGGTGTATCTTCCCAGCAGTTCTCGAATGTTTCCGCCACGCCGCCGCACGATTTGGAGAAGCGGGCATCGCAAATCTCATCTCCATAGGTGAGGGTTTCGCCCCTTGTCTCGTTGATGGCTGTGATTACCGCCTTCGTACTTACTTTTGTGATGCCTTGATAGCGTTGGCAGTGGTCGTCGGCACATACGTCGAAGTTCGTGTGGTCTTCTCTGTCGTACCAACGGATGCGCTCGTCCTCAGCCTCGGTTGTTTTAACCCTATCGCAACATTTGCATTTGCCCTTCTGGTTGAGTTGAGAAAGCAACCAACTGCGAGAAATGACGGCGTGGGCCTTCAACAATTCCAGCGAGGAGGTGGCGCTCATTTCCGAAGAGATGACGCTTGTGAGATAGGTTTCGATGGGTAGCGTGTTGATGGCCGTAGCTTCCTCGCCTTCAATGATGAAACGCAGTTCGCCCAAGAAACGTTGTTCCTGCTTTTGCTCCCAATGGAATTTCTTGCCGATGGTGACATCTTTCAAGTCGAAAGAGCATCGGTTGTCTTGGGGAACGAATCTGACAGAATCAAACTTACAATCTTCGAATAGGATTTTCCCCGAAGAAAGGGTTATTTCGTGTTCCCCTGTAATGGGTTTGTCGTTCTCGCCTATTTTAAAAAGTCCGTTCAATCGGAAACGGATCTTTTTGTCGCTCATTATGCCGACATTTATTTGAGGTTCTTTGGCCATTTTATCCTAATTTCTGCCTCCGTAAAATCTTAGACGAGGCAATTCTACTCTTTTTTTATTCAAAAATAGTTATTAGAGCCAAACAAAAACGAAAACTTAGTAAATATATTTTGAAAATGTATATTTTTGTATGTAGAAAGGGTGGCTTTGGCTGCTTTATGCAAAATAGTATTTTCCAAAAAAGATATAGAAATGACAAGAGAAGAGTTGTTTGAAAATATTAAGCGCAAGAAGTCTTTTCTTTGCGTAGGTCTTGATACGGATGTCAATAAGATTCCTGAGTTCCTTTTCAGTGAGAAGGATAATTTGGATCCTATTTTTGATTTCAACAAGGCAATCATCGACGCAACAGCCGATTTGTGTGTGGCTTACAAGCCTAATTTGGCATTCTATGAGAGCTTGGGCTTGCAGGGATGGGATGTTTTGGAGCGTACGGTAGATTATATTCGTAAGAATTATCCGGACCAATTCATCATTGCCGACGCAAAACGTGGTGATATAGGTAACACTTCAGCCATGTATGCTCGTACATTCTTTGGCGCGATGGATTTCGACTCTGTAACTGTTGCCCCATATATGGGTGAAGATTCAGTTTCTCCATTCTTGACATACGAGAACAAATGGGTTACACTTTTGGCTTTGACATCTAATAAGGGTGCTTTTGATTTCCAATTCATGAAAGATGCTGAAAGTGGCGAAACTCTTTATCAAAAGGTTTTGAAGACCTCTTTGAATTGGGGTAATGCAGACAATATGATGTATGTTGTTGGCGCAACAAAGGCAGAAATGTTGTCGGATATTCGACAAATCATTCCAGACCACTTCCTTTTGGTCCCAGGCGTTGGCGCTCAAGGCGGAAGTTTGGCAGAGGTGGTTAAGCACGGTATGAATTCGCAATGTGGATTGTTGGTCAACTCGTCGCGTGCGATTATTTATGCTTCGGACGGTGAAGACTTTGCTGATGCTGCAAGAGCTGCAGCTAAGAAAGTTCAAGAAGAGATGGCTGGTTATCTTGAAAAACTATAAGAGGGTTTCGGCTCCGTGCCGGCCCTTTTTTTATGCGTATAAGAGTTGTATAACAAAAAGAAGATAGTAAACGACCCTGTGCATGGGTTCATCTCGATTCCTTCGGAGTTGCAGTATGACATCATGCAGCATCCCTATTTCCAGCGTTTGGGACGCATTCGGCAATTGGGCTTGAGCTATTTGGTTTATCCCGGAGCGCAGCATACGCGATTCCAACACTCGTTGGGAGCGATGCATTTGATGGGAGAGGCGATTGCCCAACTTCGGTCCAAGGGTAATGAAATAACGGATGAGGAGGCCGATGCCGTCTTGTCGGCTATTTTGCTCCACGATGTTGGTCATGCCCCGTTTTCCCATGTTTTGGAAAATACGGTGGTGGATGGTGTCTCCCACGAGGAGATTTCGTTGATGATGATGCGTCGAATCAACGAGGAATTTTCCGGAAGGTTGGACATGGCACTCGACATTTTCCAGAATAAATACCATAAACATTTCTTGCATCAATTGGTTTCCAGCCAATTGGATATGGACCGGTTGGACTATTTGATTAGAGATAGTTTTTTCACGGGAGTTGTAGAAGGTGCGGTGGGTGCCGCCAGAATCATCAAGATGCTTAATGTCCATGACGACCATTTGGTGGTGGAGTCGAAGGGCGTTTATTCCATTGAAAAGTTCTTGATTGCCAGACGAATGATGTATTGGCAAGTCTATTATCACAAAACGTCGGTTGCTGCCGAACAGCTGCTTCTTAGCATTTTGCGTAGGGCAAAGGATTTGGCCAATGCCGGGGAACATCTTTTCGCTTCGCCCGCTTTTTCTTATTTCCTTTATAATAAAATGGATAAAGAGAAGTTTAAGAATGAAGAGGAGGCTTTGCAGAATTACGCTAAGTTGGATGACAATGACATCCTATGTGCCATAAAGGCGTGGGATGGTCATCCGGACAAGGTGTTGTCGTTATTGTCCCGTTCGTTGGAAAATAGACGTTTGTTCAAGACGGAGGTGTATGAAGAGCCAGTCTCTTCCATGCAGTATGCCGACAAGATTTCCCAATATATGAATGCGTTGGGCTTGTCTATAAAGGAGGCCGCTTACTTGTTGTCGCAAGATGCGGTTTCTACTAGTACGTATACTTCTGATAATGAGGATACAAGTATCAATGTGTTGTATGCAGATGGTACGTTGAGGGATATATCGGATGCCTCAGATATCTTGAACATTTCAATGATGGCGAAAAACACGAAGAAGTATTATTTTTGTTGTCACAAGTTATGAAATGAAAGAGGTTGCTTAAATTTATGGCGTTATTCTTTATTTTGTGATTGAATTGTGATATTTTTGTAAAAAAATGTAAATATGGAGTTTTCAGCACAGCAGATAGCCGAATATTTGAAAGGTACCGTTGTCGGTGACCCTAATGTAAAGGTGTCCAATCTCTCAAAGATAGAAGAGGGGCAGCCTGGTACGTTGACGTTTCTTTCAAATCCTAAATATACAGAGTTCATATATACAACGAAGGCAAGTGTTGTTTTGGTCAATAATGACTTTACTCCCGAAAAGGAGATTTCAGCAACATTGATCAAGGTGCAAAATTCTTATATGGCTTTGGCTGGGTTGCTATCGTTGGTCGATAGTATGAACCCTAAGAAGAAGGGCATTTCTCCACTCGCATTTATTTCGGAGAAGGCGAAGGTGGGCGAGGATGCTTACATCGGTGAATACACAGTTATCGATGAGGGTGCGCAAGTAGGCGACGGAGCTTATTTCTATCCGCAGGTTTATGTGGGCACCAATGTGAAAATCGGAAAGAATGTGACACTCTATCCGGGTGTGAAAATATATAAGGACTGCGTTATCGGCGATAATTGTACAGTCCATGCCGGAACTATCATCGGAGCCGATGGCTTTGGCTTTGCTCCATCTGCCGATGGAACCTACAGCAAAATCCCTCAAATCGGAAATGTTGTCTTGGAAGACAATGTCGAGGTGGGTGCCAATGCGACGATTGATAGAGCTACAATGGGTTCAACCATCTTGCGTAAGGGCGTGAAGATTGACAACTTGGTGCAGATCGCACATAATGTTGAGGTGGGAGAGAACACGGTCATGGCCGCACAATGTGGTGTGGCAGGTTCGACAAAGATTGGCAAGCATTGTATGTTCGGCGGTCAAGTGGGTGTTACTGGTCACTGTCATGTGGCTGACGGAACAATCGTGGGTGCTCAGACGGGTATTTCTGGCGAGGTTAAGAAGCCTAACCAAGCCATTCAAGGCTCTCCTCACATGTCGGCTTTGGAATTCAAGAAGTCGTCCATTTGTATCAAGGAGTTGCCTGATATGAGACGAAAACTCATTGAAATGCAGAATCAAATCAAGGAGTTGCAAGCCTTGTTAGAGAAGAAATAAGTAATAAACGAGCAAAACATTTAAGGGGTTCTCTTTTTGAATGTTTTCATAAGAAAAGATATTTTATGTCTAAGCAAAAGACTCTTAAAAGTGCATTTACATTAGAGGGCAAGGGGTTGCATACTGGTTTGCCTGTGACAATTACGTTTAATCCAGCAGAGGTTAACACGGGTCGTAAGATTCAACGTGTTGATTTGGAAGGTCAACCAATCGTTGACGCTTTGGCTGAAAACGTAGTGGAGACATCTCGTGGAACTGTAGTTGAGAAGAACGGCGTTAAGATTAGTACGATTGAGCATGCTATGGCTGCTTTGTTCGCTTTCGACGTTGACAACTGTTTGATTCAAGTGAACCAACCCGAGTTCCCAATTTTGGATGGTAGTGCAAGTGCCTATGTAAAGGCTATTCAAGAAGTAGGTGTTGAAGAACAATCAGAAGACAAGGATTACTATTTGATTAGAAAGAAGACTGAAATCGTTAACGAGGAGACTGGTTCCAAGTTTATCTTGTTGCCAGATGATGAGTTCGGTGTTAATGTTTTGGTTTCTTATCCTTCTCCAATCTTGAGCAACCAATTTGCGTCTCTTGATTCATTGGCTGACTTCTCTGAGCAAATCGCTGGTTGTCGTACTTTCGTGTTTGTTCGTGAGTTGGAGATCCTTCTTAAGAATAATTTGATCAAGGGTGGCGACTTGGATAACGCTATCGTCATCTACGACCAAATCATCCCTCAATCGGAGATTGATCGTTTGACCGACATCTTGGGTCAAGAGCATATCTGCGTGGATAAGATGGGCTATTTGAACAAGAAGCCTTTGCAATTCGAGAATGAGCCTGCACGTCACAAGTTGTTGGACGTAATGGGTGATTTGGCTCTTATCGGCAAACCTATCAAGGGCCGTATCATCGCTACTTGCCCAGGTCATAAGGCAAATACGGAATTGGCTAAGAAGATTCGCAAGGAACTCAGACGTCAAGAGGTTGCCGTGCCTGTATATGATCCAAACAAGGCTCCTGTCTTGGACGTTAATCAAATCAAGCAACTTTTGCCTCACCGTTGGCCATTCCTTTTGGTCGACAAGGTGATTGAGCGTACGGATAAATATGTCATCGGTGTGAAGAACTTGACAGTGAACGAGACTTTCTTCTGCGGCCACTTCCCTCAAGAGCCTGTTATGCCAGGTGTTCTCCAATTGGAGGCAATGGCTCAAACAGGAGGTTTGTTGGTACTTGGTACGGTAGATGAGCCAGAGCGTTATTCAACCTACTTCATGAAGATTGACAATGCTAAGTTCAGACAAAAGGTCGTTCCTGGTGACACCCTTATCTTCCGTTTGGAACTTTCGGGCGAAGTTCGCAGAGGTTGTGTGAACATGAAGGGTTACGCATTCGTAGGCGATACGATTGTCACCGAGGCAGAGTTTATGGCACAGATTGTAAAAAATAAATAATAGTCAGATATGATACATGAATTGTCATGCGTTCATCCAGAGGCACAGATTGGTGCCAATGTTGAGATTGGTCCGTTTGTGACAATAGACAAGAATGTTGTTATCGGCGACGGTACAAAAATCATGTCGAATGTAACGATTCTTGAAGGTGCAAGGATCGGTAAGAATTGTACGATTTTCCCTAATGCAGTGATTTCTGCCGTCCCTCAAGATTTGAAGTTCAGAGGAGAGGAGACTACTGCTGAGATTGGAGACAACACAAGAATTCGCGAGTGCGTTACAATCAACAGGGGTACAGCTTCAAAGGGTAAAACTATCGTTGGTGAAGATTGCTTGATCATGGCCTACGCTCACGTTGCTCATGATTGTGTGGTTGGTAACCACGTCATTTTGGGTAATACTACCCAATTGGCAGGCGAGGTTGTGGTTGATGATTATGCAATTCTTTCTGGTGGTACGTTAGTTCATCAATTCACTCGCATTGGTTGTCATGTGATGGTGCAAGGTGGTTCAAGATTGGGTAAGGATTTGCCTCCTTACATCACAGCTGGTCGTGAGCCTATCTCTTACGCCGGTATTAACATCATCGGTTTGAAGCGTCGTGGTTACACGGATGATCAAATCAAGGAGATTCAAGAGATTTATCGCATCATTTATCAATCAGGTTTGAATGTCTCTCAAGCCATAGCTCGTGTTGAGCAAGAGATAAGGCAATCGGTTGAACGTGATACAATTGTCGATTTTGTGAAGTCATCTGAGCGTGGTATCGTAAGATGCATTAACGATTAATCATAGGACATCTCCTATGTATAAAGAAAAGAAACGGGTTCTTTGGAATCCGTTTCTTTTCTTTTTTTTCTGTTTCCTTTTATATCCTCTATGAAAATAAATGATGCAAACGGAGACGAGAAATTTGGATCAAAGTCTTGGAATAAAAGAACATTGTGAATTGTCGGTCTTCTAACTAATAGTATTCTATAGGTCACCAACGGATTATGCCCTTTATCATAAATTGATAAAGGTTGTTTATTCGGATAAGTTGGAAGTTGAGCAAATTCCTAAGTCAAAGAAAAAGGTGATGTTTACATGGAATGGATCATATAATTACTAAATAAAACTATAATTGCATGAAAAAAAGAAAGTTAATGTTGTTTGTCGCTCGGACTACGTCGGCTGGTACTACGACTATCGTCGAAACGGTCAGTCTGTTCGTGCGGTTTCAGGAAAATAGTGAAACGCATTCGATTATATTGCTGTCCGATAAAAATAAAAAAGTATAGTCTATACATACGCATAGCGGAGTGGACTTTTTTTTGAACAACCACCTCCCTTAAAAAGTGGAGTTTTGGGAACCATTTTGTATGTAATTCCCAATTTTTTAGTGTCTGTTCAAAAATGTTTAGCGGACAGCAATGATTAATTTCTAAAAATATGCCTATTTTTGTCTTTGTCGAATTGAAATGTTTAAGGATGAGACTTTTGTTATCTTTGTTAATATTCATGGGTTGCGCATTGTCCGGCAATGCCCAAAATCCTAAGGCATTGAAAGCTCAAGCCCGGAGCATAGGGAAGGATGCGTTGGCGATGATTTCATCAAAGCGATATAATGAGGCTCGCAAACTTCTGTATTCAGCCTATGCGTTGGATACCTCCACCTATCTCTATTCATACGAGATAGGCTATACGCATGTTATGGAGAAAGACTATCTTCACGCCATCCCGTTTTATAAGATTGCTTGTAAGAAGAGTGACGCAACAGATTTTTGTTATGTCATGTTGGGCAGCTGTTATTTTCTGTTAGGAAAGCAGGAGGATGCAGAAGGGGCCTTGATGGAGGGCTTGGCTCGTTTTCCTAATTCAGGTCGTATCTATCAAGGCTTGGGTGATGTTAATCAATTGAATTTGGTGAGGGCTCTTCATTTTTATGAGAAGGGCGTGCAAGCAGATCCCTCCTTCGCTCAGAACTACTATTGGCTTTCGAAGATATTTTGTAATTCGACGGAGTCAATCTGGGGAATGCTTTATGGCGAGATATTCCTAAACTTGGAGAAAAACACTTCGAAGGCCAAAGAGATCAGTGCTTTGTTGTATTCCACCTATCGGGAGAATATTCAATTCTCTGGTGACACTCTGGTGACTCTCCAATTTTGTAAAAACTCGCTGACTTATCCTAACGAGCACAAGACGGAATGGCTACCTTTGACGATGATCTATGAGCCTTGTCTGCAGTCGGCAGTGCAATTGGGCGATACGATAACTTTGGCTTCTTTAAATGGAATCAGAAGCCGATTCGTGGATGCTTATTTTTCCGAAAATTACAACATTTCTCATCCTTGCCTTTTGTTTGATTGGCACAAGGAGTTGATACGTTTGGAACATTTTGAGAGTTATAATTATTGGTTGATGCGTCATGGTAGTCCTGCTGAGTTTGAGGCATGGCTGATGGTTCATAGGAAGAAATACGATAGTTTTTTGAAGTGGTTGGAGTCTCATCCTTTATTTGTTGAAAAAGGGCGGCAGTTCCATCGTTTCGGTAATTGATAATTGAGTTTTATATGACATACGAAGATAGAGTGGAGAAGGCGGTAGCCTTGTTTAACAGTGGCTTTAATTGTTCGCAGTCGGTAGTTGCTGCGTTTGCAGATATGTATGGCTTTACGGAAGAGCAATCAGTTCGCATGGCTGCTTCTTTTGGGGGCGGTATCGGACGAATGAGGGAGACTTGTGGCGCGGCATGCGGAATGTTTCTTTTGGCAGGTTTGGAGTGTGGAGCTGTTGATCCGAAGGATTCGGAGGGAAAATCGTACAATTATAAAGTTGTTCAAGATTTGGCGGCAAAATTCAAAGAGGCGAATGGTTCGCTTAGGTGTGCAGATTTGTTAGGTGCTTTGAAGGAGAAGAAGACTACACACGTCGCAGAAGTGCGAACGGCGGAGTATTACGCCAAGCGTCCATGTCCGCGCATGGTGGAGTGTGCGGCCAAGTTGTGGGTTGAAAAATTGAAGGAGTTGAGAAACGAAAAATAGGTTGTCAAAACATAATGCAAAAAACGCTTCTAAATCAGCTGATTAAGAGGCGTTTTTTTTGTGCCCAAGACAGGACTCGAACCTGCACAGCCTTGCGACCACTGGCACCTGAAGCCAGCGTGTCTACCATTTCACCACTTGGGCATAAGTGTGATGTAAAGGTATATAAATTTTTTGGGGAATAATATACTTTTTGGCACATTTTTTTGTTCTTCAAACTCCATGCTTCCTGAGGCCCGTAAGTTGTCGCACATAGGCATGACCTGTATGCCTAAAAGGAGTACACTTTCAGATGCGAACCCGTTCGGAAAAAGTGTTCGAGAACGTATACAGGGACTTGTACAACACCTACAAGGACAAACTTTCAGCGGACAGCCGGAAACGACAGAACCCGAAATGGCTCGAGTTCCTACAGATAATGGACTCCACCACCATAAGCCTTTTTTCAAACCTTGTATTCAAGGGTGTGGGCAATTGGTGTCAAGAACGATATGTCTCATTTTTTATATGGAGTTCTCATGTGCTCTTTGCCCCAATTTTCAATAGAGGCTTCATCTATAGATCCATTTCCCCATAATGTATCTATTGCTTTTTGTGCCTTGTCTGCAAAAAACTTTGAATCAAATTCTTGAATTCATCTAGATCTGATTGCGATGGATACAATTAACTGCATCCCACAATTCTAATTTAGCCAATTCTGAATATGACGTAATCTTAATTTTTTGTTTTTTCATAAGGGTGCCTAAAATTGACAACAACCTTTCAAATGCAAATTTATTTGTTTTTTATAAACTCGCAAATACACAAAGTGTACTTTCAATTTAGAAGAGAGAAGGTCGCATTTTCTTTTTTTTTGTTATTTTTACAACATATCTATAATGACGATATTTTATGAAACATATATTATTAGTTCTCATTACATTCCTTTGTTCAACCGTTTCCTTCTCTGCCACAAATTATGACAGTGAGTGGAAAAAGGTAGATAACCTCATGAATAAATCCGCCTTGAACGACGCATCCCAAGCCGTTCAGAAAATTATCGAAACAGCAAAAACGGAGAACAACACTCGCCAACTATTGCTTTCCGAGATCTATTCTTACGCCATCGATTTAGGCTGCGATTATTCTCTTCACGAAAGGAAAGTGTTGCTAACTCCATCCAATTTTGATAAAACAGAAGGTATCATCATCATAGACCAGCACTATGCTAATTCTCGTGCCCTACTCAGCCAACTCTCCGACAAGGGAGAGATAGCTCTTTGCCGATATTACCTCCTCCACCTCATCTCTGAATACTACAAAATCCACTATTACAGTCAAAGTTCATCTGTCAGAGACACTCTTCCAACTAATCAACTGAAAAAGATGACTTACCAAGAGATACGTCAAATACGATTGGAACTACAGGATTCTCTTTTCACTTCATTGGAAGCATTGCACAAACTACCCGCACAAAACTATTCCGACTTGTTGATTTTCTCCAATGGAGAGGGAGAAACAATGGCCGACATCATTGCTCAAGGATTACTCAATTCTGCTTATACGATTCATTGTCAGCCCAATGACTTTAGCAATATCATGCCAACGATAACGGAATTGACATCTCGAAAAGAAGAAGCTCCCTATACTTATGGAGAGACGTACTTTAAGCATATCATTTATGAGAAACTTATTTGCCTAACCCACCTAAGCAGAGACACGAACAAGTGCATACAATATGACATTAAACGAATAGACGATTACTTGAAATGGGAGAGTTTTGTCGTAAGAAAGAATAAGGCACAAAGAGACTCGCTCGCCGTAAGAGCATTGGACACACTCATCGCCCTATACCCTAATGATTCGGCCATCATCAAGGCAGAGGCACTGCGTGCAAAAGTGCTAAGAGAAAAGACCGACACGATAAACCCTCAAATCTTACATGACCGATTGCTTTCTGTAAAAGAGAAATTCAAAAACAGGTGTTCTTTAGATCCTATCGACCAACAACTGGACTACATAGACCGACACAAATTCCAATGCCACGTCAAAGACATTTTCCACAGCAACGAACCTATCAAGATTTATATTAGCCACACAAATGTAAAGAAGGTACTCATCTCAATACAAGGAACTACCTCCGTTAATGGGAAGGATGTCACGTTTCCTAAAAAGAAATATGAGTTCAGTTTAAAACCGAGCAACTACTTCATTCCGGTGCAAGACTCAATTCAATTAGAAAACTTACCCTATGGGGATTATTGCGTGTACATCAGAGACGTTGAGTGCAAAGACACAACCCAAGCCCCAAAGCCTATATGCTTTGTTGTCACAGATATAGCCACCATCTGCACGCCCACCCAAAATTGGTGGGAAAAGTATGAAGAGAAATACGACGATGAGGAAATGGATTTCAAGACATGGTGCGAAGCGGCCATCGATTCAAGGCGATTTTATCACGAAGTATATGCCGTGGACAACATTAGCGGAAAGCCCCTCAAAGGGGTAAACTATTCGGGCGATTCATTACTTTCCAAGTCGGCCACCAACCAAAACGGCAAGACAAAGCTAATCTCAATGAAAAAAATGGGGCCATTAAGATTACCATTAGAAGACGGAGATGAATTTAGGGCAGAAAAAGGCGATGACCGATTCAGCGAAGGGGAAATCATAATGGAAGAAATGGATGAACAAGACAACAAAGAGAGCATCACCATCGTACACACAGACCGTGCCATCTACCGCCCAGGACAGACGGTAAAGTTTTTCGGTTTCTGCTATAGAATTGATCGCGAAAAGAGAAAAGAATTTGTAATGCCCAACCAACAAATTACAATTAAGATTTCTCATAAAGGGAAAACAATAGCAACCACCAATTCGGTTACCGACCAATTCGGAAAATTCCACGGAGAATACTCAATAGAGAATAATGAAGATGCCATAGGAGAATATTGCATCAAAGCTACCATCGACTATGATACCGAACATCTCTCCTCCTACTTTCATGTAGAGGCATACAAACTACAACAAATAGAGGTAGAGTTCGACCAAATCGACAATGATTGCACATTGACCAAAGAGGTTCCTATTTCAGGCACGGTAAAATATCTCTCTGGCGAGGCTATCGCGAATGCCCAAGTGTTGTTGACCATAGAGGATGAAAAATACACGCTGATGACCGATTCGATGGGCAAATTCTCAACTACTTACACTATCCATCCCGAGGATTTGAACGGGAACACAAAAAGTCTCTTCGTTACGGCCTCCATCACAGCCCCATCGGGAGAGTCTATTGAGGAGAAAGAGTATATCACTCTCCATAAAAACACTACAAGCATTAGATTGGTCTCCGATCCGATGGTTGACATTGCCCAATACCCCTATTTTTTCTTAGATTGCTGTAAAAAGGATTCTCATAAAGGAGAGAAAGCTATCGAGAAACGTGTCAAAATTCAACTCAAATCGAAAAAAACGGAGGGAAAAACTGTAGAATGGGAAGAGACTCTAAAAGGTGTAGCAAAAGTACATTTACCTGAAGAACTATGCCAAGAAGCCAATATTGGCTCCTATCAACTGACTATTACGGACATTACTACAGGCGACACACTAAATAAGACTTGGTATAATTCGAATCGAGACTACATCACCATTTACGATAGCCGTAGTAAAGTAACACCTACTGACCAAATGTTGTGGATAAGCATAGGCCAGCGCGGACCAAATTTCATGGGAGCCAAAGACACCCTACGCTTCTCCGTGGCCACCAACAAGGATAGCCTATATGTGCTTTACCGATTGGCCGACCATAACAACGTGACCCTAAAAGAGGAATGGATGCTTCTTAACAAAGAGTTGAGATCGTTCGCAATCCCTTACAAGGAGATATTTTCTAAAAAGGGAATCGAAGGGGCTATCATCACCGTCAGCACCCTAAAAGACCACCAATTTCGTAGCGATTTTTTCTGGATTGAGAAATCAAGGGAAAACATGTCTCTTCACACAAAAATCACCTCATTGAGAAACAAAATAGAGAGTGGTTCTCACCAAAAATGGAACATCGAAGTAATAGGCACGCATGAACCCGTCTCATTGGCTGCGACAATGACTGACATGGCTTTAAACACCTACAAAAAACATCATTGGAACTCCTGGTACCCAAGATACAGAGTGCCTTTCATCAATTATTATAATTATAGAGAGGCCCTTCAACACACAGAGGAGGTTTATATATGTCGTAACGACTACGAGCAATGGATGTTCCCTTATAGAGAGCACGAGCAGACCTTCGCCCATCCACTTTGGTCGCTCACTTCAAAATCTTTCATAAACAACGTTAACAAACAAAGAATCAAACAATTAACAATAACAAAAACCTACACTTCCGAAGATTTCAAAAACGGCTACATGGTAACAGGAACCGTTCGTGACGAAGAGGACGTACTACCAGCTGCACTTATCAGTATCGCAGGAACAGCCATCGAAACCACTTCCGACATGGATGGCCGCTTTGAAATACGCATTCCGAACAAAGGATGCGAGTTAGAGATAAGTTATGTGGGATATGAAACCCAAACAGTTCAGGTGACAGGTCCACAAGACTTAAACATCATACTTTCTATGGGTGACTATTTGGAAGAGGTGGTCATAGTTGGTTATGGTGTGCAAAGAAAATCAGACCTCACAGGATCGGTTGCCGGTGTGAGAGTACACGGCGTATCCTCCCTAACAGGAGCAGAAGAATCGCCCGCTTTGGAGAATCCAACCCCAGGCAAAATCCGCAAAGATTTTACGGAATCGGCTTTCTTCTATCCCGACATCCAAACCAAAGATGGGAAAGCAACGATTGAATTTGACGCTCCAGAAACACTTACCAATTGGGAGGTCAAACTATTCACGCTCTCTAAAGATATGAAGATCGGGGTAGATTGTTACACCGTGCAGACCACCATGCCTTTCAACATCCGCCCTTATGTGCCTCGCCTATTTCGTAGTGGCGACCGCAATGTTATCTCCGCAGTCATTAATAATCATGAAGAGTTAGCAATAGCTGGAAAGGCGACAATCTTACTGGAAGAGGAAAAGTCGGGCAAGGAAATCGGCAAACGAACAATCGATTTCAACATTGCCGCCCATCAGAACGACACCATCAACTGTTCATTTGATGTGCCCGAAGGCATTGACTCCATCAAAATGACGGTAATAGCAGAAAATGACAGATTCAAAGACGGAGAAATCCACGCCGTTCCTGTCATCTCCAACTGCAGCCGCACCATCAAGGCTCAAAACGCCATGATAAGAAAGGGAGAGACAAAGACATTGACCGTGGATACCGACCCAAGCGAAGATGTGCAAATAACCGTAGAATACACCGCCAACTCCCTTTGGCAAGCAGTGATGAGTCTGCCTTCTGTTGCAGAACCGAAGTACAGCAATGCCATCGATTTAGCAACCGCCTTCTACGCCAACGCCATCATTTCCAAACTCCACAAGAGTTACCCAAGCCTAAACAATGCGATAAAAAATTGGGGAGGCGACTCGAAATTGAAACAAAACAACGAATTGAAAAGCATCGCTTGGGAGGCAACGCCTTGGAGAAAAGAGGCTCAGAACGAGACAGAACAACGCGAAGCCGTAACCTATATGCTTCAAAATGCGAAAGCAAAAAGAGACAACGCATTTTCTCGCCTCCGTTTCTTGCAAAACAAAGACTACGGATATGCTTGGTTCCCTAACGGCGAGAGTTCTCCTTGGACATCCATCTACGTCTGTCAACAAATGGCAAAGCTCTATCAGAGAGGGTTGCTAAACAAGGAAGAAAAGATGGATTTCAAGAACTCCCTCCAATACATAGACAAGTGCATCGAGAAACGTATGGCCCACTACAATTCTGAGAGGAAGAACAATAGTGGCATTGCCGCCGACGAATACGAAATTCGCCTGATGTGGCTACGTCACTTTACGCAAGAGCTCGAACCGCTTTCCAAACATGCGAAATTGGCCGTCTCCGCATGCTACGAGGAGACAAAACAAAATTGGAAACACCTCACCCTCTACGGCAAATCGTGCTTCGTACAACTGCTAGTTGCCCAAAAAGATACGACTTTAGCCAGAACCATCGTTGAGGCAATGCGACAAAGTTACACCCGAAGTTCATCAGAAGGCATCTATTGGAAAGAGAATAAAAACGCCTGCAGTTGGTACAACTCTGACATTTCCGTCCATACCGAAGCCATGCGTGCCTTCATTCAAACAGGACTTGCTTCAGAAGAGGAGTTGGCAGAAATGCAACTTTGGTTGCTCCGCAAGAAAGAGACTGGAGTTTGGCGTTCAACAACAGCAACAATAGACGCCATCGACATTCTCCTCCAAAGTTCCAACATAGAGAGCAAAGGGGGAAGCGTCACTCTTCCGAATGGAGAACAGATCAATGCCGCCGATGGTTACCTCAAACGCACCATGCCTGGAAATTCTTCATCCAACACCATCCATGTGGAGGGTGCTCCTCAAAGCATCGGATTCGCAGCTCTTTATGCTACTCAAGAGACCACCAACTCAAAAATCACAGCCGCCAGCAACCACATTTCCATCGACAAAAAGGCTTATTCCGTAGAGTCAAGAAAGGACTCCAATGGTCATTTAACGGAAGTGTTGAAGGAAATAAAAGAGGGCGACAAGATTCCTCTCGGAAGCAAAATCAAAGTACGTCTCACCGTAGAGAGCGACCAAAATTTGGACTACCTCTTGATCAAGGACGAACGTGCCTCATGCATGGAGCCAGAGAAAGTCATCTCCCAATACATTTGGGATAACCAAGCTTGTTACTATCGCAACTACACGGACACCAGTTATCGAATGTTCTTCAACCAATTGACCAAAGGAACATACATTTTTGACTACACGCTCCACGCCACCACAAGCGGCACCTACTCGGCAGGCTTGGCAACGGCAGAGTGCCTCTACTCGCCTTCGTTCAGGGGCAACAGTAACAATGGAGGAAAAATAACCGTAGGGAAGTAACCTGAAGAGCTCCAACATTTCAGAAGCGAAAGTAAGTTCTTCTTCAAACCACGGCTCTTTCATTTACCCCTAAAATATAGCGAACAGTTTCCCTACCCACAT
>JAKSKZ010000057.1 GCA_024401475.1 Paludibacteraceae bacterium | reverse complement strand
CATCCACGAACACCTTGTCCTTGCGGACAAGGCTATTGTGTGTCGCGCTTTCAGCACTGGAACGGCATGGATGTTCGATAGTCACATAACCCTGAGAGACTATGCTATTACGTATCGGGGGTTGACCTTATTAGTTTATCAGATAACAGACGGTAACATCCACGAACACCTTGTCCTTGCGGACAAGGCTATTGTGTGTCGCGCTTTCAGCACTGGAACGGCATGGATGTTCGATAGTCACATAACCCTGAGAGGCTATGCTATTACGTATCGGGGCGTTGCCCCTTGTTAGGCCTCCAAGCGACGAACGCAAAAAAAACTCTTAATTCTTAATTCTTAACTCTTAATTATCAACACTGTCGCATAGGCTGCCATGCCCTCTTCTCTTCCCACAAATCCTAAGTGTTCGGTGGTTGTGGCCTTGATAGCTACACAATCAACATCTACCCCCATCACTTGGGCAAGTGTCTGTTGCATCTTCTCAATATGCGGATTGATTTTAGGTCGTTGGGCACAGATAGTTGAATCCACATTCACAACCGTATAACCCTTTGTCTTTATCAAGTCTATTGTCTTCTTCAAAAGAATCTTGCTATCAATATTTTCATATTCCTTGCCTGTATCTGGGAAATGATAACCAATATCGCGCATATTCGCAGCTCCCAAAAGTGCATCACAGATGGCATGTATCAGAACGTCCGCATCGGAATGGCCCAACAAGCCGCGGTCACACTCTATCTTGATGCCTCCCAACCATAATTCACGACCAGCAACAAACTGGTGGACATCATATCCCTGTCCTACTCTTATATTCATAACTTCTAATTCAAAAAAACGACGGGGAAGAACAATCCTTCCCCGCCATCATCATTGATTTATATCGAATTTTTACTCCTCTTTGCTATTATTCATAATACCCTTCAAGCCTGCGATGTCAAATCCAAGCGTGAAACGCAAAGTTTGATCCAATGGGCTCGTTTGAGCAGTTGACATCAAATATGCCGCATTCAATTGGAAGATGCTCAAATTGAAACCAGCACCGAATGCCCAGTACTTACGGTTACCCTTGTTTTCTGACTCATGGAAATAACCCGCACGAACCAAGAACTGCTTGTTGTAAGAATACTCAGCACCAACGGACCAAGTAATCTCCTCCAACTCTTCGCTGAAACCACCAGGAGCATCGCCAAACGATTTGAAGATACCAGCGATTGGAGATGTTTCATAATAGTCATCCCACTCCTCAGTTTGTCTTTGTTGGAACTCAGCATCCGTTTCTCCATGCTCCTTCTCCACCTTCGGAGGAGTCGGAATCAACAATTTGTTCAAATCAACAGACAACGCAAGCGAGTTGAATTCATCGAACGAATAATCGAACGAACCTCCCAAACGCAAGTTGGTTGGAATAAATTGGTTCGTCTCTCCATCATCATAAGAGACCTTCGAACCGATGTTTGAAACATTCACACCGAAAGATGCGTATGAATCTTTGTTTCCACCCAAATTGATTGGCTTACGATAGAAGGCAGCGACATCGGCAGCCACAGCCTTACCTGCTGTCACATTAGCATCGTCTGTCATTCCGTTGGTCAAATCTGAATAGATGAAACGCAAAGCAACTGCAGCCGACCAACACTCAGACAATTTACGAGCGTACGCCAAATCAACCGACATCTCGTAAGGATTGCAAGTTCCTTGTGAAACAACTTGTCCATCAGGACCTGGAGCATCCGTCAAATTTATCTCACCCATTGAGAAGTAGCGGAACGACGCACTCAACGATTGCATATCGTCCAACTTATAGTAACCGCCCAAATAAACAAGGTCGATATCATTTACGATTTTTCTCAACCAAGGTGTATAAGAAAGGGCGAAACCGCCACGGCTCTCCATTTGTGCATACTTGGCAGGGTTCCAATATTGAGAATTGATGTCTGGAGATGTTGCAACTCCGACATCACCCATACCACCACCTCTTGCATCTGGTGCAATAGACAAAGATGGCACTGCCGATTGCAAAGGGTTAAATTTGCTCTCCTTCTCGCCAGCCATTGCTGCCGAAGAGGCCAAACTTAACATACACAATGAAACTAATTCTAATTTTCTCTTTTTCATTTCCCTATTGTACAATTACATATTCATCAAACATCTGTCCTTTCAAAGCAACAAGGCAAGAACAGAGGCTTTTCAAAAAGGGAGACCTAAATACTCCCCCTCCTTTATAACTACGATTTGTTTGTTTTATTGTGGCAAGACCAATAAATTTTGAGATTTTTCAGCATAGCCCGCAGATGAGGAAGAAACACCCACCTTACAAACATATGCGCCCTCTCTCAATCTTGCTCCGTTGGTCGTACGCAAATCCCATTCAAACTCCAACATGCCATCATTGACATCTGTCTTCGTGCCTGAACTATAGACCTCTCTTCCACTCAAATCGAACACCATCATACGATACGAAATCTGCTCGGACGGACGATTATGAGAGACACGAACTGTCAATTTCTCTTGAACTGGATTAGGATAAAGCGTCAACTCCTCCATATTGATTCGCAAGCCCTTCACCACATCAAACTCTATCTGACGAGTTGTCGAATTGTTCAACAAATCCCAGACCTTGAATGTAAGTGTGTAATGACCTTCCTCCAATTCTGGCATCTGATACTTCACATAACCCGAATGATCGCTGCCCACATCATACGAGAAGTTAGAGTTAAGAATCGTAGCCGACTTTGAGTCGTTCAGTGTCAACGTAATATCGTGACCTATGCCCGAACCCGTTGCGTTGATTCCGCTCGCATCCTCCACATAGGCGTAGAAAGTAGGAGTTTCATGCACAGTAATGGATTTTTCCACCAATTCTCGATTCAAATACAAAGTCACCTCCGGACCTTGTTCGTCAACTATAGTCGTCGTATCACTACCTCCCACGTAGAAGTCTTCATAAGAGCCTTGGGCCTCAAATGCATTCTCCTCGTCGTAGGCATAGTAGGAAATTCTTCCCGTTCCATAACTATAATTGATATCCTTCGGAACACGGAAAAGAATGGAGAACTCACCATCCACCACGTCGGCCGTACCCGAATACAACAAGTTAGGACGTGCTGTATAAGGGAATCTATTATCTAAAATCTCCTGCTCCGTGGAGTACAAGTTAGCCCTTGTATATAAGGTCTGCTGCTTGTCGTAAACCAACACATGCGTTCTTCCGTTAAAAGAGGTCACCTTGTTTCCCTCTTCATCCACAATAGATCCGAAAATCTTCACCGAAGCGAGTGCCCTCATGGTATCCGTAGGTTCGCCATCATAGTTTTGCACAGAATCTGTCGAAACCAACAAATCCGGATAGTTCAATCGCAACATAGGATCGCCCAAAAAGACATAAGCCAATTTATTTGAATCGTTCGGAATATTTTGTTTTGAAAGACGCACCATGTCGCCCAAGCGATAAGGGCGGCCATCCTCATCACGGTCGAACAAATATGGGGCCAAAGCTCGATTCAATCGGTCGTTCTTATCGTCGTAAACCACACGAGTCGAACTATAAATGGCGATAGCTCCTCCGTCAGGATTCAAAACCAAATCCTCTCCGCCCGCCGGCGTCAAATCGTCGAATTGAGAGAACTCGCAACTTGCTGTAAACCAAAAGCCCAACTTCTTATTGTGCAAAGAGGCAGCCTGCGACTGTCCGAAAACCTTCTCGGCCGACCATGTAGTCTTTGAACTATGTCCTACATAATTCAAATAGACAAATCCCTCGTCAATAGCATCAGCCAACTCCTTCTGTAACTCTGGATAACGAGCTCCGTTAGAACCCACGTCACGCAAATAGGCATCGAAATATAATTTCTTCACCTCCATGGATGGGTTCTTCTTATAGATAATGCTCTCGATCGTCTCCGAATAATTAAAGAACTTATTGACAGAAGATGACAATTCGTTATCGTCTGCCACCAAGCATATCTTATTCTTCCAAGGACCATAATAGGCATTATTCATATAACTGATAATCTTGTCCACCACGCCCTTGGCTTGCTTCTCTGTAGAAACAGGCAAACGGCCCACACCAATATCCAATTTGGCATTAGCGTAAGCGTAATCACCAGGTCCACCCTCCGTATCGTCCAAGAATCCGAAATAATCATCCGTTGTAAACGAAGTGGTTTCATCGATTGCCGTACGAGATTGGAAGGTCAATATAAACGCCGTTGAAGGATTTGCCTTCGTTGCCAATATCCCCTTATTATCATAACATCCGTCACCAAAGAGCAACAAATATTTACGGCCGCCCTCTCTATCATAGAGCATCTTCATCAGCCAACGATAAGCCGTAGCATCAGGCGTTCCCGAAGAGAACTCATTATAGACCTCTTCCGGTGTGACAACTGCCACATTCACATCATCCACCTGACGATGCTTCTCTGCCAATCGTTCTGCCTGCTCCAAAAAGTCTGGATGGGAGATGATGACAAATGCGACATCCTTCAAGCCATGCAAATTCTGATTCTTTACGCGACCGACATACTCAGCAGAAACAAAATTGTTTCCATCAGGGTTTACTGCAGCAAACTCTTGAACATCACGATGGTTCACACAGAACAAAAGACTATCTCCAGCAAAATGCACGGGCTCAAGTTTCACATTCATAGGGTCCGTCACATTCCAAATCTGCGTAGATGACTTCGCATTCTTCAAAGAAAATGTCACGAATTTATCTTCTTCATATGCCTCATAATCAGGATTGCGGAACAACAGATAGTCTCCGTTCATTCTCAACTCAGCATAGGCATTAATGACAATTCGATTCAAAGCGGCATAATCTGACGTGTTGGAACCAAGATAATTCAACGTCAAACGGACTTGATTGGAAGTTGGCTGTGTCTCTATCAACGCCGACGCTTCCGTAGCAATCAAATGGTCGGAGGCTGACGCAAACGAGCAAGACTCAGTAATTTCGCCACAAGTGACATTCATCCGCGTCCGCGAACTGGCGGCCGCTGCACAAGAGACAGAAATCTTCATTTCCCTGTCTTTCACAATATTAGGCACATTGAATGAATAGTTTTTAGAATCACCTTTATGCAAAATATCGCTATACCATACACGACCAGACCTTACGAAATTAAATTCATCTTTATGGATGACATCAGTATAGAGATATTCGCTTGTCAACACATCGCCCTTCTTTTCGTAAGTCCCGTTCACCTTGAGACGCTTTGCCGAACCGCTGTCGCTCAAAAAATAATAGCCCGCGTCTGAATAATGATTAAACTCACAAACATAAGGAGTTGCACTCGAATTTCGCTTAAACCATTTGGTAGTCCCCTGCACATAGAAATACAGAGCAGAACCATTGTCATAGACATCCAATTCAGGCAAATCATCTATCTTAGGATTCGCAAAATTCTCATCCAGCAAAGCTCCTCCGTAACCAAAAACACCCACCTTGGATGGATCAGAGAAGCCCATCGATTTTAGTTCTTGATAGGAGATTCGACACACACCCGTTTCCGTAATGCGTATCTTAGCCCATGTTCCCGAAGCAAGAACAGACTGTGCTGAATAGGTATGTTTCCCCGCATAGGACGAGACAAAACACATCAGCATAAAAATGAACGAAACGACAATTCTCATATTATATCTTCATAAAGAGGAACTTTTCAAATCTGCCCCTCGGATCAAAAATCTTACTAAATATACCAACAAAGGAGATTCGCCCAATCACTCCACGTTGAAATCCAACATTTTACGACCTGCCAGATATCCCTCCAAACGGTCGCCAATTTTGACCGGGCCAACTCCCACAGGCGTGCCCGTAAAGATCAAATCTCCCGTCTTCAACGTGAAAAAGCGACTCACATAGGAGATAATCGCATCAACGCTGAAAATCATATCTTGTGTGTTACCATTCTGGACAGTCACGCCATTCAAATCAAGACGAAAAGGCAATGATGACAAATCTCCCAATTCCTCCTTCGGAATGAATTCACTGATGGGAGCCGAATTATCAAAGCCTTTGCATAGTTCCCAAGGACCACCTTTCTCCTTGAATTTGCGTTGTAAATCGCGAGCGGTGAAGTCTATACCCAAGCCATAAGCATCATAATAACGAGAAGCGAACTTCTCTGAAATATTCTTTCCCATCTTCGAGACACGAACAACGACTTCCGTTTCGTACTGCACATCCGACGAGAAATCAGGGAGGAAGAAAGGTTTGTTTTCACGAAGCAAAGCCGTCTCTGGCTTCATAAAAATAACAGGCTCCGTTGGAACTTCCCTATGATCCAACTCCTTATTATGCTCCAAATAATTCCAACCTACAGCTATTATCTTCATCGTTTTCCTAATTTTTATTCTCCATTTTTAAATCAAGAGACACATCTCCACTTTACAAAGGTAATTAATTTTTGTATTTTTGCAGAAAAGTAAAAAACATTTCTAAATATGCAGAGCAACGATTGGAAAGACAAACTCAACCTATTGGCCGCCAGCAACCCCGAAATGCAAGAAGAATTGGAACGCATTAGAGAAGAAGAGGCCAACCAACCCAAAGAATCCAGCAAGCAACACTTCAGAATCGAATTGGACAAGGCTGGAAGAAACGGCAAACAAGCCACCCTCATCACAGGCTTCGAAGGCGACGACGAGGAATTGAAAGAGTTGGCTGCCGAACTCAAACGATCCTGCGGCGTAGGAGGCTCTTGCCGAGGCGGCGAAATCTTGATACAAGGAGATTTGAGAGAAAAAATTGGTGCCTTGCTAACTCAAAAAGGCCACAAGGTGAAAATCATCAAATAAACACAAACCCCGAAAGTTGCTTGACACTCTTTCGGGGTTCTTAACCTTTTCTAATTTGAAAAATCACTTGTCCAAAATCTCCACCATCAACTCATCGGCGATGCGTACGCAATCAGGACAAGAACAAGCTTGATTCCCTTTTATCTCTTTACATGTAATATAGCCCACTTTCTTTTCAAATCCTTTTGCTATCGAGCCCAAGTTGCGGCGCTTCAACAAGGTGTCGGCAGCGAACAAAGCTCCGCACACACCACCCTCCGCACGACCGCCTCCCCACGCACGGAAAGCCTCAATTTCTTCGTTGGAAACGCCAAATTCTTCTTGGAAGCCCTTCATAATAGACTGGGCACAATTCAAACTTTCTGGTGGTCTGTGGAAATACACAGACGAGCATTCTCTATCTTTCTCCATAAAATCTTTCAATTTATAAATTACAAAAACATTTCACACCATGCGTCGAAGCGAGCAATCGTCTCATCGCCAAACTTCAACAATTTTGTCCTCGCCTTCTCAACGGAATACTCTTCGCCCAAATGCGTCTTCGAAAAAAACTTGTCGGCAAAACAAACAACCTGCTCTTCGATAGAGAGAGGCAGCATTTCGCGATGAGGCAAAGGAAGATTCTCCTTAATTATATGTGCCAACGACAATCCTGCCCCCGTATGGCGCTCGCAGACCAAAGCGTGGAGAGGATAGCCCTCCGCACGGAGAATGTCGGCACCCAAATAACCATGACAAATGTATGGATTCTCTCCGAAACAATGCAAAACCGAGGCCGAAGTCTTAAAAATACCGATGTCGTGCAACATGGCCGCCTCCGAAATGAATGTCAAATCCGGGTTAAGATCCATACGATTCTTAGCCATTTTCAACGCCAATTCCGTCACCGAGACAGAATGATCAACCAATATATGATAGGCGTCGCCACCCTTCTCATAATACTTCTCTATAATTTCAAGTGGATTCATACCATCTAAATTTAGAATTTATTCCTCTAAATAATTAGACACAAAGAAAAATAAATAATTTTGCAGAGACAAGAATCGGCTCCAATTATTAGCACGATTCATCAAATGCAAGGAAAATGAATTTAACAGACACCCATACGCACATTTACGAAGCAGAATTCGCCGACGACATCGACGAAGTGATTTCTCGACTGGAAGAAAACCACATCACAACGGTATTGCTGCCCAACATCGACAGCACCAGCATCGACAATATGCACGCCCTTGCCGACCGTCGTCCCGACCTTTTCCGCTGCATGATGGGCCTCCACCCAACCAATGTCAACGAAAACTATCGCACCGAACTGGAAATCGTCGAATCATGGTTAAACAAACGCAGTTACTGCGCCATCGGAGAAATAGGCATCGACCTCTATTGGGAACAGACCCACAAGGAGCAACAAATCATCGCTTTCGAGACGCAAATAGAACTTGCACTGAAGCACAACCTGCCCATCGACATACATTGTCGGAACGCCTTCGAAGAGACGGCAAACTCCATCCGCAAATTCAAAGGGAAAGGCGTAAGAGGAGTTTTTCACAGTTTTACAGGAACCATAGAAGAGGCAGAAAGCATCTTCGAACTGGGTGACTTCTTGCTCGGCATCAACGGCATCGTGACATTCAAGAAAGCAGAGATTGCCCACACCTTAGAATCCATCCCTTTAGAGAAAATCGTATTGGAAACCGACGCCCCTTATTTGGCCCCCGTACCCCACAGAGGCAAGCGGAACGAAACCTCCTATTTATTACACATTGCAGAGAAAATTGCCTCTATAAAAGGAGTGACATTAGAAGAGGTTGCCAAAACGACAACAAATAACGCAACAAGAGCATTTTCACTATAAAAGTTCAAAAAAAAACAGCCAAATATTTGACTGAAAATAAAAATTTATAGAAATTTGTGCCTATTAAGGTTAAACAACCTAAAAAGGAGAGATGCTCGAGTGGCTGAAGAGGCACGCCTGGAAAGCGTGTATACGTCAAAAGCGTATCACGGGTTCGAATCCCGTTCTCTCCGCAGCAAACAACAAAAATTAAATATTAATAACTAATCAAAAAAAAGAAAATGAAAAAAGTATTTGCAGTTTTAGCAATTTTGGGAGTTTTTGCATTTGGCATGACTTCGAATATCTTTGCTCAAGATGAAGAGTACACGTCAGAAGAGACGACTGTACAAGAAGAGGCAGCTCCTGCACCTGCTCCAGCAGCAGTAGCAGCTCCTGCTCAAGAGGCAACTCCAGTAGCAGAACAAGAGCTTGGAACTTTCAAGACTTTGAAGATTAAATTCATCGAGGGTGGTGCCGGATTCATGGCATGCGTTGCTCTTTGTTTGATCTTGGGTCTTGCACTTTGTATCGAGAGAATCATTTATTTGAGCTTGGCTTCAACTAACACTAAGAAGTTGCTCGAAGGTGTTGAGGAGGCTTTGTTGGAAGACAACGACGTTGAGGCTGCTAAGGAATTGTGCGCTAACACTCGTGGTCCTATCGCTTCTATCTTCTATCAAGGTTTGATGAGAATCGACGAGGGCGCTGACGTAGTTGAGAAGGCAGTAGTTTCTTACGGTGGTGTTCAAATGGGTCTTTTGGAGAAGAACGTAACTTGGATTTCTCTTTGTATCGCTCTAGGTCCGATGTTGGGATTCATGGGTACCGTTATCGGTATGATCGGTGCATTCGATAGAATTCAACAAATGGGTGATATCTCTGCAACAATCGTTGCCGGTGGTATCAAGGTTGCCTTGTTGACAACAGTGTTCGGTTTGATCGTAGCTATGATCCTTCAAGTATTCTTGAACTTCATCTTGACTCGTATCGAGGCTTTGGTTTCTGAGATGGAGGACTCTTCAATCTCATTGGTTGATACAGTTATCAAGTACAAAGCTCAAAAATAATCCCTAAAAACTAATAGAAAATGAACAAAATTCCACAAATAGCACTAATCGCGATGCTCGCCATCTCTGTGATTGTTGCGCTATTGTTCTTTTTGGGAGGAGACGTAAACCCTGATGCAGAATACGTTGAGCCAAACAACACAGGAGCTCTTTTGACTTGGGCATACATCTTGATTGGTTTGGTTTGCATAGTGACAGTTTTCGCTGCATTGATGGGATTCATCACTAAGATCTCTTCAGACGCAAAATCAGCAATGATCTCTTTGGGTGGTATCGTTGTGTTGGCACTATTGTTGTGCATCACTTACTTTTCTGCAGACACAACTCCACTTCCACTCGTTGAGGGCACAGAGCAATCAACATTCGACCTTAGAATTTCAGGAATGTGCATCGCATCTGCTTTCATTTTAGCAGGTATCGCATCATTCGTTTCTTTGTTCGGATTTTTAGCTAAACGATTTTAAAAAGTAGAGTAATGGGTAAGAAAAGAGAAGTACAAGAAATCAACGCGAGCTCAATGGCCGACATTGCGTTCTTGTTGCTTATCTTCTTCCTTGTAACAACTTCCATGGCGACAGACAAGGGTTTGCTTAGAGTCTTGCCTGCCCCAATGCCAAAAGACCAAGAAATAGTTGACGACAACGTAAAGATTAAGGAGAGAAACATCCTCCAAATCTTGGTTAACAGCAACGACGAGTTGATGGTAAACGGACAGCCAATGGAAATCTCAAAGCTTAGGGAAAAGGCGAAGGAATTCATCGTAAACCCTAGCAATTCCGAGGAGTTACCAGAAAAGGAGATTATCAACGTCGACTACTACGGAAACGTTGGTGTAACTAAGAGCCACGTAATTTCGCTTTTGAACGACCGCGGAACTTCCTATCAAGTATATCTCTCAGTTCAAAACGAACTTGTTGCAGCATACAACGAGTTGAGAGATGAGATGTGTAAGAAGAAGCTTTCAATGTCTTTGGAAGACTTGGCTAGTTCAAAGGACGAAAAAGACAAAGACAAATATGACGTGCTCACCAAGAAGGTTTACCCAATGAAAATTTCAGAGGCTGAGCCTAAGAGCTACGGAAAGGAAGGAGGTAACTAATGGCTAAATTCAGAAAAGGAGGAGGCAGAAAACTTGGAGCTATCAGTACAGCTTCATTGCCTGATATCGTGTTCATGTTGTTGTTCTTCTTTATGACAACGACAACAATGAAGGAGGTAACCTTGAAGGTAGACCAAAAGATGCCTGAAGCAACTGAGTTGACAAAAATGGAAAAGAAATCTTTGGTCAAGTACCTTTACATCGGTACTCCGAAGAAAGAATTCCGCAAAGCATTCGGTACTGGTTCTCGTATCCAGCTCGACGATGCATTTGCCAATGACCCATCAGAGGTTGAAGAGTACATCTCTCGCCAACGTGCATCTATGAAGGAGGCAGACCAAGGTCAAATGATCGTTTCCCTCAAGATCGACAAAGACACCAAAATGGGTATCATTACCGACGTGAAGCAAGCTTTAAGAAATGCTTACGCATTGAAGATTAGCTACACGGCAACTCAAAAGGTAAACAATTATTAATTGTAACCATACAACAGGAAAAAAAGGATGCTGACTTTCAGCATCCTTTTTTGTTTTCCTTACACCGCCCCAAGAAAACAATACTGACTACCCATAAAAAACGGAACAACGAAGAGGACAAAAAATATCTATATTTTTTCCTCACTCTTTTTTATTTAGAAAAAAACTACTAAATTTGCACCCAATTATTATCCATAATTACAAAATGTCGGATGCGTTTTGCCCGAACACGTCCGGCGAGTGAAAGATTAATAAAAACATTAAAAATTTTTAAGCAGTGGATACTTTAAGTTACAAGACCATTTCTGCTAACAAAGCAACAGTTACCAAAGAGTGGGTTGTCATCGACGCAACTAACCAAGTTTTGGGACGCATGGGTGCTAAGGTAGCAAAACTTTTGAGAGGAAAGTACAAACCGAATTTCACACCGCACGTAGATTGCGGAGACAATGTGATCATTATCAATGCTGAGAAGCTTGTCATCACAGGAAACAAAGCAACAGATCGTATCTATTTGAGATACACTGGCTATCCAGGTGGACAAAGAGAGTACACTCCAGGCGACTTGATGAAGAAGAGCCCAGAAAAGCTAATCCGCAAAGTTGTTAAGGGTATGTTGCCAAAGAACCGTCTTTCTGACGCTATCATCAACAACCTCTACATTTACAACGGATCAGAGCACAAGCACGAAGCTCAACAACCAAAAGTTATCGATTTAAACTCAATTAAGTAATTAGCATGGAAGTATTTAATGCCATCGGTAGAAGAAAAGCCGCAGTTGCCCGTGTCTATCTTAGTGAAGGAAACGGTGAAATCATTATAAACAAGAAGAACTTGGAGACATATTTCCCTTCAGGAATTCTACAATATGTCGTTAAGCAACCATTGAACAAGTTGGGTGTTGCTGACAAGTTCAACGTTAAGGTAAACCTTAACGGAGGCGGTTACAAAGGTCAAGCAGAGGCTTTGCGTCTTGCCATCGCTCGTGCTTTGGTTAAACTTGATCAAGAGAACAAGTCTGCTCTTAAGTCAGAAGGATTCCTTACTCGTGACTCACGTGTCGTTGAGCGTAAGAAGCCAGGTCAACCTAAGGCAAGAAGGAAGTTCCAATTCAGTAAACGTTAATTCCTTGGAGAGATACCCATCCAATTTCCATATTGGGTTATCTTTAAGTATGTGCGTTTAGTATCTAAACTCCGAAGACTCATCATGGATGACTACTACGGGGCTGATTAAACAAAAGAATGTAAACGATTAAAAAGAACAAAAAAATGTCAAGTACTAATTTTGAGGAATTACTAGAAGCAGGTTGCCATTTTGGCCACTTGAAAAGAAAGTGGAACCCAACAATGGCTCCATATATCTTCATGGAACGTAATGGTATCCATATCATTGATCTTCACAAAACTGTAGCAAAAATCGACGAGGCAGCTGCTGCGTTGAAGCAAATTGCAAAATCGGGCAAGAAAATTCTTTTTGTAGCTACTAAGAAACAAGCTAAGCAAGTTGTTGCTGACAAGGCTAGCTCGGTTTCTATGCCATACATCACTGAAAGATGGGCTGGTGGTATGTTGACCAACTTCCCTACTATCAGAAAGGCTGTTAAGAAGATGGCTTCTATCGACAAGCTTACTAACGACGGTACTTTCGATAATCTTTCTAAGAGAGAGAAATTGCAAATCTCTCGTCAAAGAGCAAAATTGGAGAAGACTCTCGGCTCTATCGCTGACTTGACTCGTCTTCCTTCTGCTTTGTTCGTAGTTGACGTTTTGAAGGAGCAAATCGCTGTTAAAGAGGCTAAGCGCCTTGGTATCCCTGTATTCGGTATCGTTGATACGAATTCAAATCCTAACAACATCGATTTCGTTATCCCTGCAAACGACGACGCTACAAAGTCTGTTGAGGTAATCCTTAACGCTCTTTGCTCTGCTATCCAAGAGGGTCTCGAGGAAAGAAAGGTAGAGAAGCAAGAGAACGAGGCTGCTGAGGCTCCTGAGCAAAAGAAGGACAGAAAGCCAAAGGCTGCAAAGAAGGGCAAGATCACTGACGATACTGCTTCTTTGAACGCTAACGTTGCTAGCAAGTTCATCTCTAAAGAGGACTAATTCATTCAATCATAAGCCACCCTTCGGGGTGGCTTTCTTAAAAGCAGAATAAGGTGGCTTCAAGTCTCCTGTCGTCCTGCTTTTTTGATTTTATTTATTAACAATCTAAAAAATTATAGATATGGCAATTACAATGGCTGAAATCAGCAAATTGCGTACAATGACTGGTGCAGGTATGATGGACTGCAAGAACGCATTGAACGAGGCAAATGGTGATTTCGACAAGGCAGTAGAGATCATCCGTAAAAAAGGTCAAGCTATCGCTGCTAAGAGAAGCGACCGTCAAGCTGCAGAAGGTTGCATCTTGGCTGGTGTAAACGGCAACTACGCTGCAACTCTAGCTTTGAAGTGCGAGACTGACTTCGTTGCAAAGAACGCTGATTTCATTGCATTGACTCAACAAATATTGGATTTCGCTTTGGCTAACAAGCCTGCTAACCTTGACGCTTTGAAGGCAGGTCAAATCAATGGCAGAACTATCGAGCAATTGATTACTGACCGTTCTGGTATCACAGGCGAGAAGATGGAGTTGGATATGTTCTGCTCTGTTTCTGGCGAGAGCGTTATCGCTTATATCCACCCAGGAAACAAGTTGGCTTCTATCGTATCTTTCAACATGGCTAACGTTGACAACGGTGTTGCAAAAGACGTTGCTATGCAAGTTGCTGCTATGAGCCCAATCGCAGTTGATCCTTCTGGTGTCCCTGCTGAGGAAATCAACAAGGAGCGCGAGATCGCTGCTGAGAAGACTAAGGCTGAGATGATCCAAAAACAAGTTGACAACGCTTTGAGCAAGGCTGGCATCAACCCTGCTCACGTTGACTCTGAGGATCACATCAACTCTAACATGGCTAAGGGATGGATCACTGAGGAGCAAGCTGCTAAGGCTCGCGAAATCAAGGCATCTGCTGCTGAACAAGCTGCTGCTAACTTGAAGCCTCAAATGATCGACAACATCGTTAACGGTCGTATCAACAAACTCTTCAAGGAGAAGACTCTTCTTCAACAAGAGTTCATCAAGGATTCTAAGATGAATGTTGCTCAATACATGGAGAGTCAATGCAAAGGCTTGACTGCAACTGATTTCAAGCGCATCACTTTGAACCAAGAATAATCATTCTTTTCGAATGAGGAAGCACGCCTATTTTTATGGGCGTGCTTTTTTATTGACTTTGCTTGTCAAGCGAGTTTTATAGTCGTTTTCATTATGGCAAATAGCTTTATAAAAAAAATATCCGATTTAATAGACTGGGGACTCTCTCTTTACGACTCCATCATGAAAGCCACCCTAAGGCTTCCTTTTGCTCGATTGGAGAGAGACGAATACCTTCGTTCTGTCTTAAAGCATTTGCCCCAAGATGAAATAGAGAGTTCTATAACGACTTCTCCCTCCGACGTGATGGAGGCAGAAAAACTCTCCGACTTAGCAAAAAAAGAGGCCAACAAGAATATTTGGTTTGCCACCCTAACCTCTTTTGTTACAGCCTTGCCCACCAATTGGCTAATGTGGCCTGCCATCGTCATCGATTTGGTGCTATTCCAAATACAAGTGTTCCTCATCTCTCAAAAACTGCTATACCTCTACGGAGAGAAAGACTTAGCTCTTTCTAATTTAGAGAGAAAAGAGAAAGCCAACCGATTGATGCTAATCGTGTCGACCATCATGATTGGCAAACAAAAATTGTCGAGAGCAGCCAAAACGGCAACAGGAATGCTCGTCAAGCAACTTATAGAAAGATATGGCACGCGTCTCCTTTCAAAATTCATCATTTTCAACACCTTACGTCAAATTGCAAAATGGATGGGCATATCCTTTACTAAAGCCATGTTGCTCGATTCCATCAATTTGCTCATCCCTATCACTTGCGCTGCAATTTCGGCCCTTGTCTCCTACCTCTTGATAGCACCAATGGCAAAGAAACTTCACAAACATCTAAAAGAGGATTTGCACTCAACAGCCTCAACCAAAGCCTAAACGGGACATAAAACAACTATTAAGGAATACAAATTCACTAAATTCGTTGGGGATTATTCGACGAAAAGGGTAACTTTGATATATGGAAAACAAAACGAATACAATACCCAACCCTTGGATTAGTGCTATCCCGCTTTTAGCACTTTTTATTCTATTAGCAATTTCCGTCTCTCTTTTTGGAGACAACGCCATGAGTGGTGCCAGTCAGGTTTCTCTGCTCACAAGTTCCGCCATCTGCGTAGGCCTATCCATGTGCATTTATCACGTACAATGGATTTCTATCGAAGAGAAAATCAAACAAACCATAGGTGACACAAGCATCTCCATTCTTATTCTGCTTCTCATCGGAATGATCAGCGGGTCGTGGATGATCAGCGGCGTAGTGCCTACACTTATCTACTACGGCATTCAAATCATGTCACCCAAATTCTTCTTAATCAGCACTTGCCTCATCTGCTCCATCGTCAGTCTTATGACAGGCAGTTCGTGGACAACCATTGCAACCATCGGCATTGCTCTAATCGGCATAGGAAACGCATTAGGCGTGCCATCCGCCATGACGGCAGGAGCCATCATCTCAGGCTCTTATTTCGGAGACAAAATATCCCCCCTTAGCGACACAACGACTCTTGCCGCCTCAGCGGCAGGCACCGACCTCTTCACTCATATACGATACATGCTCATCACTACAATCCCCACTATGACCATCACACTTCTTATATTTTTCGTGATGGGACTTTGGTATGGACATAGCCAAGAGGTGAGCATTTCGGAATATACGGATGGATTAGAAATGAGTTTCAACATTTCGCTTTGGACTTTGCTCGTTCCAGTGCTCACGGCTTTCCTTATAGCAAAGAAAATCCCAGCTCTCACCACCCTATTCCTATCCTCACTCGCAGCTGGTATTTGCGCAGTCATCCTACAACCAGATGTTTTGATGAGAATCATTGGCGAAGATGTCCCCAACGCTTTGAACCTAACAAAGGCCCTAATAATCACCTTTGCATCATCCACCAACATAGAGACAGGCAACGAAGCACTAAACGAACTAGTGTCAACCGGAGGAATGGCAGGAATGCTAAACACCATATGGCTTATTCTTTGTGCCATGTGTTTTGGTGGAGTAATGGTAGCTAGCGGAATGTTATTTAGCCTAACTAGTCTTCTTCTTCGGCTTATTAGCAGCACATTTGGCCTAGTTGCCGCAACTGTTGGTACAGGCTTCATTTTAAATATTGTAACAAGCGACCAATACATATCCATCATCCTATCGGCTAGCATGTATAAAGACACCTATAAAGATAGAGGATACGAAAGCAGATTGCTCTCTAGAAGTTCGGAAGACGGTGCTACAGTCACCTCCGTGTTGATTCCGTGGAGTACTTGCGGAATGACGCAAGCCACCGTTCTTGGAGTCTCCACCATGGCCTATCTCCCCTACTGCTTTTTCAACATCATCTCTCCACTAATGAGCTGTCTCATGGCGTTGATTGGCTTCAAAATTGTCCAAAACGACTCTGCTATTTCTTCTTCAAAGCCAAACGACTGACACTTACGACACAGGCGAGGAAGGCCACCGCAGATCCCGCACAAAGGGCAGCACGAGGAGCTCCCGACTCAAAAATATGGAAAAGGAGGGCCACCAATGTGGCTCCCGTCGTCTGTCCTATAAGTCGTGCCATAGCCAACATCCCACTGGCACTTCCACTTCGATTGAGCGGTGCAGACGTGAGTAAAACATTATTATTAGGTGATTGGAACAATCCGAAGCCAAAGCCACAGAACATCAAACGCCAAACCCAATCAACGTAAGAAGGGGAATCCGGAAGGAACGCTAAACTACCAATGCCTAACGTCAAAAAGGCCAATCCGACTCCGCCCAACAATCCTGCATTCACCTTCCCTATAAGCGACCCAGCCAACGGAGCCGCCACCATGATACTGACAGGCCAAGCAGAAAATAAAACGCCCGTCTCCGACTCTGTGTATCCATACGTGTTTTCCAACAAGAATGGAATGGAAACCATCGCCAACATTTGAGCCGTAAAAGAAGCCACACTGGTAAGCACAGACAGACTAAAAAGAGGAATACGCATCAAATCAATAGGGAAAAGCGGAAACTCCTGAGACATCTGCCTCCTCAAATAAGAGAATCCCACACCGAAACAGACCAATGCAATGGCAAAAATTACCCAAGGATTGAAATCATGCGAATAGCCAAGAACAACCAATATCAATGATCCAAAGAACAAAGCATTAAGTACAATGTCCGTCTTGGGCAGTTCTCTTTCCGATAAACGCACTACATTTTCCGGCAAGGCTTTATAACCCATATACAAAGCTAACGCTCCTAAAGGGAGATTGATAAGGAACAACCAACGCCAAGAGAGATATGACAAAATAAGCGCAGACAACGACGGACCGATAACCGAGGCAATCGCCACCAATGTTGCATTCAAGCCAATTCCCTTCCCCAGCCAACTCTTGGGATAAGAAAGACGCAGCAACGTCATATTGATTGCCATCATGGCAGAAGCGCCTAATCCTTGTAACATTCGGCTCGCCACCAACGTGCCTATGCCATTAGACATAGCACAAGCCAATGATGCAATTGTGAAAACAGACAAGCCAAACATATACACCTTCCTATAAGAAAAAATCTCTCCTATAGTGGACATTGCCAACAAGCACATGATAATGGCCAACTGATAGCCATTGACAATCCAAATAGTATCAGCCTCGGTAAGATGCATACTTTGCGACATTGAAGGCAATGCCACATTCATAATCGTAACATCCATCACCGCCACGGTCACACCTAACGAAACAGTGGCAACAGAAAATATTCTTCGAGGGAGCGGCAATCCATCATACGCCAACTCCTTGTTCTCACTCATCATATCCTAAAAGATTTTCGAAATGCAAAATTACTGAATTTTTCAATAGTGCGTTTATGATTATTTTTTCAAAAAAAATATAAAACCAAAGAGATTAGACTTTGGGAAAATTTTGTTGAAGTTCCCTTTATCACACTACCGAAATGCCAGCCAAAACACGCGATAGCATATCCGTAACTATACAAAACAGACCACTTACGGATGAAGTATCGGGATAATCGATCCGTAAGTATGCAGAATTGGGTGGTTAGGGATGAAGGATCGAGAAATTAGGATAGCAGTAAGCCTATGGTAAAGTACGTGTTTGAAGTCAAAGAAAATAGTAGTAGTTCTCGTGTCTAGTACGAGTCTTTGACTATAAAACGTTAGTAAGGTCTTACTAAGGCCTTAGTAAGGATTTCTAGTTGCGAGGAAGCAAGTTCTTCCAGTTTCTCGGTAAAAGTTCTGACAAGTCCTTAGTTCTCCTTCTTGTAGATAGATATCTTCACCAACACGTCCTCCATCCCTTGGGACGGATCCACATCAGCTGCTTTGCAGGAGGCGATGAGCGAGTAGACGATGGCACCCTTGTACCCTCCAGGTCGGGGGTCGGCGCGAACGTGCCGCTCTCCGGCGACTG
>JAKSKZ010000056.1 GCA_024401475.1 Paludibacteraceae bacterium | reverse complement strand
AACGCTCAGCACCAGCGACCGCAGGGTTGACCAAATAGTAATTGAAATGATACTGGTCATACACAATCTCATCCTGAGCCGAAGCCGTAAAGCATGAGAGTACGGTCAAAAGCAATATAAATAACTTGTTCTTATTCATTGTATTCCAGATTATGAATGTTTAAAATTAAGTACGACCCTCGATTAATAAAAAAGAAGAATCATACTATTAACTAATCAATTTTCTTAATCCCCATTACAAAAACATACTATAACCTTTTTTATACAACGATAAAAATCGATTAATAATATACAAAGATATAAAAAAATTAATCTTCCATAAATCTAACGTACTTGTTTTTCACCTTCTTTGGCAATCTATATGAAATCAAGAACTCACTTGAGTTGCTTGACAACTCACTGATTTCACCAAGACCCCACTCAAATGAATAACCGAAACGATAGCGTTTATATTCAAGACCTAAAGTAAAAGTCAACATATTTGAAGAGAATTCTGCATTGATATCGGGACGATAAGTAACGCCTCCCCAAATAGTCTTCTCAAAGAACGCGAACAAGTTCAACTCAGCACGGTCAACTGTATTTCTGTGCATATAGATGATTGCTGGAGCAAAATCAATAGCATCACTCAATGGGAACAAAGTTCTTACATACCAATAGAATTGGCGACCTGGCTTTGATGTTGACACATCCTCATCATTGTTCAACAAGTGATCAACAGACGCACCGAACAACAATCTTGGAGTAGCCAACTCAAGACCGAAGTCCATATCAGGCTCAAGCGAAGTAGTGATTTCGTTAGGGAATGTTGATTGACCAAACTCCTCTGGATTCTGCAAGCGATGCTCCTCCGGATTCCAGTAGTGATAAAGCATACCAGCAGAAAGACCCATTGACAACAACATGTTTTCATTCAAGTTGATATGATAAGCGTATGCTGCCTTAGCTATAGTAGTCTTATTGCTGATACCGACATCATCATACGATACGGTCAAACCTACGCCCGAACGGAAAGTCTCGAAGTAATCGCTGACGTTCAAAACGCCAGATTTTGGAGAATCTTCGACACCGATCCATTGCCAACGACCTAGCAAGAAGAAGTCTATATCATCACTGTTTCCTGTAGCAGCTGGGTTGGCATTCAACCTAGAAAAGAACTGCTGCGACAACATCAAATCTCTCTGTGCGTTTGCTATTGCAAACGACATAAACATTGCGACAAATATTACTAACTTTCTCATCTTGACTCTTCAATTACTCATTTAAAATCTTAATATCAGCACGTCTGTTCTGCTCGTGCTCAGCCTCCTCTGTTGCATTTGGAATTACAGGCTCAGTTTCACCCTTACCTACAGACACCAATTTATCAGGAGAGAATCCACGTTGGATCAACATTCCACGAATATAATCGGCACGCTTTTGAGACAACTTCAAGTTATAAGCATCGGCACCACGGCTATCTGTGTGACCGCTGACCTCAAAGATTGCACCAGGGAACTCTTTCATGGCGTCAACCAACTCATCCAACTGAGCCTCATACTCAGGTTTCATAGTAGCCTGGTTGAAGTCGAAGAAGAACAACACCCAGTGGAATCCCTTAGGCTCGTCGATTGTCTCATTAGGAAGAAGCTCTGATTCACGCTTTGCCTCAAATGGAGCTGGTCGATAAATATCATCGCTACCCACACCACCTTGACGGTTAGACATCAACAACAAAATCTTATCAGAACCGATCAAGTTATAATCATTTGCAGAAGAGTTGAAAACAGAATCCATTAGAATTGCAGGGCCCCATGTTTCTCTAATCTCTTTTTTAGGTTTCTTAGCCTCCTTTATAGAACCAGCCTTTAGTGCTACACTATCCACAGGGACAGCTACCGTATCTTTCATCCAACGCGACATATAAAGGTCAAGACCACCCATGCCTCCAGGACGATTAGAAGCAAAATACAAAATAGAGTCACCGCTTGTCCAAGCAAAATCCTCACGCGCATTCGAGTTAAAAGGATGAAGGCTATCACTTGCGTTCTTAGGCATTACCCATTTTGCAGCTCCCTTTTCAGCTCCCTTGTTTCTATCTATATACCAAATATCACGACCTCCGTAACTTTGTTTAGGGAAGTCGGCTGAAAAATAGATACGGTTACCATTCTTGCCAAGAGAAGGATTGAAAAAACCCGAAATACGATTATAACGGAAAGTCCATCCAGCAGGAACTGCAGTAGAACCCTTGAAAGGCTTTCTAACTTTATCCAAACCTTCAATGTTCAATCTCTTAGGTTCAGAGAAACCACCTTCCTCCATATGAGCTTCATAAAGGTCGGAATTACCCAACTCGTCAGTCTTGGCAAAATAGATAGTCCTACGACGTGAATCGTAGGCAAATGTACCTTCAATGCCTAAACCACACAACTCTGGACATACAACTGCCGAATCCAAATCGAAACTGTTGCCCACTTTCGCCATATACGCAGAATCACCACGGAAGAAGACCACCTTCCCATCCTTATAGAAGGACATAGGCAACTCCTTCACCTTCGTACTTGCTTTAGAAGGAACAAATTCATATCCTTCAGCAAACTCCTCATGGATGGCAAACGAACTTACGTAAGTCGCCAATAATGACATGGTCAATAACAAGACCTTTTTCAAGTTTAACATAATTATCGTTTATTTCATTTTTCTTTTTTACATCTTAACAACCTCAATGGTTCCTTTGGTCTCCTTACCATCCTTCAAAATGACTGAATAGAAGTAAACGCCAGGGTCAGCCATCGCGCCACAAGTACGCTTAACCTGATTTGGATCTGTCGCGTTAGAATAGGTCGAGCCATCCCAACCATTGTCACCATCAAAGATGACTTGTCCAAACCTATTGAAGATAGTAACCTTGAAATCTTCCATGAAGATATCATTGTAACCATCCTTATCATATGGGGTGAATGCCGTTGGCAATTTAACCTCCATTTCCATTTGACTGGTTACAGTCGAGCAAACAGAATCTGTCGCCTCAACTGTATATACAGAAGGTGATTTAGGGAATTCCAACAAAGTGTTTTCAGTCGTAGTTGCCACTACCCTATCATCCGCCTTCCATGTAAACAAGACTGGATCTCCGCTCTCCACATCAGCCAAGAAATTAACAGAACCGCCAATAACCACAGTATTGATATCAGAACGAAGCGTCATCACAATGTTCTCTTTAACCAAGACATTGCCGACAGAAACAATCTTGTCGTCACAAATACCATCTGAGGCAATCAACGTGTAAGCCATGTATCCAGACTCAGTCGGTATATCTCGAATGACAGAATCCTTTTTAGCAGTGGTTACCGAAAGAACCTTACCTCCGTAAGAGACGGCAGACCACTCGTATTGCACTGGAGAACCCTGTTTCAAATTAACACTCAAATGAACAGTATCACCTAAACAAAGGAGTGTCTTGTCTATATTCAAATCCAAATCTATAGGGTCATAAACGCTAATTTGTAGCGGATTACCCGTCGTAGCTGCTGTTGCATCATTGTTATTACATACACCATCGTATGCTTTAACAACATACTCATGATTCTCCAAGGTAGGATATACCGTAAATGTAATAGTCTTCTCCGATGATGACACAGCGAACAAAGATCCGTCGGCATCAAACACCTCGAATTTATTCGGAGTTCCTTGAGTAACCTTCGCAGTAAGTGTGATCGGAGTTGACGTCAAAGACGAGGATTCCGTACAATACTTGAGCCTATCGGCCGACAAAGTTACAAATATATTCTCATGAACGGAAACATTTACCGAATCACTCGATGCAGGATTTACAGAGAAACATACTCCATCGTATGCAGTAACATAGAATGCATACTCTCCATGATCCAAATTAGAGACGTCTTTGGATGGAACAACGGTAGGTTCGCCGATTTGCTCAGAAACGCCTGTTGTAAGATCTACCTTATGCCATACATATCTCTCTATCATTTCCTGAGATTCAGAAGGGTTGACTACAGCGGTAAGAGTAACTGTTGAATTAGCTCCTGACGCACAAATAGCATCCTTGTTTGGATTCAACTTCAAATCAAAGATTTTGTTGACCTTAATTGAAATATTCGAAGATGTTGCAGGATCATCATCTGTATAACAAATGCCATCTACAGCCTTAACTCCGAAATGAGGGATCGTAGAACCTTGGAACAATGAAGGATAATTCTCGCGGCTCAACACTATATAGTTGACTGTTGTTGTATCAAATGCAACACCATCCTTCGTCCAATAATAACGTTGAATATTGTTAGCCGAACCAGCCGGAGTAACGACCGCCTTAATCAATAGAGAATCAGAACCTACACACAAGAAATCCTTACCTCCATTATCCAAATCAATTCTAAACTTGAAGTTGATAACAACCTTCACGCCTGCACTCTTTGCAGGATTTTCTGATGTATAACATACATTATCGTAAGCATCAACTGAGAAGGTTGGATTTTCACCAGCAACTACAACACCTGGATATTTAGCCTCAGTGATTACTATGCTGCTCTCTTGTGTAGAGTCAATCAAAACTCCATTCTTATACCAACGATAATACTTGACCAAGCCTGCAGAGACAGCAGGATCGACCTTTGCTTTAAGCGTCAATGAAACAGATGAAGGTCCATCGAAGCACATTGAATCAGAAGGAACCTCCATGGAGATACTGAAATGACCACCGATTGCGATATTGACTGGCTCTGACTTGGCAGGATTATCAACTGTATAACAAATTCCGTCATAAGACTCAACTGAGAATTGAGGTTCTGTTCCACGCAACCTGTTCAACAAATCTGGATAATTCTCATAACTCAAAACTATCTTGTCAACCGTGCTTGGTGTTGTCTCAAACAACTCACCATTTACTTTCCACAAATATTTTTGAATATTGTTCTTTGCAGCAGTAGGTGTAACAGACGCAGTCAATATGATGAAGTCAGACTCCATACACAATGCATCTCCGTCAATTTGCAAAGACATATCATACTTCTGATTTATCAAGATCTCAACACCATCGCTAACCGAAGGATCCTCAGCAGTGAAGCAGAATCCATCGTAAGAATCAACCTTGAAGGTTGGTTTCTCACCTGGAACCAAAACATTAGGATAACGTGATTGAGTTATCGTTATCTTATTCTCCTTAGTAGAATCGATGAATACTCCGTTCTTATACCAACGATACCACTTAATATAAGTAGCAGCCTCGGCTGGAGTAACCATGGCAGTCAATGTCAACTCCGTATCATCACCAGCACTGAAACATACAATCTCTGAAGATGCCTTCATCTTCATTGTATAAGATGTATTAAAGCGGATAACGAACTCGTCAGAAACATTCGGGTTGTCAATCTTATAACAGATGCCGTCAACAGACTTAACTCTGAAGATAGGAGCGGTACCGGCCTTAAATAATTCAGGGAACTTAGCTTGACTGATTACCAAAGAGTCTTCAGGAGCATATGTTGTTGCTATCGTAGTCTCCACTCCTTCCAACTCCATCGTCCAAATATACATTTGTACACTTGCCTTTGAAGCCGCAGGTGTTACTGTTGCTTTCAAAATGACAGAATCTGTTCCAAGACAAATCGAGTCTTTTCCAACATGATCCAACTTCAATCCATACTTGAATCCTATAGCAATTTGCTTAGCTGGAGACTCAGCAGGAAGATCTATAGAATAACATATACCATCATAAGAATCTACAGAGAACGCATGAGCAGCACCAGGCACCAAAGATCCTGGATATTTTGCATTCGTTACAGTAATGTTATTCACTTGAGTTGTTTCAAAAAGAACGCCATCTCGATACCAACGATACTCCTTTATATGATTTTCTGCAGCCGCAGGAGTCACCTTTGCCTGCAAATGAAGCACCGCACTATTCTCATCATCATAACACAAAGAATCACCATCTGCAATCAACTCCATCTTATAGGACTCGTTGATATATACCTTTTGACCTTCGCCTACACCATATACCCAATCGTGGGCACATTGTTCATCAAATGTCTTAACATTGAAGATGGCAGTCTTGCCTGCAGTAAACAATGCTGGATGATTTGCTTGAGTCAAAATACAGAATGTATCTGTTGTTTGCTCCAAATCCACTCCATTGTCCATCCAATAGTACTTGTCTATGCTTGATTTAGCCTTAGTAGGCTTAACTATAGCCGAAAGAACGATCTTGTTATTCTCTGGATTCAGTGTATCAATACAAAGTTTGTCCGAACCAACTTCGAGCGACAATGTATAACCACCACTACGGATATCAACATCTACCGTGTTAGAATTGTCTGCAGGATTATTCTTTGTAGAACAAATACCATCATATGATTTAACAGTGAATGCTAGATTTTGTCCTACCATATCCTTCAAGTCGAGATAAGAGAGCTTGAGAGATGGCTCAACAGTTTCACGATAGAATTCATTGTTCAAATACCACATATATTCTTGAACATGCACTTGAGCCGCAGCCGGATCCGTAGTCACTGTAAGCTCCAACAAAATCTCGTTTTCGTCCAAAGCATTCTCTGGCACACAAATCGTCTTTCCGTCAGGACTAACCTTCATTGAGTATGCCTCGTTAAAGACAATCTTAATATCGCCAGAAGGAGCACCTCCCGCGCTTTGGAAACAAATGCTATCTACTGCAGCCACGGAGAATACAGGAGAAGTTCCAGCTTGCAAATATTTATCCAACGCAGCTGGGTGATTTGACTTCAACAACACGAAAGAAGGAGTCGATGTTTGAGCGAAAACAACTCCATCCACACTCCATACATACGTCTTGATATTGTTTTGTACATTATGATTTCCTGGATGAGTTACAGATGTAGCAGTTGCTTTCAACACCAAAATTGTATCAGACTGCAAATCTGTCAAACAGATGGAATCATTTGGATAAGACTCAAGATCGATAGAATATGTTTCGCTAACCTCCAAATAGAATGAACCTGGGTCTGATGGATTATCAACAGTGAAACAAATGCCATCCACCACACGAACCTCAAAATTCAACTGAGCGCCAGCAACCAACAAATCGTGAAACTTGTTCTCAGGATCTGTGCTTATAATCAATGAAGGGGTAGTTGTCGTATCCAACGGAGTTCCGTTAACATACCACAAATAATACTTCACATCAGCAGCAGAAGCCTCCGGAGTAACCTTTGCCGTCAAAGGAATTGTGTCATATTTCTCTGGATCAAGACAAAGATGTTCAATGCCACCTGCAGAAAGAGAGACTGACAAAGAACCGCCCGCATTCACATGGTAAGGAACCTCTATTGGCGACGCAAGCGGACAATACATATTAGTCGTATCAACATCCACTCTTACAATGCCGCTTGTAGGAACAACTGCAGGCTTAATCAACAAAGAGTCACCGAATGAAGGCAATTCATTTCCATCAACTGTCCATTTCAAAACAGGAGCCAAACCTTCTGCCTCGATATTTAAAGAATCACGAATAATCAACAAAGAATCACAACCTGTCCACAAAGCTGCCTTTGCCTCCACCTTGGCAACATTCTTACCAGTCAAAGTGAATTTCTGTCTGTAAGAACAAACATCATCATAACCGATGAAATAGAACACCTCATTTGATTCCAAAACGGTGTAAGTGATTGTCTTCTTCTCGAGATCTGTACTACGATAGTAACCAGAAAGGATATTGTCGCTGGCATCACGCCACTCCCACTCCCAATCAGTAAGCCACTTGCCTTGCTTATCACATTCACGGCTACCTTTCATTTGAATCACATCTCCCTTACATACAGAAATAACTGAATCAGGAGACATTGGTCCATGATATCTATTGTCGATAGTCAATGAAGAGTTAGCCATAGAATACATATCGCAAGAACTCAACGGCATACCTTCAATCACCTTTCTCAACACCTCTTCATTCTCTGCAGCAACAACGCGGTATTCAACCTCACCCCAGAAACGAGAATCTGATGAATGAATTGCAATATGGTTGCTTGTATAATCTGTTGACGTTGTATCAACATCTTTCCAATCACCATTCTCAGCTTTGTATTGGAAACGGAAAAGAGGATTCTCCAAGATCTCCTTCTTTTGCTTAGCATACAAATTAATAACCGTATCGTTACAGATATGGACAACCTCAGGATTATCAATATCCATACCATCCGTAATCAAAACGACCTTAGGCAAACAGATGGAGAAGGAAATATCATCCATCAAGATATCGTTACCAAAACCTGACTCTCCATTGTTAACCAATTGAACATACAACTCAGTCTCATTGGTTGACTTAAATTGCATTGATTGTTGTGTCCAAGACAAAGAGTCATTACAAAGGATTGGCTCTGAATCCTTGAAACCTAGAAGATTCATATTCTTATCAAAAATCTTAAAGGTCACTTGCACTGGAGTCATCTGCTTAGGTTCCCCGTCAATTGTGTAATCAGTAATGGCATTGGCCAAATATGCTGAGAAATTTAGCAACAAATTAGGACAACCCACATTCACCTTTTGTGAATAAATCGTAGCCTTTGTCGGACCACAGTTTACCATCAACATAGCTCCATTGGTATTACCCGTATGGTCTTTTGCATTCCAGAAGTCCTTATTACCACAATCGGCCTCAGATGGATTACGAACGAGAGCATAGAAACCATCCTCAACACGATAATTACCCGAAGGATTGTTTTCATTATGACACCAAGTGTATCCACCCTTACGACGAGCCTCCCTTTCACTAGATGGATCAGGGTTTCTTGGATCAAGAAGCGCATACTTGTGCCCGTCAGTACCGCACATTACTGTCTCACCGTCAAACACCACTTCTTTTCCTTTATCGTCTCCAGTTAGAATAAGAGCAGGAACGAACTCTGTTGGATATACCACGTAATCGTATGGATCTGGCGCCCAATAACGCTCAATCCTCATCGTACCTGATTTCTCTGTTGTTACAGAACCTCGACGAACCTCATCTTTCGTATCCACATACGTGACTGAATCCATAAAGAATCCAAAAGTCTCCAAGAATACGGTCTTTGAATCGAGTTGTTCACACACCAAACTTGCACAAGGCGCTACTGTATGCACATATTCAGTAGATTCACCACCGAAGATAACTCTATACTTCGTCGTCTTGGTTGGCTTTATCTTCTGCTTCATCGTGTTTGAACTCAACTGAATCCATTCACCTAAATCTTCATCAAATTCCTCCCAAATAAACTCATCAGAGTCGATGTTGTCCAAAACGACATATCCCGAAGCAATTAGCGTATTTGTATCATCCGTACACAAATCAGAAGAATAGTGAGGCGTAATATACAAACACTTCTCTGCTACATTAACAACAAGAGTATCAGAACGAATACCATCAGCAGTCACATAATATTGAACCGTGTCTGTTGGCATATCGTTAACCGATGGTGTCTGAGTGGCCTTGAACATAGAGAAGTTTGTCTCCGACTTATACTTCCTAAACCATCTATAATGGTCCACACCAGGAACTTCCGTCGCTTCCAACGTAATAACCTTTCCATTACATATTATCGTGCTTGGCGAAGAGATGCCCAAACATGTTTTCTGCGTCAAAGAAAGATTCGCCAATCCGATTACAGAACATTCTCCCATAAATCCGTACCCCTTATACTCCTCGATGAAGAGTCGCACTGAGGTCAATGTATCCGTAGAGAACGTATAAGTATAAGTTATCTGCTTTCCGTTTGCAATTTCTTCATAATTTGTACAATCAGATCCATAACGACGATGCTTAGAATCATTATTGTCATAACGGGTATCCACCATTTCTGAACCTTTGGCATTAATACCCGTACCATCATTAGTATATGGATTAACGATTTGTGTATGAAGAACTATATAATCCTTATTATCCGCAGGCTTGCAATTACCCCAGTTTGCTGCAGGGTTCAATATGCTCACTGTAAACTGATAATCCTTTCCCGGTTCCAAATCAGACAATTCTACATAAGGCAAATCACCATTCGCATTCTTAGTTGCAAAGAATATATTGCCCAACTCCGATGGAGGCGACATCCATTGATAACTACCATTATCCAACAAATCTGGACGATGAATGATGCAATACGAAGATTGAGGAAGTGGTTTTGCCGATTGAGAGTATGTATACCCACTTGGCAAACCAATAGAAATCTGGGATGCACCTATTACATCCGAAAGGTCTAATCTGCTCTCAGTTGCAGAGTTTGTCTCAAAAGACAAAACGTCCTTTTTAATTCGACAAACTTCGCCATTTGCGCTAAAGGTCGACAATGTTAACAGCGACCAAAGTATTGTTTGGTTAAACTTTATAGACTTCATATATAGAATATAAATTTCTGCTATACCATAAAAGAAATTGACATATATTGTCTTTTTTACAAAATACAAAGAAAGGAAAAAATCAAACAACACCCAAAAAAATATAAATAAAAATAAAAATTTTCAACAAGGAAAGATAGACTTGGTATCTGAAAGACAACCGTTTACCTCGAAAGCAAAGAGAACCGAAGATGATTTCGTATGTTTATGCACAAAAAAAGCAAGCAAACATATAAAAAAGAGAAAAGAAAGAAGGAAATGTACTGTAAGGAAAACCATCCGGACCAAAAGGAACTTCATAGCATAGAAGAGATATAAAACGCCACCTATTTATATTAGGTAATACTTCCCAAAAGAGTTGGAATAGACACAACTCCCTCATAGTTATTGTCTCTTCTCCATTATCGACAGTTCATCCGTAGTAAAAAAAGAATAGGGGATAGCACGTTAGGACTATCCCCTTTACAATATTATAATTTTTCAAGCACCGATTCTATCACTTGTGGGAAATGTGCGTACTCCAATTGGTGGACTTTCGTCGCCACATCTTCGGGCGTGTCCGTCGGCAACACCTCACATTTAGCTTGAAAGATCGTCGTCCCTGAATCAAAGAACTCATTGACATAATGAATAGTAATTCCGCTCTCCTTTTCTCCAGCGGCCACCACTGCCTCGTGAACTTTCATGCCGTACATGCCTTTACCACCATAACTAGGAAGCAAGGCTGGATGGATATTAACAATTCTTTCCGGATAGGCGGCAACTATTTCATCCGGCACTTTCAACAAAAAACCAGCCAAAACAACAAAATCTATTTGCTCCTTTTTTAGCAAATCTAAAATCTCACCTTCTTCCATCTGCTTTTTTGAAAAAACAACAGAAGGGACTCCCAAATTTTTCGCCCTAGTCAATACATAGGCATCCTTTTTATTACACAACACCAATTTTATATTGACATCTGGATTATTTTCGAAATGCCTTATGATATTTTCCGCATTCGAGCCCGAACCCGAGGCAAAAATAGCGATTTGCTTAGCCATATTCCTAATCAATTAATTTACAACATATTAAAAAAACAACAAGAATTTTCCTGTGCCTTGCGACATGCTCACTTTTGATAAAAATGTGCAAAATCAATCAAAAAGTTGAGAAATAATTATTACATGTCACAGAAAATTCATTTCTTTGCACCACAAAATTAATATTTATTTATTAACTAAAAAATTAAGATTATGTCAGAAATTGCATCAAGAGTAAAGGCTATTATCGTAGATAAGTTGGGTGTAGATGAATCTGAAGTTACTAACGAAGCAAGCTTCACTAACGATCTAGGAGCAGATTCTCTTGACACTGTTGAGTTGATCATGGAGTTCGAGAAGGAGTTCGGTGTAACTATTCCAGACGACCAAGCTGAGAAGATCTCTACAGTGGGAGATGCAATAGCTCATATTGAGTCTTTGCAAAAATAATTTTTTACTTTTCACGGAAAGTATGGAATTAAAAAGAGTAGTAGTAACAGGTCTAGGCGCAGTTACACCTCTTGGCAACAGTGTTCCTGAATTTTGGGAAAACTTGCTAAAAGGAGTAAGTGGGGCTGGGCCTATTACTCATTTTGACGCATCCAAATTCAAGACACAATTCGCTTGTGAGGTCAAGAACTTCGATCCTTTGAAATATTTCGAGAAGAAAGAGGTTAGAAAATACGACCTTTACGCACAATTCGCGATTGCTGCCGCTAAGGAGAGCGTTGAAGACGCAGCATTTGACATGGAGAAACTCAACCACGACCGCGTGGGTGTGATCTTTGCATCCGGTATCGGAGGCATAGGCACATTCGAGCAAGAGGTGAAGAGTTTCTTTACATCGGAAGACGGCATTCCAAGATACAACCCATTCTTCATTCCTAAAATGATTGGTGATATCGCTGCAGGCCACATCTCTATGATGTACGGCTTCCGCGGACCTAATTTCGGTACTGTTTCCGCATGTGCCTCTTCTACAAATGCTTTAGGTGTTGCCTTCGATCTTATTAGACTTGGCAAAGCTGACGTCATCGTTTCTGGTGGTGCAGAGGCTTCTATCACAGCATCTGGCGTAGGTGGATTCACTTCCATGCACGCTCTTTCTACTCGCAACGACGATCCAACCACAGCTTCTCGTCCATTCAGCAAATCTAGAGATGGATTCGTCATGGGCGAAGGTTCTGCCAGCCTCATTCTTGAGGAACTAGAACACGCAAAGGCTCGTGGCGCCAAGATATACGCTGAAATCGCAGGAACTGGTGCTTCTGCTGATGCTTATCACATGACCGCTACCCATCCAGAAGGCTTGGGCGCAACTTTGGTTATGGAGAATGCATTGAAAGACGCAAACATGAAACCTGAGGATATCGATTACATCAATGTTCACGGTACTTCCACTCCAGTGGGTGACCCATCTGAGGTGAAGGCTATTATGAGAGTGTTCGGCGAACATGCTTATAAACTCAACATCAGCTCTACTAAGTCTATGACTGGTCACTTGTTGGGCGCTACAGGAGCATTGGAAACTATCGCAAGTATATTATCTGTAAAGAACGACATTGTTCCTCCTACTATCAACCATACGGATGATGACAAAGATCCTGAAATCGATGACAAATTGAACTTTACATTCAATAAAGCTCAAAAGAGAGTCGTTCGTGCCGCTTTGTCTAACACATTCGGTTTCGGTGGACACAACTCGTCTATAATTGTTAAGAAATTTGCATAGTCTCAATTTTATACAAAAACTCATAAAAAAGATAAGACTCTTGACGAACCATCGAAAAGAGTCTTATCTTTTGTTACCCTTATCCAATATCTTAGGATTTTCTCCTAAAGATACCTCTTTATACGAATTGGCTTTGATTCACAAATCGGTAGCAACCAAAGACAAATCCGGTAAAAGGCAAAATAACGAACGGTTAGAATTTCTTGGGGATGCTATTCTCGACGCTGTCGTCGCAGATGTTCTATACCAAAAATTTGATGGACGCAAAGAGGGATTCCTCACAAATACACGTTCTAAAATCGTCCAAAGGGAAACCTTGAACAAAGTGGCGGTCGAATTGGGCATCGACAAACTGATGGTCGCTCCTCCCCACAACCATTCACATAACTTAAACATTTACGGAAATGCCTTCGAAGCTTTGGTCGGAGCCATCTATTTGGACTATGGTTACGAACAATGCAAATGGTTCATGATTAACGTGGTCTTCGCAAAACACATTAATCTGAACAAATTAGCCATTAAGGAGGTTAATTTCAAATCAAAACTCATAGAATGGAGTCAACACTATAAGGCCAGAGTACTTTTTGACCTTATCGAAGAGAGTACTGACGCTGACAACAACCCTATCTTCCAAACTCAAATTCTCATAAACGGGCAACCCGCAGGATCGGGTGTCGGCTACTCTAAAAAGGAGTCGCAGCAAAACGCAGCGAAGAAAGCTCTTAAAAACATCAATGCCAATAAACGGCTCTATTTGGAATTCGGAAGAAATGAAGACCAAGATACGGAATCAAAAGATTTGGAGGAATCCATCTCTGGAGATACTTCTGAGGCGGAAGCTTAATATCATTGCCCCTTCTTGGCCATAAATTATATTTATATGGAATACTCACATATCGGAAACTTAGTATTTGCTAATGCTAAGAAATACGGACAAAAAATTGCCCTCAAATACAAAGACAGCGTTAGCAAACGATGGACAGACGTATCATGGAACGAGTTGTGCGAACGTGTTAAGCAAATAGCCTACTCTCTCATTGAATTAGGAGTAAAGGAGGAAGAGAAAGTTGCAATCTTCTCTCAAAACATGGCAGAGATCATCGAGGTTGACCTCGCTTGCCAAGCGTTAAGAATCACTGCAGTACCTATGTACGCAACATCTTCTACCTCCCAAATCGAATATATCATCAAAGATGCGGGCATCGAACTCATTTTTGCTGGTGAACAATACCAATTCGACCGCTCGGTAGAGGCTTTGCACTCAGAGAACCCTTTGAAAAAAATCGTTTCTATTGATTCCAAAATCGATAGAAAAGGGGAAACTGCAGCCATCACTTTTGAAGAGTTCTTGGCGAAAGGTGCCAACTCAGAAAATGCGAAGAAGGAATTTGAAGCACGATTGGATCGTTTGAGCTCGGATGACTTATGCACTCTCATTTATACCTCAGGAACGACAGGCGAACCTAAGGGCGTTATGTTGACGGACGCCAACTATATGCAAGCAATGAAGATACATGACATCCGACTTGTCAATGTAAACAATACCCAAAGCACATTATGTTTCTTGCCTTTGAGTCACGTGTTTGAGCGTGCCTGGACATACTACTGCTTGCACAAAGGTGTGGTAGTATATATCAATAGCAATCCAAAAGAAATCCAAGAAACATTGAAGGAGGTTCACCCAAATTTGATGTGCGCTGTTCCTCGTTTCTGGGAAAAGGTGTATGCTGGAGTTAATGAGAAAATAGATTCGTTCCCTGGCATTCTACAAAAACTTGCACGCCATGCTATTGCTATCGGAAAAGCAAGAAACATCAACTACATTCGTCTTGACCAAAAGGCTCCTACCCTATTGGAGTGGAGATATCAATTCTACAACAAAACATTGTTCCATGTCTTGAGAAAAGCGATCGGTATCGACAAAGGTGTCATGTTCCCTTGCGCTGGCTCTCAATTGGCAGACGAAGTGAACATATTCCTTCATAGCGTTGGAGTCAATATTGTTGTAGGATATGGCCTTACAGAGACCACCGCTACCGTATCCTGCTACAACCCTTACAGCAAAGGCTACGACATTGAATCGGCAGGTGATTTGATGCCTGAGGTCGAAGCCAAACTCGGCGAGAACAACGAGATTCTCCTCAGAGGAAAGACCATGACAAAGGGATATTATAACAAACCTCAAGCCAACGAAGAGGCGTTCCTCGATGGTTGGTTCCGCACAGGCGACGCAGGCCGCATCCTTCCTAACGGAAGATTGGTCATCGTAGAGCGTATCAAAGAGTTGTTCAAGACTTCCAACGGTAAGTATATCGCTCCGCAACAAGTGGAAAATAAACTCGTGGTGGACAAGTACATCGAGCAAGTGGCTGTTATTGGTGACCTAAGAAAGTACGTTTCTGCACTTATCGTACCAGCATACGACGCACTCAAAGAGTACGCTAACGGACAAGGTATTGCATTTAATTCAACAGAGGAATTACTCAACAACCCTCAAATATATGCTTTCTACGAGAAACGCATCCAGCAACTTTTGAGTGATTTGGCAGCTTACGAACAAGTAAAGAAATTCACTCTTTTGGCTCATCCATTTACGCCAGACAATGAAGAGTTGACATTGACCTTAAAATTGAAACGCAAGGTCATCAATAAGCATTACGAAAAAGAGATTGAAGCAATGTATTGTTAACTAAATATTATAGGAAAAATGGCACATATAAACAATGGTAATACCACTACCTACTCATCGCTCCCTAATTTCACAGGGAAAGCGATAAAATTGGCTGCTATTGCTGCATTAGCATTAATAGTATTCATAATAGGAAAAAACTGCTGTACCACCATCGACTCTGGTTCCGTCGGCATCAAATTCTATAAATGGTCTAGCGACTCTGATAAATACGGAGGCGTTATCGGAACTTGCAAAGGTTGGGTGTGGTACAACCCTATTACACAAAACGTATTCGAATATCCAATCTTCGTACAACGTAAAAATTATGCTCCTTTTGCCGTTAATGCAAAAGACGCTAGTATCTTTACTATGGACCCAACCATTGCCTACCGCTTGGATCCTGACAAGGCTGTAACAATCTTTACCAAGTACAGACGTTCTTTGGCCGAAATCGAGGAAGGGTACATCCGCACTTGTATCTACGAAGCATATCGTACATGTGCCAACCAATATACCTCCGACTCTTTGATGGCCAATCGTGGAGGTTTTGAATTGGACGTACGCAACAGATTGGAAGCCACCCTCTCTAAAGAAGGGTTCATCGTAGAAGAGTTTACTTCTCAAATCCAACCGCCTGCTGCTTTGGCAGAAGCAATCAACGCTAAGAACGAGGCCGTTCAAAATGCCTTGAAAGCAGAAAACAAGGTGAAGCAAGCTGAAGCTGAGGCTAAAATCAAAATCGCCAACGCAAAAGGAGAGGCCGACGCTTTGAAGATCAAAGGTGATGGAGAGGCTTACTACAACCGTACAGTTGCCATGTCTTTGAATGAATTGTTGGTTCGCCAATACGCTATCGAAAAGTGGGACGGAAAACTTCCTACCTATATGACAGGTGACAAAGGCACACCATTCATCGGAGTGAAATAACTAATTATTACATAATATGATAACGATAGACCAACTAAAGAATTTGTTGGAACGCGAGGACGCGTTGAGGAGGTATCTTTGACATCGATGCGAAATTAGTTCAAATCGAGGAAGAAGAGTTAAGAACACAAGCACCGGGTTTCTGGGACGACCAAAAGAGAGCTGAGGCTCAAATGAAGAAGGTCAAGGGCCTTAAGAAATGGGTGGAAGATTATAATGCCGTAAAAAGTGCCTGCGAAGAGTTGCAGTTGGCAATGGACTTCTTCAAGGAAGAAGCCGTTACGGAGGAAGATGTCGATGCTGCATACAAGCATGCTGTTGAGCTTACCGAGGATTTGGAGATGCGCAACATGCTCCGCAACGACGAAGACAAAATGGATGCCGTGCTCAAAATTGTAGCTGGAGCTGGCGGAACAGAGGCTCAAGACTGGGCCGACATGTTGTTTCGTATGTACCAACGCTGGTGCGAAAGCCATGGCTACAAGACAGAAATCACCAACTGGCAAGATGGTGATGAGGCAGGTATCAAAACCGTCACCATGCAAGTGGAAGGCGATATGGCCTATGGCTATTTGAAGAGCGAAAATGGCGTGCACCGTCTTGTTCGCGTATCCCCTTTCAATGCACAAGGAAAGCGTATGACTTCTTTCACATCTGTATTCGTTGTTCCTTTGGTGGACGATAGTATCGAGATTGAAATCAACCCTGCCAACCTCACTTGGGATACGTTCCGTTCAAGTGGTGCGGGAGGTCAGAACGTCAACAAGGTGGAGACCGGTGTTCGTTTGCACTATAAGTTTAAAAACGAACTTACAGGCCAAATGGACGAAATCGTCATCGAAAATACAGAGAGCCGTTCTCAGTTCGATAATAAGGACAACGCATTGCGTTTGCTCCGTTCTCAATTATACGAACTCGAGTTGCAGAAACGTAGAGCAGAATCTGCAAAAATCGAGGCTGGCAAGAAGAAAATCGAATGGGGCTCTCAAATCCGCAGTTACGTATTCGACGACCGCCGCGTAAAGGATCATCGTACGGACTATCAAACATCTAACGTTCAAGCCGTAATGGATGGTAACATTGATGGATTCATCAAAGCATATTTGATGGAGTTCGGCGGCGGAGATGAATAATCCATTTTTAGGAAGAATTTTCCATAAGCATAGTCGATTTTCGTCGGCTATGCTTTTTTATTGCTATTTGCACCCCTAACAAGGCGGAAGTATCATTTGATTATCTGCCATGAAATTCATACTTTTGCTATTGAACTGAAATTGCTATTGGGTGCTATGAGTACAATCAAAAATAATATTTTGCTTCTCCTCTCTTTTTTGCTGGGGTTCACCTCCTGCGAAGAAGACAATGTGCCTAACTTAGACACAAAGGGCATCGATATAGAGCAACTCTGGGGCGGTTGGAAAGTGATGGATACAGACACTCATGTAAATGTAGATGTTCGTTATCAAGCACAGGTATCCATGCATAATCTAAGAAAAGAGCTCAACAACGCCTTCTCATCAAAAGCATCCGATGGGGCCCTCTACTTCCGAAAAGACATGGTCTTCTACCTCCGATCGGGCTTTGTACGTGATAGCAGCAAATATTATTTAGACGATAACAAGTATGTCATCCATTATGAAAACCCCGACGTAGTGGGTTTCTATGCCCCTATTATGTATGTAAAGATGGTGGACGACCAATTAGTGCTATACCTACGCAAATCAGAAACAATGGATTTGCTCAACGAAGACGGCAGCCTTGACGGTTGGATGAGCCTTATCAATAGCGTGGTAGACGATGCACAATGCGAAATATTTTTCTCCCGCGACTACGATGAATTTTATGACGAATTAGAAGCTATGGGTCCTCAAGAATAACCTATCGACAAATTGATAAAAAAGGACGGATCGATAAAGTTCGCATCAGAAAATCTCACCCATCCGCCCAAATCTAAATAGTAACAATTCATTACGCAAAGACAGGCGAACTGCCTACATTCATTGCGTTTTCTACATGACTAAGCACTTTCTTGATATTGTTGAAAATGTCGTAATTAGAGACACGAATAATCGAAAAACCCTTTGACACCAACTCCTTGCGTTGTTCGTCCGTAATGGAATCACCATCAGAGACCTTACTCTCCAACTCAATAATCAACTTGGCCTTTTCACAATAGAAATCAGCAATGACTGACGATGCGACTCTCGCCATCCGAACAAATTTTGCAGGAAAAAACTTAGCCAATTGATTCATTAACACCGACTCCGAATAGGTTGCCACAGCCCCCGATGGGACCGCAGCCAATTGCTCTTTTTCTGCCTTCACTTCTGCCTTCATAGATTAATATTTTAATTTAACTTTATAAAGATACAACTATTATTTAAAACAAAAAATATTTTAATACAAAATAACACTTGAAATGTTATCACGTGGGCGACATTCAAATTCATCTTGATTAAACAGCATTCTATTTTTTCCTTATATTTGCACCACGAATACATTTATCAAACATTATCGGCATGGAAACAATTGAACAACAACTCATCCCGCTTGTTGTAGTGGTAATTTCCTCTATAGTTCTATACAAGTTAATTACCAAAATAAAAGAGAAAAGATTTGCAATAAACCCTTCCATAGACTATTCTTGGATTGGACATGCTCCGATAGAAGATCTCAAAAACAGCCCGATCTGCTATGAAGGGGAAGTGAAGAAAATCACAAGATACTATACGAATATTAATAAAAATCCTATCCAAAAAGAAGGCATAAGGTTTATCGCCAACTACAACAAGAACCAAAAAATTAGTGAATCTTTCATATACGATAGAAAAGGAAATGTAGAAGAGCATCTCATCTATCAATACGACACGAATAACAATCTCATTCGCGAAATAAAAGTCTCAAACGATGGAACAAGTTCTCCATCAATCACCTACCACTACAACGAAAAAGATCAGCTGGTCGAAACATGCTTTTATTGCGATGGTAAAATCAGCTCTAAATCAACTAGCTTATACGACGAACGTGGCAACCTCATTGAGAACAGAGAGAAATATATGGTTGACGATTCTATTACCATAGATCGCTTTGCGTATAACGAAAAAAACAAATTGATAGAGTACACCTCTAGTGCAGAGATTGCCGAAACAAAAGAGGTTTATCTTTTAAATGAAAATGATGATCTCGTAGAGGCACAAACTGTTGATATTCAAACGGGTGAAGTGCAACATAAATCTGTGCAAACCTACAATGCCCAAGGAAAAATATCGGAAACAATTGAATATGAAGGAGATATACTGAAAGACAAAGACATCTACATCTACAACTACGAAAATAAATTGACTGAAATACGCTCTTTCGATAACAAGAATTCGTTAGTAGAAAAAGTCATCTACCTTTATGATTCAAGAGGCAGCCAAAATGGTCTAAAAGAATACAAAAAGGACAAATTAACCTTCTGCTATATGGATGAAATTGAGTATTATAGTTAATAATCATGTTACCTTATAACAAAAACTATTAAGTAGTCAGCCCTTAAAAAGCTAACTTATTTTCCGGAAAGCGAATTTCAAAAC
>JAKSKZ010000055.1 GCA_024401475.1 Paludibacteraceae bacterium | reverse complement strand
TCGATAATCAACTGACTATCTTTTAATTACAATTCGTCGAATTCACGTTAAATACCTTTTGATTAGTCCTGAAATTGGAGCAAATGTTAATGAACGAAGAACATAAATATATTGATTTTGAATCTTACAAACGTGTGGCTGAGCCACATAAGCGTGAGAGAGCCTCTGCATGGCGTACCGCTATAGGACTTCAGGACGTGGATGGACTTCGTGTGTCTGAATATCTAAAGGAAACAGCGGTAAAGCACATTGAGGGTGACATCACTATCGATGAAGCAAAGGTGCTGATTGACTCATACTACAAGTCAGCAGATGGCAGAAAGTCGGTAGAGAACGACCGAACGGAGGAAGCAGATAAGGTGTCGGCTCGTATCACGGAGATTCTGGCAGAGAAAACGTTCTCGTTTACTCCAGCCCAGCTGACTTCCATTCACCGAAGATTGTTCGATGGCATCTACAAACTATCTGGTCACATCCGTGACTATAACATCACGAAAAACGAATGGGTGCTTGGAGGCAAGACTGTTTATTATGCAAGTGCAGACACGATTAGCGATACACTCGACTATGACATGGGGCAGGAACGTGAGTATAGTTATGAGGGCATGAATGTGGATGATGCTATTCGTCATCTATCTCGTTTCTGTGCCAACTTATGGCAAATTCATCCTTTTTGCGAAGGCAATACTCGAACCACAGCCGTGTTTATGATAAAGTACTTGCGTTCCTTGGGCTTCAATCTCGTAAATGATGTTTTTGCAAATAACTCATGGTACTTTCGTAACGCGCTGGTACGTGCCAACTACCGAGATTTGCCAAAAGGAATTACAGAAACAATAGTATATCTTGAACGATTCTTCCGAAGTATGCTATTGGGAGAGCAACATGATTTGAGAAACAGAATCATGCATGTGGATTGGGGGAAGGCAGAAGGATGTGCTGTTCAAAGTGCAAAGCCAGACCTCCAAAGTGCAAATGCAAGTAAAGAATTGTCCCTAAAGTGCAAAAATTGCACTTTGGAAGAGGCGGCAGTATTGCGTATAGTGCAAAAGAATCCTACTGTTACCCAGAAGGAAATTGCTGCAGAAATAGGCAAATCGGAGAGAACAGTCAAGACGATTACCGTTAATCTGCAAGAGAAAGGTATTCTGCAAAGAGTAAACGGCAAACGTAATGGCCGCTGGGAGATTACGGATGAAAGAGAATCATAGTTGGTGTAGCATTTGGCTATTTCTGCTATGTTTTTAACAAGACAAATGAGTGGGAGACATCATTACTGATTTTCCCACTCATTATTATAGATACGCATGTGCGAGGTCTAATAGCAAATCATTGCGGCATTACTCAACACTCGATCCGGGATGGAAGCCTATAAAAAGCAAATAGCGTGTAACTAGTTGAGCTACACGCTATTTGATAGAGTTTGTTATGCCTTTACTTATCGGTCTTACTTCACCTCCTCGAAGTCAACGTCAGTGATGTCACCTTGGTTGTTGCCTTGGTTAGAGTTGCCGGTAGGACCTTGTTGAGCACCGCCTTGTTGTTGAGCTTGTGCGTTGTACATCTCTTGAGAAGCAGCGTGGAACACATTGTTCAACTCAGCCATAGCAGCATCGATAGCAGCGATGTCTTGAGCCTTGTGTGCCTCCTTCAATTTAGCAAGAGCGTCTTCGATTGGTTGCTTCTTGTCAGCAGGAAGTTTGTCGCCCAACTCGTTCAATTGCTTTTCTGTGCTGAAGATCATGCTGTCAGCTTGGTTGATCTTGTCGATACGCTCTTTCTCCTTAGCGTCGGCAGCAGCGTTTGCCTCAGCCTCAGCCTTCATACGCTTGATTTCGTCGTCGCTCAAACCAGATGAAGCCTCGATACGGATGCTTTGAGTCTTGCCTGTTGCGTTATCTTTTGCAGATACGTTCAAGATACCGTTAGCGTCGATATCGAATGTAACCTCGATTTGAGGGACACCACGTGGAGAAGCAGGGATTCCATCCAAGTGGAAGCGGCCGATACTCTTGTTGTCCTTTGCCATTGGACGCTCACCTTGCAATACGTGAATCTCTACAGAAGGTTGGTTGTCAACAGCAGTTGTGAATATTTGAGACTTCTTTGTAGGGATGGTTGTGTTAGCGTCGATCAGCTTAGTCATAACTTGACCCATTGTCTCGATACCCAAAGAGAGCGGAGTTACATCCAACAAAAGCACATCCTTAACCTCACCAGTCAAGACACCACCTTGAATAGCTGCACCGATTGCAACAACCTCGTCTGGGTTGACACCCTTAGAAGGAGCCTTGCCGAAGAATTTCTCTACAGCAGCTTGGATGGCAGGGATACGAGTTGAACCTCCTACAAGGATAACTTCGTTGATGTCGCTTGCTGTCAAACCAGCGTTCTTAAGAGCTGTCTTACAAGGCTCGATTGTACGTTGAATCAAATCGTCAACCAATTGCTCGAACTTAGCACGAGTCAAAGTTCTAACCAAGTGTCTAGGAACACCGTCGATTGGCATGATGTAAGGCAAGTTGATCTCAGAAGAAGTGGTGTTAGAAAGTTCAATCTTAGCCTTCTCAGCAGCCTCCTTCAAACGTTGCAAAGCCATTGGGTCTTTGCTCAAATCGGCACCACCGTTCTCATTCTTGAACTCATCAACCAACCACTCGATGATTCTGTGGTCGAAGTCGTCACCTCCAAGGTGAGTATCACCGTCAGTTGACTTTACCTCGAACACACCGTCGCCCAACTCAAGTACAGATACATCGTGAGTACCACCACCGCAGTCGAATACAACGATTTTCATATCTGATTCTTTCTTGTCCAAACCGTAAGCCAAAGCAGCAGCAGTAGGCTCGTTTACAATACGCTTAACGTTCAAACCGGCGATTTCGCCAGCCTCTTTTGTGGCTTGTCTTTGAGCGTCGTTGAAGTATGCAGGAACTGTGATGACAGCCTCTGTTACCTCTTGTCCCAAATAGTCCTCAGCAGTCTTCTTCATCTTTTGAAGAACCATTGCAGAAATCTCTTGTGGAGTATATAGACGACCATCGATATCTACGCGTGGAGTGTTGTTGTCGCCACGAGTTACCTTGTAAGGTACGCGCTCGATCTCTTTTCCTACGCGATCGTAAGTCTCACCCATGAAACGCTTGATAGAGAAGACGGTCTTCATTGGGTTTGTGATTGCTTGTCTTTTTGCAGGATCACCGATTTTACGCTCGCCACCGTCGATGAATCCGACGATAGAAGGAGTAGTACGTTTACCTTCGCTGTTTGTGATAACGATTGGTTCGTTACCTTCCATAACTGCAACGCAAGAGTTGGTTGTTCCCAAGTCAATTCCAATAATCTTTCCCATGACTTTATAATTTTTTAGTTTATAATTTCTATTTTTTTTGTGGGTGAATTTCTCAACCGCACATCTTGTAATAGTCAAACTGTGTGCCATTCCGAAAAAATATGTTTTTTCTTCCTCTGTGGCAGATTATGTACGAAAAAAGGCCTTTGGGGTGTCAGTTTTTATGACGATATGTCAGTTCTGCTTCGTTCCGTTGTCCGATTATGGCATTGCCGGGGGCTTGGGGAAGGGGAGAGTTCGAGCGTTCTTTTCGTTTTTGGCACGGAAAATTAAATTCATTTGTCAAGATTGGCGAAGGACAGTCATTTTTTGTTGGGGTAAAGAGAAATTTCTTTTTGGTACTTTATATATATTTGTACCATTGAAAATTAGATTAAAACATGAAACACTTGTCATTGAGCATCATGCTCGCCATGTCTGGATTGACGGCCTATTCAGCCACATCATCCATTAAAACATTAGAGGTCGATGGTTTTGAAAGAACATCAGTTGTTTTCACACCTGCTAATTCCAACCAACAGAAAAAGCCGTTATTGCTCTTCTTGCATCCTAATGGTTATTCGGCTCAAGATGTGATCGATAATTTCAAATTGGAGAATGTGTGTGACGAGATGAATGCCGTTGTCGTTGTTCCTGAGGCATTGGACGAGCAAAACACGGAGATAATCAATTTGTTGAACTTGGCACAATCGGCGGGTGTCTCCATGCCTGGTTTCTCTCTAAAATATGTATGGAATGCAGGTGCCAGGGTGAAGACTAGTGCGTTCACTTCTGAACTCACTTCACAACAAGCCGTGTTGATACCGATTCTCTTCCCGGAAATCAGTTCGTCGGGTTACATTCGTTTTAATAAAGATGTGGACGACGTAAAGTTCCTCAATACGCTTTTGGATGAGGTGGCGAAAGAACAATCCATTGATTCGGAGAAGGTTTTTGTCTTGGGTGCCTCTATGGGTGGAGCCATGACTTATAAATATGCTCTTTCTCCCGACACCAAAGCAAAGGGAATCGTTGTCTTCTGCGGTTTCTTAGGCGGTGATGTGGAGTTTGACGGAAACCTAAACATGCCGTTGATGGCCGTTCATAGCAAGAGTGACCAAATCGTAAGTTACGAGGGTGGTTTGTTAGATATCGCGGTCAAAGATAGGGTAGCGCAGTTTGCTGAAGCCAACGGTTGCACGGAGGCTATTGCTGCGGATGTGGCAGATATTGCCGACGATGGCATCTCCGTGGTTCGCTACGATTATAATTGCGAGTCGGACAAGCGTGTGCGTTTCTTTGAATTGGATGGCGCAAGCCATGCCGACATTTTGCGTTCGGATTATGTCTCTGGTCCTAACGATATAGATTATATAGCAGAGTCTTATAAATTCCTCTTCGGAGAAAAGATGGATGTTGAGGATGAACCATCCGTATTGTTGGCCTTCTATCCAAACCCGGCTACCGATGAGATTCATGTTTCACGTCAGGGAGCATATTCTATTTGTTCCTTAGATGGCGTTGAATTGCAAAGAGGAATGAGCGACGGCGAGGCTATTTCTATCGCTGATTTGCAAAAAGGAATTTATGTTCTTTCTGTAGAAAGCACAGATGGCCGTTGGGTCTCTAAATTGATAAAAGAGTAGGAGACGATTCCAAATTCTTTCAGTTGGGTACCTAAATCATGTAAAAAGAGAAAAAACGGACATCCTTCTTCGTTTTTCGAGGAAAAAAAGTTATTTTTGTAGGCGTTAAAAAGATATTTTTTTATTTAAATAAAATAGTATGCAACTAATTGACAATTTCAATTTTGCCGGAAAGAAGGCAATCGTTCGCGTGGACTTCAATGTTCCATTGAACAAAGAGACAGGTGCTGTAAGTGATGACACTCGTATTCGCGGTGCTCTCCCTACAATCGAGAAGATCATCAAAGACGGCGGTTGCGCTATCTTGATGTCTCACATGGGTAAGCCAAAGAACGTAAACCCACAAGAGGGTGACCCTAAGTTCTCTTTGAAGCAAATCATCTCTGCTATCGAGAAGTATACTAAGAACTTTGGTGTAGCTTCTATCAAGTTCGCTGAGGATGCTGCTAACGCTGCTCAAGCTGCTAAGGATTTGAAGGCTGGTGAGATCCTTTTGCTTCAAAACCTTCGCTACTACGCTGAGGAAGAGGGCAAGCCAAGAGGCATCGAGAAGGAAGATCCTGCATACGAGGACGCTAAGAAGGCTATGAAGGACTCTCAGAAGAAGTTCGCTAAGACTTTGGCTTCATACGCTGACGTATATGTAAATGACGCATTCGGTACTGCTCACAGAAAGCACGCTTCTACAGCTGTTATCGCTGACGAGTTTGCTGAGGATAAGAAGATGTTCGGTTTCTTGATCAACAAGGAGTTGAAGGCTATGGACGGTGTTCTTGCTGCTAAGAAGGAAGGCTTCACTGCTATCATGGGTGGATCTAAGGTTTCTGATAAGATCAACATCATCACTAACCTTCTTGACCGTGTAGAGAACCTTATCATCGGTGGTGGTATGGCTTACACATTCGTTAAGGCTCAGGGTGGTAACATCGGTAACTCACTTTGTGAGAACGATAAGTTGGATCTTGCTCTTGACATCATCGCTAAGGCTAAGGCTAAGAACGTTAACTTGCTTCTTCCTGTTGACGCTATCAACGCTGACAAGTTCGACAAGGACGCTAACACTAACGAGACTGCTATCGACCAGACTCCTGACGGTTGGATGGGTCTTGATATCGCTTCTAAGTCTATCGCTAACTTCGAGAAGGTTATCCTTAACTCAAAGACTTTGATCTGGAATGGCCCTATGGGTGTATTCGAGATGGACAAGTTCGCTGCTGGTACAACTGCTATCGCTAAGGCTGTAGCTGCTGCAACTGCTAAGGGTGCTTACTCATTGATCGGTGGTGGTGACTCAGTTGCTGCTATCAACAAGAACAACTTGGCTGACAAGGTTTCTTACGTGTCAACTGGTGGTGGTGCAATGTTGGAGTACATGGAGGGTAAGGTTCTTCCAGGTATCGCTGCAATCCGTGGTGACAAGTAATCCTTTCTAAAAAGGTAAATCATAGAGCCGGTTCGAAAGAATCGGCTCTTTTTTTGTGCAAATGTCTTTTTAAAGTAATTTTGTCTTTGGAAAAATAGCAATTGTATAGTTGTGAAAATTCGTGATCAAAAGAGAATACGTTTCATCTCTGCCATTATTTTGTTGATGGTCATGATGTTGCAGGTGGGGGTTAAAACCTTACACCAACATCAGCATGTTGAGAAGGAACACATCTCTTGTAGTGATTGCGAACATCACCGTGTCCATAGCGGTCATATCATCAATTATGTGGATGATGGTGATTGTTTCCTTTGTCAAATAATATCTACTCCTTTTTGTGAAGCTAAATGTGTTCGGCTTAATATTATTCCTGCCGGCCATCCATCTTATAGCATTTATTATAATGCTGATTTTGTCTGTGTTGCGCAGACGAATGTTTCTCCACGAGCACCTCCTGTATTTCAATTATAATTCCTTTTTTATTACGTTATGTCAGAAGGAATATATTCCTTCAAGTTCAAAATTATAATTGAAAATCAAATGAAAAGATACATTTTTACAGTGTGTCTGCTAAGCTTGTGTGCTTTTGCAGATGCACAAATTCAGCATGACCATAGTGCATGCGTAGATGATAGCATTAATTCCCTGGAGGAGGCAATTTTGAGTGAGGTGACAGTTACTGGTCTTACTGGTACACAACGTTTGATGGATTCTCCTATTCCTTTTTCCGTAATCTCTCCTAAAAAGTTACATCAGTCAGCAGGCTCTAATATTGTAGATGCGATAAAGTTTCAACCAGGACTCTCTCAAATTTCCACAGGTTCAGGAATTTCTAAACCAGTTATTCGTGGTCTCGGCTATAATCGTGTGGTTGTGGTGGAGCAGGGTATTCGCCAGGAAGGACAACAGTGGGGTGATGAGCATGGACTTGAGGTTGACGGCGAGGGCGTTCATTCCGTTGAAATCCTAAAAGGTCCAGCTTCTTTGATGTATGGTAGCGACGCAATTGCTGGCGTGATGATTTTGCACCCCGAACCTAATTTGGAAGATAGCACTATGCAGATTAAGGGCGGTGGAGAGTATCAGTCTAATAATGGTCTCTATAATTACCATGTCGGTTTTGCTGGCAATATGAATGGGTGGTTATGGAATTGGCACTATTCGGATAAGGCTGCTCATTGTTATCACAATGAGGTTGAAGGTTATGTGCCCGGATCTTGGTTTAAGGAACGTGATGTGCAAGGCATGTTTGGTGTAGCCAAGGATTGGGGGCATTCATATCTCCGTTTCTCAAACGTGGATTTTACTCCTGGTATTACAGAAGGTGAGCGAGAAGAAGAAACAGGTGAACTATCTTGGGAAGACGGTAATTCTCCTAAAGATTATGAAATACAAACCCCGTTTCAGCATGTTATCCATACGAAGGTGGTGAGTGATAATGCTTGGTATATCAAGGATGGTGCGTTAAAGACTATTGTAGGCTATCAACAAAACTACCGTCGTGAGTTTGAGGAAATGGACGAAGCTGAACTTGCCATGCGTCTTCACACTGTCAACTATGACATTCGTTATCAACTGCCTTTATCTCACGATTGGAGCATTGCTACTGGTGCCAATGGTATGTGGCAGAAGAATGAGAATCAAGCAGAGGAGATGTTGATTCCTGACTATGCTCTTTTTGATTTCGGCTATTTCTTAACAGCAGATAAGAAGATTAAGAAATGGCATTTGTCTGGAGGTGTTCGCGTCGACAATAGACATTTGAATATAGAAGGTTTTGGGGAAGACGGAGAAGTACAATTCTCTTCATTGGACAAAAATTTCACTGGATTCACGGGAAGCTTTGGTTCTGTCTACAATGTTAATGATTGTATGAATTTACGATTGAATGCTGCCCGTGGATTCCGAGCACCTACAGTTAGTGAACTTTCTTCCAACGGAGTTCATGAGGGTAGTGTACAGTATGAATTGGGCAATGAAGATTTGAAATCGGAGTATAGCACTCAGATTGATTTCGGATTGGATTATACATGTCATGTTGTTTCTCTAAATGCTGCATTGTTCTCAAATTGGATAAATAACTACATATTCCTTACTCGTTTGCCGTTTGAAACAGAAGGTTACCGCACTTATAAGTATCAGCAAGGAGATGCAAGACTGATTGGAGGAGAGATCTCCCTCGATGTTCATCCCGTAAACCCATTGCATTTTGAGAATGCGTTTTCTTATGTGCGTGGGGTGCAATTGAATCAACCAGAAGAGTGCGAAAACTTGCCGATGATGCCAGCTCCACGTTGGACTAGTAATCTTCGTTATGAGTTTGCTGACTTTGCCAAAGGCTATTGCAAACGAACGTTTATTGGCTTAGGTATGGAATACGATTTCCGTCAGGATAATTATTATGCGTTTGAAGATACAGAAACTGCGACAGCTGATTATGCAATTTTTGATTTGTCTGCAGGAATGGACCTTCATCTCTTCGGTTGTAATTGTATTGAACTGACATTCATTTGTCAGAATCTCTTCGACAAGGTATATCAGCCACATTTATCTAGATTGAAATATACCGATGTTAATACTTTGACTGGCAGGCAAGGAATTTCAGCTATGGGTAGAAATGTCTGTTTGAAAATCAATGTCCCAATCGATATTCATTTGAAGAAGAAAATGAATGGTAATATGCAAAATCTATGAGATTTATAGAGCTGGTTCGCAAGAATCGGCTCTTTTTTTTGTTGTAAAGTGCTGTAGAATAGTCTAATCCTTTAATAATATTCATATTTGACGATATAAATTCCTTCTAAAGAACCGTCTCCTCTGTATTTACAATACTTGATGCAGTTGCCGTTTGCGTCGTATTGATAAATGGTTTTGCCTATCATTTTGCCACTAATGTTGTAGTTGCGTATTTCTGATATGTTCCCATTAGAATCATATTGGTATATGTATTTATAATCTAATTTCCCTTGTTTGTAACAACACTCTTTTATTACCTTCCCGTTTGAGTCATATTCGTAGGTGTTTTTCCTGACAAGTTTGTAATGTCTGTATTCGCATTTTTCTGCGATACTTCCGTCTGGATTAAATTTATTTTCAAATAGGCTGAGCCATCCAGAAAAGTGATATATCTGTAACTCAACTTCTTTCTTGTTAGTGTCATATTTGAAAAAACACTCTTTATTGATGGAATGTCCATCCAAAGACTCTCCATGGCATCTTTTGAAGATGGTATCATTATTGTCGTGATAGGTGTATCTCCAGGCGATAAAAGCACGTCTGTTGCTACTGTCAAGTTGCTCAACTTCACTTGTTTTCTTGCCAGTTGAATCAAATGTCTCAGAAAAGACGAATAGTTCCTTTCTTGACTTGGTTGAATCGGTTTTAGATAGGTATATTTTTTTTGATTTTAAGATTCTCTTGCTGGGGTCTATGTTTTCAGTCTGATTGTCTCCCGTATTTTCTACATGTGATTGCTTGCTTACATTGGATATAGATGGGTTCGCTTCATTGCAAGAAGTGGCGATTATACAGAGGGTACATAGAATGGTGGTGTAAATTTGTATTCTATTGAAGTTCATATTGTTTTGCGTGGAATTTTATGCAAATATAGAATTCCAAATTAGGATAAACAACTGCCGATGTTTTTTTGTGATTTTGCTATAAAATTTCACAGACAATAGTTTTGACAAATTGTGGATAATCAACTACTTTTGTGAAATAATAAAATAAGAAATGAAAGATTAAGGATTATGAGAAGGATTCTATACTTATTTCTATTGATTCCTCAACTTCTTTGGGCAGGTGAGGACAACCAAGAGACTGATTCTTTGGCGACTGCAATAGAAGAATATGACTATATGCACGATTCCATTGTGGGCAAACGAGGCTTGGTCTTTATGGAGGAGGCTCATGCTTATATCAATGTTCCAGAGGGATATTGTTATTTGCCAAAGAATGAAGCTAACCACCTTTTGGCCGTGTGGGGCAATCCTGAAAATGATGAAATCTTGGGTGCATTGGTGGCCGATTCTTGCAAGATTTATTATGATGTAGAGGTTGGCTTTATGTTCTTCTACGAAGATTGTGGGTATGTGAGCGACGAAGATGCTAATTCATATTCGTATGATGAAATCTTGAAAGATAAGCAAGCGCAAGCGGCCGAATGGAGTGAAGAGCGAGTGAAGAGTGGCTTTGACTCGTATGAGTTGGTAGGATGGGCGACAGCTCCTGTTTACGATTCGGAGAAAAAAGCGCTTTATTGGGCTCAACATCTTAGATTTCATGGCGAGGAGGAGGATAACGAGGTGTTGAACTACGATGTGAGAATTTTGGGTAGAAATGGTATTTTAACCATCAATGCCGTGGCCAGCATGGATGATCTTGCGAAGGTCGAGGAGTTGAAGAAATTGATTATCGAGAATTCCCATTTTAACGAAGGCTACACTTACGCAGATTTTAATCCTTCAACCGATCATATAGCAGAGTGGGGTATCGGTGCCTTGGTGGCAGGCAAAGTCTTGGCAAAGGCCGGCATCCTAGCTAAATTAGGAACTCTATTGTTGAAGTTTTGGAAACCGCTCGTCCTTGCTGTTGGTGCTTTGATTACATTCTTGGTGAAACGGAGGAAGGAAGAGGAGTGAAAAAAAACAAAGGAACTATGTCTTTTCGCATAAACCAGACATTGGTGAGACATGGGAAAACCTATTGCCATGCAACATTAATCCTGAGTTAATAAAGTGAACATAGTATAATCTACAATATTAAAGCGTCGATGGTTCATTTCATCGACGCTATTTGGAAACTTACCCTGATGGATCTGATTTTATTTTCAATATCGTTGAAAATTCTGATGAATACGAGAATGTGATTACTTGTGAAAAGTTACAACCGGGGGGTGAGTGTTATAATCTTGTGAAATAAGTCTCCTTTATGATGGGGTGTTCTTAGTAACGTAAGCGTTCGACGAAAGCACATTTCGGAAAAATCATTGGATTTGGTTTTTGTGTTCACCGAACGCTTATATGTTTTAATATCTCTTGGTTAACATAATATCAATTATATAACAAAAGTGCATAGAAGAACAGAGAGGGCTGTTACGTCTGATTTCCTTGGGAATTTTTAATGCCGTGCCGTTATTCGTCCCAAAAATAAGATTGTGGCTCAAATTAGAATCCCGTTGCAATGATCGATTTCATGTTGGATGATTTGGGCCGTCCATCCAGAGAATTTCTTTTTTTTAGGTTTAAAATCGATATCTTGGAATTCAACTTCAATTTCGTCGTAGCGAATAGTTTTTTTGAAGCCTGGCAAAGAAAGACATCCTTCTTCCGTTGGATAAGGTTTTGATTTTTTAGTGATAATTGGGTTTATAAGTGCTACTTGATTGTTTCCAACGCAAATTACGATGATATTTTTCAAAACGCCAATCATGTTGGCAGCCATGCCAACGCATCCGTCTAAATGAGCTCGCAAGGTGTCTAAAAGGTCTTTGGCGATTTGTTTGTCGTCTTCTGTGGCTGGTTCCGATTTCTGTGATAAAAACATCGGATCGTGCATAATCTCTCTTATCATAAAATGTCTTCGTTTTTAATTCAAATAGCTTAAAGTCAGTTGTTTAAATACTTGCAAAAATACGAATAATTTTGATGCTTTTTTCTTATTTTTGATGTGGAAATTCATAATAAATCACGATGGTTAGAGTTAATCCTTATTCTCTTGTATTTTGGTGCTCGTTCGCACCTTTGTCTGCAGAACCTCACCTTCAAAACATCGATTATACAGATGCTTTAGAAGTTATAGAAAACCCTTATGTGGGTTTTTATCGGCCTGTGGTTAAGCATTTTACCATAGATGGAAATTCTCCGTCGAATACATGGGGAAATGTAACTCATTTACGTATGGATATTTCGGCATTCTCTGATAATGCCGTACTTTCTGTCGATAAGGCTAATAATGATACGACTTGGGGCGTTTCACAGCCGCTCACTCAAGATATGCTCGATGCTTTTGAGGCAATGCTTGACGGGATTCGCAAAAGAGGCAAAACGGCCATTGTTCGCTTTGCTTACGATCCGTGGTATAATGGTACGAAAAATTGCGACCCAAATCAATCCGTTATCCTTCTTCATTTGAAGCAGTTAGGTGAAATATATTCTCGTAATTCGGATGTCATCACATTTGTAGAGTTGGGGATGTATGGCAGTTGGGGCGAGATGCATTCTAGTAGCAATGGATCGAATGAGAATATAGCGGAGGCATTGCAAACATTGCTAAAGAACACTTCGCCTGAAATTAAAATTGGCGTGCGTCGTCCCGATATTGTGGCTTGTTGGTTAAAGGTGAATGATGGAAATGATTATTCTGGATTTGACATTGATTCGGAGAAGTTCAAAGAAGCGGCGGCTGCGAAAGGCGACACCATTTATCGCGTGGGAATGTATAATGATGGTTATCTGGGATCGTATAGTGATTTGGGTACCGTTGGCATGGGTGCTTCTGGTCATCAAATGACTAGAGAGTTGATGGTGAAATGGCTCAACGAATATTCATCGCATACTCCTTATGGTGGCGAACTTGTGGCCAATTACAACGGAGACTCCCCTATCAATACGCCAACTTATCTTTCTGTCGAAGGGTTTCAAACGCATACTTCCTATCTTAATTACGAATGGCACCAACCGACCATCTTGGCATGGAAAGATTCTGTTTTTCAAGGACATGATGCGGAATATAATGGTGTGGACGGCTATACATATGTGGTCAATCATATAGGGTATAGATTCATTTTGAGAGAGTCTCTCCTACCCGAAAGATCTTCCTCTTCTGATGTTTTGCCGATTGAATTGGTCGTTGAAAATGTTGGTTTTGCGAACTTGTCGAAGCAGAAAAAAGTGACTTTCGTTTTGACGGATGGCACGGATACTTATGAATTACCTGCCGATGATGTGATTGATCCTCAAGAATGGCTGTCTCGCAGAAAAGTGACGGTTAAAACCTCAATAACCTTGCCTTCAGATTTGGCGGATGGAAGATATAAACTCTATTTACGTTTGTCGGAACAGGGAGACTGGCAGACGGATGGCAATTTGTATTGTATCCAATTCGGCAATCCATCTCTTCAATATGATAAAAATATAGGGGCAAATTACATAGGAGAGATATGTATAGAGAACGATGCTACAGGATTGCTTAACAATGTTTCGAAAGATATGAATTGTCTCTATTCATCGAAGGACGACGCCTTATATCTATCTCAATGCAGAGAGATAGGCATCTATTCAATGTCAGGAGAATGTTTGTATGAGAAAACTGGCATGGAAGGTGGTTTTATTGTCAATTTGGAGCCTATTACGGAGAAAACGATCATTGTTACCATAACAGACGGCAAACGAAGAATAACGAAGAAATATCGGCGTTAAAAGATGTAGGATGGCGACTCCTCAAAACAAAAAATCCCGCTATAGCGGGATTTTCTATTTACACTCTATTATTGATTAATCAAAAATCTTTTTGTCTTTCATCATCTGATCTTCATAGACAACGGAATATCTGACAGCTTTATTCATTGATAAGACTGAAAGACGGTACTCTCCATTATCATATTGGAAGAGTTTGATGTTTACTTTGTCATAATTTTGATCGGCACATTCGAAACTCACATATTTATGGTCGCGTTTGATGACCCATTTTTTAGGGCGACCAAAGATTTTATAATCTTGAGATTCTTTTGTTTCCAAATTTTCAACATAGATGGACTCATTGCCCAAATCCAATGTTATTTCTGTCTTGTTGGCTCCCCAACAGCCCCAAGAAAATAGTCCGTTCTTATCCAAGCCAGAAGTTCCCTCTGCTGCTCTATAAGATTTGAATCGTACGATTTGTGCTTCTACCGTTGATGAGAAGGCAAGCATTGCACCTAACAAAAACAATATATGTAAAAAATGCTTCATACTACTCATTTTGTTTAATTCGTATTATATGTGCACGAGTTTAGTTCATGCTGATAAGCTTCCTACCCACAAAGATATAAGATTGTTTTTAAATTGTCAATTATCAATCACCCAATTCTTATTATGAACTTTAATATTTTTTAAGTCAATCTTAGTATCTTCTTTGCGAGTAATCTTTATTTCATACTGCTTGCGAGACTTGTTTGGCAATTTATTGCTTCTCAACCAAGGGTTCGCATCCTTCAATAATTGGTAAGAAGAGCCGTTTGCAATGGCGAAGTCTGTCAAATTGTCAATGGTGGTGTCCACTTTCACTACTGTTTGTTTAGGCAGCGTGTAGAGATCTGATTTGTGGAGTTTAAATCCGAATTTGCCAGGGTCCTCCATAATCATTTTAGCCAGAATGATACGAAAAACGTATCTATTGGTCTCTTCGCTGAAGAGCATGTCGAAATAAGAAGTGCATTTTTGCGTCTCCATTTGCCTCAAGACTCTTGCTCGTCCCGTGTTATAGGAGGCAGCAGCTAACGACCAACTATTCGTCAGTTCGTATGTACGCATCAAATAACGACAAGCAACCACTGTCGCTTTCTCTAAATTGTAGCGCTCGTCAATATCGTCGTTCACTTCAAGTCCGGACTCCTTGCCGGTTTCTGGCAGAATCTGCCATATTCCCGCTGCCTTGGCTGGCGATAGTGCACGAGGGTCCAAATTACTCTCAATCAAAGCCAAATATTTGAAATCATCGGGAATTCCCTCTTTTTTCAATATTGGTTCGATAATCGGAAATAATTTATTGGCTCTTTTTATCATTAAAAAGACTTGTGAATGCCAATATGAGAAACTTAGCAACTCCCTATCGAAACGCTCTTTCAAATAATAGTTTGACAAGTCAATTGGTTCGCCACAAAACGAAGCCTTGGCAATCATTGCCGGGGCAAAATTTTGTTGAACCTCTCTTGGCTCGAATACGGAATTTTCTTCTTCGTCCTTATTGCTGGACAAGCAGTTAGACATACAGAAAGCCGTCAAAACGCCGACTACTGCAAAAGACCATTTACGTCTCATTTTTTCATCAAATTATAAAACCCCTATCAACATCACAAATTCATCAAAGGGGAAGAGGCCTTTGCCCCTCTCCCCTTGTTATGTTTTTCTCTAAATTTAAGAATGGAATACCAACATTGGCGTATTGCTGTGGAATACCATTTTCCTTGCTACACTTGGATTGAACAGTCGTGTAAAGATGTTACGCTTGTGCGTAGTCAAAGCAATGACATCTATGTTGTTCTTCTTAATGTAGTTGTCTATTGTTGTGAGCATATCGCCTCCTCTCAAGATTTCATAAGCAATCTCTTGGTTTGGATAATATTTTGCAAAGTAATCTTTAATGCCACTTAACTTGATTTCAGACCATGCGTCTTCTTTCTGAACGTAGTGGATGAAATGCATTTTGAATTTAAATGGTTTCATGACTTGCATAAGTTTGTCGAAAGCTACCAAGTCCTTGTCATCAAAGTTGGTGGCGTATGCGATGCTCTTTATGTCGTCAAACCCATTCATCATGGTGTTTTCAGGGATGGCGAAAACAGGGACGAGCGAATGGTCTATAATCTCAGCTGTGACGCTTCCGATCAAGTCTTGGTCCTTCTTGTCTTTGCCTCGGGTTCCCATGATGATAATCAACGGGTTGTGGTTCTTGGCATAGCGTGAAATTTCCTCTTCTGGGACGCCTTCGCGCAATACGAAATGGTAGTTGACGTTGGGCAACAAACCTTTAGCAATCTTATCGTTGATTTCTATTTTCTGAGCCTCAATGTCTTGTTCCATTTTCTGCTTTATGTTGTCCTCTTCCGGTCCTCCGTCGTAATTGATTACGTCGCCAATAGGCATCGTGTTGAACGAAGGATTGTAGTAAGCGTGTAACATGACAACCTCTGCATTGGACTTCGCCGCAAGGTGGAATCCCATCTCGTAAGCTTTGGTTGAGTAGTCAGAGAAATCCACAGGAATAAGGATGGTCTTCAATCTGTTCTCCTCCTCTAATGCTTGAGCTACAGCCTCATTCCTGTCCATTGCTTCAATGACGCCCAACGCTTTCGCCAAATCACTCTCTCTAATCTTAACCCTTACTCCAGCTGAAACGACTGGAAGTATTTGGTTCACATTCTGTATATATGTTTCAATACCATTGGCCTCCAATAGTGACTTCAATATTTGAGCCTTCTCGTAGGTGTGAATTGCTACTGTTACTAAATTATCTTCCATGGCTCTCTGTTTTTACAAGTTTTACATTTTCTTGTAAATATAGACAATTTCTTAAACTTTAAAAGAAAAATGTAGGTTTTATTTTTATTGTTATACCTCAATTGCGGGTTTTATAATCTAAATCCTAACTTGAAGAGAGATTTTTGCAAGGGTTCAACATTGTAATCGTTTTTTCTTTATATTTGTATAATAAAATACTGAAAAATGATAACATTTCCGAATGCTAAAATCAATATAGGCCTGAACATCGTAGAAAAACGAGCAGATGGCTATCATAATCTGGAAACAGTCTTCTACCCTATTCCCATCAAAGATGCGTTGGAATTTGTTCCTTCAAAAAAGGGACAGACCTCTTTTCATCTTTCTGGTATCGAGGTGGGTGGTGATGCTGAGTCCAATTTAGTGATGAAAGCGTTGCGATTGTTGGAAAAGGATTTTTCGATTCCTGCCATTGACATTCACATGGAGAAGGCAATTCCGTTTGGTGCTGGTTTGGGCGGAGGGTCTGCTGATGCAGCTTTTATGCTCAAGATGCTCAACGATTCGTTTCGTCTACAATTGACAGATGATCAATTGGAGGTTTATGCCGCTAAATTGGGGGCTGATTGCGCTTTCTTCATCAAAAACAAACCTGTCTTTGCAACGGGAATAGGTAATGTTTTCGAGCCGATAGAACTTTCGCTCAAAGGCTATTTCTTGGTCTTGGTGAAGCCTGACATTCATGTCTCAACTCCAATGGCTTACTCGCTTGTGAAGCCTCATGCGCCTGAATATCCGATCAAGGATTGGTTGAAAAAGCCTATCGAAGAGTGGAAAGACCGTGTCTTGAATGACTTTGAATTGAGTGTGTTCACTAAATTTCCAGCCATAGGAGCAATTAAGGATGAACTTTACAACAAAGGTGCTTTATACGCTTCTATGTCGGGTTCTGGTTCTTCTGTGTTTGGCATTTTCGACAAACAGGTTGATCTATCCTCTCGTTTCAAAGATTGTTTTGTTTTCCAAAATTTCTTGGAATAAGTAAAAAAGAAGGAATATGATATTCTATTTCTCTGCTACGGGAAACTCCAAATGGGTGGCTTCTCAATTGGCTGATATTTTAGGAGAAAGTCTCATCTCCATCAACGATGCGTTGAAAAAGGGATTGACCGATTGTCGATATGGTTTGTCTGACGACGAACGTATTGGCTTCGTTTTCCCTGTCCACTCATGGGGCGTGCCAAGCCTTGTCTTGAAATTTATCAAGAAGTTAGAGATTCAGGGGTATGACAACCATCAAATTTTCGCAGTTTGTACTTGTGGCGATGATGCGGGTTATACCAATTCCATATTGAAGAAGGCCTTGAAAAAGAGGGGCTTGACGCTTAACCAGTGCTACTCTGTTCAGATGCCGAACACCTACATCGTGTTGCCATTCTTTGATGTGGACAGTCAAGAGGTGGAATCGGAGAAGTTGGAGGAGGCCACTCTTCGCATCAAGCGTATCTCGAAGGAGATAGTAGATGGCATAGACAACGAATCTTTATATCATAAGGGTGCTTTACCATTTCTGAAGACTCGTCTCATATATCCGATTTTTAAGAAGTGCACGAAGGGAAAGACAAAGTTCCACGTTTCGGATCGATGCACGCGATGTGGCTTGTGCAAGGACATCTGTCCTACCCTCAACATAAAAACCAACAATGGTTTACCCCAATGGGGCAACCACTGCGTCCAATGTTTGGCGTGTATCCACCATTGTCCTGTCAAGGCTATTGACTATGGAAAGATAACGGTCAAGAAAGGAAGGTACCATTTTAGGAGGCGGAAAGGGTGACGGGATGGAGACGGTTCAATATCAGTATTTTAGCAAGTTGTAGGAAGAGGCACTTATTTGTGAAAACAAAGAAAACGGTGAATTTATTAGGGTTCAGTCACCTAAAGTTAAATAAGTCTAAATTTATGTCAAAGTCCGAATATTTTACTTATAAGTGAAATGTTCTTCGTAACTTTGTTTTCGACAAGTAAATATCATTATGCTAATAACCAATTTACAATATGAGTGAAATAGACCTTGTTTTGGTAAACGAATCAGACAATTGCACCATTTACACCCTCCAGTTTCAAAGTGAAAGTGAAACGGAGTTTGAACGTTTCTACAACAAGTTTAAGGATGATGCCGAGTACAATCCTGACCTTATGCGCATAGTTGCCTTCATCAATAAGATAGCACAGAACGGAGCCTTTGAGCGTTTCTTCCGTCCTGAGGGCAGGATTGCCGACCATGTTGTTGCACTTCCCGTACTCACATCAAAGCTTCGCCTTTACTGCCTTCGCCTTTCCGACAAGATACTTATTCTTGGTAATGGAGGTGTTAAGAACTCGCGTACATACAACGAAGATGACACCCTTCGCGGTTATGTTATCACGCTTCAGAACTTTGAACGTTTACTCAAAGAGGGACAGCAAGATGGACTTGTTACAATTACGGAGAAAACCATAGAAATCAAGGTTGACGGTGAAACAAAGGATGCTGATTTACAAACTACTAATATTACAGAAATATGAAAGGCATTAACGATAAATTCCAGCAGATGACTGCCGCTATTCCACAAAACATTCAGGCAGAACTAGACCTCTCGTTTGCCATCTCAAATGAAATCTATGCTCTCATGCAGCAGCGAGGTCTCAGTAAGAAGCAGTTCGCTGATGCTATAGGCAAGAAGCCAAGCGAAGTCACCAAATGGCTCAGCGGACAGCACAACTTCACCATCCGCACCATCGCCATGCTCTCCACCTTCTTTGGCAAGCCGCTTGTACAAACATGTTCTCACGGTTATGAAGTATCAAAGGAGGAACCGCCAACAATGGTCGCTGAAGATGTTGTCGTTTACGGTTAGTGTGTTTTTGCTATATCCCAATGACACAACGGTTTATCCCCAATGGGGCAACCGTTGTGTCCAACCTCAATTGTCTTGTCAAGGCTATTGATTAGTCTTTTGCCATTGGATATTTACTTTTTGTTGGCTTCGACTAATTTGAAATAAGCTTTATATCTATCGTAATTAGTACCCATTACAACCCGCTGGATTGAATCGTCAAGATTGATGTTGGCAAATGCTGGATTATTTATAATCAATTCAACTTCTCCATCTTCTTTACTTGCAAATGCCAAATCTGCCAATGCAACATTTCGAGATTTGAAAGGATGCAAAGGGTTAAAAAGTTTTTTCTTGGGAGGTCGTGCATTTATTTTCTTTACAATTTTAATTTCGCCCTCAATTCCATTTGAAGACAAAATATCTCCGACACTTAATTTCCCAATTTCTACATATCCTCTAACAAGCACTTCGTTGGGATCTTCTGCCGACTCTACTTTAGTTGGTTTAAAAGAAAAATCTTCTGTTTCAGATGCACTCCTTCCAAAATGAGACTTCAAATTTCTGAGAAGTTTTTCTTTCCACCCGTCAATATCCGTGTCAATATAATCAACTCGACGGAAATCAAACATTATTTCCTCATTTTTAGATGTTCCTTTTAGCATTATAGGTATAATATGTTTGCCTATTGCCTTCGCTTGATCATATTCCTTTTCAACCCATTCAGAATCAAATGCGTTTTTAGAAAACATGTAAACAAACACTGAACATTCATTTATCGCAGATATAATAACTTTCTTGAAAACGGAACCGCTTTCAATACCTTCTTTATCTATCCAGCATTCAAACCCATTGCGTTCCAGTTCATCCACAATTGGATAAACCTCATCTTTGTCCTTACGGGCGTAACTTATAAATATTTGTGCCATAATTTCGTTATTGTAAAATTTTAATTGTGTCTATGATCATTGGTTATCTCACATCTAAAACAGCTCTAACGCTCCGCCCCATACTGCGGGAATCAATTTTGTATTTGAAGCCGTCGTTATAGTTATAGTTGAAGAAAAATAAGTGTGCACTCTCAATGTCGTAAAGTAGTGATGTCCAGTAGAACCCCACTTTCCCTTCTGCAAGATGGGAACCGCCATAAATGCAACCTGCAGCAGGTAAAAAGATAGTATTGCCATTCTTTTTAGATGTGCCTAAATATCCTGCTATGCCAGAACTATTGTAGTCGTTCTGACTCTTCCATTCACAAAATTCAACTAATTCTTTCACGTCATCCAAGGTAGGCATTCTCCAACCATCCCCCCAATTCATTGAGGCTGCATCGTCAGAGGATTCGAGTTTTTTTCGTTTATCCTCATTATTATACTTGCTTGTAGTCTTTTGACCATACTTATCGTACCACCAACTTGGAAAACTGTCTGGAGAGGTTTCTCCCCAAGCAAAGAAGTCACCGAAGTCGGTTGGCATCTCCGCCCCAACATTACAAGTCGCCCATTTTAATCCACTAGGCAAACCGAGGTCGACGTATTCGTGACCATTGTGATTGTTTGGCTGTTTTCCCTTTTGTTCTATTAGTTGAGATTCTTCTTTGTTATAGTTTTTATTATGATTGGCAAGTTCAATGTTTCCTATAACTGAATTTTTAGGTTCAACCCCTATACAAGCTAACAACTGAGATAGAGCATTCTGAAAAGAATCATATGCGAAAATGCTCTGATATTGGTTTAGTATCACACGAAGACTTTTGGGGTATTCTATTTTTTCAATAAACAATGGTATTATGTTTTTGCCATCGTTAAAAGCTTCATTTATCTCACCCTTTACCCAACGGGAGTTGACGGAAGCTTCGCTGACAACAAGCAAAAAGTATTTAACGTGAATTCGACGAATTGTAATTAAAAGATAGTCAGTTGATTATCGA
>JAKSKZ010000054.1 GCA_024401475.1 Paludibacteraceae bacterium | reverse complement strand
TCACGTTGACAGGAACACTTGCCCCTGAAATCATATTTATCACGTCCTGGCGGATACCGTTGAAATCCATCAAGATATAATCTTGAAGAGCCTCAAATGATCCCGTTGCCGACCAGAAACTATCCATTTTCTTGCGGAGGATTGAAGTCACCACCGATTGGGGATTGAGCAAACTCACCTCGTCGTCCAATTTGTATCCGTCATACCAGTGTTCATACTCCGCATAATCCCTACCATACTCTTTACACAAATTCTTCACCTCCTCCTTGGTAAAACCGACGTATGGAGCGAGTTGAGCAGCGTCGAGCATAGTGTATTCATCAAACTCATTCAACTTGGATTGAATCTTGTCGCGCACAATGGGCATAATACCTGTAAGGTAGGCCAAGGCGATGGCCGGACGGAGAGTTGTGTCTTTGAACAACTCATTCAGAAAGCTCAGATAATCTTTGAACAACTTTTCTGGAACTTGTTCGCGGACAAGCACGTCATATTCATCGATGATGATGACGAATTTCTCGCCAGTTTGTCCGTATACATTAAGTATGTTTGTCGCAATAGAAGATCCATCCTCAAAAGTCAGATTAGGGAATTGAGCCCTAAACTCCTTCAAAAGAGTGCTATGGACAGATTTAATCAAAATATCAACTTTGTCTTCGTTGATGGATTTCTGATACCATCCATTCATGTCCAATTTGATGACATTCAGCTTATTGAGATACTTATCGAATCCCTCCGTCTCACCAACTTTCATTTGGGAGAACATATCACGGGTGTCACAACCCTTGGAATAGTAGGCTGAGATCAAGTTTCCTATCATGCTTTTTCCGAAGCGACGCGGACGCGAGAGGCAGACGAAATTTGATTGCGTGCCAACAAGTTTGTTCAATTCCATAACCATTTGTGATTTATCCACATAGATTTGAGAATTGATACCCATTAGAAAAGCGTCAGCGTTCGGATTCAAGTATAGTCCCATAAGCTAAATTTATTTGATTTTGCAAAGATAGTGAATATAGAATGCCGTCACACCTCCAGCCTCTCAATCTTGCAAGTGTGCGTCTTGGTCTTCTCTTCGTAGTTGATGCCGACGAAGAGGAGGTTGCCTCGGTAGTGGTGCAACCTTTCGTCATAGACCTTGTCCTTGATTTGCTGGATGGCGGTCTCGGTAGTGTTGTTATGTTTTAACTCAATCACCATCGCTGGAACATTCGGCACGTATGGTATCAAAGCCATGTCGGCGAAGCCTTTGCCCGTGGCGAGCTCCTTGATGACGGTGTATTTCGTGTTGGCGTAGAAATAAGCCAAATAGATCGCGCTATGCAGGCTATGCTCATTGTTGTAGGTCCAGTGGCTTGTCACCTCGGTATGCGACGCGTCGAGTGCCTTGGCAACAGCCTCCTCGTCGCCATTGATGGTGTCGTCAAGAAGTCTCTTTGAGGCGTTGACTACAGCCATCACTTTGGAATAATCCTCCTCGTCCTCGATGCTGTTGATCCACTCACGACGCACCTCCTCGTTGGGGATATGACAAGTCTTATCCTTTGAATTATAGCATAAATAGCCAAGATGGATAAGGTAGGTGAAGGCATTGTCCTTGTTGGTGATGGAGTCGAGCGTGTTCTTGAATTTTGTCACGTTGACAGGAACACTTGCCCCTGAAATCATGCTTATGACGTCTTGCTTAATGCCATTGAAGTCCATCATTATGTAGTCTTTAAGGACTTCAAACGAACTGGTGGCTGTCCAATAGCTATCAAACTCTTTCGACTCAATGGCTCTGACTACCGAAAGCGGATTAAACAGTTCGACGGCAGGCGACATTTTGTATCCGTCGTACCAGCGTTTGCATTCTTCTATGTCAAGTCCATACTGTTTGCACAGGTCAATCACTTCTTCTTTGGTAAAGCCAATCATGCCTGCAAACTGTTGTGCATCAATCATGGTGTATTCCCTAAACTCGTTCAGTTTAGACTGTACCTTGTCGCGAACAACTGGAATGATGCCGGTAATGTAGGCAAGTGCAAGGGCAGGGCGTAATGTGCCGTTTTTGAATAGGCTGTTTAGGAACGACAAATAGGTCTGAAACAGAGTTTCTGAAACTTGTTCACGAACTAGAACGTCATACTCGTCGATGATGAAGACGAATTTTTCGCCGGTTTTAGCATATACTTTAAGAATGCATTCATCTATCACATCGTTTTCGTCGAATTTTATTGTCGGAAATTCCTCAACAAATTCTTCTCTTAACGCATTATGAATGTCGGTAAAGAGTTCGTCCTTTCTGTTTTTCTGAATAGACCTTTGATACCACCCATTCATGTCCAATTTGATGACATTCAGCTTATTGAGATACTTGTCGAATCCATCTATCTCACCAACTTTCATTTGGGAGAACACATCACGGGTGTCACAGCCCTTCGAATAGTAGGCTGAGATCAAGTTTCCTATCATGCTTTTTCCGAAGCGACGCGGACGCGAGAGGCAGACGAAATTCTGTCTAGAATTGGCAAGTTCATTTAGTTCTAAAATGACTTTTGACTTGTCAACATATATCTTCGTATTCTTATCCTGCTCGAAAGCGTCAGCGTTCGGATTCAAGTATAGTCTCATAAGCTAAATTTATTTGGTCTTTGCAAATATAGTGAAAAAGAGGGAATTCGGTTAGATTGAGTTATATTACTCCCAAAAATTTAGACAACAACAAAGGTGCATGAAAAAGTGTATCTTTGCAAAAGGTATAGGGAATAATGGGAAGAAAGTACAAGTTTGACTCGGCGTTCAAGACGAAGGTCGTTCTTGACGCAATTCGATGTGGTCGAGTTTTTTTTTTGCGGAAATTCTACTCGCATCAACGAGCTACAATAAGCCCAATATGATTGCTTCTTTTTCCATGGGAGGTCTTTAGGATGGTTTCTAAAAAAAAGTGTACCATAATATTGAATCATGATACACTTTTTGTTTGTATTGTAAAGGTGATTCGATTAGCGAAGAGCGGTAATCTCTCCGTTGATACGTATCTCTTTAGTCTCGAAAGTCTCGATTGGAGTTTGGACGAAGATTGTGTCGCCCTCTTCTGTGATTTCCATCTTCTCTTCGTATTCAGGCTCGCCTGCCACTTGAGCTGATCCCTTCAAATCTACATCCAAAAGCACTTGGTCGTGGTTGGCTGTCAAGTTCTTGAGAATGATTTGACCTTCTGTCAATGTGTAAACAACCGTGTTGAAAGTAACATTGGTTTCTACACCTGGTCTGCATTTGATGTACCTTGCTGTTCCTTCGCAGTTGGATCCAATCTTGTATGTGCCGTCTTGACCGTTGTCAAAGATGACGTCAAGGTCGAGTTTGCTGCCTATGAGATTGGCGTCTGTTGAATCGCCAAGTGTGACTTGACACTCCAGTTTTTGTTTTACGCCCGTAGAGTCTAAATCAAAGATGGTGGCAACTGACATGATGAAACTTCTCTTGGGAATGGAATCTCCTTCTACCCATGTATAACTTGCTCTTTCCATCTCAACTTCTTTGCTACAAGAAAAAAGCGAAAGGGCGACAAGTGCTAAGAATAAAATCTTTTTCATAATATGTTTGTATTTTTTGTCATCGACTTTTGCAAAAGTAGTAAAAATGAACTACTTGATAGCAAAAAACAATAAAAAATATAGTTGTTACTGATGTATTCTGCGCATTGGGATTCCTTCTTTGGCAAGATAATCTTTCAAATCAGGGATTGCGATTTCGTGGAAGTGGAAGATGCTAGCGGCTAAAGCTGCATCAGCCTTGCCATTTGTGAATACATCTTTGAAGTGGCTCATCTCGCCAGCGCCGCCAGAAGCGATGACTGGGATGGAAAGCGTGTCAGAAAGAACAGCTAACGCTTCGTTGGCAAATCCTTGTTTTACGCCATCGTGATTCATGCTTGTGAATAGGATTTCTCCGGCACCTCTCTCTTGCGCCTCTTTGGCCCATTCGAAGAGTTTCTTGTCAGTCTCAATTCTTCCTCCGTTTAAATAACACTTCCATTCGCCATTGGCCAATTTCGCGTCGATGGCTACGGTTGCTACTTGACTACCGAAGTTCTTGGCAACCTCTGTGATCAAGTCGGGATTTTTGATGGCTGCGGAGTTGATTGATACTTTGTCGGCTCCTGCACAGAGTAGGGTGTCCACATCTTTTAACTCGTGTATGCCTCCTCCTACGGTGAACGGTATGCTGATGTTTTGCGCGATTCTTTTTACCAAATCAACGAATGTCTTTCTTCCTTCGTGTGATGCTGTGATGTCGAGAAACACCAATTCGTCGGCACCTAATCGACTATACTCGGCACCTAATTCAACAGGGTCGCCTACATTGCGTATGTTTACGAAGTTTATTCCTTTTACTGTTTGCCCGTCTTTGATGTCAAGGCAAGGAATGATTCTTTTTGCTAACACGTCAAAACTATTTAGGGGTTATAATGAAAGGAAATTCTTTAGTATGATTTCACCGGTTGCACCGCTCTTTTCTGGGTGGAATTGTGCAGCATAGAAATTGTCCTTGTGCAAGGCTGCACTGAATGGGTGAATGTAGTCTGTCGTGGCAATGGTGTCTCTTCCTACTGTTGCATAGTAACTATGGACATAGTAGAAATAAGGGTCGTCTTGCAACCCTTTGAAGAGAGGGTTCCCGTTGCTTTGTACGGTGTTCCATCCCATGTGAGGCACTTTGTCTGTATGGAGTTGAGGGATGAATTTTTTCACCTCTTCGTCGAAGATGCCAAGGCATTCGACTTTCCCACCCTCTTCAGATGATTTGCACATGAGTTGCATGCCGATGCAGATGCCAAGTACGGGCTGCTTCAAGTCTTTGATGACAAGGTCAAGTTTATGTTCTTTGAGGTAATTCATTGTAGTTTCGGCCTCGCCCACGCCAGGGAAGATGACTTTGTCTGCGGCTTGAATCTTGTTGATGTCGCCTGTGATTTCAGCTTCTACGCCGATTCGTCTCAATGCATAATCAACGGAGAAGATGTTGCCTGCGTTATATTTGATTATAACTATATTCATCGTGCATTTGATTTTGAATGTTTAGGCAAAGGTAGTGTTTTCTGTCTGTTAATTTAGAATTTTGGATTAAGAATTGTAAAGAAGTGATGGCTTCTCAGTGAAAAGTGGATTGTTCTATGCTCGATAAAACAAAAACAGGCAAAGATTTCTTTGCCTGTTTTTGTGTGTATTAAAGTACTTTTTGGTTGACAAGTTTTGCTTGTTTCCCGCCAATAAGTTTCGAAATGTCGAAAGCTTTTTGGATGTTGGCTTTGTCAGAGACATTGGCCATGTCTACTTCTTTGTATTTGTTCAAAAGAGAACTAATCGTTAGCTTGTCTATGTTCGCTTTTTTTGAACATCCATCAAGAAATCCAGATTCCCAATCTCCGAAAATGGAATCAGCCTCGGCTGCTTGCATGTATTTCTCGTACGACCATTGACAAGCAGCGAGGGCTGGAGTCAACATCTTGCAGAATGTAAGAGAGTCGTAAGGGAAACCTTTTTCTGCAGAGGCGTAGGCCGATGCTACGGTATCCTTGACCTCCAACACGCCGGAAGCAAAAGATTCTCCATATTTGAATCCTATCGCAGTGTAATCAGTAGTAGGGATTGGGTGATCCTCGCTCATTTCTGATTCTATCACTGTTCCATCTTTATCGCATGAGTAGAATGCCAATGATAGGAATAGAGCACTTGCGTAAATAGAAAGGCGTTTCATGACGTTTAGTTATTGGAGTTGCTGCCAAGAAGACTTAAAAGATCTGTAAGTGCACTTGCAATAGAAGTGATTGAAGAGTAATCCTTCTCAAGGAAGCTGTTCAAAGTCTCATATTTCTTTACGTCTTCTTTCGCTGCACCTTTCAAGAATGCCTCTTTCCACTCTTTGTCTTCTTTATTTGTCTTGTAATTGGTGTAGTCGCCGTAGATCTTTGTCAATGCCTCTGTTTTCTTTACGAGGGCATTTGCGTCAGAACCTTCAATGGCTTGGTAAGCCTCCAAATCTTGGATGAATTTCTCTCCGGCTGCTTTGCCGGCTGCTTTGGTGTCAGATGAGCTGGGGTTGTTTTCTGTGTTGTTATCATCGTCGTCGTCAGAGCAAGATGCAAAACCAAATGTCAAACTCATGCTGAAAAGCAACATGGCCAAAATTGAAAAAAACTTTGTCTTCATAATTTCTATTTTTAGTTAGTTATTAATTCTATTCTGCGGCAGCCAACGCTGCTGCACTGACGATAGTCCCTTCTGTCTTGAGAAGTTCCGCTGCGCAGGCTTCGATGGTGGAGCCTGTTGTGACGACATCGTCAATGATGAGAGCGTGCAAGCCTTTTACTTTTTCGGGTAGGGCTACATGAAAAATTCCATCTACATTTTCCCAACGGTCAAAAGCATTTTTCTTGGTCTGGGTGTTGGTCTCTGTTTTTCGTATTAGAGCGTCGGTCACCATCGGTTTGCCCATGGATTCAGACATGCCCATTGCAATCCATTCGCTTTGATTATAGCCTCTTGCCTTTAGTTTATTAGGGTGGAGTGGTACTGGAATGATAATGTCAATGTCGTTGAATCGACTGTTTTTTAATTCCTCTCCGAAGAATCTTCCTAACATTCTTCCCAACTCCTTTTTTTTGTCATATTTTATTTCGTGAAGCAACACTTGGGTGATGGCTTTCTTCTCGAAATGGAGAAATGACGTGGCATATTTCATCTTTACTTTCCCGTAGAATCGAGTCTCTATCGAATTTTCTTCCATGTCGTGGAAGTTAGTCCTGGGCAGAGATGCTATGCAGGACAAGCAAAGGTTTTCCTCTCCTTTGAGTAGAGCCTCTCCACATCCACAACAAGTGGTGGGATAGAACAAATTCAGAAGGTCGAGTCCGACTTCTTTGAAAATGCCAGGAGTCATTTTTTTTGATTATTCGTCCAATTGACCAAACACTTTTTGGAGAAGGTCTGTTGTACGAGCGGCGGCGTTTGTGCGGATGTCCAACTCCTTAACGGCAACTTTGGTGAATAGTCCGTCCAATGCCTTGCCAGTCACGTAATCAGCCAAGTTGGCGTTGACAGCTTGGATTGAGTTGATTTTGTTGTATGTTCCGCTGTCTGCCACTTTGAGCAATCCTAGTGCGATATTTCCTGCAGAAGTGGCTTTGTAATCAGTAATCTTGTTGTAGATTCCAGAAACAGCTTCCCATGCTGAGTTTGCGTCATAGCCTCCAAACTTCACGTTGCCAAGTGATTCAGTGATAGTTGGGTTGAATGCTTTTACCAAGCCTGTGTATGTGTTGTCATGCAAGTAAGTTGTTGCAGCGTTGTTTGCTCCGAAAAGGATATTCTTGCCATCGGTCATCGTCATATTCTTGATGGCAGAAGAGAAGATGTTTACAGCCTTAGGTGCTGCATCTTCAGCTGCGCGGTTGATCAAAGTCGTCATCGTGCTTTCCAAGTTCTTGTCGATATCGAGAGCTTTTAAGATCGTTCTTCCCGCTTCGTTTTTCTGAAGAGCGTTGACAACGTCAAATACAGCATTAGCCTCTGACGGCATGGCTATTCTCACGATGGAATCTTGCAAATAACCATCCTCTTTCCCTAATTCATTAGATGCGGCCTCTGCTCCGATCGAAAGGGCTTGTTTCAAAGCTTCAACTGTATCGCCTTCTCCAAATAGTTGATTGATAGAATCCTCGTCGCAACTTGTAAATGTTACTGCAGAAATAAGAAGTGCGAATATGTACTTGAATGTCTTTCTCATGTTTTATCCTCCTTTAATTATGGTTGTACAAAAGTTTATCTGCAAAAATAATCGTTTTGGCGAATTAAATAGTTTATTATTCTCATTTTTTCGACACTATTCGTTTATTCTGCGATGAAACCGTCTCTCATTTGGACTACTCTGTCTGAAATTTTTGACAATTCGGGGTCGTGCGTGACGATGACTAAAGTTTGCCCCAGACTTTTTTTCAAATCAAGAAAGAGGTTGTGTAACTCTTCTTTATTCTTGGAGTCTAAGCTACCTGACGGTTCGTCTGCAAAAATGACGTCGGGCTTGTTTATGAGGGCTCGGGCTACTGCGATGCGTTGTTTTTCTCCTCCGGAAAGTTCATTAGGCTTGTGGTCGGCCCTGTCTTTGATGTTGAGGTATTCGAGAAGTTCCTCGGCTCTCTTTCTGGTTTCCTCTTGCGGACGATTCCCAATCATTGCTGGAATCATGATGTTTTCTATAGCTGTGAATTCAGGGAGTAGTTGATGAAATTGAAATACAAATCCTATGTGGTTGTTCCTAAATGCAGCTAAGGCATTGCCGTTTAAATCAAAGACAGGAGTGTTGTTTATGAGGACATTCCCTGAGTCGGGCTTGTCTAAAGTGCCTAAAATTTGGAGTAGGGTGGTTTTGCCTGCTCCACTTGCTCCCATGATGGTGACAAATTCTCCCTTTGAAACGGTCAAGTCAACATTCTTGAGGACTTGCAACCGCCCAAAGCTTTTATTGATATTACTTGCTTTTATCATTGTCCGATTTGTTATAAGCTAACTGAATTTCTAAATCTTTAGGAGAAAGGTGAAGGTGGAATTTGCCGGATTTCGTGATTGAAATGTTACCCGTCTCTTCTGAAACAACAATGGTAATGGCATCTGTCACTTCCGAAACTCCCAAGGCCGCTCTGTGCCTTAATCCTAACTCTTTGGGTACAGACATGTTTTTGGTTACAGGAAGGATGCAGGCGGCCGCAATGATTTTGTCTCCTGATATTATCATGGCTCCGTCGTGAAGAGGAGAGTTTTTGAAGAAGATGTTTTCTATGAGGCGAGAGTTGATGTCTGCGGTGAAAACTTCCCCCGTTTTTACAATGTCGCTTAAGTCGCTTTTGTTCTCGATGACGATAAGCGCACCGACCTTCTCTTTAGACATGTTGCTGCATGCTTCTACAATTTTAGCAATGTCGTCATTGTCAGTCTTTGTTTTCATGGAAGGGATGAGCTTCTCAAACTGTCTCATGATGAAATTGTGCCGAGACCCTAATATGGACAAGGATCTCCTGATCTCTTCGCGAAATAGTACGATGATGGCAATTACTCCCACGTTCATGATTTTGTCCATAATGGCACCCAATAGTTCCATTTGGAAGACGAAGGTCACTAAAAGCCAAATGAGCACGAAGATAAGGATGCCGACGAACACACGAATGACCGAGGTGCCTTTCAACATCTTGTAGGTTTTGTAAAGAAGTAGAGCGACGACGACAATGTCTATCACATCTTTTATTTGTAATTCTCCCATGAGGTTTCTCTGCGTTTTTACGCTCTGTACCTTTAATAATATATATATGAATAAGAAGTGTTCTCTTTCTTTGTAGAACAACTTTTCATTTTCTCGTGTATTTTCACGGCTTCAACCGCCTCTTTTACGTCGTGAACGCGAAGTATGTTAGCCCCTTTCTGGAGCGAAATGGTGTTGAGAACGGTAGTGCCGTTAAGACTCTCTTCCGGATTTTTTTCTAACAACTGCCAAACCATTCTTTTTCTGGAGAAGCCAACAAGAATAGGAAGTTTGAAAGCAGAGAACAACTCCATGTCGTCTAAAAGCTCGTAATTGTGCTCCAAGGTTTTAGAAAAACCAAATCCGGGGTCGACGATGATGTCGTTTACGCCTAATAACCTCAATTGGTTTATTTTTTCGGCAAAATAGACGAATATCTCTTTTTTGAAATCCTCGTAATTTAAGTCCTTGTTCATCTCTTGGGGTGTCCCTCTCATGTGCATGAGTATATAAGGAACTTTTAGTTCTGCTGCGGTTTCGAACATTTTTGGGTCGAGGTTGCCGCCCGAAATGTCGTTGATGATCTCTGCTCCGAAATCTTTTATGGCAACTTTCGCAACGTTGGATCGGAAAGTGTCTATAGACAATGGTATGTAGGGAAACTCTTTTTTTATGAGTTTCACGGCAGTCGTAACCCTTGAGATTTCTTCCTTTTCGTCAATGTCTGCACAGCCCGGGCGGGATGAGTATCCTCCTATGTCGATGATTTTCCCTCCCTGATTGACAATCTCTTCGGCCCTTTTGAGAATGGCGGTTTCGCTAGTGCATCGACTTTGGGCAAAAAAAGAGTCTGGGGTTACATTGAGGATGCCCATTACAATGGGTTGTTTCCCGTTCCAAAGCTCTCCGTTAATATTGATTTTCATGTCGAAAAAGTCTATTTGTTGAAAAATCTTAAAAAAAATCTTGTGGTTTTCTTTTTTGCAAAGATAGAAAATATATATCTTTGTCCACTGACTTGATGATTAAAATCTAAGTCGATTGGTTAAAATGTCAAACGCACACAATAAAAAGTGTGAAAAAGAGTTTTTCTAAAAAAAGAATAAAATAATTAAGTAAAAATAATTCATATTAAGTACTATGAAACACTTAAGGCTTTTTAGGACTGTAATATTGTTCGCTATTTCTGGTACGTTGTTGACTAGCTGTGGAGGCGGAGATAACAAGCTCAAGAACTCCAAGGCGTCAAATGTAACGGGTTGGGAGTACAACAACAAGAAGAATGGAGGATTCCAGGTGGTTACTGACTATCATCAAGACACTCCTCCAGGAATGGTATTCGTGCAAGGTGGTACGTTTACAATGGGTCGTGTAATTGAGGATATCATCGGAGATTGGAACAACATCCCTCGTAGAGTAACTGTTGCTTCATTCTATATGGACCAATACGAGGTTTCTAACGTGAACTGGCGTGAGTATTTGTATTGGATGGGTAATGTTTACCATAACAATCCGGAATACGTAAAGGCAGCATATCCTGATACTACAGTATGGCGTGAGGAGTTGGCATACAACGAGCCATATTTGGATTTCTATTTCTCACACGTTGCTTACAACTATTATCCAGTTGTAGGTGTTAACTGGGAACAAGCAGTTGATTACACAATCTGGCGTACGGACCGTGTGAACGAGAAGAGAATGGTGGACGCTGGTACAATTCAATATCCAGATTTCCAAGCTTTGAAGGGTAACACTGATGCAGCTGACGTTGCTCAAAACCAAGTGTTCAACACTTCTAAGTATATCATGAAGAGTGATTATAAACCAGCTGAAGGTAAGAAACCTTTGAAGGACGTGTACGGAAACGCAAGAAGAACTACAATGTCTGACGGTATCCTACTTCCTAAGTTCCGTCTCCCAACCGAGGCTGAGTGGGAGTACGCTGCTTATGGTACTAAGTCACTTGAGGGCGAGGAGAACTATGACGAGAAGAAGATTTATCCTTGGTATGGTCACCAAATGAGAAACCCTGAGAAGAAGGTTAGAGGTGAGATGCAAGCTAACTTCGTCCGTGGTCGAGGTGATATGATGGGTATGGGTGGTAAGTTGAATGACCACGCTACTATCACAGCTCCTGTATATGCATTCTGGCCAAATGAGTTCGGTTTGTATAACATGGCAGGTAACGTTAACGAGTGGGTGTTGGATGTTTATCGTGTATTGTCAAGTGATGATGTTAGCGAGTACAACCCATTCCGTGGTAATGAGTATGTATCTCCTGTGTTCGAAGAGACTACAATCGATGGTAAGGCTGTTCCAGTTCCTAAGATCGACAGTTTGGGTCGTGTAATCTTCGCTATCCCTGCTGATAAGGATACAGAAATGGATAAGTATGTAAGACTTGATGTTCGTAACTACAAGGATGGTGATGCAGCAAGTGCTTTGGATAGAAATAAGTGGAAGGATATAGGTGATCCAGATGCTTTGACTAAGAAGCTTTACAATCCTGATACTGACGCTGAGAGCATGTTGACTTCTCAAATTTCAAATACTACTCGCGTTTATAAGGGTGGTGGTTGGAAAGACCGTTCTTACTGGTTGAACCCAGGACAAAGACGTTACTTGGAGCAGAAGTTGTGTCGTAGCGACCTTGGCTTCCGTTGCGCAATGGGTAAGGTAGGTCCAGAGGATGATAACCGATAATCAACCATTATAAGTATAAAAAAGCCCCAAGAAGTTGGGGCTTTTTTTGATTATATAGACTTCTTTTTATATGGAGATAGAAAATATTTATGAAATATATCAGGCTCATCCATGTGTAACCACTGATAGCCGTAATTGCCCGAAGGGTTCCATTTTCTTTGCTTTGAAGGGTGCTTCGTTTAATGGAAATGAGTTCGCTGCAAAATCGATAGAGATGGGGTGTGCTTATGCCTTTGTTGATGAACCTCAGTATGCTGATGGCAAACATATCTTCTTCGTCGAGAATTGTTTGGCAACTTTGCAGCAACTTGCTCGTTATCATAGAGAGAAATTGGGTGTTAGAATTGTTGGTATTACAGGTACAAACGGTAAAACAACAACTAAAGAGTTGGTCTCTTCTGTTTTGCAAAAGAAATTCAAGACGCTTTATACGCAGGGAAATCTTAATAATCATATCGGAGTTCCTCTTACTTTGTTAAGACTCACCAAGGAACATGAGATGGCCGTTGTGGAGATGGGTGCGAACCATCCTGGCGAAATTAAGACCTTGGTGGAAATCGTTCGTCCTGACTTTGGCCTTATTACGAATGTTGGCAAGGCTCACTTAGAGGGATTTGGCTCTTTTGAAGGGGTTGTTCGTACGAAGGGGGAGCTTTATGATTTCTTGCGTTCTAATGGAGGTACGGCTTTCATCAATTATGATAATGAACATCTAAGGGGAATCGCTAATGGATTGCCTTTGGTTAAGTATGGAAGGTCGGAGACTTACGACTCGTTTGCTCAATTGGTAGAGTCTGATCCGTTCTTGTCAATCTCTTGGAAGGGAAACAGGATTGATTCGCACTTGATTGGTGCGTATAACTTTGAAAATATGTTGGCGGCTATAACTGTCGGCTCTTATTTTGGAGTTGCGGAGGCCGATATAGAAGATGCTTTAAAGGAGTACGTTCCGCAAAACAATCGGTCTCAATTGAAGGAGACTGCTCATAACAAGTTGATTGTAGATGCTTATAATGCAAATCCAACCAGCATGTCTGCTTCTTTGTCTAATTTCTTCCAAATGAAATGCGAAAGAAAAGTGTTGATTTTGGGCGATATGAAAGAACTTGGAACTGAAAGCCGAAGTGAGCATCAACGCATTGCTGATATGTTGCAAGGGCAAAACGTCCAAGCTTATCTTTTGGGGCCATGTTTTATGGAAACGTCCACTTCGTATCCCAAGTTTGAATCCACTGAGGCTTTCTCTGCTTGGCTAAAATCTAATGCGATAGAGGGAGCCACGGTTTTGATTAAAGGTTCTAATAGTATGAAATTGACTACATTGGTCGATTTGTTATGATATAAATAACTGAATTATGTCAGATTTGTATTATCTCCTGGCCTTTGTGGCCGTTTGTTGCATCTATTATTTTCTTGATAAAAGAAGAAAGGCGTCTTCTGCGAAATCTAAGGACAAGGGTGAAAGTCGTACGGAAACTGCTCCAACCATAGAGGATAATCAGAAGCCGCAACGTCCGGATGATTGTTGCGGAGCTCATGAAGTCTGTGAGAAGGAGAGTTTGATTAATAGTCGTATAAAACCGGAGTATTACGATGATGAGGAGTTGGATGCTTTTGTGGGAAGAACGGCCGATTCGTATGATGAGGATGAAATCCGTCAGTTCTCTGATGTCTTTTATACGTTGAAAGACTACGATGTGGCAGGTTGGCTGAAAAGTCTCCAAACTCGCAATGTTGAGTTGCCGGAGTCATTGAGAGATGAAGCGTTACTAATTGTTCAAGAAAGAAGATATAAAGAATCATGAAGTCTCGTTGCGTATATTGTGTGGCATATTTCTTTTATTGGCTTCTGCTCTTTTTATTGTTGAAACCAATATTTTTGATATACCATTGGTCTGATGCCTCGTCTTACTCTTGCTCGGAGTGGGCGAAGGTGATGATTCATGGATTATCTATGGATTTGTCCACGGCAGGCTATTTTTCGGCCTTTGTTGTTTTGGCATTGCTTGTCTCTTCTTTTTTTGACGCGACGAAGTGGCTCGACAAATTGATAAAGGGCTATACTTATCTTGTGTTGCCTTTGCTTGCCCTCATTGTCGTCTCAGATTTGATTCTTTATTCGTATTGGGGATTTAGGATTGATTCAACTCCTTTGTTCTATTTGAAGACTCCGAAAGATGCATTGGCGAGTGGAACGACTGCTATGGCGGTCGGATCAACGCTAATGGTTATTCTTATGACTTTGATTGCCGCTGTGGCTTTCCATTTTTTTCACAAACGAATGTTTAAGATTAAAGGGAAGTCTCTTCCATACTTGGTTCCTTCATTGTTGTTCGCATTCTTGACAGTCTTCTTTATCCGAGGAGGTTTGGGCGTTTCAACTATGAACACGGGAAGAGTCTATTTCAGTAATTCAGTCTTTTTGAATCATGCTGCAATAAATCCTATTTGGAATTTTATCTATTCACTCTCTCGTAACGATTCGTTTGATGGTAGATATTGCTATTTTGAAAAAGACGTGGCTGATGCTTATTTCTCGAAGATGGTAGAGCCTGAGGCGGATTCTACTACATTGTCTTTGTTGAAAGTCTCTCGCCCGAATATAATAATGGTGGTGTTGGAGAGTTTCGGCAGTACTTCTTGCGAAGCATTGGGAGGCGAAAAGGGCGTAATGCCCAACCTCAGTGCCTTGTCTTCTGAGGGAGTTTTATTTACTCGTTTTTATGCGAATAGTTTTCGTACGGATAGAGGTTTGGTGTCGTTGTTGAGTGGTTATCCGGCTCAGCCTACAACTTCGTTGATGAAGTACCCGAATAAGAGTCAAAGCGTATCTAAGTTCCCTTTGTCGTTGAAAAATGCTGGGTATGATGTTGCTTTCTATTATGGAGGAGATGATAATTTCACGAATATGCGGTCATATCTTGTGATGTCTGGCTTCGAAAAGATTGTCAATGAAGATGATTTCTCGGGTGATGATATGTCTGAGAAGTGGGGTGCTTATGACCATGCTTTGTTTAGACGTGTGATGGAAGATATCCGCCAACAACAAGAAACGCCTTTTTTCAAACTGATGCTTACGTTGAATAGTCATGAACCGTTTGATGTCCCGATGCGTCGTTTTGAACACAAATATCTGAATGCTGTGGCATATACCGATAGTTGTTTAGGTGTGTTTATTGATGATTTGAAGAAGAGTTCTTGTTGGGATAGCACGTTGGTCGTTTTGGTTCCCGATCATGCTTATCGTTATCCCGATACCTTGCAGGGCTCTGACGAGCTTCGACACCGCATACCGATGGTATGGTTGGGCGGAGCGTTACGCGACACGATGAAGGTGGACACGGTTGCCTCTCAGATAGATTTGGCTCGTACGCTTTTGGCTCAACTCGATATTGATGCCTCTGATTTTAAATTCAGTAAAAATATTTTTGGTAAGTCTTCTCCTAAATTTGCCTTTTATGCTTTCAACGAAGGCTTTGGTGTGGTGGAGGATTCTGCATTGTCCATCTATGATTGTGGTGCAGAGAAGTCTTTGTGCGAGACGGATTCTTTGCTCACGAAAAAAGGGAAGGCTTACTTGCAGTCTTTATTTGATGATTTGTCTAAAAGATAGGTTATGTCAACAATACTATTTGATTCGATTATTTTTGGCCCAATAAAGAGCCGTAGGCTGGGAGTTTCGCTTGGCGTTAATTTGTTGCCAGTTAATGTGAAATTGTGTTCTTTTGATTGTATCTATTGTGAATGTGGTTTGGCTCAGAAGGGTGTAGTGGGAAAGCAACCAACAAGGGACGAGGTTCGTGTGGCTTTGGAAGATAGGTTGTCTGCCATGTCTGAAAAAGGAGAACGATTGGATGTTATTACTTTTGCGGGGAATGGAGAGCCTACTCTTCATCATGAGTTTAAGGGTATAATAGAGGATACAGTAAGGCTCAGAAACGAGTATTTCCCTGAAGTGAAGATTAGTGTGTTGTCGAATGCCACGATGATTCATCGCCCTGAGGTCGTGGAATCTTTGAAGATGGTGGATAACAACATCCTAAAACTTGATTCTGGTATAGAATCAACGGCTCGTTTGATTGATGCTCCTCATCAGCCTAGTTATTCGGTGGCATCTACTATTGAAAACATGAAACAGTTTGGCGGTGATTTCATTCTTCAGACGATGTTCTTGCGAGGAACTGTTGACGGGCAAGTAGTGGATAACACAACGGATGAGGAGGTTGCTGCTTGGGTGGAGGCAGTGAAACAAGTGCGTCCTAAAAAGATTATGATGTATTCGATAGATCGCGAGACGCCAATCAAGACCTTGGAGAAAGTCTCAAAGGAAGAGATGTCTAAAATCGCAGACGTTCTTCGTCAACTAGGTTTTGCCGTGGATGTGGCATAAACTATGATGTTTGATGATTGTCAAATGTTTCAAAGTAATCTCTACAAATGACTATTGGTGGTCGTGGAAAATGGGCGTGCTGAAACTTGAATTTCGGTGTGCTCATTTTTCTTTTTGTTCTATCTCCGTTGTGTCTTTTTGTATTGTAGTAGATTGCGACAGAAAAGAGTCGCTTCTTTCACACCGAAGAAAATATTATTCAAAATAGATTTGTTTTGTGTATTGGTGATTTGACAATATCTTTATTTGAATTAGTTGAAAAAGTTTGCTATTTGTCAAAAAACTATAAAAAAAGGAATAAAATATAATAGATTTGTTCGCACATATAATAACCAGTATTAAATTTGTATGTCAAAATCAAAATTATAGTTAGTGTATGGAAGATTTTATGTTGGATTACGAATTAGTTTTCGCTGTGATTAGCGGTAAGGTATCAAGTGCGATAAATCGTCGCATGAGTAGAGATTTGCATTCAGAAGGCTTGGATATTACTCCAGAGCAATGGTCTGTCCTAATGTATTTGTGGCAACAAGACGGTGTTAATCAAAGAGAAATTGCTGATGCAACTTATAAAGATAAGCCAAGCATCACAAGGCTTATTGATAATTTGGAAAAGCAAGGTCTATTGTTTAGAAAACAAGACAATGTTGACCGTCGTACAAACAAGATCTTCTTGACTAAGGAGGGTAAAGAGTTGCACGATAAAGCTAGAGCAACAACATTGAAGACAATGCATGCTGCTCTCGAAGGTTTGTCAAAGGAGGAAGTTGAACAGGCTCAACGCCTTTTGAGAATTGTCTTCAGAAATATGCAAGATGGTTCTGCAAAATCTAATGAGGATTGATAAGTCGTATAGAAGTTTGAATTTATAGAATGTGCGTAGATTGCCTACGCACATTTTTTTTATACATACAAATGGTTAACATTGTTAAAAATTTCAATAAGTGTTCTTTTTTTTGTTAGTTTTGTGAACTGTTTTCCCCAAGGACAACTTTATCTATATCTTTTTGAATACATTGAAAGGTGATTTGTCTTGTCAATTATAAAATATTATTCAGATGAAAAAGGCTCTGATTTTTACAATATCTCTGTTGTCTTGCTTTCCGCTAGCGGCGCAAAACGTTTTGACATTGGAGGAGTGTCGTTCTATGGCTCTAGACAATAACAAAGAGCATAAAATTGCGGAAGAGGAGGTGGCAATTGCTAATTATAAGAAAAAGGCGGCTTTCACAAAATATCTTCCGGACCTTTCTCTAAAGGGTGCATATATCCGAAATGAAAAGGAGATGGCTCTCATAGGAGAGAATATGTATTTGCCGATAGGAACGGTGACTGAAAACGGTTTCGCTTTTACTCAAAATCAAATTAATAATCAGTGGACTGTGGTTAATGGTCAACCTGTCCCTTTGGATGCCAACGGAGTGCCTTTCAATCCGAAGACAAATCCGGAGAAAATCATGTGGAAGGAGTATACTACGATTCCAAAGGATGAGTTGACGTTTGACATCCGTAATATATATGTTTGTGCGTTGAACCTTACTCAACCAATTTTTATGGGAGGCAAGATTCGTGCATATAATAAAATAGCAAGCATAAATAAGGAATTGGCTGCGTCGAAAAGGGAGACGAACAGACAGGGCGTGATTGTGAATGTGGACGAGGCTTACTGGCAAATTGTTTCGTTGACCAATAAGAAAAAGGCGGTTGAGGGACTTTTGCAGTTGTTGGATAAAATGGAGCACGATGTCGCCGCTTTGAACGAAGCGGGAATGGCAACAAAGTCTGATCAACTTTCTGTCTCTGTTAAGAAAAATGAAGCAGAAATGGCTATGCTGAAGATTGATAATGGAATCTCCTTGTCTAAAATGCTCTTGGCTCAATATTGTGGAATCTCTCAAGATAGCACGTTTTCTTTGGCTGACGAAAATTTAGATGTTATCCCATTGTCCAATTCTATGGATTCTCTTGATGTTGACGCAATGCTCGCAAATCGAAGTGAAATCAAGAGCTTGTCATATGCTACAAAGATATACAAGGAGAAAGAGAAGATTGTCCGTGCTGATATGTTGCCAAGCGTTGCATTGATGGCAAACTATATGGGTACAAACCCCAATACGTGGGATGGCTTTGAGAATAAGTTCGGCTTCTCATGGAATGTGGGCGTCGTGGTGAATGTCCCGTTGCTTCATTGGGGAGAACAAATACATTTGTTGAATGCGGCAAAATGTGAAACGAACATTGCTAATTTCAAATTGAACGAAACTCAGGAAAAAATTGAATTGCAAGTCAATCAATGTAAATTCAAACAGTCGGAAGCGAAACGAAAGTTGAAACTTTCAGAGAAGAATCTGGAACGAGCAGAGGAGAATTTGAAGTACGCCAACATCGGCTTCTCGGAAGGTGTTGTCCCTGCATCCAATTTGTTGGAGGCTCAGACGGCTTGGTTGTCTGCTAAATCAAGCAAGATCGAGGCGGAAATCGATGCGAAGTTGGCAGAGGTTTATTTGCAGAAGGCAATCGGAGTGTTGGGAAAATAAGAGAATAAGAAATAACGATAAAAATTTAGATAGCATGAGCTCAAGTAAGAAAAATGCGGACAATACGAATTTGCTGATAGCATCATTCGTCATTTTGATGTGTATTGTGTTGGGAATAACGCTGTTTGGCGTCTATTTCATGTCTCCAGACCCAGAAGTGATTCAGGGTGAAGTGGAGGCAACAGAGGTGAGAGTTTCAGGAAAACTCCCTGGTCGTATTGAGAAGTTCTTGGTGGAAGAGGGCGATTCTGTACGCGAAGGTGATACGGTTGTGATTATTCATAGCCCAGAAGTGGAAGCAAAGTTGCAACAGGCAAAGGCTGCGGAAAAGGCTGCATATGCCTTGAATTCAAAGGCTAACAAAGGAGCTCGCGAGGAGCAAATTCGTGCGGCTTATGAAATGTGGCAGAAGGCTGTTGCCGGCTTGGAAGTGGCCAAGAAGTCGTATGAGCGTGTTCAAAATCTTTATGACAAAGAGGTCTTGCCTGCACAAAAACGTGATGAGGCAGAGGCTAACTATAAGGCAATGGTCGCAACGGAGCAGGCAGCCAAATCTCAATACGATTTGGCTATGAAGGGCGCTCAAAATGAAGACAAGGAGGCGGCACAAGCTCAGTTGAACCGAGCAAAGGGTGCTGTGGCAGAAGTGAACTCTTATCTTTCTGAAACGGTCTTGACGTCTCCAATTTCAGGCGAAATCAGTGAGATCTTCCCTCAAAGAGGCGAATTGGTCGGCTCTGGTGCTCCTATCATGAACGTCTTGGATTTGAATGATGTTTGGGTTACTTTCAACATTCGCGAAAACTATTTGGTGAATTTCCCTAAGGGAAAGGAGTTCAAGGCTACTGTTCCTGCATTGGGCAATAAGGAGATATCGTTGAAGGTTACTTATATGAAGGACTTGGGTGCTTTCGCTGCATGGAAGGCAACTAAGGTCTCCGGAGAATATGATGCCAAAACGTTCGAGGTGAGAGCTAAGCCAGTTTCTAAAGTGGAAGGCTTGTGTCCGGGAATGTCTGTAATTGTCGTTTCTGAATAATGTCGCTTGGTTTTACCAAACAAATTAATGGTGAAATCCTCTAATTTTTGAACGATGGATAAAAAAATATTTTCACGCATATTGATGATTTGGAAGCGAGAATTTAAAAATCTCACTTCCCGACCATTGTATCTGTTTGGAATGGTGATTGCCCCGTTGTTCACGGTGTTTTTCTTTATAACGTTGATGGGAGAGGGACTTCCTTCTGAATTGCCGATAGCCGTAGTCGATCAAGATAACAGTACGATTTCCCGTAAGTTGGTTCGTCAGTTGGATGCCTTTAAACAGACGGATGTTGTGCTTAAGGCTTCTAATTTTTCGGAGGCTCGTCAGGCAATGCAGGAAGGAAAGGTGTATGGCATTTATCTTATCCCTAAGGATATGTCGAAGGATGTTATGGCCAATCGTCAGCCGAAAGTATCTTTCTATCTGAACAACACTTATTTGGTCGCCGGTTCTTTGCTTTATAGGGACATGAAGATGATTTCTGTTCTTGGCTCAGCTGCCGTGGGAAGGGAGTTTCGCAAGGCTAAGGGGCAATCGGAGCGTCAGGCCATGATTGATCTCCAACCCATTGCCATCGATGCTCACTTGTTGGGCAATCCATTGGTCGATTATTCGGTTTATCTCTGTAACACGATTCTTCCTGGTGTCTATGGCATCCTTATTATGTTGTTGACCATCTATGCGATGGGTTCGGAGATGAAGATGAAGACGCAGCAGTCGTTGGTTCGTATTTCGAAGGGAAATCTTTTTGTGGGAGTGCTTGCTAAATTGGCTCCTCATGCTTTAATCTATTTCATCGTGATAACGGCTATAGATGTCATACTCTATGGATATCTCAATTTCCCTTGCAAGTCGGGTTTGTTTTCTATGTTGATGGCTTCGTATATGTATGTCTTGGCTTCAATGTCGATGGCAATCTTTTTCTTCGGATTATTCCCGGTTATGCGTCTTTCAATGAGTTGTGCTTCTTTGGTGAGTGTGGTTTCCTTGTCTATCTCGGGATTCTCATTTCCTGTGACGGAGATGCATTATCTTTTGAAGACTTGGGCGAATATCTTTCCGCTACGTCATTTCTTCTTGATTTATGTTGACCAAGCGTTGTCGGGTTTGGGCTTCGCTTATACATGGTCGGAGTATTTGGCGTTGGCCCTCTTCCTTTTCTTGCCGTTGTGCGTAATGCCGAGGTTGAAAAGGATCTATGAAAGTTTCGAGTATGTTCCTTGATTTATCAAGAAGCATAGATTTTTAATTGTAAATAGCTATGGCGAACAAATCGTTTATAGAAACAATAAAGAGAGGTTTTTTTGACCTTTTCATCGTTTGGAAGGATGAGTTCAGAAATGTCATCACGGATGCTGGTGTGCTCATCTTTTTCTTGGTGGCTCCGTTGGGTTACCCGCTGTTATATTGTTGCATTTATAACAACGAGGTGGCTAAGGAGGTGCCGATGGTTGTGGTTGATCAGAGCAACTCTTCTCGTAGCCGAGAGTTTACTCGTCTTTGTGATGCGTCTCGAGATGTGAAAATTGTTGGACGTTGTGCCAACATGGCCGAGGCGGAAGCGGCGATGAACGAAAAGAAGGCGTATGGAATAATGCTGATACCTCAAGATTTCAATAAGAATATTGTGCGGGGAGATAAGTCGAATGTTTTGTTGTATAGCAGTATGAGCAGTCTGCTCTACTATAAGGCGTTCTTGGCAACATTGACGGAGGTCTCTTTGGAGATGAATGAGAATATTCAAATCAGTAAGATGGTTAGCCTAAGCGACCGTCAGCAGGAGGTTGAGGTGAAACCGATCGATTACGAACATGTGACCTATTTCAATCCTCAGAGTGGATTCGCAAGTTTCCTCATTCCGGCTGTGTTGGTGCTGATCATTCAACAGACGTTGTTGATGGGTATCTCGTTGTTGGTGGGTGCGGCACGCGATAGAAATACGTTCCGAAATCTTATTCCTATCCAAAATCATTATAGGGGAACATTCCGAATCGTCTTTGGAAAGACTTTCTGTTATTTGACCTTCTATGCAATCGTGTCGGTTTATCTTTTGTGGGTAGTGCCTCGTCTGTTTGATTTGCCTCAGATGGGCGACCGAATGACGGTGGCGATGTTCATGCTGCCATTCTTGCTCGCTTGCATATTCTTTTCAATGACGTTGTCGGCTTTGGTCCGCGATAGGGAGTCTTCATTTGTTGTTTTTATCTTTTTGTCGTTGATCTTACTTTTCGCATCGGGTATATCTTGGCCAGCATCATCTGTACCATCCTATTGGAAGGCCTTTTCGTATCTCTTCCCATCTACATTCGGTATTCATGGATTTGTGAAGATGAATACGATGGGAGCTACTTTGCACGATGTGGGGTTTGAATATTTGTCATTGTGGGTATCGACTTTTGTCTATTTCATCACGGCATGCTTGGTATATCGTTGGCAGATAATCCGAAGTGAGCGCATCTATCAG
>JAKSKZ010000053.1 GCA_024401475.1 Paludibacteraceae bacterium | reverse complement strand
CGAAAGCGGGTGCAAAAGTAGTGCGTTTTTTATTATCCGCCAAATGTTTTCGGAGGTTTTTTGGAAGAATTTTCAAGTTCAAATGATTTTCAATAAGATACACAGATCTTTTTTCTCGAAAATATAGGCAATGATATACTTGTTGGCACGACATAGTGTCACAACGCCCTACCATTTTGCCATAATTCCTTCATATAGTTGATATTGGCATAGCATTTGCACATACTTTAACGTCAGTTCGACGAAATATAACTAATTGGAAAATTGGTAATTAGCGTTATTTTTCGTATTTTTAAAGTGCAAAAAAAATAAAAACAAACGAAAAACAACGCCATGATTACCGACGACAAAATTACCGAAATTTTCTGTTTGGCAGATGATTTCTGCAAACTTTATGAAAGAATGGTTAAGAAATATTCCCTAGAATCACCAAAATCCTCAAAGAGGAAGTACCATCGCGACGGAAAGATGAATGTTGCTGAAATAATCGTGATAATGATCATGTTTCATTCGTCAAACAACAGATGTTTGAAGCATTTCTATATAGACTGCGTATTCAGCGACTTTTTTTCTTGTAATCCCAGATAAATCCCATATCTTTGCTCTCGGGTAAGATGATTGTACATATGCAATACAAAATTATCAAACCTATTGGAGACTTCGGTCTCCATTTTTGTTTTTTTATATTGCTTCTTGATTTCCTTCATCCGACTCTTTTTCTTGCACTTCTAAATTGAAAGTGCATTGCGTAGTGACTAAATTTCATTTATCATGAATACATTTTTCAAAGATTCCTTCTTAACGAAATTGAAGCAAGGCTTGTTCATATTTCTCATAGCCAAAGCCACAGGCTTATTACTTAATGCAACATCATTATTGAGCAGTTTTTCCACAACAACAAAAGATGACAATTATTCTAATTTACTCAATCACACAATCATAACTTTTGGCGTACACATCTTGACAGACATCATAATATGCTATTTTATTTATAACGCATACCAGAAGACTCAAAACCTTCTCACCTTGAAGATTGAAGAGAATGTAGACAATCTCCTGCGTAGTTTGGCAACGTTACTATTGACCTTAGGTGTAACATCATTATCTATAATGATATTCTTTCAATTCATTTTCAATTTACTTTTGACTTACACATACACCCACTGATAAAACAAAAAAGTGCCGCTGAGTTCTCAAGTTCTCAACGGCAACTTTTTATTATACATTAGACAAACCTACTCGCCCAAAATCGAAACCATCGACGTTTTATAGGCCTTGATGGCTGCCATCAACTCCGCATTTACAGAATAACTTGCATCATCTTTCGAATTATCAAACTGCCATTTAAAATCACCACCATTCATTCTACCAGCATTGGATGAAACAATTTTCGCCACCTCCGCAGGATCGTCTGGTGTATAGGCATACATCAAAGTCGAATTGGTATCAAAATTATCATAAACGCTTCCTCCTAAAACTGCCTTGAAAGAAGATGGCACTTGCTCCTGTCGCGAAGATGCCTCATAGGCGTCGAAGCTTGTTGCATTATCCTTGTGTGTGATGAAACTAAACTTAGATGGCTTGTCGGCAAAATAATTGTTATAAGACTTAATCATAGCACCAGCCTCGCCACTGAACGTTCCCTCACCCAGGGCATCAGTCCCTTGTCCACCGATCATCATAGGTTTTGAAACATTTCTAAAATAATTAGCCTCAACAAAAACGCTGGCACCCATGACAGCTCCAACCCCATACTTGGCCACACCATCATAATAGTTGTTATAAACGTGGACGGACATCGTGCGCACACGAGGATGACGAGAGTCTGAATGATCAAACCAATTATGATGATAGGTGATATAGTTGGCACCTGTTTCCGACTTCATGCCGCAAAGAGACATTTTGCCCGAATCGAAAAAGTGGTTATAGGAAAACGTCATATATTGAGAATCATCCTTCACATCCAAAGAGCCATCGCCTTTGGCTTGGTCGGCATCCGATCCTGCTGTTCCATAAAAAATATCGTTGTGATGTACCCAACAATTCTTATTGTTCGTATCGAACGCCAAGCCATCATCGCCAAACAACATGACAGCCAAATTGCGAACCTCACAATGACTGATTCTTACACCACGCACGCCGAATCCATAGCAAGTAGCATCATTACCAACGCCCTCAATCGTAACATTGCTCACCATACGGTCGGCACTAGAAGACTTCAACAAAAGATTATTCGTATCACCTGAATCAGTCATACCTGTGGCTGTGATTTGACCAATCAAACGAATACAAACAGGGCGCGTTTCATATCCTTTTTGCAATGCTTTCATCACGGCCGAAATACCCGTGCAAGCAGTTGTTTTAGTAGCCGACGTATAGATGTCGGCCGTAAGAGAGGACTTGTTCTTTTCCGTCACATAAATCACCAAGGCATCGTTTTTCAATGAACCATCATTGTTGTAGGCACCTACAGTGGCCTTATCCATGTGAGCGAAACCGCTTCTATCATGAGCCTTTACCGAGAAGGCAACCAACGTTGGCGATCCAGCCTCCTTTCCATTCACCACAGGCAAAACCTTCATCTCGTAATTACCTGCCTTCAAGCCTAAAATGTCCACACGCACACGAGAGCCATAGTTACGAATCAACATGGCATCCACCTTCTGATAGTCTGAAGATGAAGACTTGCAATAGACATTATAGTTTGACGCACCCGAATATGGAGCCCACTCTGCAAAGCCAGATTCCAGCCAACCACCCGATGCCAAAATTTTGACAGCACCTTCGGTCACATCTCCCGAGATGGGATCATCTGGAACTATAGGGTTTTCGACATTGCTCTTCACAAAAACAATGCTATCGACATCTGATTCTGAATAATTAACGACTTGGCCGTTTTTCAAATATACTTGAAATGAATTTTGTGCTCCGGCAGACAAAGCTGCTGCCAAAAACGCACTAAACATATATCTTTTTTTCATACTACACTTCTTTGTTTCTTTTTTATTTCTTTACGAATCTCAACACTTTACCATCCACCTTGAGGAAATAGCACCCATTGGTCAAATGAGAAACTGGCATCTGAATCTCCTCGTTTTCTGAAACTCCATCTTGAATTCTCAAGCCACGGAGATCATACAATTCGTAAGCAGAATGGTCTGGCACCCCTCTCAAAAAAAGGACTTCAGAAACTGGATTGGGATAAAGATAAAATTCGGCAGTCTCCATCGGAGGCTTCTCTTCTGTTGAAATTCCTTCCGAAAAATAAATTCGATGAAATGACGAGAAATCATAAGAACGCGATTGTCCATCTTCAAACGAGACCAACAATCTGTCTTTTTGCTCGAAAGATATTTTCCGCACGTCTTTCGTATCATACTCCTCTTCAGGAGTCACCACAAACCGCCCAGCATACACAGAGGCAGAGAGCAGCCAAAGAGTTACAGTAATAGTTCTTTTTATGTGAATCATGGTTGTATAAAGTTTTGAACATCGCAAATATACAATTCAGCAAGGAAAAAACAGATAACGAATATCAACAAAAAACAGACATTTATTCAATTAAAAACGCTACCTTTGCGCCGTTTTGTTCCGACTTGTATTTTTTCATTTCGGATTAAAAGGGAATCGGGTGAAAATCCCGGACAGTCCCGCTGCTGTTACCTCTTGTAGAAGGTTGCTTAAAGATGCCACTGTCGATGATGGGAAGGCTAAGCAACTGGAGGAAGTCAGAAGACCTGCAAAACAACATACACCTAACACCTCCGAGGAGAGGCAATAGGAGAATCGATACAAGATTTCGACGATAGACTTATTATCTTTCGTGTTTTTTCACATCTTGTCTCCACCCCTTCATTGCCAGCACGGAACGTAGGTGCAACTTCTTAAACGAAGTATTTTACAAAAGATTTCTAACAGAGTGCTACGCAATGAATAAATTTGGATTGACCAACTTGACCATCTTATATTCCGCCAGCCTGGCTTACGGAAATCAGCCTGATAGTACATTCTCTCAAACAGAAATCAAAGAAGTCATCGTTACGGGCAAGTCGCAAGAACTAACGCCCGCGACCAACACGTCGCACACCATAAAAGTAAAAGAGGCAGAACGACTCGGTGTCAGCAGCGTTTCCAACGCAATCCGTAGAATGGCAGGAGCCGACATCAAAGATTATGGAGGAATCGGCGGATTGAAGACCATCTCCGTCCGTAGTTTAGGCTCCAAGCACACCGCCGTCATCTACGACGGCGTGGCTCTCAGCGACTGCCAGAATGGACAAATAGACCTTGGCCGTTTCTCTTTAGACCAAATTTCCTCGCTAAAACTAACCATAGGAGCAGATAACAACCTACTCCATTCTGCCCGACATTTTGCATCACCCTCCGTTTTGGAGATGCAATCGGGGAAACCATCCTATGATGACGAGAAGAAGTTTCACGCAATGGCAAAGGTCACAGCCGGCTCATTCGGATTGGTCAATCCAACGGTTTCTTTCGACCATCAAGTAGGTTCGTCGCCACTAAACTCCATCAAAGCGAGTGCAGACTATCTTCGTGCAGACGGACAATACCCTTACACACTCACCAACGGGCAGATTACGACAGAAGAAAAGCGAAAAAACACAGCCATAGAAAGCGGGCACGCCGAACTCAATGGTCATTTCTTCCTCACGCCCAGCCGACAACTTTCGGCCAAGGCCTACTACTTTTCGTCTGACAGAGAATTACCTGGCAGCGTGGTCCTTTATAACAACATAAGTAATAAGGAGAGGCTAAAAGACCAAAACTTCTTCACTCAACTACATTACCGTTCCGACCATTGGAAAAGATGGGTTTTCCTCGTTGACGGAAAATTCAACTGGGCAGCCTGCCGATACCATGACGAAGCAAAAAAGTATCCTAACGGAGAGGTTAACGACAACTACTTCCAAAGGGAGTGGTATGGCAGCGGCGTAGCAATGTTCAAAGCCTCAAAATCCATTTCTATAGCGAACGCGGCAGACTATACGTTCAACAGTTTCAACTCGAACATCTACGATTGCGTATATCCTAAAAGACATACCATCCAAGATGCTTTGAGCTTACAATTCCTCAAACAAAAATCGACCGACAATCGATTTTTCTCCGCCACAGCTACTGCATTGGGATCATATTTCAAAAATCAAGTGGAAAAAGGAGATGCTCCACAAGACTCGAAACGAATATCTCCGTCTATCGTGCTCGCCACAAAGCCATTCCTTTCCGGTTTCTATTTCAGGGCTTCGTTCAAAGACATTTTCAGAATGCCAACCTTCAACGAACTCTATTTCGATTCATTCGGAGCTAAAAATTTGAATCCCGAACGAACCAAGCAATACAACGTCGGATCGACTTATCAAATAGAATCTGAAAAAAGAGTCAAATCGTTCTCCATATCGGCTGATGCCTACTACAACGAAGTGAAAGACAAGATTGTAGCCATACCGAGAATGTTCGTTTGGAGCATCATCAACATGGGTTATGTGGAGATTAAAGGATTGGACTGCACCATGAATTGCGAATTCAGCACTTCTAAACGCACGGCCCTATTCTTATCAGCAAAATATGCCTACCAACACGCAATCGACAAGACAGACGTGCAATCGGACATCTACAAACATCAGATTCCCTACACGCCACTACATTCGGGCAACGGAAGCCTCGCTTTCGAGAATCCGTACGTCAACATCTCGTATAACGTGAACATTGTAGGCAAACGCTATTGTCAACCACAAAACAACAAAGCCAACAAGGTGGACGCCTACTCGGAGCACGGCATCACTTTATATAAAAAACTAAAATTCAAGCATTTCGACACTGAACTGCGAGGAGACATCCTCAATTTGACAGACAAACAATATGAAGTGGTGAAGTATTACCCTATGCCGAAACGGTCGTACAAGGCCTCTATTGAATTCAATTTCTAATCATTTATAATAATTTTAATTAACAACCCAAATGAATTTTAAAAGATCATTCAGAACAATTGCTCTCCTTATGATGGGAGCTGTTTCATTGACAGCATGTTCAGACGACGACGATGACGAGCCAAACGGCCCTAAACAAGCAGAAGAGACCAGCAACGTTGTCTGCATTGTCAACGCTGGAAAACACAAACAAAACAACTCCACACTTTCCGTTATCGACCTCGATTCTAACGCAGTTTACAACAACGCGTTTGCCGATGCCAACGGTCGCGGATTGGGCGACACCGGACAAGATGCCGTTCGTTATGGCGACAAGATTTATATCGCTGTTTATGCATCAAACACTATCGAAGTAATCGACGGAAAGAGCTACAAGAGCCTCAAGACTATCCAACCAGAAGCAGACAAACCAGGCAGTCCACGTGACATTCTTGCTTACGACGGAAAGATTTACGTCTCTCTTTACGACGGTTATGTAGCAAAAATCGACACAGCATCACTCGCTATCGAAGATTCAATCGCAGTAGGTCCAAACCCAGAAGAAATGACTACTGCCAACGGTTACCTCTACGTTGCCAACTCTGACGGCATGAACTACGGCAATGGCTATGCAAATGGCAAGTCCGTATCAAAGATCGACCTCAAGTCGTTCAAGGAAGTTTCTAAAATCGAAGTGTTGGTAAACCCTTGCGATTTGGTTTCAGACCAATCAGGCAACGTATTCGTTATCTCAATGGGTAACTATTACGACATTCCTGCTACAATCCAAAAAATCGACAGCAAAGACAACGTGACTACAATCGCAGAAGCTACGCTTATGGCTTGCAGCAAGAACACTCTTTACACAATCAATGCACCTTACGGAGCAACAGAGATGGCCTTCGCAAGCTACAACACATTGACTGGCGAGCAAGAGAATGCAGCATTCATCAGCGGAGATGAGACTCCTGCCAACCCAACTGCCATCAGCATCAACCCTAACAACGGTAACATCTTCATCGGTTCTTACCTTACTGCTTCCGACTATGCAAGCAACGGTTATGTATTGGAATTCAATGCAGACGGAACTTTCAAGGCTAAGTACAACGTAGGTGTTGCTCCTGTTGGATTCGTATATTAATTGAAGGCAACCCGAAAATCCAAACAATTTTCCATAACTTTGACAAGAGGAAGGGATAGCTCGTAAGGCTACCCTCCTCTTTTCTTTTTGAACAGCAATGACAAAACAAGCAAGCATTCTATTTCTAACCATTCTCAGCATCCTTGCCATAGGATGTCAAGGAAACACCAAAGAGGATACCACCAACGGAAACCCGATTCCGTTCAAATACGCCCAACTTATAAAGATGTGGGATTTTGACGATTACAAGAAATTGGAAATTCAAGATCCGTGGGATAGCTGTCGAATTTTACAGACCTACTTGCTTGTAGACAAATCGAAAAAAACACCCGAACATCTTCCCGAAGGCATCATCATTCGCACTCCTTTGGAAAAAAGCATTGTATATACAACCGTACATTGTGCTCTTATTCAAGAGCTTGAAGCAATCAAATCTATTGCAGGCGTATGTGACTTGAAATACATACAACAAACCGCTATTCAAGAAGGTTGCCAACGAGGTGAAATCGCAGATTTAGGTAGCAGCATGGGACCCGACAAAGAAAAAATAATAGAAATCAGTCCAGATGCCATACTGCTGTCCCCCTTTGAAAATAGCGGAGGCCACGGAGAGTTAGATAAATTCGGCATGCCTATCTTCGAATGTGCCGACTATATGGAGAAAGAGCCACTTGGCCGCGCCGAATGGATGCGTATCTACGGAATGCTTTACGGGAAAGAGCACAAGGCCGATTCCATATTCAACACAATAGAAAAAGAGTTCAACCAAATTCAGATAGATGTACAGCAAGACAGCACGCAACGCCCCAGCCTGCTCTACGGATTCAAATACGGCTCGGCTTGGTATGTGCCTGGAGGGAAAAGTTATATGGCTAAACTCTTCCAATCAGCTGGCGCCAACTATATTTTTGCACACACGGAACATGCCGGTTCGGAACCATTCGCCTTTGAAACAGTCTTCGACAAAGGTTTTGACACGGACATCTGGATCTTCCTCTACAACGACAAAGAAGATAGAACTTATAAAGATTTAGAAGAGTATTCTAAATTCAAGTCCTACAAAGACAAAAAAATTTACACTTGCAACACTGGCAAAATTCCTTACTACGACGAAGTCCCTTTCCACCCAGAAAGGTTGCTTCATGATTTAAACATTCTATTCCACTCCAAAAACAAAGAAATAGATTGTGAGAAATTACACTATTACCATAATTTAGCAGAATAAAACTGCAAAGAAAAGATGACAAAGAACAAACGCTTGATATGGTGTCTGATGGGAACATTACTACCCATCCTTTTCATTGGCAATCTGTTCTACGGATCTGTCAGCATCCCTTGTCAGGAGATTCTCAACATTTTGTCGGGAGGAGAGGCAGAAAAAGAGAGTTGGATGTTCATCATATTAGAATCGCGCCTACCTCAAGCCATCACGGCACTTCTTTGCGGAGCGTCACTTTCTGCATCCGGACTACTTCTTCAAACGACTTTCAACAACCCGTTAGCCGGACCTTCCATCTTGGGAATCAACACGGGAGCGAGTCTCGGCGTGGCGCTCGTCATGCTCTTCATGGGAGGATCAATCGGCATAGGCAGTTTAGCTTTTTCAGGTTTTCTGGCTGTACTGGCAGGGGCTATCATAGGAGCACTTTGTGTAATGGCCATCCTACTTTTCTTTTCGACATTCGTCAAAGGCACACTCACCCTGCTCATCATCGGCATCATGGTCGGCTACCTTTCCTCTTCGGCCATATCGTTGCTCAACTTCTTCGCAACAAAAGAGGGGGTTCACTCCTATATGATTTGGGGATTGGGCAGTTTCAGCGGTGTTTCTTCCAATCAGCTCCCTTTTTTCAGCATCACCATCATCATCGGCCTCTGTGCTTCCACTCTCTTGATAAAACCCTTAAATGCCCTTCTCCTCGGAGAACGATATGCAGAGAACCTCGGAACGAACATCAAGCAAGCCCGCAATCTAATTCTTTTGACAGTTGGATTATTAACCGCTTGCACGACTGCCTTCTGCGGCCCTATCGCCTTCATCGGCTTGGCGGTTCCTCACATTGCTCGCCTTCTCCTTGGCACATCCAATCACAACTCGCTCCTTCCGTTCACTCTTTTGACGGGTGCCGTTGTTGCTCTGCTATGCAATCTTGCCTGCACACTTCCAGGCGAAAACGGTATCATCCCGTTGAATGCTGTCACCCCTATATTCGGAGCCCCTATTATCATTTACGTTCTTATCAATCAACACAAAATCCAATATTTCAACTAATGGGAAAAGAGATTATACTTTCCGCCAAAGATTTATCAATAGGCTATCATAGCAAAGGAACCAACACCTCCGTCCATGATCACCTAAACTTCTCCTTACGGAAAGGCGAACTCACAAGTCTATTAGGTCCGAACGGAGTGGGAAAATCCACGCTGATGAGGACAATTTCGGCCCTTCAACCCCGCATAGGAGGTTCTCTCACTTTAGAAGGAAAAGAGTTGAACGAATATAACGAGCGAGAGCGTTCTCGAACTATTGGTGTTGTCCTGACCGACAAGGCTCAAATTGGAGGATTGACGGTTAACGAGGTGGTCGCTCTTGGAAGACAACCTCACACTGGCTTTTTCGGAAGACTAAGCACGAGAGATAAGGAACTAATAGAATCAGCCATCCTATCCGTTGGATTGGGAATAAAACGGAGCTCCTACATGGCTGAATTGTCGGACGGAGAACGGCAAAAAGCCATGATTGCCAAAGCGTTGGTGCAAGAGTCTCCTCTCATCTTATTAGACGAACCTACGGCTTTCCTCGATGCAGCCAGCCGCATTGAGATCACCCAGTTGCTGCATGAAATTGCAACCACGCAAAACAGATCCATTCTGCTATCTACGCACGACATAGAGCAAGCGCTCATCCTTTCCGACCGTCTTTGGCTACTCACTAAAAAGGGCTTAAAATGTGGCACACCTGAAGATTTAGTGCTAAACCACCAACTTGACTCGTTATTTGAGGATAAAAATGTGATTTTCAACAAAGAGAGAGGAACATTCGTCCCTTCTATTAAGCACTCCCAAGGCATCTACATCAAGGCAGAAAACGAGACATTGCTCCGTTGGGGCGTAAATGCGATGAACCGTTTAGGCTTCCGACCAGAAAATTCAGAGAAGAAGATAGCAAGTCTCACTATCATGAACGCCAATAAAATCATTTATAGAGGAACGGACCAAACCGAGGTAACATTCAACTCCTTCGAAGAGCTGACTAACACAATAACGGAATTGCTTTCTTAAGCCTTCTTCAAAATTTGCTGGATACGCGTCAATTCAAGATTGCCCTGCTCTACTAAGGTGTCAATCTTTTGTCTGTTTTCTTCAAAACGAACCTTATCAGCCAACACCCCATTCTTCTCTTTCTCCAAATCAGAGAGCCAATCAACCAACGAAGCATCCCCTACTAATTTAAATATGGCCAACATCTTATGTGCCAATCGACCTGCCAGATGCACCTCTCCATCTGACTGCAAACGAGCCAATTCTACAACATTCTTCTTAGTTTCGGTCAAAAACGAAGAGAGGATCTCATATTCAGCACTGATATCACCACCTGCATAAGAGAGTATATTTTCAAAACCTTGCGAAACCAGTAGTGTTTTTTCTTGTGACTGACGTTTTTCCAGGCAGTGTTCAGACAAGGCTATATGCTTGGCTATTTCACCCACCAACTGGTCACAAGAAAACGGTTTGTTCAAGAACGAAGTGAATCCGTGTTTCTTAAATTTCGATATGGAAATGTCTGCCCTTGCCGACAAGGCTATCACAGGAACACTCTTCGCATTAGAGAAATTTCCATTTCTGATACGCTTAACGATTTCAAATCCATTAAATCCAGGCATTTGAATATCCGACAATATGATGTCAAAGGTATTTTTCTCTATTATATCCAAAGCCAAATATGGATCCTCGCAAGCCGTGCAAGACAACCCACGACTCTTCAACTGCTCAGAAATCATCGTCAACTGAGAAGGATCATCATCAATCACAAGCAGGCGAGGTTCGTTTTGAATCTTTTGAGACTGCACTTTGGGTTGTTGAACTTCCGATGAATAGGTCAACGACAGAGCAATTTTGAACGAAGAGCCTTGTCCCACTTCGCTCTCCAACGTCAATGAACCTTGGTGAATATCAACCAACTTTCGCAAAATAGACAATCCTAACCCAAAGCCTTCGACAGGAACATCCGAATCGTTCCCGACACGGACATATTCATTAAAAATCACCTTCTGATTCTCTTTTGAAATGCCTACACCAGTATCAGAAACCTCCATTTCCAAAAGGCAATTCACGTCATCCTGTTTATGCAAAATGACCGACAAAGAGACGCCTCCCTTCTGCGTAAACTTCACCGCATTAGAGACCAAATTGTGCACAATCTGACGAATGCGAAGAGGATCGCCAACCAACATCGTCTGATCAGCATCTGCAGAGAATTGAAAATCCAACGTTAGGTTTTTCTTCTCAGCCTGAGGTTTGAAGGTTGCCACCACATTTTCAAAAAGGCTACGGCTATCAAACGGTAACGGATTCAATTCAACCACGCCTGCGTCCAATCGGTTAAAATCCAAAGTGTCCGTCACCAAGTGAAGAATATGCTCCGAAGAACTCTTCATATTGTCCAGATAGTAACTCTGCTTGGCATTTAACTTGTTGTTGTCCAGCAATTCGATATATCCAATTATGGAACCCAAGGGTGCCTTAATATCGTGTGCCACACTCAACATCAACTTCTCACGGTTATCCATCAACTTCAAAGTCTTCTGATTGGCCGTTTCCAGATCTTTGTTGTAACGCTTATTCACGTTGATGTCGCGCCAAATCATCATAATAAGAACGAACAGCATAACCACTGCTACTACGATAAAATAACGCAAATAACGCATCACCTTCTCCAAGGTGGCTTCTCGTCCGGCAAAGGCAGTGACAGCATTGTTCCAATCCTCATCTTGCAACTGATGGATGATCTTATTCATCTTGGCATTGATGGACTTGTTCGTCTTTTGGATTTCGAACATTTTATTCATCATCGTCTTGTCCATAATTACCTTTGTTTCTCGGACTTGCGATTTTAGATTCTCAAAAATCTTATTAATCGTATCGGCTGGATTATAAGAAGAGAGGAGTGAATCGGTCACCGAATACTCCATTTTTCGCACCTCCACCACGGTGTCCTCAGGCACCGAGGACGAGAAAATCCTTCTGAAAAAAGATCTCTTCTTTTGAGACGGACGCTGATAGGTGAAAGTGTCGCTAACCACCGTGATGGTCTGCTCCACCACCCGATTGCAAAGCAATGAATCGTTTTCTTCGATTGTCTTCAGCAACTGTCTTCGATAAAGTTCATCGATAGAGGAATTGGCAGCAAGCAGAACTAAACTCTGAACATTGCGCCTCTTTTGATTCAACAACATGGTCAGCGTGTCTAATAAGAGAATTTGGTCATGATCAGAGAATAGACTTTTCATCTCCACGATCTGCCCACTTATAGAGTCCGATATCGAAGCGTACTCCTTAAATTTGGAGGGAAATACCAAAGCCTCGCCAATGACACACTCCGCAGAGTATAGATGATAAAACGTTTCGTTGAGAGCAAACATCTTCTCCTTCGTCACCTGACCGCTTGTGTCAAGCAAGGAGAGAGAACGTAGATTATTGATGATGAAGAACATTGAGACCACCGCCACCAATGAAATCAACAAGTAGCCAGCCACTACCTTTGTCTTCAAAAAATGAAGGCCGTTTCCGAATCGTTTGTTTTTCATCTGTTCTTTATTTAGGTAACCCTTATTCAAAGATGCCCAACTGACGCATCTTGTTATACAAAGTCTTACGGTCAATCTGCAACAAGGCGGCAGCCTGCGACTTGTTATTATTGCAATCCTTCAAAGCCTTCAAGATCTTTCTCTTTTCTGAGTTGGAATCACGCAAAGCCAATCCCGAATCTTCCGTTGAAGAATTAAGTAATTCGGCAGGAAGCAATGTGGAAGAGACAAACGGAGATTTCGCCAGCAATGCTACCCGATTCACCACATTTTTCAACTGCCTCAAATTTCCAGGCCAAGCATAATCGAGCAAGATGGAGATGGCCTCTTTGTCAAATCCGACAATCTCTTTGCCCAACTCTTCGTTGGCCTCTTCCAAAAAATGGTCGGCATACAATAGAATATCTCCCTTTCTCTCACGAAGGCTCGGCACACAAATGGAAAACTCATTGATTTGATGATAGAGTTCGCCTAACGAAGGTATTTCGGCCGACCCCAATGATGTTGAGGCTATCAAACGGACATCCACCGCTTTTGCTTCCGCAGAACCCAAAGGGCGAACCACACCCTCACGCAAGAGCTGCGACATCTGCGAGAAAACATTCTCGGGCAAATTCTCAATACCGCCCAAAAAGAGCGTACCGCCATTTGCTTGGAGAAAACATCCTTGTTTGGCTTCATTTATGGAGGGAAGTGCATTTTTCACACACCCAAACAAATCGGCCGCAGCATGCTCTCTATTCAAGGATGCACAGTCCACGGCCACGAATCCATCTTTTCTACGACCGCTCTCAATGTGAATTTGACGAGCCACGACACCCTTGCCCGAACCACTCTCACCCGAGAGCAAAACAGACATGGAGGTAGGAGCCACTAATCGAATATATTCATGTAATTTTCGTGAGGCGTCACTTTTGCCTGGCACATAATCGCCAAACGGCCCCGTTCTATTTTGAGAGAAACGACGCTGGGCCTCTTTCTGTGCGAGGGCCTCCTTTATCTTATTATGTAATTCTTCAGGATTGATAGGCTTCGCTATGAAATCAAAAGCTCCTAATTTCATACTGTTGACGGCAGACTGCACTTCGGCATAACTAGTCATCACCACAAAAGGAATCTCAAGTCCAGACTCTTTCATCCATGAGAGCAAACAGATACCATCTTCGTCGGGAAGACGCAAATCAGACAAGACAATGTCATACGAACTGTCCAGCATCTTCTTTGCTTCCGCCACCGTACTAACACAATCGACTAAAAAATTTCGTTTGCTCAACCATGTCTTCAACATAACACTGAATGTTATGTCATCTTCCAACATTAAAATCTTTTTCATAAGAAAGATATCAAGAGTTAAGAATCCTACAATTACGAAATACAAAAATAGTGTTATTAAAGAAACTTAAGAAAAACTATGGCGATAATATGGTGCAGAATCAAAATAAAAAGGGAGACACTCTCGCATCTCCCTATATTTTCGTCCCGCAAGGCCCATCATCTCACACGCAAATGTTGGCCTAAATTTATCTTATCAGAACGCAATCCATTCATCTTTTTCAATGTAGCCACATTCATTCCATGCTTTCGGGCTATGCTGGAAAGTGTATCTCCTTTTCGAACCACATAATCAGAAGCCCCCGATTTTGCCGAAGCGACTTGTTTTCCCTTGTTAGCAGCAACATTTCTGCCGCCCCTACCCTTATTACCTCTCACACGACCGAAATATGGGTCTTGAGAAGCAGGAACCACCGTCAATCGATTGGTATGCAAAGAATCGGTCTTATAGGCTACGATGGAATCTTTATTCTCTATGAAAGAATTCACATAGCGTTGAGGCAAGCACAACGTGTAAGGCACTCCGTTGCCAGGCAAAACCTGCTGACGGTATTGTGGATTCAAAGCCTCCAATTCACACATATCAATGCCCAAAACTTCTGATATCTGAACAAAATGCAAACGGTCGCTTACCATCAACGTATCGCAAGTAATCGGCATATCGACCGAATTAGGGCAGAAATTGTGCTCCTTATAGTAGGTCATCGTATAGGTTGCTGCGATAAAGGCAGGAACATACCCTCTTGTCTCTTTAGGCAAATAGGGATAGATGCCCCAATAATCACGCTTGCCTCCCGAACGTTTGATGGCCTTGTTTACATTTCCAGGACCACAATTATAGGCAGCGATAACCAACGCCCAATCATTGTAAATACCATACAAATCTTTCAAATAACGCACGGCTGCATTGGTTGCCTTTATTGGGTCGCGACGTTCGTCGATCAAACTATTCCCTTCCAATCCATAGATTTTACCCGTAGAATACATGAACTGCCAAAGTCCAGAGGCACCTGCTCTAGAAAATGCTCTTGGGTTGAGGGCCGATTCAATAACAGGAAGATACTTCAATTCGATAGGAAGACCCGCTGCATCGAGAGCTTGCTCGAAAATCGGGAAATAGTATTTTCCCGCACCTAACATATACTCAACCTGCTTACGCTTACGAACGGTATAAAGTTCGATAAAACGCTTTACGATATCATTATAGGCCAACTCCATGATGGCGGGGATTTGGCTGAGACGACGAATATAAATGCTGTCTGTCATCACATAGCCAATACTGTCGGAAGAACAATCCTCACTAGGAATGGATCTAAACTTGAAATCATGAAGAAGACTGTCTAGATTCATATCAATATCCGACAATTCATCTCCAGACTCATACATTGAGTCAACCGTGGCAATTGCAGATTCTATATCTACTGCTCCATCCGATTTTGACGCAAAAGCGAAAGAAATCGACGAAACAAAAAAGACTATGGAAAAACACAAATACTTCATAACGAGAATAATATAAATTGCCTACAAATTCATTCTCCGAATTTGCAGGTATCTAATTTCAAAATCTAACCGAACATTGGAATCCATACGTAGGTTCCATGCCCACGTTGTTGCAACCTCCATAAGGATTGACAACCGGCTCGACTCTCAAAGAGAGATCATCCGACACCGTGAAATCATACAAATGAGCATCTACAAAGGCATCCACCACGCTCACCACATAGAGGGCAGCCATGCCGAAAATGCTCAAATCACGATAACGGCGATACATGTCACGACGCTTTTTCAACGCACTCTGCATCCATTCGTCACCATAATCCGAACGAGAAGGAACCAATGAAACGTAGCTATTGGTTGTTGGATCATTATCCATCAAATCGTGATAAGCATTCTTATAGTCGTTGTACATTCGACCATTCCAAATAATCAAATAACTCAACGTCGCCACACCTCCATAAAGGATGGGCACTTTCCAATAACTTCTATTGTAAATTTGTCCTAAACCCGGACAAACAAGTGCATACCATGTAGCCTTAGAAGGGTCAGGCCTCCAATCCGGCTCCGGAATTTTCGGGAGCTCTGCAGGCACAGTTTCCACCGTATCGGCCAAAATAAAGACATCGCCATTATCCGTTGTAAGGAGAGAATCGCGCACCTCCGCAGCAAAAGCAGAAGCACAACATCCGCACAAGGAGATGATAGCGAGAAATATGTAAACTAACTTTTTCAATTATCTATATTTTTCTGTATCAAAAAATCATTTCTTAAACGAGTCGAAAAGCTCCATCAATTTTTCCAATTCCTCATCGTTCTTGAAAGCTATGGTAATCTTTCCCTTTCCTTTGGCATTACGGGCAAGAGCCACGTTGTTGGAAGGGAACAGATCGGTCAACATGTCTCTCAACAAGAGATATTCATCTGTTTCTGAAGATGTTCCGCCATTATTGTCAACAACTGGTTCATCATCAACAGACTTCTCCGCCAATTTACGAACCAACTCTTCCACCTTTCGAACGGAAAGATTTTGCTTTATGATTTGAGAATAGATATCCATCTGATCAGCTTCGTCAACCACATTGATGAGAGCACGAGCATGGCCCATATCTATCTTTCTATCCTTCAAGCCCATTTGGATCTCTGCAGGAAGAGACAACAGACGCAAATAGTTGGAAATGGTGGCACGCTTCTTACCTACACGGTCGCTCAACTGCTCTTGTGTATAGTTGCAAACCTCCATCAAACTTTTGTAAGAAAGGGCAACTTCCACCGCATTCAAGTCCTCACGCTGGATATTCTCCACAAGGGCCATCTCCATCATCTGCTCATCGGTCGTGTCACGAACGTATGCCGGGATAGTGGTCAACTCTGCCAATTTCGCCGCACGATAACGACGCTCACCAGCGATGATAATATATTTATTGTCAGCCACCTTACGCAATGTAATCGGTTGGATGACACCTAACTGACGAATTGAATTGGACAATTCAAGCAAAGCCTCAGCCTCAAAGTTCTTTCTTGGTTGATCGGGATTAGGTTCAATTTCAGCCAAAGGAATCTCGTTCAAAGAGGAAGCACCTGCAACTACAACTTCCTTCTCTTCATCGTCGCCAATCAAGGCATTAAGACCTTTACCTAAACCTCCAAATTTCTTTGCCATATCTAATTTCTATTCTTATTGTTGATTTTCCTTATCTAACTTCTCCACCAACTCCTTGGCCAACTGCATATAGTTCTGTGCACCCCTTGACTCTGCATCATAAGAGATGACCGACTGGCCGAAACTTGGAGCCTCGCCCAACTTCACATTACGTTGGATGATTGTCTTGAACACCATGTCGCCAAAATGACGTTGCACCTCGTCCACCACTTGGTTGTTAAGACGGGTACGTGGATCATACATCGTGAGAAGGAATCCTTCAATTTCCAAGCCTGTATTCAACTTGTTCTTTACAATCTTGATTGTGTTGAGCAACTTGGAGATTCCCTCCAAAGCATAATACTCACATTGGACAGGGATAATAACCGAATCGCTCGCTGTCAATGCGTTCAACGTAATCAAGCCCAAAGATGGAGAACAGTCAATCAAAATATAGTCGAACTCACCTCTAAGTTTATCCAAAATCTTTCTCAAAAGAGTTTCTCTCTCCGGGATATTAACCATTTCCAATTCGGCTCCCACCAAATCAATATGAGAAGGGATAATCTTCAACGTCTCAATATCCGTATCACAAATGGCACTATGAACATCAATGTCGTCGACCAAGCACTCATAAATGGTGCTCTTCAAATTCTTGACGTCAAGTCCCAAGCCAGAAGATGCGTTTGCCTGCGGATCTGCATCCACAATCAAGACTTTCTTTTCCATCACAGCCAAAGATGCTGCAAGGTTAACTGTTGAAGTTGTCTTGCCAACTCCACCTTTCTGATTTGCAAGTGATATAATCTTTCCCATATTGTAAATTTTACATTCAATTTTGCAAATATAGCAATATTTCAAAAACTTCACTGCATTTTCAAAGCATATTTATTTTGTGCAAAGTTTCAACATTATTTCATTTATACATTGAATATCAATAAATTACAAACATAACAACACATCTTAAAAATACCTAAAATGCTATGGGCGTGGAGGTTGAAAAAAGGTGGATTTTTCTTTTAGAAATGATATGTGAACACCAAAGGTGTGACGCACTCGGCCTGCACGATTTTCTCAAAGTCCCTTTATGCTACCCATCATAATCTCACTTCACATTGGCAAAGGTCGGCAGCGGCCTCTCGGTGGGTAATTAGGATCACGGTTCGGCCATTCAAGTTGTCGGATATGCGTTTTAACAAGAGCATTTCAGTCTCTGCATCCAACGAGGCTGTCGGCTCGTCAAGAAGCAACAAACCTCCGGAACGTAGCAAGCCTCTTGCCACGGCAATACGCTGTGCTTGGCCTTCACTCAAACCGGTACCTCGTTCTCCACAAAGGGCATCCAGTCCTTCGGGCAAATCGAAGACGAAGTCGGCCGCTGCTGTATGCAAAGCCTCCCGCATCTCTTCTTCCGTAGCCTCGGGGCGACCCATCAAAAGATTCTGACGGATGGTGCCGCTCATCAAAGTATTTCCTTGGGGAACATAGACCACGTTGCAACGCGTTTGAGGAGAAGCCGCCACTTTTGTCTCTGCATCATAGAAAGCGACCGTTCCTTCATCAGGTTCCAAAAGAGCCAGAATCAGACGCATCATCGTACTTTTTCCAGCACCCGTTTCGCCAACGACGGCCGTCAACGAGCCTGGCTGGAAATCATGCGTGAAGCCATCCAAAATCTTTCTGCTTCCGTCTGGATAGGTGAAGGAGACACTCTCCATCGTCACACCGACACCACCCGACAAACGGACAGGTTCGCCTTGTGGCTCCAATTCCATGGACAGCAATTCCTCCAAACGCTCGGCGGCTGTGAGGGCTCGGATAAAGCCCGGCACCTCCTGACTGAGTTGCACGACAGGACGTTGCACCTGTGCCACGAGCTGAAGGAAGGCCGTCATCATACCAAACGTCACCAATCCGCTACGGATGCCATATACGCCCCAAACAAAGGTGGTGACATAACCCGCCATGAAACCGAACTGCAACGACGCTCTCGAGAATAATGATATATAAGATCTTGTAGATTCCAACTTGAACAAACTTCCTTGCAGAAAGCCCATCGTATTCACCACATCGCCCGTACGCTCCATTGTGCGGACCAACAAACGGTTTTGCAGGTTCTCTTGCACGTGCGACTGCACCTTAGAATCCATCTCTCGGATGGAACGCGTCAGTTCCCTGCCCTTCTTCAAATAGATCTTTCCCACGACTATTGCCAAAGGCATGATGCACAACAACACCCAAGCCAAACGTGCATCAAGTCGCATCAAAAAGATGAAGGCTGCCACCAACTGAAAAAAGGTCACCAAGACCAACGGTACAGACTTACAAATCAAGGTAGCCACCTGCTGAACATCCGTCTCCATTCGGTTGATGATGTCGCCCGTGTGAAGGTTCTCCCTTCCTGCCCACTTGCTGCTTAAGACTTGGGAGAATATGCGATGACGTATGTTATTTTGAAATCGGACAACGGTCATCGTCTCCAAACGGAGTGTTAAGGCAGAGAGCAATATCTCGGTTACGACACAAGCAATCAACACGCCAACCATCGGCAGAATGTCGCCCTCGGCCACGCCAGTAGCCAAATCGACCAATCGCTTGCATATCCACACAAACGAGAGAACCGCTCCAATATAGAGCATCCCCACGACGGAGAGCCAAGCCGAACGAAGACGAACGCCTCTCGAGATATTCCACAGCCATTTCAGACTGGTCAACAATTTCATTTTGTTCATCCGATTTTCATTTATTTCATGTGTTTCCAATCCAAGAAGAAGTGTTTGATGCCAAGCGTCATAAAGTAGAAGTAATAATGCACCACCTCTCGCGGATAGAACGGATAGATGGTCCTCATCATCTTTGTCACACGCCAGTACATATTCACCTTGCCCACGATATACCCTTTCGGCCTTGGCTTTCTTCTTCCGAAGTTTCCTTCGGCCAAGATAATCTCCATCAATTTAGTCGTAAAATTTCGGCCTACTTCCTTTGCCAATGGAAAATCCTTCCAATCCATGCCCATATAATGAACAGCAAAAGAGGCAAATAGGTTCCACACAGGATAGAATTCGAAAGCATCCAATCGCAGACGGAGCTCCTCCTCATCCAATTGGGAAGCGAAACGACGCATGAACAAGCACCAATCGCAGATTTGTCGGAATCCTATGCCCGTGGAGATGAAATGATCCCACAGATGGTGCAAGATATAGATGGCATCAAACTCTACTGGCGGCAAGAGGATGGACTCGCCATTCACCTCCATCTTACGAAAACGGCCATGCTCCAACTGTTGCGTTGTCCAAGCTTGATAAGGCTTATCCACCTTAGATGTGTAGAAATGTTCCGTTTCGTAATGCAATTCGACACTCACGCCGTTAAAGTCGAACGAAAGATGTTTCTCTGCATCGACAAAATCGGAAGTCCCCTCCCATTGTTGGGCAATCGAGAGAATTTGTTTCTGAAAAGCCTTGGGAATGTAGAGGTCGATGTCGCCGCACTGGCGCGACTGAGAGTTGGGGTAAAGAGAAGCCAACCCCTGACCTTTGAGCAGCACCGCAGGGATGCCCTCATTCCGAAGCAAAGAATAGACTTTAGATAGCATGGCATTCATGCGGACATGCATCTTGACATTCGAGACGAGCAAACGATGCAAATCGGCTGAGATCGTCTCCGAAGGCCACAACTCTTTCGGCAAGAAAGGGATAGCCTCAGCCAAAACGCCCACGACAGCCTGATAGTTGGCCCTTGAGACAAGTTTACCCCAATCCAACGATTCGGGTAAATGTCGGCCATCAGCGGGGCGTTGCCAAAGAGAGCAACGGAGCAGTTCCAAAAATGAATTGAGACCGCCCATCATTTTTCAATAAAACCGACCTTGATCCAACCTTCAAGGATTTCAGCCGCATCAGTTCGGGCAACACTCTCCGAAATCTGGTAACGGGCAACCAACGCATCGGCCAAATCGTCGAGCGTGAAGTCACGTCCCTCCACCGAACGCCAAAGAAAGGCGGCCGACTCGTTCAACGTCACCAATTTATTGAAGTCGATAAGGCTTGCCGACTCTCCTATCACCGTGGGACGTCCCATCACATTGCGTAGGCAAAATCCATCTATAATTCTCATAATGCGTCTCTTTAAGAAATGCCCGACCCCAAACGCCAAGCACTGATATTTTGGCAAAGATAGGCATTTTAATTTTTTTCTCGGCGGTATTTTGTTTTTTATATCGAGAACATTGTGTGTTAGGGAGAGATGTCTCCGTAGGGCAATCCCTTGTGGTTGCCCCATTCATTGCGGTTGCCCCTTACCGTGTGGGTGACACATTTCATGGTGGTACAATTCCGATTTGCGTGCGAATCATCATCAAGAGCGGGCACACACATGGCCATGTCACTACCTCTCCTCTATTTTTTCGGTATTCCAACGAAAAGGATTGTTTTGAATATATTCGACAATTCTACAATAATCCAACCAATCTCGGACAATATGTTCGTAATAATTTCTTTGCCAAAACCTTTTTTCAAAAGGTACCCATACGCCCTTGTTTACCCCTTGGATATATTCATTCGTGGTGATTGATTTGAATGCACTGATTATTTGAGACAAAGGTAAATTACCTTCAGAGGGAATATCAACAATAGCATGAAAATGGTTCGGCATAATGACATATTCATCGATAGACAAAAATGGATATCGATGATGGATTTGTTCCCAAGACGATTTGACCATCTCACCCACATCATTCAACACCATTTGGCCATCCCATACCTCACCTAACAAACATTGACGACTTTGTAGGCAAATGGTCACAAAATACAAACCAGATTGCGAATAATCATAATCTTTCAATCGTATCGAACGTCGATTATATCTTTTTAATTCATTGTTTATTATCATACAAAACAGCGTTTATCGTTTCAACAGTCAAAATTAACAAAATTATTGTTATGATGCAAACTCCACATAACGAAGGAGATATTGAATTGCGTGCGGAGACAAACATGGGACAGATACAATAACATACACCATAATGTATTTGCCCCCGCGTAACCCCACCGTCCCATCGAACCTCCGTAGGGGCAATCCCTTGTGGTTGCCCTTTTCGTGTGGG
>JAKSKZ010000052.1 GCA_024401475.1 Paludibacteraceae bacterium | reverse complement strand
CGATTCCCCGTTAGGGGATTAACCTTGTGTGTTATCGGTCACAAAATAGGGCACAACCTTTTTTTATGTCAGTTCAAAAGGTTTAGCGGACACCAATGAAAACAAAAAGGCAACGCCGTCAGACGTTGCCTTTTCTTATGAGAATATCCTTCGAATTAATATCTGTACATATCCGATTTGAAAGGACCGTCAACTGTTACGCCAATGTAAGCGGCTTGCTCTGGAGTCAATTTGGTAAGCTTTGCTCCAATCTTCTCGAGGTGTAGGCGAGCAACCTCTTCGTCCAAATGCTTAGGCAAGCAATAAACGTCGATATCGTATGGCTTGGAGAACAGCTCGATTTGAGCCAATGTTTGATTGGTGAACGAGTTACTCATAACGAATGATGGGTGTCCTGTAGCGCAACCCAAGTTAACCAAACGGCCGTCGGCCAACAAGAGGATAGAGTGTCCTTCTGGGAAGAAGTATTGATCTACTTGAGGCTTGATGTTGCGGCACTTGATGCCTGGATATTTCTTCAACTTGTCAACTTGAATCTCGTTGTCGAAGTGACCGATGTTGCAGACGATTGCCGACTCCTTCATCTTAGCCATGTGCTCGATGCGGATGATGTCGATATTTCCAGTTGTGGTGACGTAGATGTCGCCAAGAGGAAGGGCATCCTCCACGGTTGTAACTTCGTAACCCTCCATTGCAGCTTGCAAAGCGCAGATTGGGTCGACCTCGGTCACAAGAACTCTTGCTCCGTAAGAACGCATAGAACTTGCGCAGCCCTTACCAACATCACCATAACCACAAACAACAACCACCTTGCCAGCGATCATCACGTCAGTAGCGCGCTTGATACCATCAGCAAGTGATTCGCGGCAACCATAAAGATTGTCGAACTTAGATTTAGTTACGGAGTCGTTTACGTTGAATGCAGGGAATTTCAATCTGCCTTCGTTTCTCATTTGATACAAGCGGTGAACACCTGTTGTTGTCTCTTCTGAAACACCCTTGATTTCTGTGATGCGGTTGCTCCAGAATTTGTTGTCAACTTTTTGAATCTCTTTCAAAATGTTGAGCAAGCAGATTTCGTCGCCGCTCTCTACAACCTTGTCCAACAAACTGCTGTTGCCTTCTGCCTCAGCACCAAGGTGGAACATAAGAGTAGCGTCGCCACCGTCGTCTACAATCATATTAGGACCCTTGCCATTAGGGAAGTTGATTGCTTGCAATGTACACCACCAATATTCTTCCAACGTCTCACCTTTCCATGCGAAAACAGGAACGCCTGCTTGAGCGATAGCTGCGGCTGCATGGTCTTGAGTCGAATAGATGTTGCAGCTTGCCCAACGAACTTCGGCTCCAAGTTCAACCAAAGTTTCGATGAGAACTGCTGTCTGGATAGTCATGTGCAAAGATCCAGAGATGCGTGCACCTTTTAGCGGTTTTTGTTTTCCGTATTTTTCGCGAAGAGCCATAAGGCCGGGCATTTCATGTTCTGCCAATTCTATCTCTTTACGTCCGAAGTCGGCGAGAGATATGTCTGCCACTTTATAAGGCAGTGTTGAAAACAAATTTTCTTTAGCCATTTTTTAAAATAATTGAATGATAGTTTATTTGCAAAAATAGTAAAATAACCCTAAATCCGAAAGGCTTCCATCTCTTTTGTGTTTCGAGTTCTTAATGTTTGTTTAATGAATTAAAAACACGAGGTTCGTTTGTTGTTCTATTCTTTTGTTTTCTATAAATTTGTTTATATGCTCATGATGGGGTAACCCGGTCGGAGTTTTGAGTTTTTCTATGTTTTATCTAAAATTATTTTATTATGGAAGAACCAATTTTCAAGGATGAGTCTCAAGACGGAAGCGGTCAACCTATGGTGTCGCAAGAAAACTCAGGCAACGGAGGAGGAAAGCGTTTGGAGCGTGATTTGCAGAAGGCCATGTTGGGAGGAGTCTTTGCTGGCTTGGCCGATTATCTTCAATGGGAGGTTTCTCTATTGCGAATCGGCTTTGTCTTTGTTTGTTTATGTGGAGGACCATTGGCCCTTCTCTTGTATCTCTTTGCTTGGATCTTTATTCCGTTGAGACCTGGCAGTCAAGCTGATGCTACGAATGATGCCTTCGGAAAGGTCTTTAAGTTCGGATGCTTGGGTGCTCTGTTGCTTTTCCTTTTCCCGTTGTTGATTATAGGGTTGTTGCTTATCATCCCATCCATTTATATGTCCGACTTGTCAACATTGATGTCTGATCCGAATTTCTTTGCTTGTGATGATATTTCATGGGATATTCAATATAATCCGAACATCCCGCAATTGGTTCTTGGAGCATTTCTGACTTTTGTTTTCCCTATTGTTTCGATGATTTTCATGTCGGGGAAAGAAGAAGTTTGGGGTCTTTCCAAGCGTTTGGCATATATTTTTGTTGCCTTGATAGCGGGAGCAGGTGTGATGATGATTGTGAGTGCATTGACCGCAAATTAAGGCGGATTTCTTATTTCTTAAGGCGGAATTTTATTTATTCATTTTTTACCATTAACTTTGGACGTTTATAATACTTTAAATTATAGAAACAGGAAATGAAAATGTTGCGTAAATATGTAATCCTATCCTTGTTGTTCATGGTGGGGTCTTTCTCGTTCAGTGTAAGTGCACAAAAGAGTGCAAAAGCTTCAACTGCAAAGGTGGCTGCGGCGAGTGGCAAGGTGATGGAGATAAATAAGGACGAGTTTATCAAGCGCGTCTTTGACTTTGAAAAAGAACAAGAGTGGAAGTACAAAGGAGACAAGCCTTGTATTTTGGATTTTTATGCTTCTTGGTGTGGACCTTGTAAGAAGTTGTCTCCACATTTGGACGAGGTGGCTTCAGAGTATAAGGACAAGCTTTATGTTTACAAGATTAACGTGGACAATGATCGTGATTTGGCAGCTGCATTTGGAGCATCGTCAATTCCGTTGGTGATATTTATCCCGAAAGAGGGAACTCCTGCTGCGGCAAGAGGTTATATGCCAAAGGAAGAGGTTCTGAATGCAGTAGAAACGGTTCTAAAAGTTAAGAAGTAATTTTATGAAGGGAATTATATTGGCCGGAGGAAGTGCGACAAGACTTTATCCTTTGTCAAAGTCCATTTCCAAGCAAATAATGCCTGTTTATGATAAACCGATGATCTATTATCCGCTTTCTACGTTGATGTTGGCGGGTATTCGTGAGGTTTTGATTATCAGCACGCCTCGTGATTTGCCGATGTTTCGCGATTTGTTCGGAACGGGCGAGGATTTGGGCATGAGTTTCAGTTATAAGGTGCAAGAACAGCCTAATGGTTTGGCTCAAGCTTTTGTCTTGGGTGCTGAATTCTTGAATGGCGAGGCTGGTTGCCTTATTCTTGGCGACAACATGTTTTATGGCCAAAATTTCTCGGCTATGTTGAAAAAGGCCGCCGCACTTAAAAACGGAGCTTATATCTTCGGATATTATGTGAAAGATCCTAAGGCTTACGGAGTGGTTGAATTTGATGAGAACAACAATGTGATTTCGTTGGAGGAGAAACCGGAACATCCTAAGTCTAATTATGCAGTCCCTGGACTCTATTTTTATGATAAAACGGTTACGGAGAAAGCTGCAGATTTGAAGCCTTCTGCCAGGGGTGAGTATGAAATCACTGATTTGAATAAATTGTATTTGCAAGAAGGAACTTTGAAGGTTGAACTTTTTGGTCGTGGTTTTGCTTGGTTGGACACGGGTAATTGCGACTCGTTGTTGGAGGCTGGCAATTTTGTGGCGACGATTCAAAAAAGACAGGGATTCTATGTGGCTTGCATCGAGGAGATTGCTTGGCGTAATGGATGGATCTCTGACGATCAGTTGAAATTTGCGGGACAAAAACTAGGTAAAACACAATACGGACAATATATATTATCGTTATTGGAAAAATGAATTTTATAGAGCAAAGCATACCCGGCGTTTGGGTGATTGAGCCAAAGGTTTTTTGTGATAGCCGTGGCTATTTCATGGAAGCATTCAAGCAAAGTGAGTTTGAAAAATATGTTGGTCAAGTCAACTTCATTCAAGATAATGAATCAAAGTCTTCTTATGGCGTATTGAGAGGCCTTCATTATCAGAAGGGCGAATTTGCCCAAGCCAAGTTGGTGCGTGTCATCAAAGGAGAGGTGTTGGATGTGGCAATTGATATTCGCAAGAGTTCTCCAACCTTTGGCAAGCATGTGGCTGTGAAGTTGAGTGAAGATAACAAGCGTCAGTTGTTCATTCCTCGTGGTTTCGCTCATGGGTTTGTCGTTTTGAGCAAAGAGGCGATTTTTACGTATAAAGTGGATAATGTCTATGCTCCTCAGTCGGAGGCGGGCATCATCTATAATGATCCTCAAATTGGAATAGAGTGGGGTGTGCCTGCGGCAGACATCCTTTTGTCGGAGAAGGACAAAATCTCCCCAATGTTGAAGGACGCAGTTGTTTTTGAATAAGAAAGAAATGAATATTTTAGTTACAGGTGCGAATGGTCAATTGGGTAATTCCATTCGTAAAATATCAGCGTCCTATCCTAATAATTATTTCTTCACGGATATGCCAGAGGTGGACATCACCAATTTGGCGTTGTTGGAGAACTTGATGAAGGAGAAACAAATCGATGCCATTATCAATTGTGCCGCATATACGGCTGTAGATAAGGCGGAAGACGATGTGGCTTTGGCTACGAAAATTAACGTCGATGGCCCTCGCAATTTGGCTATCGCTGCTAAAAATGCGAATGCTAAGTTGGTTCATGTCTCTACAGACTATGTCTTCGACGGCAAGCGTAATTTGCCTTTGAAAGAGACGGATGCTACAGCTCCGATTGGCGTTTATGGTCGTACTAAATTGGCGGGCGAAGAGGCAGTCAAGGAGGCTGGCTGTGATGCAGTGGTTGTCCGCACGGCATGGTTGTATAGTGAGTTTGGCGGCAATTTTGTGAAGACGATGCTTCGCTTAGGTCGCGAGCGCAGTGAAATGGGCGTGGTTTATGATCAAGTGGGCACACCAACTTATGCTACGGATTTGGCAGTGGCTTTGATGGAGTTGCTTACGAAAGGTTTTTCGGGCTTCTCGTTGTATCACTATTCCAACGAGGGAGTCATCAGTTGGTATGATTTCGCAAAGACAATCTTCGATTTGTCTGACATCCATATTAAGTTGAATGCGTTGGAGAGTTCTGAATATCCTTCAAAGGCGGAGCGTCCTGCATTTAGCGTTTTGAACAAGAAGAAGATTCGTGAAGCTGGTATCAAGGTGCCTTATTGGCGTGATTCGTTGGTAGAGTGCCTACGGCTGTTGAATGCTTGATAAAGTTTTTTAGTAAAGGGAGGCCCCGGGGAGATGATTCTCGGGGCTTTCTCTTTTTAGAGTTCAAATGTGCTTCTTTGTCTTGATTGTTGCCGCATACGCACTATTGCACAATCCAAGAATTGCTGAGATAAGGAACAATGTCTCGATGCCCAACACTTTCCAGATCCAACCGCCAAGTAGGGCGATGAAGATGGTGATGAAATGGTTGACGGAGATTCCTGTGGAGATGGTTGCTCTCATCTCATTCTTGTCGTCGGAGATATCCTGCACGTAGACGTTGGATGCCATTGACGCAAGGGAGATGACAGAGTCGAGCACGTAGTTGACGCAGCAGACGATCATGGCTGTGTGCATATCGAATAGGTGGTGGGCATAACCGTAGAAGAAGCAGACAATGACTAAAATCAATGTGTCGCCAATCATAACTGGTTTATAGCCAATGCGGTCGATAAGTTTGCCTACCATAGGTGCAAGTGCGAAACATGCGATAGCAGAGATTGCAAAGAGTAGGCTGATTGTCCCCGCGTCGGCTCCATAGAATAGAATCAACACGTACGGGCCAAATGTGAAGAATACCTGTTTGCGTGCTCCGTAGAACACCTCAAGCATATAGTATTTTGTGAATTTCTTTTTGAAGTAGAATCGGCTTTTGTTCTTGTCTGTCTTGCTCTCACTTGTGAGTTTCAAACTGGCGATCATAGCCAAAAGCATGCATGCTGCCGCTGCCATAAAGGTAGGGGAGAACAACGCTGTGCTTTGCACAAGTGCGAAGGCGACGATGATGACTCCATACCCAAAGAGGTTTCCAATCTGATAGATTGAGTTTTGATAACCAAGTGCTTCGCCTCCCTTGCCGTCTTTGGAATACTCAAGTGAAAGGGTGTTCTTCATTCCGAGTTGGATATGCTCTCCCGTCGAATAGAAGAAAATGGCAGCGATGACGAGCATTTTGACGGGGGAGATGAATGCTTGCATGGTCATTCCGACAACCATGATGATCATTCCCATCTTATACATCTTTTCTGCCGACGATTTGTAGAAAATGGCAAGGATCACGACCAATAGTAGGCCCGGTAGCTCACGGAAAAACTCCGTCACTCCACGGTCGAACTCTCCGATTTGAACCACCTCTGCCATATAGTTGTCGATGACTCCTTTATACAATCCGAAACCGATTGCGGAGAATAGTAATGAGAGGAATAGTGCTTGATAATGAGAATCTTCTTTGAAGATTTTTGATAGCTTGTTCATTGGATATTATTTGTTTTACCTATGAGGTATGTTCGAATTCCACGCATGGGGCGATCTCGCGAGCATTTTGTCTGGGGAATCTTTGACAAAATTACAACTTTTATTAAAAAAATATTGCTGTCCGCTAAAAAATAAAAAGCATAAAACTCCAGTCCGCTAGGCCTATAAATACGCGTAGCGGACTGGAGTTTTGAAAAACAACCCCCTCAATCGAAAAGAGATGGCAATGAAGGGGGCGCATTTTCCTCTTCAAGGAAGGTGTAACAGTTGATATAGTACATAAGTGTAATCCTGATGATAGTGGCTAAGCCAGAAAAGCTCCAAGTTTTGTTTTTCACCCTCTTTTGGATGACCATTAGCAGTAAGTTGGCTATAAGGGTTGTCTAGATTTGGATCTTGATAGCATTTTCGCTCTCCCCGTAGAAATAGCGCAGTGGGAAATTTTGTTTCAGCTGTTTGATCATAAGCTCGGCTGTGAACTTTCTTCTTTCTCTTTTCATTGTGCTAATTTAGTTGTTTTTTCTTAACTTAAGCACTGGTTCGAAAAAGTGGCAGTATTATAGTAAGAACACGGTTAGTTATTTAATATTTTATTTAGGTCTAAATTAATCACGATATGAATAAAATTTTATATATTCTGATTGCATTGTTAACATCTGATTGTGATAGTTTCGCACAAAAGGTTGATATAGACAATCTAAAAGGAAATGTGAAAGAACTTAAACAGTATACAATAGTTGAAAGCTCAAGTAACTTAATAAAAGATAGTCTATTATTGTTTTGTAAGTATGATGGTAAAGGAACTCGTATAGAAGATAAAATAGGAAATGAGAGTAGAAAATGTAACGTTAAATATGATGAAAAAGGTAATTTGGTTGAATACTGCAGATATAAATTTAACGATGTTTTAGTGTTCAAAGTTACGTACAAGTATGATAATAAGGGAAACATAATTGAGTGGAAAAGGTATGATTCTGATGAAAAATTAGAAAAGAAAGGAACTTATAAGTATGACGAAAAGAGTAACGAAATTGAAAGGTGTATATATGATTTTAATCAAGTATTGAAAGCGAGATACACACACAGGTATGACAGAAAGGGGTATTTAAAAAAATGGGGTATGTATAATACAAATGGAGAACTAGTATGGGAATATACCTATAAACGTAATTCTAAGGGAAAAATAAAAGGGTGCACGTGTAAATCTGGTGGCGAATTAGAATGGAAAGATAAATATACTTACTATACAAAAAGCCGTATGTATAAAATATGTAGGTATGATTATTGTCGAAAATTAGTTGAAGAAACTGTACACAAGTTTAATGAAGTAGAAAAAAATATATATGATTCAGAAAAAAATGTGATAGCCAAGAAAGAAATCACCAAGTATGACAATCAGGGTAATGAGATAGAAAGGTGTGTATATGATTCAGACGGACATTTATTAGAGAAATACACACATAAGTACGACGATAGGGGGAACGAAATTGAATATGTCAAGTCAAAAGGTGACAATGGTATTTTTATATGTGGGACAATTGTTGAATACGTGTATTATGACTAATAATACTTATGTAAGCAATGCAAAACTCGACTTGCCCCTTATCTTTGTCGCGAACATAAAATTTAGAAAATATGGCGAGCGAAAAGAAAATGTGCCAAATACGTGACGCATACGAGGCGAACAAGGGAAAGGAAGGAGTGACCATCTCCAAAATCTGCAAGCAATCGGGTGTTCCGATAGCGGAATATGTCGACTGGCTTACGTTGCAGGCGAAACCCAAACTGGTTCCTGTTGAAATTGTCGAGCATGAGCAAACACCAGCACCGGCTCGGACTGAAATTTCAATCAAGGCGTTGGGGCAAACTTTAGAACGAGGTGAGATTAAGAAAAAAGTTCTTGAGCTTGCATTGCCTGATGGCGATTACACTCCAGAAATGGTCAAAACTATTAAAGAGGCTGTTAAATATGCTGAGAAAAACGGTATAGAGATGAATGTTCGTATAGTTAAATAAAAGCAAATATGGGAAGTAATGAATATAAAAAAATATCGATTAATGTCGATTTGAATTCTTATAAACTAATGACGTCATACGAGTTGTATGATTGGGGTTATCAATCGTGTAGTTCCACACCAGCTTATCTTTTACATAGAAATTGTAGTGATGAAGATTTGATAAACCACATTAAGCTGTGTTATAATAAAAGCGGAACGATATCTAATGATGAATACGATAATCTTGGTGGTTTTGATTCTTGTAGAAAAATTTTAAAAATAAACTCAATGATCAAATATTATAAATCTACAATTGGATTCACACTGAGATGGGGGAAAAAACGATTGGGTATATTTAAATGTAAAAGTGAAACGATTGTTCATATTAGTGTATGGAAATATTGTTTTGGTAAACAGGGGCAATATTCAACGGATGATGTTTTTGAATTGAAATATAACGAAGAATGTCCTCAAGAATTTGTGATAAAACTTAGGCAGATTATGGATGAAATGTATGAGAAGTATCATATATGAAACAATCATACTTGCGATAGTTATTTATAAGAACATTTAGGGATTGCAGGTGTTTGGACTGTCGGCGTGGCATATTGGAATTTTTGGTGTAATTTTGTAGCGATACGTTAATTACTTAGAATTTTTTTTTGAGAAAGGTGGCTTTATTTCAGTAGGCTATATCTCATTCATAACGTGCTTTTTCTTGTTATTAGCACCTCATTGGTTTACATGAGTTCTGATAAAAAACGTCTAGAAGAATCAGGAAAATAATTTTAATAGAAAATTCAAATAGTTATGTATTATACACTTGAAACAAGATGTGATGACGAAGTGGTAGGGCATGCAACTACCCAAATAGATTATCTTGATAGTTACTATGCATTTAAACTTTCACCGTTAGAATTCGTGACAATACCATTATTGAAGGCGAAATTGAACCGAAAGGCCAAGATGACGGATGTTATGACAGAGGGATGTATAAGTGTTTGTGGCCTAATGATAAGCGAAAAGATGAAGCTGCTTTTTGACCAGTTCAACATCATACCCCAGCACAAATATTATCCGATAGAGGTTTCTACAAAATCCGGCATCTTCTCTTATTATTTTCTGCAGTTGATAAACAAGGATTTTGTTAACAAAAGTATTGATTTTCAAAGGACAACCTTTTATTGGTCAAATATTAGCCTTACAAAAACATATGGCACTGTGAAGGTGAATTCAAGAGATGATATAATAAAACAAAAAAAAGCTTGTTCTGACATTAATAAATTTATAAAAGCAAAGCAAGTTGTTGCATCAAAAGATTTTGATGCAAACTTAGATATATTCAGTTTGGATTTAATAACGGCGAATGGAGGTATCATCATTTCCGAGCGTCTTAAAAACGCCATAGAGGCAAACGGCCTTACGGGAATGCACATCATACCATTGCCAGACTTGTTTGCCAATGAGGAGGAAATCAAGCCTGTTGAAGAAATGCCAGAGGTGATTGTGCCACAAAAAGAAAGCAAGGTCATGGCTCCGAAGAAAGAACTGAAAACGTATGAGGTGCCGCCATGTGCCAACGGCGTTTTGGAATACGTCAGATGTGAAGATGCGGAAAGGGTGGTAGTTCCTGAAGGAATTGAGGAAATCGGGTCGAGCGCATTTCGTTGCTGCAGTCGCCACCTGCGCGAGTTGGTCCTTCCCGACAGTGTGAAACGGATAGGTGATTACGCTTTTATAGGGTGCGATATGCTGGAAACGGTTCGTCTGCCAGAAGGAATGGAAGAGATTCCGGACAACCTAATCAGCAGTTGCAAGTCGTTGAAAAGAATCGTCTTGCCAAAGAATGTAAAGAAGATTGCCGCGCATGCCTTTGCCTATTGTATCTCTTTGGAAGAGATTGTCTTGAACGAAGGTCTGGAAACTATTGGAGACAATGCCTTTGAAGACTGCCAGTATTTAGATAAGGTTGTTCTGCCAACCACACTGAAAAGTATAGGCGATTATGCCTTCCTTAATTGCGCGTCATTGGGTGATATCAATATACCTCAAGGAGTTGAAAGCATTGGCGAATCTGCCTTTTTCGGAAGTGAGGCATTTTCAGAAAAGTTTATCAGCGAGGTTACGGACCGTTTTGGTGAACTACCGTTTGAAGAATATTACGATTGAAAACAGGCTTTATGCTGCAATTTCTTAAAACTCGGTATATATTTGCATATGAGATATAGAATTTTGTATTCATTTTTAGGTGTCTATATACAAGTTAGCTAAAGACCATTGTAAGTGCCAGCTTGTATAAAATTCCCAATAGATATGTATTATTTGTTAAAAAATGCGATAACACGCAAGCAGGTTGGAACACAGTTTCAAACAAAAATATGTGATGGATATGATGTAGATGGACCAAATTCAAGATGCAATTTGAAATTTGATGAGTTCCCTAACTTTATTCCCGATTTGAGGTTTGAATTGGAGGATGCTGCAAAACTTACAGATGTAGTCCGCGAAGACAATATTATGGCAAAGGGATATTTGATAAATGAGAAAGTTAAGCAAATATTCGATCAATGCCTATTGCCCGATCACCGCTATTATGACGCTACTATCTTAGACCAAGATGGGAATCTACACCCATATTATTGGTGTCATTTAATTTCTAATGATTACCAGATGGTGGATTTCCCTCAGTCAGTGTTTCGAAAAGGTAAATTCTCATTAAAATCAATGTTAACCCCTGATGAGCCTATTTGTCCGATAAAAGATGTAGATGATTATGTGAAGAAAAGAACTTTTCTAATTGAAAGCGATGGAGGACATATTGTTATAGAAAAATTAAAAATTCATAATAGCCAGAGGTTTGATGTGATACATTTCAGTGAGTTATATGCAACTTATGCATTCATATCTGAAAAGATGGTTAAACTTCTAAAGAAAGAAAAAGTTACAGGTATCGATATCATAGAGTATCCTGATATTGAGGTTGTAGAGTAGTTTAATCCGGTTATGCAGAAAAACAATGGACGAAATAGAAGAAATGTTTGATGAGTGGGGCATAAAAGAGATTTACGCTAAAGTAAAGAATATGGCCCGTCCCTCGGTAAAAATAGACTTGCAGAAGCAAAGAGGCAATGTTAAGGACATCTTTAGTTCAAGAATTGGAGGAAGTCCGGTGATGCTTCCTTCTGATGAATGGCCAGTTGATTATGGGGGGAATCCTCAGATTTTCGTTGGTCAGATTAATCTTGAAGACGCGAGCAAATACGATGAAACAAATATGTTGCCTAAAAAAGGAATTCTATTGTTTTTTCATAGTCCTGATTTAGAATTCTATGGCAGTGTAAGCGAAAACTCAAAGCAATTCAAGGTTCTCTTTTTAGAAAACACCGATGGGTTAAAATTGAGAGACTGTCCAGAAGACATGGATGCTTGCGATGTCAAATATAGTATGTCGTTTTCAAAATTGGTTACATTTCCATCAGATCGAGACGAAGAAATCGATGCCATGGAAATGGATGAAGAAGAGGCTGACAGTTATCATGAGTGCGCCCAAATTTATAACCATCAGATGTTAGGTTATGCATGTGAATTGCAATCCTCAATGGAGTGGGAGTGTGCTTTGGCTACTGCCGGCTATTCCTTTGATATGTATAATAGCGAAGAAGAAGGTGTTAAGGCGGCATTAGCAAAAGAGAAAGATTGGATTCTATTATGTCAATTCCTTTCTTCCATAGAAGCAATGCCATGGGGCGACGATGGACAGATCTATTTTTGGATAACAAAACAAGATTTAGTTGCGAAAAATTTTAACAAAGTGTGGTGTGTCATGCAGTTTACATAATATATGAATATACTATCAAAAGTATTTTATCGCCATGAATAAAAAATCATAAGAAATGTAGAAGAAAATTGAAAAGGGTTTTAAATATAATAGCGACGCTATTAGTGTTCGTAAGTAGTGCCCACGCCATCACCTGGGAAGATCGCGGAGGCGAAGCCATCCACTTGGGTGCTGTTACAGCGACGACAGCCACCCCTACGGGCACCTACTATGCGGTGGCGAGCAACGGTGTAATTGAAGATATCTGAAACAGCGGGGATGACATAAATTCAGATCAGATTCATTAGCAAGGCATATTGGAATTTTTGGTGTAATTTTGTAGCGATCCATTACTTATTAAGAAATTTCAGTTTTAAGCATCCCAACCAAAAGTAAAAAGTATGAGAGAAAAAGCACTAAAAATTTTGAGCGAATACTTCAAAGCAAAGGGCTTCAGGAAAAAGGGTCAAACTTGGTATCTATCGAAAGAGTCTGTCGCCTTAATGGTTGAGTATCAAGGCTCATACCATTTTAGCGGCTTTTATGCGAATATAGGTTTGTACTTTCCTAAGTTGAATAACGAGGAAAAGTTCGTTGTGCACAAAAGTTACGACTGGCATATTTGCCATAGGTATGGAGAACTTATGGAAAAATTAGTCGGAACAGACAAGTATGTTGATAGTTTAATATCCTTTGAAGTATCAGAAGAGGAGTTTTGCAACGAAATGGAGCAATTGAAGGTTCGTTTAGACAAAATCATAGAAATTATGGTGAAGTGGCTGGATATCGACTATCTCGTTGCAAACTTACCAGATTCCATTATGGTGAGGTTCTATCACAAAGAAGAGTTTTTTGCATTAATAAAGAAGCATCATTGATAATTCGACATATAGAAAATTGACAAGGGTAATATGGCAAGTAAAAAATACATAGAATCTCGTGATAACTTGGTAAAGACTATCGATTTGGCAAATGATGTTCTTTTGCTTGCGGTGGTATCGGGCGAGAAGAAGGACGGTTCTGCCCAGATTCTCAGCATGACGGACTACTATCCGTTCGGCATGGAGATGGATGGGAGAAAGTATTCGAAGTTAACGGCAGATGGAGGGTATAGGTATGGATTCACTGGCCATGAAAAGGAATTCGACATGGCGAACGATGTTTACACTACCGATTATAGACTGTTGGACGGAAGAATCGGCAGATGGTTGAGTGTGGACCCATTCTCCATCTAACACTAAAAATCATGAATCACCAATATATCATATTAAGGAATGAGGAAGATTAAATGTTATCTCTTTTGGGTATTTTTATGCTTTGGTATTCATTATTGTCAAGGACAAACAAGAGATAATGAAAACATATACGACCAGGAATCAATTTTTAGAGTAACTGATACTATGCTTACTTTGTCGACCTATGTAGATAATAGTTTAATCAAATGGCAAAGCGGTGACAAAGAATGGGAGATTTTTGCCAATAATTTTTATCAAACACATCAGATGCTTGATTCTGCTGTTTCATTTGCAAAAAAAGATAGTAATTGTATGTATGTTATCATTAGACATGTAACATCCTATTGGAAAACAGTAAAACCAGGTTTTAGTAATACTCGAACAAAATTGTTTAAGGATTATTTAATATGGAACGGAGTTGATCCCATGTCAATATGGATTTCATTAGACACAATATGTAATTGTAAACCAATTGAGTATAGCGAAAATTGTTTACACTATTATCAGGTAAAAAAAGTTAATATGCGTCGATTCTGTGGGTGGATAAAAGAAGGTGGGGACAATTTTTTGTCTAATGCATATCTATATGGTATAGTAACGAATAATTGTTTTGGTGGTCAACAAGAAATAGGAAGGAGTGATTCGACAGGTCGTTTTATGTGTTATGTACCAGACGTTCCTATAACAATTGTTATCAAAGATGAGAGCGGAGCAGAGTTGATGAAATTAAATATAGGGACAGGACAATTGACAGATAAAATGATTATAGATCTTGAAAAGCGAGGAAGGAGAAAAAAATTCTGTAAGGGAAGGTTTCTTAAACAAATGTAAACTGCTTCAAGGCCGAATTGTTAACAATTAATGAGCTGCAAATACCTAATTAAAATTTTCAAGAGCAAACTAAGGTTTAAAAGCAAAATAGGTAATAAGAGAAAAAATCGAATATGTTCGTCAAAATACATCATATGAGTCCATGTAGTGCTTTTAGAATGATCATATCATTCTTGCTGCTCCTGCTTTGCTATCCATCCCACGCCATCACCTGGGAAGACCGTGGAGGCGAGGCCATCCGCTTAGGTGTGGTGACGGCTACGACAACCACGCCTTCGGGCACCTACTATTCGGTGACGGGTAACGGCGTGATAACGGAGAGCCGTGACGGCGGCGTGACTTGGGCACCGGTCAGCCTTCCGTTACAGGTTATACAAAATATTTTGGAGGTAATTTAAAAGATAAATGAGATTAATAATTTTATACTTCTTACTGTTTATGTCCCATTATGTTACAGCTGGATCAATTCGTTTCACTTATGATTCGAAGAAAGATTCTTTGACTATATATGGCGATGGTGTACTTGAACATGAGCATGTGAAAAACATCATGCGGAAATATCCTTATACGAAGAAAGTGTATGTGGGGGGTAATATAAATGGAGTTGGTTATAAGGCGTTTAGCGATTGCAATAATGTGGAAACTATCATATTCTCGTCTTCCGTCAAGGGAAATGCCTTTTTACCAATTGACAATTGCAAGAAACTGTCAAAAGTGGTGCTTCCTGAAAATTATGAGTTTATTTCTTGCTTTGTTGCGAATTGTCCCAAATTGGAGTCTTTTGTTGTTCCCGATTCTGTTAAGGTGATTAAGGAACTGTCATCTAATTGTCCTTTTAAAAATCTACATATAGGTAAGAGTGTGGTGGAAATTGTTGGAGATTATGGCGCCAATTCAGAACATCTCACTTCCATTTCAGTCACACCTGGCAATAAACTCTTCTTTTCTAAGGATGGAGTCTTGTATTCATATTCAGAAAATACGCAAAGATATTCAGCTAAGGATGCAGATAAGGGGAATGTCCCTGTCTTAGTGGTTTATCCACCCGAGAAAAAAGACACCACATTTTATTTTAACTACCCCCAAATAAGGAGTATTAATAATAAATATATAAAGGAAATATGTTTGGGAAAAGAATTTCGTCAATGGGGAGAATGTAATATGCCTTCTTTAAAACGTATTCTTGTGGATGAAGGAAATGACTTTTTTGTTGTGCAAGAAAACTTCCTTTTAGATAAAGGAAAGACGAACGTAATCGCTTATGCTTCGGGAATTTCAGAGAGAAATTGTGAACTTCCACCGGGAGTGGAAGGTGTAGGAGCATATTCGTTCTATGCTTGTCAGTTTGATACGCTCATATTCCCAAAATCAATCACAAGAATAGCTGAAAAAGCAGTCTGCAGTTGTGATAAGCTTCGATATATAGAGATGAATTGGCAAAACCCTCAAGATGTGGTGTTGGACTCTAATCCTTTTTACGAAATAGAAACCGATAAAATAATAATGAAAGTTCCTAAGGGGACAAAGGAACTTTATGACGATTTGTTTAACAGACGATTGGGGAATCGGTTTATGGTAATAGAGAGGAAATAAGTGAGTAGAAATTGTTAGATGCTTTCATGTGAAGAATTAAAATTATTGTAATTAATGGCTGGTCATAATATTAATAGATACTCAGTTAGGACAGTCAAAATGATCATATCATAATAGAATAAAAGGGAATGGAACAGTGTAAACATGATCAGGTAAGTATTCGATTCTATTGGAACAATCCGCTGACGATTGACCAAATGACGGATTTAGTATATAATTTCTTAATGGAACTAGAAACAAAATTTCCTTTTTTGAGAGGATGGTGTAATTTGGGAAAGAGTAGAAAGGATGCTTTGAGTAAGAAATTCGAGGTTTCCCAACCGTATATCAAAAAGAAACTGTTACGTGGTTATAAAAGGGAAATGGATGAAGGAGGATATAGTGGACTCGGCTATAGGATAAGCCTATATAATGAAGATAAAGAGGAGAAACCAATGTCTTTAGATATTTATACTAATGATTTACAAGGTTTGTTCACTGCTCATTGTTTTTTTGACTATGAGTCCACAGATCTGTTTGACAAAGACACTTTATTGAAGCTTTTGAGGTATATATTAAAATATTTCGTACCAGATTATGGTTGTGTTCAAACGACAAATTTTGAAAACTTAAAAAGTGGTAACCACTTCGGTTGGATATCTTATACACATAAAAAGGGCTTGAATTTAGGTGAAAAGTATATTGTTGAGCAAGATGAAACCGGAGGAAGTTTGATTTACCTGAACCATGCTGAGAAGTTTTATGATTATGAGCGGGCGAAAGACTGCCTGGCACTTGAAAAAATTTTGAAGATAGAATAAAATTGAAAATATTAGAAAAAATACATCATACACACCCAGGTAGGACACTCAGAATGATTATATCATTCCTGTTGCTCCTGCATTGTTGTCCAACCCACGCCATCACTTGGGAAGACCGCGGTGGCGAAGCCATCCGTCTGGGTGCTGTTACAGCGACGACAGCCACCCCATCGGGCACCTACTATGCGGTGACGTGCAACGGCGTGATAGCCAAGAGCCGTGACGGAGGCATGACCTGGGAACAGGACAACCTTCAGCAGTCTGGCATACACTTCAACTCCGTCAAGTTCTTTGACGACACCCACGGCGTGGCCGTAGGTGACGGCAGTCTGGCGTATATTAACGGCTCTTCTTGGCAAGTGGTTCCTCGCTCAGGCTGCAAGATGAACGCCGTGGACATGAGCGATGCGCATACGGCGCACATTGCGTGTGACGGCAGTATCCTTGTGTTCTTCCTGAACACAGGAGATTTCAGTAAGGCATCGGTTAAAGCCACAAAATACAACAGTGTCTCCTTCCATGACGGCGTGGGCTATGCCTGCGGTGACGATGGAAGAGTGGCAAAATATACGGATGGTGAGTGGAGAATCCTCAAGAACCCCGCTGGGGGAGAGGACTGGGTAGAGTACGTGCTAAGGACAAGTGGCAACCTAACCCACATTGTGGCTAACGACCGCCAGACGGCATACGCCATGACGGCCGACGGCCGACTCATCAAGACCATAGAGGCCTTTTCCTTGTAGAGTGATTTTAATTCCTCTACGGTTGTGATGTTTGCAAAATGTTTCATGCGTTATTACTCATTTTGTTATATCTAATTTTATTTTTACTTTTGTATAGTCAATGCTCATACGCAGGTTAATACCGTCAGACGACTTGCATTGATAGAATCATGTAACAGCCTAAGTCCGTCAAGGGCGTACAGAGTTAGCATTTGGATAATTCAGCTTAGGTCTTGATTCGGAAACTAACTCCTGACAGAATCTTTTTGACGTAGTCTATTTCAACTACAAGTTCAAAAGTTCCGTTGGGAGTTTTTCTTTCAAATAGTATTCTATCCTTAACATTTCCCCATTCTGCATTTGTATAGTAATTAATCAAGTCGTTCATATTTTCAATATCTTCAAAATGAACATCTCTTTGATTATTTCTCTTTTCATTCCGAAGAGGAGAAGGACGACCTCTCAAAGAATGAAAAAGTGAACGATTCCATCGAGAAGCAGCTGAAGGAAACGCAAGCCAAAATTCCAAAACTCCAACAAGACGCCATCAAACAGCAGGCTGAACAGGCTGCCAAGGAAAAGGCCGACAAGAATGCAAGGGGCATCTTGCAGGATGACGAGAAAAGCGACCTGGGGCTGATGTTCCTCAGCGCTATGGTTTACGACATGAAGGTGGCCTACCAGAAGACCATCGACCAGAGGTTGGGCGCTTCCGCCGAAGCAATAATTTTTTTCTTTCTTCCAAAAGAAAAGTTCAATGCGATGAATGTTAATTGTTTGCGGATAGTGTTATAATTCAATTATTAAGGTTATATTTGTTTCCGGTAAGATGTATGGCGTGAGTTTTCAATTGGTTGAACACGCATATGTTTGGACTATGTGGATTCGTTACAAAATAAATAAATTATGAGAAATATCATCCCACTAAAAGCTATAGTTGTTTTATTGTCGGTTTTTTGTTCGGCAATGGTGTCGGCACACACAATCGACAATGGTGTTTTGATTATTGATGAGGGAACAACCGCCCTTGAACCAAGAGAGTTTTACGGCAATACAGAAATCACTTCCATCTTATTCCCATCTTCATTGACCAAGATCGGCAATCTGGCTTTTTGCGGATGCACCGAATTGACTGAGGTTGAAATCCCTGGAACAGTTACGGATATTCAGTGGTCGGCTTTCAACGCATGCAAGAATCTTAAAAGTGCAAAAATAGGAGAAGGCACAACCACTATTGGATATATGGCTTTCTACGGCACTGGGCTTCAAACAATTTCGTTACCGAACACAATTAAATCTATTGGAGACAAAGCAATCCCGTCGTCAACATTCATTGATGCTCCTACAGGGTCGTTCGCTCAAGAGTGGGCTTATCAAAACAATTATGCTTACTCTATTGAATACACGATTAAAGATAGCGTGTTGATTATCCCAGAAGGAACAACCAGAATGCCGGCTCGCGCATTTGTGAATGCGGATATTAAAGATGTGAAATTCCCGTCCACTCTGGATACAATCAGAGCAGAGTCGTTCATGTACTGTATGTTTCTCAACCGTGTGGAGATTCCAAACAATGTAAAGGCGATTCATTCCAAGGCGTTCGACTGCAGCGTCAATCTTCGTAAGGTGATTGTGCCATCTTCGGTTGACTCCATCGGAGCAAAGGCTTTCTGCCATAACGCCACTTTGGTGGTGGAGGAAAACTCATACGCGCATAAATGGGCTGTGGCTAACGGCTACGACTATCAGTTTACCGAGGAGGGCTTGCCTGTCGGTGTCAGCGAGATGATCGTTGACTATTTTGTCCCTGTCGCATGGAATCAGCGAGGCGGACGAAATCAGTTCTCTCATCAGAAGAAATATGTAGTGTGTGGCAACATGGCACACTGTATTATACTTTATCAGTTGGGTGTTGTCTACGAAGGGTCTCGATGCTATGCCACTCCAGATACCATTTTCTACGCCGATTTCGACAAAAATCATCCAGACTACAGCAAAATTCCTCTTTGCTTCATGTCAACATACAGCGACGAAAAGATGCGTGATGCCGACTTACATCTATTCAACCAAGGTATGGTTTATGAGATAGACTGGATTCATAGCGAACAACGTCAGAAATATCCAGATTGGCTTCCTCGTATGGAGGAGCACGCTCCAATAAGAGTGGAACAGTACACAACTAATTTTGTGGGCGACTACAGCGAAGGTAATAAGGGCAACGACTTGTCTCCTAAAGATATCGAGGATAAGATTGTGGCTAATCTAAAAGCAGGTAAACCACTATGGCATTATGCGAGACGTGCTTCTGACGGCAATTCTCACGCATTCGTGTTGGACGGAGCCAGAATCAAAGATGGAGAATTCCAAGTACATTGTAATTTTGGATTCACTGGTGACGACGACGGTTGGTTTGATTTCCGCAAACCGATACTTGAATTTGACGACCTGACATTCAGAAAGATTGTGGAGTATGAGTTGTTGGAAGGCGAGGAACTTGCGGTTTGGAAGCCATTCCGTGTCACTGATGAACAGGTGGAAAATATCAAAGCAGACACTGCTAACAAGCCATTCATCAACAATGGGCATCTACACATCCCAGAGGGAACAACCTTCGTGTTGCAGAAAGAGTTTTTGAAAAACAATGATCTGACATCCATCTATCTCCCTTCTACTCTGCGTAGTGTAGGATCAACGGCATTCATGGGATGTGAGAATCTTACTGAGATCACAATTCCTGAAAGCATAGAGAGATTGGTAGATTTATCGTTTGCGGATTGCTCAAATTTGAAAACCGTTTATTTCAACGCTATCAATTGCACTTATATGGGATCCGGCAACACTATCACCACATTCAAAAGAGATTCTCTCTTGTCTGATGTGATTATAGGAGATAAAGTCACGTTGATTCCAAACAGAGCCTTCCGTGACCTACCAAGTCTTAAAAAGATTGTCATTCCTGGAAATGTGAAAACAATTGGACATTATGCGTTTGCTTCGTCACCTTTGACTGACGTATGCATATTGGATGGAGTGAAAACAATTGGGAATTATGCGTTTTCGGGAACTGCCCTCACATCAATTTGCTTGCCAGCATCAATCGATTCGATCGGCACAGGAGTATTCCCTAAAGGAATCAAGATCATCTGTGAAGAGGGCAGTTACGCAGAATCCTATGCAATTGCCAACAAACTTTCGTATGAATACGGCAAATGCTACTGCGACGAAGACGCTCAAGTTGACGATGCTTCGGCAGCAAATATCACCGTCGCTCCCAATCCGACATCCAACGGATTTACAATCCAAGGAGTGAACGACGGTATTGCCAAACTCTACGATGTGAATGGATTATTGGTGATGCAGAAGAAAATAGACGGAGATACATACGTCAACGTGACATCGCTTGCAAAAGGAATCTATGTATTGGATATCAACGGTATAACTTCAAAACTCGTGAAAGAATGAAAAAGCTGTTTCTATCATTATTGATATTAGGCACAACATTAGGATCGACAGGACAAACAATTGAGAATGGTGTTCTGAAATTTGAAGAAGGAACGACTGAAATCAAGAAAAGTGCTTACATAGAGCGACTTGACATCAAAGCCATAGAATTTCCGTCAACATTGAAATCAATCGGCAATTCGGCTTTCCGTAAGTGCTGTCATTTGAAAGGGACGCTTGTCATTCCCGACGGAGTGGAGACCATCAAAGCATCTGCATTTAGAAACTGTCTGAATTTAAGGAGTGTAGTAATCCCAGCAAGTGTGACTACGATTGAAGCCAGCGCTTTCCATACCAACACCATCATCATTGCTCCCGAAGGTTCTGCAGCCAACCTTTGGGCAATAGAGAACAATCGCGATTACCAGTTTACAACAGAGGGACTTCCTGTCGGCGTAACTGAGATGATCCAAGACTATTTTATAGAAACAGCCTGGGATCAGCGTGGAGGTAAATGCCAATATTCTCCGGAAAAATGGCGTGTGGGGTGCGCAAATGTTGCCGATGCAGTAATGCGTCACTATTGGGGAGTCAACTTCTACGGCTCAAAATGCTACAATACATCTATGGATGTCTATTTCGCGGATTTTGATGCGGATCCTGTGAATATGGATTCTATCCCAGATATATTCTCTTGGGCTGACACGCCAGATTCGTCTATGTTGGATGCGGATAAATTTATCTGGTATTCGGCGGTAACTTCCAACTATTTCTTCTTAGATGCTTATACCACATACTATCCTGGATATGAGGTAGGATTGCAGGAACATTCCCCTATTCGAGTTGCTCAGTATGAATATCTTGGTGAAGACTCAGAAAAAGGATGTACTAAGGAGTGGCTCGAAGATTTCCTCATCGATCATATGAAGCGAAAGATACCAGTGGTGATGGGTGCCCATAATCTTGCAGGGACAGCCAGACATAATTGGATAATAGACGGAGCAAGAATAAAGGATGGCCGTCTGCAGGTTCATTCCTCCTATGGTTTGGTGTGCGGATTGGAAAATGGTTGGATTTATCCTTGGGATAGAGTCTTAAACAGTGTGTTTGACTACGATGCTCCGTACCGTAGGTTTAGAGTAATGTATCCGCTTGAGGGTGAAGAGTTGGCAAACTGGGAGCCATACCGCCTTACTGACGAGCAGAAAGCAGCTATCAAGGCAGAGACATACCATGTGCCTACGCAGATTGGATCTCAGCTGTATTTCCCAGAAGGAACGCAGCTTGTGTCAACAAATGTTCCTTTTGTCGATTCCACATCAAAATCTCTTTCTTTGCCTCTTTCATTGCGTTGTATTGGTAATAATTCGTTCAAGGGACATCCTACATTGGAAGAGGTGTCTATTCCTAAATATGTGGAATGGGTAGGATTTTATTCATTTCAGGATTGTCCATCGCTGAAGAAAGTCATTTACTCCCCGGCTAAATCAATCAATTATGCTGCAACATCTTCTCCATTCTTGAATTGTGATAGTTTGGAGACTGTCATCATTGGCGATAATGTGAAGATAGTGTCTCAGAGATTGTTCCAGAAACTACCATCGCTTTCTCATATAACGATCCCTGGCAATGTGAGAACGGTTGGAAACGCCGCCTTTATTAACAGTGGATTAAGGAGCGTAAATTTGCAGGATGGTTTGAAAGAGATTGGTCCGTATGCTTTTGAAGGAACTCTAATTGATAGCATTTATATTCCTTCCTCAGTCGACTCGATCGCGTCGGCAGCGTTCAGAAGCTGTGACTCATTGAAGGTGATCTCATACAACGCCTCAAATACAGTTTCTACTTATAGTTCATCTCCATTTGCGAAATGTGCCAACGTGGAGAAAGTGATCATCGGAGAAAACGTCACTATGATCCAGAAAAACTTGTTCAGAGATTTCCCTAATCTGAAGACGATTGTGATTCCAGGAAACGTGAAGAGCATCGGCAATTACTCATTCTACAATGATGGATTGGAGAGTGTGAAGATTTGCGAGGGAGTAGAAACAATTGGTGAGAGTGTATTCTTGAACAATGCCAATCTCACTGAAATCTGGATTCCGAAGAGTGTCACTTCCATCGGTAGCCTCAATGCCATCCCTAAGAAGGCAAAGATCTATTGTGTGGAGAATTCCTACGCACATCAGTGGGCTGTCGACAACAAGCGTTCATTTGAATTTGCAACATGCAACTGCTCAGAAACGGCAGGTGAGGATGTAATTACAAGCAAATCCATAGCGGTTTATCCAAACCCAACAACAAATTCGTTCGTCATTAAGGGAGCCGAAACAGGTACAGCCAAACTCTACGATGTGAATGGATTATTGGTGATGCAGAAGAAAATAGACGGAG
>JAKSKZ010000051.1 GCA_024401475.1 Paludibacteraceae bacterium | reverse complement strand
GATGTGGGTAGGGAAACTGTTCGCTATATTTTAGGGGTAAATGAAAGAGCCGTGATTTTTGAGTTTTGAATGCCGCTTGCGACGTCACTCGCACTTACAAAAAAAAGAGGGTGTGTCAAAATGTTGCATTTTGACACACCCTCTTTTTGATAGATTTTCGGTTTGGGTTAATTAGATCGATTTTCCGATAGATGTTTGAACCATAAAACACTTATATTTGAATAGTGACCGAATGACGATATGCATCGTCCTTCTTTCGACAACAAAATTATGCTCAAAGCACAACCGACAATTCACATATTAATTTGAATGCTTAACAATGGCTATTTTTATATAAATGTTAAGCGGAATGTTAATCAGAAAACTTTCACCAAAACACTATTTTATTCGATGAAATGGTACTTTTTCACTTCAAAGCCTCTTCGTTTTTTTTATGATACGAGAACAAGAAAAAACATCTGAAAAATTCACATTTTTCATAATTATATGTATCTTTAACTAAGGGAAACAAACACGGTACAGACATGAAAATCACATTTACCATATTATTATTCTGCTTTTGCCAAATGGTTTCAGCAGATATCAGCGAGAAAAATTCCGACATCAAGGGTTCTGTCAAATCCATAAAGGTTCACTACTCTACAGAGAATTCAAAAAATGGAGAGTTCCCCAAAACGGCCATCTCCTACTCTTTTTCGTATGACAAAGACGGTAATCTAACAGAAAAATGCAGATTCGACACCGATGGTAATCTTTTTATAAAAGAGACTTATAAGTATAACGCCACACAAGGAACTATCTCCGGAGAGACAAAAACATTAGGCAATACAACAAGAAAAAGTTTTTCGCAACGCAATGACGATTCTCAAATCACTCTTTTTTACGACAGGAATGACCAACTTATTCATAAGGAGATTTTAGATTTCAACCCCAAAGGATTGATTATCAAAAAAGCAGAATTGTGGGCAGACGACCAAATAGATTACGAAACCACTTTTGAATATGATGAATATAATCGACTCACTGCATCATCTCTTTATTTTGGAACCGGACTTCTAAAAGAAAGGTCAGCATGGACATACAACTCCTTGGGCCTTGTTGATTCTTACTCTATCTATAACAATGATGGACAATTGCACAAAAAGGAGTCTTACCAATACGACTCTAATGGCCTTGTTATTTACAAGGAGACGACGAGGAAAAGAAAGCTCTTTAAAGAGAAAGCATACTACCGCTACGAAACCGACTCAAAAGGCAATTGGGTAAAAAGAGAGACAAGTAAGAAGCCTACATCCAAGAGAAAAACAATAGAATCGAGAAGCATAGAATATTATGACTGACACGCACAAAACAAAAAAGAGAGCCATAAGCTCTCTTTTTGCGGTGCGTACGGGACTCGAACCCGTGACCCCATGCGTGACAGGCATGTATTCTAACCAGCTGAACTAACGCACCAAGGGGACAAAACCTTTTTCGTTTTGCGATGCAAAGGTAAAACATTTTTTTATTTCCGCAATACCAAACCCAAACTTTTTTTTGTCGTTTTTCACAAAAAGAGAAGGTCAATCCATTGCATTCACAACATGGATCAAACAGGTAAGTATTAAACGTCAAATAGTACAACTGTAAATTGGCGAAAAGAAAGGAAAGTTGTATCTTTGTTTGTAACAAACGGATCGAAAAAAAATGCAAGACTTTAATTATAACAATTTAATCAAATCAAGAATAAAAATTCTTTTTCTACTCTTGTTTTTAGGATTCTATCCTCTCGCTTGTGCTCAAAAAATTGATTTAAACAAATCTTTGGCTCCAATCATAAAAAGTCTAAAATCAGAATATCCTCAATTAAGGAATGTTCCGTTGAAGGTTGAAAAATACGAGATTGATCTTGACAATGAGATTGTTGACATTAAATTCACCAAACATCTTGAAGGCATTCCATTCAGAAACGATGTCATAAAAAATTTGCACGACAGCATAAAAATCTGTCTTCCAGAGCCTTTGAATGAATACAAGCTAAACTTGTATGTGACCAATTACAAATTGGAGGATTTGGTCCCTAATTATTATAGAGACAAGAAACACCAAGACAAGAGTCGAAAGCCCGAAGATCTACCTGATGTTGAACCTATATCGACAAACTTAAGTAAACCTTTTGGCATTTCTAAAGGATTGGCTAACAAGCACATCGCTATGTGGCATAGTCATGGATGGTATTTTGAGCAGTCAAAAGATCGTTGGCTGTGGCAACGCCCATATTTGTTTCAAAGGTTAGAAGACACATACACGATGAGCTATGTTCTTCCTTTTCTCGTTCCAATGCTTGAAAATGCTGGTGCCTACGTATTTCTTCCAAGGGAAAGAGACTACCAAACAAATGAAATAATCGTAGATAACGACACAAAAACCGGCAACAGCATCTACCAAGAGAAAGACGGTCAAAAAATCAAGTGGGAAACTGTTGATTCGATTGGTTTTGCCAACAAGCAAGAGATTTATTACGACAACGAGAATCCGTTCAAAATGGGTTCCTATAAGAAAATTACCTCAAAGAAAAACGGAGACGCCTGTATTGACTGGGTGCCCGAAATCCCCGAAAAAGGCGAATATGCTGTATATGTTTCGTATGTCACTCAAGAAGAGAGTGTTGAAGATGCTCGATACACTGTATATCATACGGGCGGAAAAACAGAATTCTCCATCAACCAAACTATGGGTGGTAGTTCTTGGATATATCTCGGCACTTTCAACTTTGAAGAAGGCTGCAATCCTCTATCAGGGAAAGTAACCCTATCAAACATTAGCCACGAGAATGGTAAGGTCATTACTGCCGATGCCGTTCGTTTTGGTGGCGGCATGGGTAATATTGCACGCAATAAACTTCCTAATCCTAAAAACAAAAAAGAGGTTCCTTCCGAGCCAAGAATTAGTGGAAGAGCCAGATACCTTGAGGGAGCTCGATATTGGTTGCAATGGTCTGGTTTTGAGCCAACCGTTTACAACTTGAACGATAGCAAAAACGATTACAAAGACGATTATATGTGTCGTGGAGAATGGGTAAACGCTCTTGCAGGAGGGTCTTGCAAACTTCCACAAAAAGCAGGCAAGAACATTCCTATCGACATGGCTATGGGTTTCCATACCGATGCAGGCTTCTTCCCTGCCGATTCGATTGTCGGCACCTTAAGCATCTATATGACTGAAACCAACAACGGCATATTCAAAAACGAGCAACGTCGTATCGCATCAAGAGATTTGGCCGACTTGGTTCAAACACAAGTGGTTAACGACATCCGCCAACTTCACCGACCTAATTGGAGCCGAAGAAAATTGGCCGACCAGTCTTATTACGAGTGTCGCGTTCCTGAAGTTCCGTCGTTCCTATTGGAACTTCTCTCCCACCAAAATTTCGAAGACATGCGTTATGGCTTGGATCCTAATTTCAGATTTGATGTTGCGCGTGCTGTTTACAAAGGCATTCTCCGATTCCTTGCTTCACAATATAGTGCAGAATATGTAGTTCAACCGCTTCCTGTCACACATTTCTCTTGCGAATTTTATTCAAAACAAAGAAACGAGGTGTTTTTAAGTTGGGAGAACCAAATCGATAGTTTAGAACCGACCGCAGTCCCTAAAAAATACGTTGTTTACACAGCCATTGATGATGGCGGATTCGACAACGGAGTAGTCACTCCAAATAAAAACATCGTAATTCCTATCGATTCATCCAAAATTTATCGTTTCAAAGTAACGGCCTTAAATGATGGAGGAGAAAGTTTCCCTTCTGAAATATTATCCGTATGCAATATGCCACAAAATCCCCAAACAGTGCTAATCATAAATGGATTCAGAAGGATTTCTGCTCCAGAAGACTTTAACACGGACATATACGCAGGATTTTTAGGTAAAGAAGACCAAGGTGTGCCTTATGGTAATGAATATAGTTATATTGGAGAACAATACGATTTCTTACGAAAATCCAAATTCAAAAGCAATGAAGAAGCTGGGTTTGGAGGTTGCTATAATACATACGAAACAAAAAAGATAGCAGGCAACACATTCAACCATCCTTACATTCACGGCAAGGCAATCAAAAATGCAGGCTATTCGTTTATCTCCTGCAGCAAGGAGGCTTTCTGCTCCTACAAGATACCAACCAAGAACATATATCTTTTAGACTTCCTCACGGGAGAAGAAAAAGAGTGTACCATCAGAAATGAAAAGAAATTTAGAATATTTGACGACGAGACCAAAGATGCAATCACTAAATATCTAAGAAGAGGTGGTAATCTATTCCTAAATGGAGCTTATATCGGTTCGGATATTTGGCTTAGAGATTCTATTTGCGAGGACAAAGATATCAGCTTTGCCGAGGACATACTTCGTTTCAGATTCAAGCAAGAAAAAGCCGCGAACGACGGGAAGCTAACCAGTTTCTTCTGCATTCGCAAGGAATTCAAGAACGACTATACCTACCAAGCTGCTCTAAGTAGCGAACGATATGCCGTGGAATCACCAGATGCCATCGAACCAATAAACGGTTCATTTGAAATACTGAATTTCTCTAACAACATGGCAGCTTGCATTGGAGCCAAAGGTAAATACAAAACCATCATCTCTACCATACCATTCGAATCTCTCACCACAGAAGCTGCAAGGAATTCGTTTATGAAAGAGATCATGGAATTTTTCAATAGCAAATATTAAATTAAGGAGAGTCACTCCTTCATCATCAAAAAGTTCAAGTTTATATGAAAATAGATAGTTTTATTCTTTTTCAAGATATTGAGACCACTTCAAAGATTGTCAAAACCATCCAAAAACAGACAGGTGAAGGTACGATATTTTTGCTTCTAAAAGAAGGCACGGCAGTCCCTGATATAAAAGGTTGCTCTGCACTATACATTGATCAACTCCAAAGTTCTGAAAGTATAACCACGATTATCAACGCAGCTTCTTCACCTTACTTTCTTCTATATACGAAAGATAGTGAACTTATATTGGAAGAGAATGCTCTAAAAAAGATGCAAAATGAAGCATCTAACATTGGGGCGGGAATCGTTTATGCAGACTATTTTGAAAAGAAAGGAGATTCAACAGAAGCTCATCCACTGATAGATTGTCAAATCGGTAGCGTCAGAGACGATTTCCAGTTCGGTTCTATATTGTTAATCAACACGGAAGCTGCCAAACGAACTCTACAGATAAAAACGGATTACAAATTCGCAGCGCTCTACGATCTACGCTTAAAGATATCTCAAAAGAGTCCAATACTGCACTTGTCTGATATGCTTTATACGGAAGTGGAGCAAGACCAACGAACTTCTGGCGAAAAACAATTTGATTATGTAAATCCTCGCAATCGTGCTGTACAGATAGAGATGGAGCAGGCTTGCACAGAGCACCTGAAAAATATCGGTGCCTACCTCAAGCCTCAATTCAAATCAGTAGATTTCAACACTGAGAGTTTTAAAGTTGAAGCATCCGTTATTATTCCTGTAAAAAATAGAGTACGCACTATTTGCGATGCGATAGAATCTGTTTTGGCTCAAAAAACAAGTTTCCCGTTCAACGTTATCATAATAGACAACCACTCAACAGACGGGACTTCTGAAGCTATTGAGAAAATGGCAAAGGGCGACGAACGAGTCATTCATGCCATTCCCGAACGTGATGATTTAGGCATTGGCGGATGCTGGAATGTTGGACTAAACCATCCCCTATGCGGCCGTTTTTCCGTACAATTGGATAGTGACGACATCTATAGCAGCCCTGACACCCTTCAAAAAATCATCGACGCATTTTATGTTCAAAATTGTGCTATGTTAGTCGGCACCTATCAAATCACCAACTTCCAGTTGCAACCCATTCCGCCTGGCATCATAGACCACAAAGAGTGGACACCTGACAACGGAAGAAACAATGCACTACGAATCAATGGGTTAGGTGCTCCAAGAGCCTTCTACACACCGATAGCCAGAGAAATATCCTTCCCTAACTCTAGTTATGGAGAAGATTACGCTATGGGGTTGGCTATTTCACGCAACTACCAAATCGGAAGATTGTACGACGTGCTATATAATTGTCGTCGTTGGGAAGGAAACTCAGATGCAGCTCTCAGCATAGAAAAACAAAACAAAAACAATCTATATAAAGACGGTTTGCGCTCAAGTGAAATCGAAGCGAGAATACAACTAAATCAGTCAATGAAATGAATGCTAAGGAGATAACCCAACTATACGAAGAACAACTCTCTGTATGGGAAGACTTTAGAAACAGAGTAAAACAACTTGACGCGATCGAGTTGAAAACATTCGATTTCGGAACATTCAAAATCAAAGCGCAATTCAACCCTGCACGTGCAGTCTCTTCCAATGCTAAATTGGACAAGGCATCCATAGCAAAGCGTAAATGCTTTTTATGTGAAGCGAACCGTCCTGAAATTCAAAAAGGATTAAAGATGAATGAGCGATTTACGCTTTTAGTCAACCCCTACCCCATCCTTCATGAACATTTCACCATTCCTCTTGACAGTCATAGCGATCAAGAGATAAAGCCATATATAACAGACTTGCTCGATTTCTCGAAAACGATGACAAGTCATACGTTGCTCTATAATGGTCCTCAATGCGGTGCGTCAGCTCCAGACCACATCCATTTTCAAGCAGTAAAGCGTGGACAAATTCCTTTTGAGGAAGAATATAAGCAATTGGGCAGAAAACGTATCTGGGGCGACAACGAATCTCACGCAGAGGAATTGTTAGATTTTGGAAGGAAATGTATCCTCATTGAATCATCGTCTAAAGATGACATGATTGCTATTTTCCAAGAAATATACGCCCAATATCAAACGGAAGGAAACGAACCTAAATGGAACATCTTCTCGCTCTACGAAGATAATGCTTGGCACCTTTTCCTCTTTATGAGAAAGGCGCACCGTCCTACTCAATTCTACGCAGAGGGAGATGATTATATGATGATTAGTCCAGGAGCCATCGACATAGCTGGCGTGTTCGTCCTCCCTCGAAGAGAAGACTTTGACCGAATCAATAAAGAGATAATCGAAGATGTATTAAAGCAGGTTTCTCTATAAAAGAGACCTGCTTCTTTTTATTAAAGCATTTGGGCACACCGTTCTTTATTCAAGACTTTACCTCGCTGCCTAAGTTTTAAAATCACTCAATTTGATTGCATTCTTAAACTTGCATATATAAATTATTCTTCATATATTGCAATCGATTGTTAGTGTGAGGTGTTAAGGTTCTTTCCAATTTCATCTTGAATACTAATAATCAATTATTTATACGTAATCCTAAAGAGACTTTTTCATATCTATCCAATTAGTCTCGATTTTAAAAATTCAGAGTTTTATGAAAACAATATTAAAGAACAGGACAAAAATATTGTTGCTATTTTGTGCATTATCCTTTAGATCAATGTTTGCTAATATATCTATTACGGAAATTATGCAAAGCAATTTTGGTGGAGTAATCGATTATTACAACGAATATCCAGACTCTTGGGTAGAAATCCATAACTCAGGAAACCAAGACGTTGATTTAAGAGGATATTCCATTTCAGAAGCGAACAATCTCGATTCAGCCTACACATTGCCGGAATCGCTAATTGTACCAGCCGATGGTTATACACTTATCTTTTGTGACAAGCAGAACATCAAGCAACATACTGATTTCAAGTTGAATACAGATAAACCAGGAGCCATCTATTTATGGGATAAACATGGAATGTTGGCAGACTCTATTCATTATCCAGAAATGATTTCACCAGAGGTTTCTTGGGGACGATTGCCCAATTATCCCGATAGTTTGTCTCACTTTAGAATTGCAACGCCACAAAAAGCGAACAACAACACCCATTGTGAACGAGTTCTAAAAAAAGTTGATTTCTCGGTTAATGGAGGCGCGAAGAAAGAGGCATTCTTCTTAAAAATGAGTTTGAAAGGTGACTATCCTAAAGATGCCGTCATCCGATTTACTACGGATGGTAGTGAGCCTCAAAAAAACAGCAGGTTGTACTACGATTCAATCTATATCAACAAAACTACCGTTATCCGAGCAAAGCCTTTTAGCGATAGTGCTATCAGCAAAATAAGTAAAACCCAAACTTACTTTTTCGACATCGACAACAAGATGCCGATCATCAATATCGTCTGTGATCCAGACTACTTATATAGCAAAGAACAAGGCATTTTGTCTTCTTCAAGCAAATACGCCGAAACCCACGACAATCCGCCATCTCGACCATGGATGGGAAACGAAAACTATTTATACAATTGGCGAAGGCCCATCAACGTAGAATATTATGCAGGAGATTCTGCAGCAGAAAATTTCAATCAGTTGTCCGAAACACGAGTATGCGGAAACGCCACCCGTACAATGGAAACCAAATCTATGGTTATATATGCCAACAAGCGTTTTGGTGACAAACATTTCAATGGTGCCATTTGGAACCATTTAAAACCCAATGTCGTCAAGCAGAAAAGTATGTCCATCCGTTCCTCTAATACTGATCCAGAAATCTATGCACTAAAAGACATGTTGTCGCAAACTGCAATTGGACGGTTTGCAAAATATTACGACGTTGATTTTCAAGCTCAAAGAAATGTACAATTTTGCATTAATGGCGAGTTTAAATACATCATGCACTTACAAGAGCGTGATAATGACGATTTTGTATGGGCAAACCACAACAAAACAAGCGACATTGAACATATAGAGACCCTTGATGGCTTATACGAAGAGGGAGCCTTAGACCCTATTCTGTTTCCCAACTATGCACATTTCAAGCAAACCTTTGAATCACAAAATTCCACTTACCAAGAGATGGCGAACTTGCTAGACATTAACGCTTTTATGAATTACGTGTCAACACAGGCCTACTTTGGAAACATAGATTTCCCTTACAACAATGTTGCTTTATGGTATGACAAGCAAGGAACTAAAAAATGGCGTTGGATAATGAAGGATCTGGATGGTACATTCTACGAGACAACATTCCCTTACTACAATTTTCTTTTAAGAAAAGAACCTTTTGAAAATATAATCTACGCTAACACCAAAGAAGCTTGCGAAGTATATATCAAAATGTTCTCTTTTGAAAAATTCAAGCAACCTTACATTGATAGGACTTGTGCTTTGGCAGGCACAGCCTTTTCAAAAAACAGTATCAATTACATGCTGGACAGCCTTTCCAATGATATGGCATTAGCCTTAGATGCTAGTGACCTTCAAGATTATTTGAATGAACTCGAATTCTTCTATATATGGAGCGAAGCACGCCAAAAGTTCTACACCAACAACTTGAGTGAATTCTTTGGTTTAGGCGATACAACACAACTAACCATTAGAGGATTACACAACGATTCAATCGTCTATTTCAACAACAACCCGTTGATGGAAAATAAATTTGACGGCTATTTCTTTGAAGGTAGAGACCTCTATTTGACTCACGATAATAAACTCGACATATATGGCATTGACGTCGAAGAGTCAGATGATATTAAATACTTGGATTTGGGCAAGTCTATTCAAACATCCGACTCCATGGCTACTAGTTGGACTATCTCCTATTTATATGAAGATCAACGAATTGTCGAACATTATTCCAACGAAAATCTCCATTATAAAATTCCAGAAGGAGCAAAAAGTATCAATATTACAGATGGTTATGTAGGAAACGGCATCTTGACATCAGAGCCTACCATTGCGAGCCGCTCACCAAAGGATCTAACTTATATGGTTTATTCAACAAGCGGAGTGTTTGTGGGAAAATTCAACTATGATGAAATTTCCCATTACAAGCAGAAGGACAATATCAATATTGTAGTCGTTCTTGACGAGAATGGTCACAAATTGTACACACTTAAGTTATTAAAGGATTAATTATAATTAAAACAACTTGTCCTTATCACTATTAACTAGCGACAAGGACAAGTTTAACCTTATAGCTATAAAAGAGTGGAATTCCCTACCTGCTGATTTTAATAGTAGTGATGAGATGACTAGTAATGACATAAAACGTATAATGGAAAAGAATAGGAATTAGAAGCACAAAGTCAACTTTCTTCGTAAGCGTACAAACTGATGATTTTTCAGTTTGGATGCTTACCCTCTTTATTTACAAATGACTTATTTCATAGCACAAAAAAGCCCATCGGAAATCCGATGGGCTTTTCATTTATTAAGTTCTAAACTTATTCAGCTGACGTAGGCTCTACTGAGATGAAAGACTTGTTGTCCTTCTTCTTTCTGAAAACCACGATACCATCAACCAAAGCGAACAAAGTATGATCTTTACCCATACCTACATTCTCACCTGGGTTGTGAACTGTACCTCTTTGACGAACGATGATATTACCTGCCTTAGCAAATTGACCACCGAAAACCTTAACACCGAGTCGCTTACTTGCTGACTCACGACCGTTCTTGGAACTACCAACTCCTTTTTTGTGTGCCATTTCTTTCTAACTTTTTAATTAAGCGACGATTTCCTTAATAACCAACTCTGTAAAGTATTGACGGTGACCGTTCTTCTTACGAGAACCTTTTCTTCTCTTCTTGTGGAATACGATTACCTTCTCACCCTTAACTAGGTTTGAAACTACCTCTGCAGTTACCTTTGCTCCTGAGATTGTTGGAGAACCTACAGTAACACTACCATTGTTGTCAACCAACAATACTTTGTCAAATACGACTTGAGAACCACGTTCCTCCTCCATATGGTGAACGTACAATTTTTGGTCAGCTTCAACCTTGAATTGTTGTCCCTTGATTTCTACAATTGCGTACATTAAAACTTATATTTTTAAGTTAAATCCGGTGGTGGGTTTTCACCTCTTTTCTTACCACGTAGGAATTTTCGTGCAAAAGTAGTGCTTTTTTATTAAACAGCAAAACATCATAGAATTATTTTGCAAAGAAATCTTCAAAATTCGCAAATGGAGAAAGGGAAAACATCCGAATCGACGTCGATTTTCTTCTTGTTAAAATTCAGCACCGAAAAGTATCCAAATTTATCAACTACCCAAACACTATCCGAATAAACTTTATGCGAAAAGTCGCACCGAGTCCCCAAACGCTGAAAATCTTCCACCTCTTTATTTGTCTCGTATGAAACCAACCGATAATATTCATCCTTATAAAGAAAACGATACGCACAACTTTTCTTTCCTGAATAATCTGCTACTATAACCATACTGTCTCTCTGTAAATCAAAAGTATACGCACCCCATTCATCATCTATCATCTCACAACCAACTACTCCCGTACTATCAGCCTCCTTGAGTCTTCCTATATCCGCACCATCAATGGAAAGGCAATGGAAATTTACAAATGCCCTCGACCTAACCTCATCTTTTTCAACTATCAGCATCAACCCAAGCTTGTCTTCTCGGCTTTTACAACAACCACAAACATAAGAATAAAAATCTTCATCGTTTGCCGACTTTTCACTTGAAGTATTTGCCCACTGTTGCGAGTTATTTAGGTATTCTACCAAATCGTCATCAATCTCTTCCTCAATTTTGTCATGTCCGCTATCGCACTCACATTCATCATCCATTTGGTGTGTTGACAAAGTCCCCTTTTCATAAAATATGACAAGAAAAGCCCGATTCCCCCACCTTGTGTCTACAGCAAAAGTAGAAGTTACAAACATATACGAGACATCGATCTCCGGCAGGAACCTCCGTAATTCATCCTTCTTCCAAAACTGATAGACGAGTCCTGACTCCTTGTATTTCAAGCACAATCCAAGATCCACACATTGCTTCCTTGTCTTCTCCGTAATACGTTCATCCAAGTAGCCTACACTCAAATTTTCGACTGATTTTTTTCGAACTGGACTTACGTCCTCATTTTCTACACTTTTTTCTTGTCTCCCACCAAAATTATCACAGCCTAAGGGCAAGCCGACAAAGGCCATAAAACAAAACGCCAAAACTTTTTTCATTTTTCACTAACAATCAAAACCAGATTTTTAAAACAGTTGCAAATATAACGTATTTTTATCTAAAACAATTCTTATTCCATCGTTTTTTTTTACTTTCTTTGCAGAAAGACATCACCAACGATTAACAATGAGGAGAAAAGAGTTAAGCATAATAGGATTATCCGCAAACATGACTGGGAAAGACGTTTACATGCTCCTTTTACAAGAGAAAGAGAGCCAGATGCACATCCCTATTGTCATTGGTCCATCCGAGGCACAAGCCATTATTACTGCCACCAACAACGAGCAGCCACCTCGACCCCTTTCTCACGATTTGTTTAGCAATATAATGCTCGGTTTTGGCATCGAAATCAGGGAAATTTACATTCACAAAGTAGTCGATCGCATTTTCCATGCAGAGATATGCTGCGATCGTTATGGCACTACCATTCGGTTCGATGCCCGCGCATCTGATGCCATAGCTTTAGCTCTTCGATTCCAAGCCCCCATATATACTAACGACGAGGTGCTTGAAGTAGCAGGAACTGCTGCCTCTGTAATCAAGTTCAAACAGGATTTTGACCCCAAAACCCTACTCCAAAAAAAGTTGGAGACAGCCATACAGAAAGAAGATTATGAAACGGCGGCCCGCATACGAGATGAACTCAACAGAATAGAAGGAGGTAACGGCAATCAAGAAAGCCAACAGACCAATTGACTTGACCTCCAACCTTCTATCCTCCTACAACTTCTTCAATTCAAAAAAGTGATCGACACAAGACGGAATCTCTTCGCGTCTATGAGTCACATAAATCAAGCATCTATCTGGTTGAGAGCAATAAGCCTCTATCACTTGACGAGCTCGTTGTTTATGAGGAATGTCCAATCCATGCAATGGCTCATCCAGAATCAATAGGTCAGGATTCTTTACCAACGTTCTTGCCAACAGAACCAATCGTTGCTCTCCTCCTGAAATTTTCAAGAACGAGCGCGTTGCCAAATGTTCAATACCCAATAGACGCATCCATTCCAACCCTACACGCTCCTGCTCTTCCGAACATTTGCGGAACAACCCAATTGTATCGAAAAAGCCCGAGGCTATGATTTTCAGACAAGGTTGGTCTTCGTGAAAATACAAGTGCATTTCCGATGAGATATAACCAATTGGACGTTTTATGTCCCAAATGCTTTCGCCAGAACCTCTTTTTCGCCCAAAAATGGTAATATTTTGAGAATATGCACGAGGATTATCGCCAACAAACAGACTTAGAAGAGTCGATTTGCCAGCACCATTAGGCCCTAACAATGCCCATTTCTCACCACGTTTTATCTCCCAATTCAAATTTTTAAACAAGGTTCTGCCGGGATAAGAGATATTTATGTCAGACAATTTCACGGCAATATCATACTCCCGTCTTTCGACCACACTTTTAGGAAGAATCACCTCCGAAGGCATTTTCCAATCGGGCACCAAACATGGATGCTCTGAGGCAAAAAATTCTGCCCGTTTCATCGAAGTTCCGAAATCCTTACCCTTAGCGGGGAGAACGTCGGTAACACAATTTGGGATTTCATTCAACGCAGGAACCAAGAAAACCATCTGTTGGAATTGAGCCAACTCGTCAAAGAAAAGGTTCAACTCGACCATCATCTCTTTGTCTAACCCAATGAAGGGATTGTCGAATATAAGCAATGCCGGCTTTTGCATCAACACATTGGCAATCAAGACACGACGCAATTCGCCCGACGACAACATAATGATATGCTTATCCAACAATGGAGTCAAATTCAGTCTCGAACAATATGTTTGCTTTTCCTCCTCGGGCAATTTCATTGAATCGACCAACTCACGAACCGTTGGCATATCTTCGTTTTCCGTAGAAGAGAAACGCTGTTGGTAATACATATTTTTGTAATCCGCCAACAAATAAGCCGATTCGAAACTAACCTTTCTTATACGGTCTGTCGGATAATGATAGCCTGCTGCACGATCTCGTTCCTCGTCCCAAAATCCATAAGTGACATTACCCTGACGAACAGCATGACGGCCGCACACCAAATCGGCCAACAATGTTTTTCCAGAACCGTTAAGTCCAACAACGGCCCACTGTTCGCCCTTCTTTATAGTCCAATTTATAACCGAATCAAACTCAACCCCATACATACGGGGGATAATATTCTCCAAACGAAGGGAAAGCTCATCTTTTTCCATTGAATTTCAAGCTATGAAATCTCCAACTAATCAAAATTTCTTCATTGCACGGTCCATCATTCTACGATCATCCTTCTCTTTCAAGGATTCGCGCTTGTCATAGTCCTTCTTTCCTTTTGCAACTGCAATCTCCAATTTCGCCAACCCCTTTTCATTGATGAACAACTTTACAGGGACTATCGTAAAACCTGTCTCCTTGGTTTGGCGACGAATCTTTTGAATTTCTCGTTTCGTCAAAAGCAACTTGCGGTCTCTACGTGGAGAGTGATTATTATACGTGCCGTAGAAATACTCTGAGATGTTCATGTTTTTCACCCAAAGTTCATCATTAGCGAAATAGCAGAAGGTGTCCACCAAACTTGCCTTTCCTTGGCGGATAGACTTGATCTCCGTTCCAACTAAAACGATACCCGCCTGAAACTTGTCGATTAACTCGTAATCAAAAGTGGCTCTTTTATTTCTGATTAATATATCATTTTTTATCTTATCCATAACAAAATATTATTTAGGCTGTGGTGACGAATACCCATACCAATTGCAAAGTTACACAATCAAAGTTATTTCATCAAATAGTTCAAGAAACCCTCGAACAAGTAAGGGAATAAATATACAGCAACAAAGACTGTCAATGTAGCCCATCGCCTCTCCTTTTTCAACGATTCGGTAAAGTCCGGCAACAATACGGCCAATCCCTCCCAAATGATAAACGCTGCATATACATTGGCCAACTGCAAGAAAAAGAAGCTTGAGAAGAGAGAAACTATGAACTTGATAGCCAGCATCAAAGAAGAAGCATATGTAACGAGGCGTACGAATAAATTATAATCTCGCTCCACATTCCAAACTCGAGAAAAGACTTCGATTAGGGTAAGAATCGAGAGGAAATAACCAGCTAAAAAAGCGGACAAAGTCAACACTGACGTTTTTAAGCAACTAGCAAACACGAACTCTTCCTCCCCGATCCAAGCGCCACAAAATGCAGCAATAGTCACCACCGCAAGCAAAGGGTAATAAAAATTCAACTGAATCGACGTTGCCTCTTTATTTTCATTCTTCACTTGTAACCATAATTCAACGGGAGCACAGACAGTTTTCAATATGGTATTTAGTATAATTTTCAGTATTTCAACCATTTAATGTATTTATTTACTAATAATTCTATTCACTTTTAGCATCCAACGCCCCAACATTCTTGACGAAAGTTTCTTTGGGTGGTGCAAAAATACGACTTTAATCTTTTATATTTTAGATTTTGGGAAGAGAAATAAAAAGATTATTTTTGCATTATGTTCATAAGAATTTTTCATAAAATTTTGACGAATGGGAAAACAAGAAAAAAAGGGTAAATTAAGTTTGACCGCTAAAATACTAATAGGTTTTTGGAGCCTCATTTTATTAGGATTCATATCCATATATATCGTTTTTTCGATGATTGCCAATGGCAAATTGGGTTTCATGCCCAATATTGAGGAATTACAAAACCCAAAGAACAAATATGCTTCTGAAATCTACTCAAGCGACATGAAAGTGTTGGGTAGATATTTTGAAAGTAAAGAAAACCGCGTGTTCGTACCCTACGAAGAGTTGTCACCAAGCCTTGTCAACGCGTTGATTTCCACAGAAGATTATCGTTTTAGAGAGCACTCCGGAATAGACGGAACCGCCTTATTCCGTGTGTTGGTAAAGACACTCATCATGCACCAAGATGCAGGAGGTGGCAGTACCATCAGCCAACAGTTGGCGAAACTACACTTTTCCGAACCCGCCAAAAACAGAATCGAAAGAGCATTCCAAAAATTCAACGAATGGGTGATTGCCGTTAAGTTCGAGAAATATTACACGAAGAATGAGATCATCTCCATGTATTTCAACAAATTCGACTTTCTCAACAACGCTGTCGGCATCAAATCCGCATCGGAAATTTACTTTAGTACATCTCCTGATAAATTAAAAACAGAAGAAGCCGCCCTATTGGTGGGAATGTGCCAAAACCCATCATTCTTCAATCCCGTAAAGAAAGATTCTGTCGTTCAAAACAGATGTATTAAGAGAAGAAACATCGTTCTTGGCGAAATGTGCCGCCGTGGCCATATTTCCGCAGCAGAAAAAGACTCGCTTCAAAAACTGCCAATCAAATTGATTTATCAAAAGGTGGATCACAAACTGGGACTTGCTCCGTATTTCAGAGAGAACCTACGTCTCATGTTGACTGCAAAATGCCCGGAAAAAAGCACTTACCCTAAGTGGGCAAGCCAAAAGTATTACGAAGACTCATTGGCATGGGCGACCAACCCACTCTACGGTTGGTGCAACAAGAACAAAAAGCCCAACGGCGAGAACTACGACATCTATACCGATGGTTTGAAAATTTACACCACCATCGATTCCCGCATGCAACAATATGCAGAAGAGTCAGTCAAGGAATTTTTGGGCGGTTATCTGCAGCCATTGTTCTTCAGAGAGAAATTCACTCCTAAGAATGCCAAAAAAGCTCCTTATTCCAATAAATCGACACAAGCGCAAGTTGACTCCATCCTCATTCGCACAATGAGAATGAGCGATAGATACAGAATAATGAAAAAGGCAGGATGCAGTGATGCCGAAATCAAAAAAGCATTTAGCACTCCGGTAGCCATGAAGGTTTTTTCTTGGGAGAAGGGAAGCAAAGACACCGTCATTTCTCCTATGGACTCCATTCGTTACCTAAAATCGTTCCTTCGCACAGGTATGATGTCCATCGACCCATTCAATGGTCATGTGAAAGCTTATGTAGGAGGTCCAAACTTCAACTTTTTCCAATATGACATGGCAAGTGTTGGTCGCCGCCAAGTCGGTTCCACTATCAAGCCATTCCTATACGCATTGGCTATGGAGCAAGGTATGTACCCATGCGATGAAGTACCCAACATCCAACCTCAAATCCCCACCCCAAGCGGCGTCTGGGAGCCACGCAACGTGCCTTACGGTGACGCGGGAAAGAATGAAATAGGCAAAATGATTACGTTGAAGAGAGGATTGCAAACATCCAACAACTGGATTTCTGCATACCTAATCAAACAATATAATCCTGAAAGTTTCGTTAAACTTCTACATTCATTCGGTATAAAGAACAAGATAGACCCTGTTCCTTCCCTATGTTTGGGTATTGCAGACATTTCCGTTGCCGAAATGGTTTCGGCCTATACGGCTTTCGCTAACAAGGGAATCCAAACAGAACCAATGTATGTTACTCGTATTGAAGACAACAACGGCAATGTCATTTCAACCTTTGTCCCTCGTATGAATGAAATATTCAGTGAGGAGACTTCAGAGAAAATGATTGCCCTCTTACAAGGTGTAATCAATGGAGGTACTGGACTTAGACTAAGAACTAGAAGTTACCAATACCATATCGGTTGGGAAACTGCGGTTGCAGGAAAGACCGGAACTACCCAAAACAACTCAGATGGTTGGTTCATGGGATTCATACCTAATTTGATTACCGGTGTATGGGTCGGAGGAGAAGATCGTGACATTCACTTCGACAACATTAAATACGGCCAAGGTTCGGCTATGGCACTTCCTGTATGGGGTTGCTACATGAATAAAGTATTTGCAAATGACAGTTTAGGATACTCAAGAACAGCACAATTCAATGTAAAAGAGCGTTATGACTGCCAAAAGAAAGAAGAGAAAATTGATCCAGAAGCAGTAGAACAAATACTCTTTGATTAATGGGGCTTCTTCATAAAGGTATAATAAGATGGACATATTTAAGAGAATACAAAATAATCCTGGAGTATTAGGACAATGGAGCAAAATGGGCCATGGCTATTTCATGTTCCCAAAATTGGAAGGAGAATTAGGGCCTAATATGAAATTCAGGGGGAAAGAGATACTCAATTGGAGCATCACCAATTACTTCGGGCTTGCCAACAACGAAGAGATAAAGAAATTCGACCTTGAGGCGGCTAAGAAATATGGATTCTCCACCCCTATGGGTTCTCGTTTGATGACAGGAGAGACAACCATTCACGAACAGTTAGAGAGCGAAATAGCAGACTTTGTACAAAAAGAAGACGCATTCGTACTCAACAACTTCTATCAAGGAATGGTCTCCATCATCGATTGTCTTTGTGGCCGAGACGACGTTCTTCTTTACAATTCTGACATTCACGCCAGTATCCACGACGGAATAAAGATGCACACGACGAAACGTCTCATCTTCAAACAAAACGACATCGAAAACATTGAGAGCCAACTCCAAAAGGCATGTGAACATGCTAAAGAGCACGATGGCGGCGTTCTCCTCGTAACGGAGGGAACTATTGGTGTTTCTGGAAGACTTGCCCCTTTGGATAAAATCGTAGCACTAAAAGAGAAATATGACTTCCGTCTTTTGGTGGAAGATGCTCATGGTTTCTGCACAATGGGACCCAACGGAATCGGTGCAGCAGAACAATTAGGAGTTCAGGACAAGATAGATTTACAAGTCGGCACATTTGGCAAGGCATTAGGTTTGATTGGAGGATTTGTTGCTGGCAATGAGGCCGTCATCAACTATCTTCGTTACAACATGCGTTCCCAAACGTTCTCTGAAGCTTTGCCTGCAGCCATTTCGGCAAGTGCACTCAACAGACTTCGATATGTCAGGTCACACCCTGAACTTAGGACCCAACTTTGGAATGTGGTCACCCCACTCCAAAATGGCCTTAGGGAAGCAGGATTGGATATCGGCTTGACAGAATCGCCTGTCACACCGGTTTACGTCTCAGTGAAAAACATGCAAGAAGCTATCCACACGATGGTTGATCTTCGTGAATCCTTCAATATCTTCTGCATGCATATCATATATCCTTATATCCAACAAGGGAAAGTAATGGTTCGCCTCATTCCTACAGTGCTGCACACTCAAGAAAACGTAGAATATACGATCAAATCCTTGAGCACCATCACTCAAAACATTAAGGCGGGTAAATATATGGATGACAAACCTATTAAAAACGATTCGGAAGATGAAAACGCAGAATAACAACAAAGAAGAGCAATTCATGCGCTTAGCCATTGAATTGTCTATTAAGAGTGTACAAAACGGTGGTGGTCCTTTTGGAGCCGTAATTGTCAAGGATGGAGAGATCATCGCAGCATCATCCAACTGCGTAACGCTCAACAATGACCCTACTGCTCATGCCGAGGTGATGGCCATTCGCGAAGCTTGCCAAAAATTGGGCACTTTCGATCTTTCAGGCTGCGAACTCTACGCATCTTGCGAACCTTGCCCTATGTGCCTCTCTGCTATGTATTGGGCACATATAGATCGATATTTTTATGCAAACGATAAAAACGACGCTGCAAAAATCGGCTTCGACGACGCATTCATTTACAAAGAATTAGACAAGTCTGTTGACGACAGATTCATCAAAAGAGTTCAAATTCTTCATGAGGAAGCTTTAGAGGCTTTCAGACAATGGGAAGAGAAATCTGACAAGACTGAATATTAATCAACGACTTTTATGTTTCATACAAAGGTCTGCTACTCTTTTAGCAGACCTTTATTTTTGTTTGCCGCCACCAATTTTCAACAAAATAAGAGAAACGTAGGTGTAGAACAACATGTATGATAATTCCAATTATACTCCCAAATCCCTCAAAATCAATTTATAGCGGTTACCAATGTAAACAAAAGGTGAAATAGCATTATCAAACGACTTATTTTCATATCAAGAATTTTTAATGCCTTTTCTCTCATACCGAAGATTTAAGTCGGACCACTAATACGGCAAAAGCATAGACAACTCCGAAAATAAAACCTATAAATAGGAGTAAGCAAACGTGAATTATACAATTCATTTGTTCTCCCCACTCAAAACTCATCCTAAGATGTGCAGTCCCCTCTTGAATGTTTATATCAGCGAAATAGTGATAATCTCCTGGTGTGTTGTCTATACCGTACAAATGACAACTCGTTTCATCACATGAGCATTGCCATAATCCGTAAACATCTTTTTTGTTTTCGAACTGCTTTATTATTGAATCCGAATAGTCCGTTGGAAAACTAATCTTGTAATCGTAATAGTCTTGCCACTTCTCGTCTTTTGAAATTAATTCGTATTGCGGTATCTCCACATCTATGACAGATAATATGTAGTCAACGCCTATTCTCTCCGGAAACCAAAACTTAATTAGGCATACTACAATGCCGACTAAGCACAAACTTTCTACTATTAGAATAACTTTTTTGAAAATCTTCATATAATCTTCATTGGTCTAATCCAAATTCGGGAAACAAGTAAACAAAATGGGTTAACGCTATTTAATATTAATATTCATCTTGAACACGGGAGTTTCCGACGTCTCATGGCTTCCGCAATCGTGGTGATCACAAGATTCTGCGGAGTCATGAAGATTGCCATCAAGGTAGGATTTAACCACTTCCTCAATTCTGCCGCTACAACCACGAATCACTTCTATTCCCGCATTGGACAACACGTTGAATGCACCCATACCCATGTTGCCAGCAAGCATCAGCGTCACACCCTTCTCAGCAAGGACGCTGGCGATATTGGATTTGCATCCACAACCTTGTGGAGAAGGCAGAGTTTCGGTACTGATTATATTCTCGTTGATGTGGAATATTGTATAATGGTCGCAATGTCCAAAGTGATTGTCAACCATTCCTTCGCAAGTAGGAACTGCTATTTTCTTCATGATGAATCAACCTTTTATTTGTAAGCAAATATAAAGAATTTTATCCCTAAAAATTTATGAGAGCAATCCAAAACGAGGTTTAAAAGTCTTCATTATCGATATCATTACAATAATATATCCAATAATACATATTCAAATTTTAAACCACACGCATATAAACTATTACTGCACCTCTTTGTCAAACGTCTTGAAACCCTTCTTTTCCGGCACAACCGCCTCGTTGCCTTGCACACTTAAGTGAATCATATTCATGCCAAATTTCCCATTGATGGCATCTATAGCCTCCATTAGATTTCGGCTTTTGACTGGATTATGTGCTGCTGATTGAAACAAATCCAACTGAACAGCAGAATCATCACTCAATTCCGACAAAACAACGCCAGCCTTCTTATAAAGATAGCCCTCTTTGAAAATCTTCTCCAACAGACCCATTGCCACCTTGTTCAACAACAATGTGTCCGCCGTCGAAGAGAGCAATTTATAGCTCACATTATTAGCATACTGCGGCAAATCCATTCGATGCGGATTGGAGGAGATATAGACGCTTACACATTTGCACACACTCCCCTGCTCTCTCAACTTGCGAGAAGATGCAGCCACAAAATTGGCAACCTCTTTTTTCAATCCGTTCAAATCGGGGATCATATAGGCAAACGTGCGAGAGTGCATAATGCTTTGCTGTTGAGGCTGACTTTTCAAATCAATACATGGCTCACCTTTCAATTCTCGCCATGTCCTCACTCCTGTCAAACTGAATAATTTCCGCACATATTCCTCTGACAACGAAGCAAAATCCCATGCCGTTTGAATCCCCGACTCTATTAATTTTGCCGAGGATTTTCGACCTATCCCCCAAACATCCGCCACTGACATTTTCTGCAATGCCACCTCGTATTTATCACTTGGCAAGATACATATACCTTCGTATCCCACATAGCGTTTAGCATAATGAGTGGCTACTTTAGCCAACGTATAAGTGGATGAGGCTCCACAACTAACAGGAATGCCCGTCGTAGAAAAAACCAAGTCTTTCACCTTGGCAATATACATCCTAAGCATGGCAGGTTCCTCTATCGGCAACTCTCCGAAAAACTCATCAATAGAATATTGCACAAACTCTTGCAACAAATCTTGCTTCAAAACAGCATGCACAATCCGACGTGAAAAATCCTCATACTTGGCATGATTAACAGGGAAGAGCGTCACTTGATGAAGTTTTATGAGTGCCTTCACCTGAAAAATCGGATTACCCCGTTTTAAGCCTAACGCCTTGGCCTCTTTATTCAACGCTAAAATAATTCCACCGCCCGCTTCTGTAACATTCGCCACTACCGCAGGTTTGCCTTGCAAATCTGGCCGTGAAGCCAGTTCGCAACTTGCAAAAAAGTTATTACAATCTATGTGGACTACCATTTTTTACGTTTTCACAAATGTAGTCAAAATCCAACCTCCTAACAATTTCACAAAATAGATTTCTCAAACTATTTTAAAACAAAAAAAAAATGAAAGATTGATTGACTATGATTTAAGAAATTTACTTATTTTTGCGAATAACAATTAACACAAATAATTATGGCTAAAGAGACATACAACATTCCTTCCATTGAAATAATAACAATAGAAACAGAAAGTTGTATTGCGACTTCAAATCCAACACTAGAAGTAGATCCTATACCAAGCAATGGAGGAATTGATTTTATGTAATAGATTCCGAAAGGTAGAGTTTACTTACCATCCGCAAGTGATAAAGGTCAACGGGCAGAAGCCTGAACCAATGCATAACATATTAAAATCGAATTGAAATGCTTTTGAAATCCACATAGATTTCAAAAGCATTTCAAATTATATAAACACCCAATTCCCATGGAAGATATCGTTCTAAACGCCCATAACAAGACTGAAAATCCGCAAAACCACACAACAGAGCATTTGCTGAATCAAACCATGATTCGCTTATACAATTGCGGTCGTGCTGTTAGTGCCCATATAGAAGCTAAAAAGTCAAAATGTGACTATGCCCTATCTCAAGAGCCAACTGCAGAAGAGGTGGTAAAGATAGAAGAAACAATGAATGATGTGATTTCAAGAGGATTGCCAGTCTATTCCGAATTCATGGAAAAAGAGAAGGCAAAAGAGTTATATAACCTTTCCAAACTACCCGATGACGCTTCAGACACGTTGAAAATCGTTCACATAGGAGATTACGACGCTTGTCCTTGCATCGGCATACACGTCGAAAACACAACAGAGATAGGAACGTTCAAAATTCTTAGCAGCAGTTACGAAAATGGCATTTGGAGAGTTCGTTGGAAAACCGTTCGATAAAACATATTAGACCCAAAACATATATAACAGATTAAAAGAGAAATGAAACACATTTCAAGATTTAGCATTTTAGTTTTTACTCTACTACTGGCAACAGCTTGTACTCATAAAGAGGAAGTGCAACCAATAGACAAAGAGCAGAACTTAGTCATGGCTGCAACAAAATGCTCAAAACTATACACAGTTCAGTATAATGTCAGGAAAATCGTCACATTCGACGACATTAAATCCATATCGGGAAGTATTTTTTCCGAAAAATTCAACATCACTATCCCTGGAGACCGGAAAATCGCCATCCCAGTTGATGCAACCATCAAAGGATACATTGATTTTTCTAATTTCACGAAGGAAAACATCCACATAAACGGAGAGGAGATTACAATCACCCTACCCGACCCTCAAATGGTCATGACATCTTCCAAAATCGACCACGAAAACATGGTTGAATACAACACCCTCTTCCGCTCGAAATTCTCAGAAAAAGAGAAGGAAGATTATCTGAAACAAGGCATAGCAAACATTATGGCGAATATGAAAAACACAGACATCATAAATCGTTCTCGCATCAATGCATACAATACATTACAACCCATCGCAATTGCCGCAGGCTACAAGCCCGAGAACATCCACATCTATTTCAGAGACGAAATCGAGAAAAACGCACACGATGACAATACGATCTTTAGCATGATTCGTAATGACTAATAACAAAAAAGATGAAAAAGAAGAACTTATATATTCCCAAGGCCATCATAATGAGTCCAATATTTTGGATCCTCCTTGTCGTAGGATTTGGCATACTCTACTTCACAAACAATCTTGAAATTCAAAAAAAGACAAAAATAGAGGAAACGGCCATTGACATCACTTCCGTCAAAGAGATTTCGGAATGGGAATTCTTGACCATCCAACGAGAGGAATTCCTACAATCAAGCAACAGCAGAGCAAAGTTAGCGTGCATTTACACTGGCACTATCCGCTTAGGACTGAACATGAAACATGCAAAGAAGAATTGGGCAAAATGCAGCAACGACACAGCACGTTTGGAACTTCCTGCTATTGAAATACTCGACAGAGATTTCATCGACGAGGCCAACACCCGAACATTCCACAGCGAAGGAAAAGTCAGTGCTACGATGAAGGAGACCATGTATCGAGACGCCAAGAGACAAATGAAAGAGAAGGCATTGACTCCAGAAAACATCAAAGCAGCAGAAACAAATGCCAAAGAGCAATTCACTCATCTGTTCAAATCGTTAGGCTTCAAGCACATCGAAATACAAATGGAAGAGTGCATAGAATGATTTTTCAGAAAACACATAAAGCAAAAAAAGACGTAGCAACCGAGGGCACTGAAAAACTTATTTGCAGATAATTATCGCACTTGTGTATTGCACAAG
>JAKSKZ010000050.1 GCA_024401475.1 Paludibacteraceae bacterium | reverse complement strand
ATGTGTAAGCGTGAGCATCCCAGACTCGGTGACGGAAATCGGAAGCTATGCATTTGAGTATTGCTCGTCCCTAACGAGCGTGAGCATACCAGACTCGGTGACTGAAATCGGAGAGCGTGCATTTTACGGTTGCTCGTCCCTAACGAGCGTGAGCATCCCAGACTCGGTGACGAAAATCGGATACGGTGCATTCTCAGGTTGTGATTCTTTGAGAAAAATGGTTTGGCCAGACTCATTAGGCGATGATGATAAGAAAAAAGTTATAGCTGTCCGCTAAAAATTAAAAAGCATTAAACTCCAGTCCGCTATGCCTATAAATACGCGTAGCGGACTGTTGTTTTGAAAAACAACCCCCTCAATCGAAAAGAGATGGCAATGAAGGAGGCGCATTTTCCTCTTATAGAAGCTTGTTCCAATCTTTTTCCGGCTCTTCAAGGAAGGTGTAGCAGTTTATATAGTACATAAGTGTAATCCTGATGATTGTGGCTAAGCCTGAAAAGCTCCAGGTTTTGTTTTTCACTCTCTTCCCCACAACACATCGACTCCACGATAGGCATGTTGCGGCTTCCCGGACAAACGACCACGTTGGAGAAAGAATGTACTTTTAGCAGATAGATAAGCTGCTGAATATGTTTTTTAACGAATATGCCATTTCTTTATTGTCATTTCTTATTGACTACCAAAATGCAAAATTAGCACAAGTCATAAAAAAATTAAAATTTCACCAAACATCAAGAAAAGAGAATTGTAATAAGAAGAAAATCCTTAAATTTATTGAAATTTATTAACATGATATTATGGAATTCATAAACATTCTTAAGAAAATTGGCTTACGTGCTTTTTTATATAAATTGAAATTTTTCATTTATCCTAACGAAGATTGGATAAAATGTCTTTGTGCACGTGAAGGTGCTTACAAATACCTGGAAAAATATGAAAAACTATTAGATAATATCCCTACCACAGAATACAAAGAAGACAACACTCCATTTCAAACAATATGGGTATGCTGGCTTCAAGGAATAGATAATGCCCCGTTGCTTGTGCAAAAATGTATTCAATCGTTGAAACACTTTGCAGGAAACCTTAATGTTGTTGTGTTGGACAATAATAACATCACCGATTACATCGAGATTCCTGAACATATAGCAAAAAAATATGAACAAGGTATTATCAAAAACACATTTTACAGCGATTACGTCAGAATAGCCATTCTGAAAAAATATGGTGGTATCTGGATCGATTCAACAACTTATCTTACAAATGAAATTCCATCATACATACTAGAATCCCAACTCTTTTGTTTTAGAGACTTTCCAGTGTGTAAGGTAAACGCAAGCAATTGGTTTATAGCAGCCAAAAAAGGACATCCAATTATTGAACAACTGGAAATGCTGTTGAATGAATATTGGCGTAATGAAAATCATTTGGTGTCATACAGTATTTTCCACCTTTTCTTCACAATGATCATTAATCACAATGAAAGAAATAAGCAATTATGGAATACCGTGCCTTTCTTTTTGGACGGAAACTGTAAACTGATGCAAAATGAATTGTTTGACACTTACTCAGAAAAACGTTTTAAACAACTTTGCGAGATATCTCCGATCCATAAATTGTCATATAAATTTTCAAAAGAATCTTTCAATATTGATAACACTATTTATCAATATATTATAGGACAAAATTTCTAATTTTGAGGAAGTTCGTTTACTTTTCCAATAAACACAGAAGAGTATGAGCGAAACAATTTACAAGCAGATTGCAGAAGAGGCGAATGGTGCTAAAATCATACGCGCAGACCTTGCAGTCGAACTAAAGATAACGGACTCTATTGAGGTCAGCCGTCTTGCATGGGAGGCTTACAACCACTACGGCAAGGACCAACAGATCAAGTCGACGTTCGTCAACAACGATAGCCAAACTTCCATCGTGGATGATTATGAATTGCGTCAGCTTATCACAGCAGACAACAAAGAGGGCTATTTCGACGCGTTGTCCACTGATCTCAAGAATGGAGAGAATGCGTTGACTGTCTCGACAATATGCTGAAGACGAAGATGTCGGGGGCTGTGGCATCAGAAATGAGCAGTCTGTTAAGCGTCATCATGGGCACAAAAGGTGTTGAGAATGTCAAGAATGAGGCAACTCAGGCAGTGGAGCTCTATGGCAAACTTATCAACGTCTACGATGAGGCTAAAGACGGTGTGAAAGAGGTGGCCCACGATTTCGTCGACCTCCGCACTGAGATCCTCCGCGTCTACGAGAAGTATGCCCAGATGCTTGTGGATTTCTACGGTGACTCCATCAAACGTGTCGCTCCATCACTTTTCGATTTTGACTCCATCGAATATCTCGACACAGCACAGATGTTTGAGAAGGTTCAGCTGCACCGACCTTGAGGCTTTCAAGATGAATATCAAGAAAGACGTTACGAATATCAAGTCGGATTACACCCGTTTGGCGACGGTGTACAAGACCATCAACGACCTTTATATCCCTAAAGCAGACGCATATTTCAAGTTTAGCGGCAAACTTCTTGACGCTGAGTTCAACCAGATGGTGTCCACACTTTACGCCAAGGCTGGAGTGGCTGAACTAGTGATGGAGCGCGACAAGGTGATGGATGAGATACGTGAGCTTTCCGACCAGATCAACGACCACAACAACAATATCGTCTACTGGCATGATGATTTGGACCGTTGTCAAGGAATCCTGACTAATATTGCACTTGCTTCTTGACTCTAGGATTCAAGAACTTTTCGCTTGTCAAGCAAATCTATTAACTGTCCATACATTGGCTGTCCGATAAAATGTGTACTTTTGCCCATCGTTAAAATGTTTTTGTGGTGAAAACAAATTAAACGAAAAGGCTGAATCTCTGCAAGGAAGATTCAGCCTAATTTTTTTCCGTTCAAAAGAGTTTAGCGGACACCAATAATTTTCAATAATTTGAATTTGTCCTCAAATCTTAAATATACGCCGAAAGAGAAGTCTGTGCTCTCTTCGTCGAGGTCGTGATATACTTGTCCTTCTACGCCAACTCCCAAGCCTTCGAAGTGATGCTCGTAGAAGAGTTTGGCGGTGATCATCTTTCGGTCGGCACGTTCAAATGCCTCGTCGAAATAGGAGATGGATTGGAAAAGGTAGCTTCCGCGGGCTCCGACATATTGGTGGGCTTGCCAGTAGCCGGCCTGTACCTTCCACGCATTGTTCTGCAATGTCAAGTTAGGGTAGATGCCCCAACCGTCTTGGAAATGCGTATGGATATGCTCTTTGTTTGAGTTGTTCTTGAATCCGAAGAGGTCGAGGTCGAGCGTGCTCTTCTTGATGAATTTGTCGGGCGTGTTGAGGCTGGTTGTGATGCCTGCCATGGCATTGGCCAACGTCTCGATGCACGTGTCTTGCAGGGAGGTGAACTGTCCGCCTCGGTGGGTAGCCATAATGTGCAGCGGAACGGAAAGTTCAAACGCATCGTGGCCGTTCTTGTCTCCTATGGCATAGAAGCGGTTGGTCCAACCGAAAGTGAAGCGTTCCTGAAAGTCGTCGCCTGGTTCGATAAACGTCTCCCAGTTACACCACAGGTCGGCATCCCAATGCTTGGTGTCGGTCAAGATTTGCAGACCTTTCTCGTCGTTGGCATAGAAGTATCGGTCGAAATCATACATCGGCTCGTAGAGTCTATGATTGAGGTTTCCGTAGAGCGAACCGCCCACGATGGAGATCCACTCTTGAGGTTGGTATTCGATGCGGAAGATGGGTTGAACGTCACGCATGCCGTCATTGCCTGCAATGCCCATCAAATGCACGCCGGCCGTCACCGCAGCTTTCCCGTTGATATGGTAGGATAGGGTGGGGTCCAGATAGAAACCGAAGGCGGTGTAGCCTTTGGTGTAGGGCAGGAAATACTCTGCGTTGCGTATGAATACATTGCTGTTGATTCCCAAATAGAGATTGTGGCTCTCTTCCGATGAGAAATGACCGTGTTTGTCTAATAAGACTCCGAATGATTCGTGTTTCAAAGGAGTTGATAGACTATCTTCTTGCCCTGAAGCGACTACACTGCTTAATGCGGCAAAGAGGAATGCGATGAGTGTTTTTCTTTCCATATTCTTTTGCTTGTTGGGCAAAGGTAGCGAATAGAATTAAGAGTTGAAAAGTAAGCGGGAAGAAATATAGGCAGAGGAGATGGTCTCTTTTAAGGGACGGTAATCAAAAGAAAGGGGATGCCGACGACTCGACATCCCCTCACTCTTTAAAAGCAGATAGGGTCACGCCCTATGCCATCATTCCCAAATGATGTTTGGCTCACTGTCGTTTTCGTCAAGAAGGTGCATTGTGATATAAGTCCTTCTGGCGTTTATGAAGACTTTGTTTACGTTTTCTTTCGTGTAGTATGTGTTTTTGTAATAGATGGTTAGAGATTTTCCGTTTCTTTCATGACGAATATATCCATTGGCTGCGTATGAACCACTTTCGTCAGTGATGATGGATTTTTCTGCACCGATAGCCTCTTCCTCCTTAGAGTATTTAGAAGTGACAATCAACTGTTCGGAAGTGTTGCCATTGAAAGTCACTTTGTATTCAACCGTCATAGGCTCCTCTCCTTCGCCAGATTTATCCAAGAGCGTGAAAGAGTCCTTCGCAGAACTTGAACCTTTTGGGGTGCTTGTCTCGATAGCGAATCCGTAGATCCAGCAGAAACCATAATCATTTGAAGAAGAGTTGTGTGACCAAGTGTCCATGCTTGAACATTTAACGGTATAAGTTCCGGCAGGGATTTCCACTACAGGGAAAGAAAGCCAGTTTGCTTTTTCTTTTCTTCCTTGTCCATATTGCCATTCTGTAGGGGCATCTTTGCCATAAGCCTTACCATTGCTGTCTTCCACCCAAGAGTAAACCATTTCTTCTGCATGGTCTGAATAGATGTAGTTCCAATGGTATGTCCATACGCAGAATAGAAGCATTGGAGAGTTGATGGTGAAGGTTGGGCATTTTGCGTAGCCTTGTGTTACTGCTAGTGGATTTGTGTTGTCAAAAATAGGAGTTGTTGCTTTTTTGGTAGTCAAGAAAGAGAACATCTTTGTTGTTAGACTGTCATGATTGACATCCTCTTTGATCCAATTGCTGACCATTGATTTGTAAGAATCGTTTCCTCCGTTTGAATCGTCATCATCTTTATCGCAAGACACAAGAAGGAATGAGAAAATTGAGAATAAAAAAAGAAATACTTTTTTCATAAGATAAAAATTTTTAATTGTGTGAAAAATTTAGTTAAAGTCAAAATAAAATTTTGACCTCCAAATATAGTAAATAATCTGATTGTTTGGGGGTAAAGGTGTGAAAATTACTACGTTTTTTTGTTTTGGGGAGTCATGCACATACACTGAACAAAGGGAAGAGGAAGTGTAGGGAAGACGAAAAGCAAAAGGGTGTGCCGAGAACGACACACCCTTTGTCATATTGTTTTGAATGATATTAATATGCTCTTGCGAACAAAACTCTACATTTAGAAGGTTTGCCCGTAACCATACATTTGCCGGGTTCTTTATCGTCGTCGAGGTATGTGTCGAACGGAACGCAACGGATGGTTGCCTTTGTATCTTCCTTGACTTTAGCCTCTGTTTCTGCTGTTCCATCCCAGTGGGCGAGGATGAATCCACCCTTCTCAATCTCCACTTTGAACTCTTCGTAAGTATCCACCTTCTTGATCATGGAATTGCGGTAGTTAAGCGCCTTTTGGAAGATGTTCTTTTGAATCTCGTCCAACAAGTTCTTAACGTAGTTCTCGATGCCTTCCATGCTGACGTTCTCCTTAGTGAGTGTATCACGGCGAGCCACCTCGATCGTGTTGTTCTCGAAGTCGCGAGGACCAACCGTCAAACGTACAGGGACACCCTTCAACTCATACTCTGCGAACTTCCAACCTGGGGTCTTAGAGTCTGCGTCGTCATATTTAACGGAGATGCCCAATGCCTTCAGATTGGCGATGATGGCGTCGATTTTTGCCTTCATGTCGTCTGTCAACTTCTTGGCAGCGATAGGAATGATAACCACTTGGATAGGTGCCAAGTTTGGAGGAAGAACCAAACCGTTGTCGTCAGAGTGCGACATGATGAGGGCACCCATCAAACGAGTGGAAACACCCCAAGAGGTAGCCCATACATAATCCAACTTGCCTTCGCGAGTCTGGAATTGAACGTCGAATGCCTTGGCGAAGTTTTGTCCTAAGAAGTGGGAAGTACCTGATTGAAGCGCCTTGCCGTCTTGCATCAAAGCCTCGATGGTGTAGGTGTCAACCGCGCCTGCGAAACGCTCTGTAGCCGACTTCACACCCTTGATGACAGGAACTGCCATGAAGTTCTCCACGAAGTCGCCATAAACTTTCAACATCTTTTGTGCTTCTGCTTCTGCCTCTTCGTATGTTTCGTGAGCGGTGTGACCTTCTTGCCACAAGAACTCTGCCGTACGGAGGAACAAGCGGGTGCGCATCTCCCAACGAACAACATTGGCCCATTGATTACACAAGATCGGAAGATCTCTATAAGATTGGATCCAGTTTTTATATGTGTTCCAAATGATAGTTTCTGAGGTAGGACGAACGATGAGTTCCTCTTCCAATTTTGCTTCTGGGTCAACCACCACGCCGCTTCCATCCGGATTGGTTTTCAAACGGTAGTGAGTTACAACGGCACACTCTTTAGCGAAACCTTCTACGTGGTCGGCCTCTTTGCTCAAGAATGATTTAGGGATGAAAAGAGGGAAGTAAGCGTTCACGTGACCTGTCTCTTTGAACATACGGTCCAATTCGCGTTGCATCTTCTCCCAGATTGCATAACCATAAGGTTTGATAACCATACAACCTCTAACGGCTGAGTTTTCTGCCAAATCAGCCTTGATTACTAGGTCGTTGTACCATTGTGAGTAGTCCTCACTGCGTGGTGTTAATTCTTTTGCCATTTATGTTTGATTTATTTATTGTCAAAAATGTACGCAAAGATAGTAATTTTTATTTACGATTTGACTATTTACGATTGACTATTCCGAAGGGAAAAAGCCTATCGAAAGAAATGTAGAGTCTTAGGTTATCTATGAGACAATCTCTGTGCCGTTTGTTGTTTCTCTGAGTGGTTTTGCATGAGGGAATCGCCCAAAAATCGAGGGGCTGACTTGGTTATCTGCTCTTCGTATTTCAGTTGCTGGTATTTGCCACTATTGGAGTCTGACGGGCAGACGCTCTTTCTTGAATCTTTGTTGTTGCAGTTCGAAGCACTTTTTTGCTCCCATGTGCATTGCGGAGGTTGCCAAACGGTTTTTGCCTGCTGTGCTTTTATGCTCTCTTTTTGAATTTGACTCTTTTCTTGTGGATTTTTAGACTGAGAATTTATTGTCTCCCTCCATTCGGAATTTTGATTTTGTAGTCGACTGGACGTTGTTGATCGGTAATCTGTTTTCTGTGTGGAGGCAATCCTATTCTGAGAATTGACGTTTTTTGTAGCCGCATCCCTCGAAGTTTGTGATATGGGACTTCCCATTTGTCTGGGAGATGTCCAAGCGGTTTGTGAGGTTGGTTTGGATGCATTCCATTGTCCAAAACAACGAGGGAGAACTAAAAAAAACAGATAAGTGTGATATAAAATTTCAATAGTGTTTTCATGTATGTTTTTTAGTTCTAATATTTGGATATGCTAATATATATGAAAATTTGTCAATAAAAAAGGTCTTTTTGTGAAAAATTTTAAGGGATGAAGGCTTTAACAATTCGAATGTGAGATTGGGAGGATTTCTTATAAAGAAAAAGGGCAATCCAGTTTTGCCTGAATCGCCCTATGTTTATTAACGCATTCTTGTATATCTCGTATATTTCTTGGATTGTCCGTAGTTGGCAAAACAACTTTGGAATTTCTGAGGAATCCTAAATTCCAGACCTATCTCATGTGTTCCGTAGTTGCCATGTCGGAGGTTACCGAAAAAGTAGTCGTAGGAGTAGAAGACGGATAACCACTCGAAGAGGTTGACTCCTGCCATGATTGAACCTTCGTATTCAAATCGGTAGTCGGCTCCGACATAGAAGAGGTCGTTGGGGTGCCATTGGTAATCGAAGATGTAGTAAAAGTAGAGGCTCAACTGATGTTTCCAACGATCTCTATAATTATAGACGAAATAGGAAGGGGCGAGTCTCCACCATTCTGAAGTTTGGAAATAGTAGTTGACGTAACCAGAATAAAGGCTATGAAGGGGAACCTCTTCCGTACCTTTTAACAAGTGATTGGCGGATGCTCCCAACTCAAAATTCTGAAGCAACAGCTCAAACCCGACTTCGGCATCGGGCGATGTTCCTTTGGGTATTTCGTAAGACTCTGCCGTGTGAAGAGTATTGGTCTCCTTTATCTTCTCGGCGTCGTAGCCTCTGTTCATCAAACCTCCACCAACTCCTAAATTGACATAGCTGTCATCTCCGATAGGAACCATGAAAGCAAAAGACAATTTTGGATTTCTTGTGTATTGATAACCGATTTCGTCGGATAGGAAGGATAGCCCTACTTGAGAATGCGCACCCATGAAAAAATACTTTCCGCCTGCGTAGTAGGTTCTTGGGGCTCCGTCCAATCCTGTCCATTGGAAACGTCCGCCCAAAGTGAAAGTGGCATACATGATTTCAGGCACATAGGCTGGATTCATGTAATTCAACCTTAATTGCTTGTTCGTGAATAGCACGTCTTCCTGTGCCTGGATGTTGGTCAAGGCACAAAGGGTAAGAATGATTATTGCGAGCTGTTTTTTCATCTCTTATTTGATGCTTTGGGGAGAGGCATTGCCCCTCCCTAATTTTTATCTGACTAATGTGATGTATCCTGTTTTAATCTTCTTCTCTCCGCTGATGTAGTAGGTGATGGCGTAGAAGTAAGTGTCGCCGAAGGCATCTTCGCCATTATTCTTTTGACCGTGCCAACCTCTACCTTCGTAAATTAGATTTCCGATACGGTCGAAGATTTGAAGATCGTAGTCTGCCATGAAATCATCTTCTGGGGTCATCGTGTTTGGTACATCGAAGTCAGGATCCACGAGCAATTTTGTGGTGGTTGCACCAGAGCAGCCATAAGCATGTTCTACGGTGATTGTCACATCTATAGGTTTGGTAAGACGGACGAGAGAAGCTTGGTATTCGTGGTCTTCTTCACTGCTGCCGTAAGAGACGGTGCCATCTCCGAAATCCCATTTGTATGTGTAGTTTTCATCGAGAGCAGAACTGAGGGCAGCTTCCAGATGAACTTCAAATGTATCTCTGTTGAGGTGGTAGGTGGATGAATGAATCATCGGAACCACCAAGATTGTTGGGTCTGGTTGTTTCACCGTGTTGATGGTAAGTGTTGACTTGACTGGGCATTGATTCTCATCAACTCCGTTGATTGTCAAAATCTCGGATTTGCTTGGTGTGAATGAGAACTCATCACTTGTTACGACAGAATCACCTATGCTCCACTGTGTGTTGTAGAGGTTGCTTGTGTTCAGTGTGATGGTGTTGCCAAGACATACATTAGTCTCTCCATTGATAATGGCTTCTGTTTTCTTGTATGTCTCGAATTTAAAGTCGATAGTCTCTTTGCAGACTGGCTTGTTGATGATAGTGGCAGTCATTGTCACATCGGTTGCACCGTTTAATGTGAAGTTGTAGGACCTTCCGTAGTGTGTCAGTCCCTCAGTCACATTTTCCCATTCGATGTCGGCGTTGCTTGCCGAAGCATTGAGAGAAACGGTGTCGTCGTAGCAATAGATGCTCTTGATTGTGGTGTAGTCGAGGTCTTCAACTTTTAGCATGTTGATATGTGCCGTATGTGTTGCCTTACAACCATATTGGTTCGTTACGGAGAATTGATAATCTCCTGTGTAGCCAATGTTGCTATTTAAATCCATTCGTTGAGACTTGTCCATACCGTTCCAGAGCGTATCCGCCTTGTCGGTGATGTTTTGCATCTCCATAATCTCTGCTAATGAAACGGACGATCCTGCACAAGTGTCAAGACTGAAAGCTAAAGGTTGAATAGCCTCTTTGATTGACACATCAAATGTTGAGGATGGACTTTCGCATCCGTTGATGACAGATTGAGTAACAATGAATTTGGCATTCTTCCATTGACTCTCATTGGTGTTGATAACGATGGAATCAAGTCGTACGTTACTGTTTTCTGCATACCAGTTAAGTCTAGCACCGTTGTCGATGCTGTTGGCTTTGATCGTATGAATTCCTGTGTTTTCACAGAAAATGAATTGCTCATCGATCTCTGGCTTCCTGTCATATTTCTCTTGTATAGTAATATGAAGTGTTGAGGCGTCGCCTTGACAAGCCTTATAGCTAAGTCTCGCTTGGTATTGTTGTTCGCCTGCCTTTTCTGAGGATGGACGGAAATCTGCGTCTAATTGATTTCCTTCCTCATCAGTCCAAATTACTTCGTAGAGAGGATTGCTCCATTTGGCAAGGAGAGGGGCTGTTGCCTCATCTTTACAATAAGCTGTGTCGCTGACAATAGCTTTCTCTTCAATGCTGCTTTGAATGTTGACTGTATAGTCTTGCAACTTTGTCTGGCACTCGCCTAATTGTTGACGGAACTTGTAAGTATATTCACCTGCGTAGAGTGAAGATGGTTTGAGTGTTCCGTTCTTGCTGACGGTCGAGTAATTGTCATTTGGATCGTACCATAATACGATGGCTCCTTCTTCAGTTGGTTGAAGGGACAAAGCTTCTGTTTGAGTGCCTTGACAATAGAGGGTGTCGTTGTATCCACTAATCAAAGATGGTACTTTGTTGATTGTTACTTGGAATGTAGTGTCAATGCTGCAGCTTGTGCCTTCTGTTGTGTTGATGACATTGCTTGCTGTGAGCATAATCTCTTGAATGCCTTCTGTTGAGGTTTCAAAGAAGATGGAGTCGATATCGTTGGAATTTCCGTTCCAAATGAAATGTTCTGCTCCGCTTGCTTTGGCTTTGATGGTGTCGCCTGCACAAACTTCCTTCGTGTAGTCTAATGCGATTTCGATTTTATCGGCATAAGACAAAGTCATTGTGTCGCTTGCCTCGCATTGATGTGCATCTGCGTAGCGTGCGATGAAACGACCGCCTTGCTTAATCGCATTGTAGTCTATTGGAAGGATAGGCTCTGTACGTTGAACGCTCTTCAAATATGGGTTTGTACCTGCAGTCACCTGTCTTTCAGCGTATGCCATGATGTCGAAGATGGTTCCATGACAAATCATGGTGTCTTTTAATGTAGGAACAATGGCGGGGTGGATAGTGACAGTCATTGGTGTGGCTTCACTACTGCAATGGCTGCTAAGTGTAGTTTGTCGTACAAGATAGTGCATATCACCCTCCTTGTCAGTTTTGATCTTTAACGAATCGGTGAAGACTGAATCAGGGTAGGCGGTTGCAAGGTCTAACCATTCAAGAATCAAATCGTCGGAAGTTCCTTTTCCTGCCAATGTTTGAATGCCAATGCCTTGACAGAAGCTGGTGTCTCCACTGACAGCTTGTGGTTGTTGGTGAATGGTGAATTGAACGGATTCTCTTGCTTGGCAACCATATTGGTCGTTGATGACTACTTGGTATGTGCCAGATTGGTTGATGGCGTTCGGAGTTTCTACCTCGCTACCATTATGGCTGATGCTCTTAACCTCATATAGTTTCTTTTCTAAGATAGAAGCATTGCTTTCTGTTGCAGCTTTGTTTACAATCTCGGTCAGATTGATTGTAGAAGGGGCACAAACGGCCGTTGGCTCGTCAATATGGAGCTCTATGCTTTGACGGACATTGACAAATATGGAGGCCTCTTTTCCTTTACACTTTGTAATACGGTCTTCTTGCATTACAGCGAAGCGAACATTTGTCACACTGTCGGTGTTGACTACCGTCTTCTCTATTTCATTGCCTTCCGAATCGTATCGTTTCAAGTTGAATACGTTGTCTTGATAGTCAACTTGGATAGAAATAGAACCTGTATTTTGACAGACGTCGATGGTGTCGTTTGGCAATGTCGGAGGAATCGGGTGGGTAGTAATCTCAACCGATTCATTGCTGACACAAGCCTTTTTATTTGTGATATGGTATGTACCCGTTAGTTTTAAAGTCTCTTTCTTTGCCTCTGTGGCATCTGAGGCTAACTTCGTTGTGAAACTTAGAACGCTGTCGTTGATGCTCTTTTCGTTAGCATCGGTCCATTGGTACTCTGGAGCCTCTTCTCCTTCTTTAGGGTAGGCCGTAAGCAAAACGTCGGAGCCGTCACAAAGTTCTGTCTCTCCTTTGTAAAGAAGGGTAGGTTTGGAATGGATGGCTATCTCTACGATGTTTTTCGCACTACATCCAGAAACCATATCTTGGGCCTCTATCAAATAGAAACCTTCTTCTGAAACCGCATTGGAATATAGAAGTTGGTTGCCTTTGGTATGTTCAGCATCAGAATGGAAAATGTTGTTCTTCAATTCGTTGTCGGAAGAGAAGGCAATGTTTGCAACGGAATCCAAATCTATACTTTCTGATTCACACAAATGAATGGTTTCCAAACGGTTCGTGTGGATGGAATCTAGAATTTGGTAACTTACTTCAGCCTTTTCACTTTCGCAACCATAGATGGTGTCTCTTCTCCAAACTTTGTAAGCGATGGAGCCTCCGTTGCTTAATGTTGCGTTTATTTTTAGGGTATCGCTAACAAGCGTTTCATTGGAGCCTGTTTTGTCCCAAATATATTCATAATCTCCAGCAATAAATTTAGGTGAGATGGTTGTGTCTATGCCTTGGCAGAGATAGATCGGCATTGTCTCATCGAAAATCGGCGTTGCTGGCTTGTTGATGAATTTGATGGAGACATCTGCAGTTGTTTCGCAATCGCTCTTGTCTGTATAGATAATATGGTATAAACCAGACGCTTCAATTTGAGAAGCATCGGAAACTGCGATTTGTTCGGAACCTTCAATTTTGAAGATTTGGTCCACGTTTAGCTTATATCCTAATGTGGATTCTATTTTCTCTTCTTTGGCATATTTTGCCAAATTGAATTTCTCTGGCATACAAATATTCGTGTCTCTTAAAGCAACATTGATATGCTTGTTCACATTGACGGTAACTGAAGATGCCTCGCTTTGACATGTCAAATCTCTCTCTTCATTTACTTGTTTGACGATGAGTTTGTAGGTCGTGTCATTTGCAATGGACAACATCAATTCTTCGTCGTTGCTGATTTCATTCATATTAGCGTCATACCAAAGAAGTGAGAATTTGTTCTTCTCATATTCTGTACGGTCCAACTGAATGTTTTGAGCTGGACGTTCTTCGTTCTGACAGAAATCAAACTCTTGGTCAGTTAGTTTCTTTGGTGTTTCGTTGATTTGAATGAGTTGTTCTAAGGTGTCGATACATGATGTTCCGTTCAGATGGGCGATTACCATAATGGTGGTGTCTTGCATCAAACCTTTCTTGTTGAGTTTGTCTGAACTGCTTTCGATAAGATCTGATCCAACAAATTGCCAGGTGTAACTTGTTGCGCGACTTTCACCAACTGCACTTAATTCAAGTTCGTCAGCTTGACAAATGGTTTTCTTGCCTTCGATTTCAAATGTAGGTTTTTGATGGAAAATAAGCGTTAAGTTGTTTTTCGCTTCGCAACCAGTTAACTTGTCTATTACATTGAATTCATAGACGATGGTGTCTTGTTGATTTCGAGAAACGTCACTCAATGTGGCAATGTTTGTAATGTTGCCGTTAACCTTTGCCGAATATACGATTTCGGAGTTCCATCTTTGATAAATGCGGAATGATGATTGGGCGGTCTCTGTCACATTGATGTGTTCTCCCGCACACAATTCGATGATGCCATTTTCTCCGATTATAGATGTTTGTATTGGGTCGGAAATGACAGCAACTATAGTGTCCAAGTCGCTGACGCATTCGGTAAGTATATTTTGGGTGAATGCAGTGTAACGTTTTTCTTTCGCACTAATGTTGAGGCTGTCTCCTTCCGTTGCGTTAGTTGTCTCTCCCCAGAAGATTTTTGTCTCTTCTGTGTTTGGATTGATGTCTTTTGCTCCAATCTTAATTTCTGCCAAATCTCCGCAGAAGAAGATTGAATCCAATCCGTTCTCGATGATAGGGCGGGAAGGCTTCTGGTTGATGGTGACGGTCACGGTGTCGGAAGCCGAGCAGACGTTCTCGGCGTCGGTGACGGTGTAGATGTAGGCCACGCTGTCGCGACCGTCGATGTAACCCAACTTCGTCACTTGGGCGTCGGTCAACTTAACAGCGTTGCCGTTGTCCAAACGAGCATAGTCGATTTGGATGCCTTGGACGTTTGGCAAGTTGACGTTGGATGCGTTGGTGTAGAGGTACTCCTCGACCGCGTTCTTGAATGCGATGGAGTCGGGCTGGCAGATACGCTCGATGTCGTCCATAGCCAAGTTGAGTGCCTTGTTGACAGTGACCTCGATAACGGTGTCCTTGTAGCAACCGCTCACCTTGTTGGTTTGTCTGATTGTGTAATGGATTTTCTTCGCCAACCCGCTCACCACGATGGTGTCGGTGTTGATAGGCGTCTCGATGACCTCGTTGTCGCTGTTCATCCAAGAGATGGAAAGGTCGGATGCAGCGTTGTCCTGCGAGGCGTTGATCTTGGCGACGATAGGGTGTGAGCCCGAGTTCTGGCAGAAGGTGGCACCTTCGGCCAAAGCCACCTCGGGGATTCTCTTGACGTCCATCTTGACGTGGATGGAGTCCACGCATCCCCAGTTTTTGTCTGTGGCCACCAACTTGATGGTCTCGCTGTTCTCCAGTTGCAACTTCTCAGGAGAAGGGATCATGGAACCCTCCTCTCTGAACCACTCGTACTTGTAAGAGTCGTTAGGCGCAATGAGTAGCGTGTCTTGGTACTGGCAGATGACGATAGGGTCGATAGCTTCGATGGTAGGGAGTTCGTGGAAGACGACGGTGGCCGTGTCGGAAAGGAAGCAGCCGCTGACTGAATCCAAGACTTCGACATAGAAACGTTGAACGTCCTTCACCGTTTTGACGGATTTAGGGGCGATGGCTTCAGCGTTGTTCAACGGGTTCGGCGTCGAGCCGATAAGAGCCCAGATCTTGTAACCGATTTTAGACCTATAGTTGTTGAGGTTCTTGCCCTCCAATCGTCTCTCCATCTCCTCGACGAGGTTGACTGTCTCGTTGTGGCAGACGTTGATGGTGTCGGAGAAACGATCGAACTCGATGGAGTTGGAGATGTATGCCATGATGGTGTCGCTGACGCTGACGCATCCAGTGAAGATGTTCTTGGAGTAGGCGGTGTATTTGCCGGAAGGATAGATGGATATGTCGATGCTATCGGCAGAGCTGGCAGCACTGCCCCAGAAAATGTCAGTCTTGGTCGTGTCGGCATTGGTGTCGAATGCGTGCAGCCAGATAGGCGCATCGTCCTTGCAGAAGAAGACGGTGTCCAATCCGTTCTCGATGATAGGGCGGGAAGGCTTCTGGTTGATGGTGACGGTCACGGTGTCGGAAGCCGAGCAGACGTTCTCGGCGTCGGTGACGGTGTAGATGTAGGCCACGCTGTCGCGACCGTCGATGTAACCCAACTTCGTCACTTGGGCGTCGGTCAACTTAACAGCGTTGCCGTTGTCCAAACGAGCATAGTCGATTTGGATGCCTTGGACGTTTGGCAAGTTGACGTTGGATGCGTTGGTGTAGAGGTACTCCTCGACCGCGTTCTTGAATGCGATGGAGTCGGGCTGGCAGATACGCTCGATGTCGTCCATAGCCAAGTTGAGTGCCTTGTTGACAGTGACCTCGATAACGGTGTCCTTGTAGCAACCGCTCACCTTGTTGGTTTGTCTGATTGTGTAATGGATTTTCTTCGCCAACCCGCTCACCACGATGGTGTCGGTGTTGATAGGCGTCTCGATGACCTCGTTGTCGCTGTTCATCCAAGAGATGGAAAGGTCGGATGCAGCGTTGTCCTGCGAGGCGTTGATCTTGGCGACGATAGGGTGTGAGCCCGAGTTCTGGCAGAAGGTGGCACCTTCGGCCAAAGCCACCTCGGGGATTCTCTTGACGTCCATCTTGACGTGGATGGAGTCCACGCATCCCCAGTTTTTGTCTGTGGCCACCAACTTGATGGTCTCGCTGTTCTCCAGTTGCAACTTCTCAGGAGAAGGGATCATGGAACCCTCCTCTCTGAACCACTCGTACTTGTAAGAGTCGTTAGGCGCAATGAGTAGCGTGTCTTGGTACTGGCAGATGACGATAGGGTCGATAGCTTCGATGGTAGGGAGTTCGTGGAAGACGACGGTGGCCGTGTCGGAAAGGAAGCAGCCGCTGACTGAATCCAAGACTTCGACATAGAAACGTTGAACGTCCTTCACCGTTTTGACGGATTTAGGGGCGATGGCTTCAGCGTTGTTCAACGGGTTCGGCGTCGAGCCGATAAGAGCCCAGATCTTGTAACCGATTTTAGACCTATAGTTGTTGAGGTTCTTGCCCTCCAATCGTCTCTCCATCTCCTCGACGAGGTTGACTGTCTCGTTGTGGCAGACGTTGATGGTGTCGGAGAAACGATCGAACTCGATGGAGTTGGAGATGTATGCCATGATGGTGTCGCTGACGCTGACGCATCCAGTGAAGATGTTCTTGGAGTAGGCGGTGTATTTGCCGGAAGGATAGATGGATATGTCGATGCTATCGGCAGAGCTGGCAGCACTGCCCCAGAAAATGTCAGTCTTGGTCGTGTCGGCATTGGTGTCGAATGCGTGCAGCCAGATAGGCGCATCGTCCTTGCAGAAGAAGACGGTGTCCAATCCGTTCTCGATGATAGGGCGGGAAGGCTTCTGGTTGATGGTGACGGTCACGGTGTCGCTTGTTGAACAGATGTTTTTCGCATCTGTAACTATATAGATATAATCCACTTTGTCCATTAGGTTGGTGTAAGACAAAGCCTTAGCCTCTTCTGTAGAAAGTTTTTGGGCATTTCCGTTGATTAGTTTTGCGTATTCGAGTCGCAAGCCATTTGTGTTGACAAGGTTCGTGTTTGCAATGTTCGCAAAGATGTAGTCATCTACCTTTTGGACGAAATCGACAACATCAGGTTCGCATACGGCATCAAGGTCTGCCATGTCAAGACGAATGTTCTTTCTTAGGGATAGGGTGATAGTCGTATCTCTGAAACACCTTGTCTTTGTGTTGGTTTGTCTCAACGTATATTTATAGTCCTCAATAAGGTCATTTATGATGATGGTATCCGTTTTTATCGGATTGGATATAGAATCCAACCTCTCGTTAAACCATTGGAGAGACAGATTACCTTCCGTATTATAACCATCGTTAGTAGCATTTATTTTCGCCGCCAATTTTAACTCTGTTCCATTTTGGCAGAAAGCAGTATCTTTAGAAATCGCATGGTCAGGCGTAGGGAAAACCGTTATGTCAACTTCGAATGTCTCTTTGCAACCATAAATCTTATTAGTTTCTGTCAAAGAAATCTTTTCGTTTGCGATGAGGAGTAATTTTGCAGGGGTTCCGCTGATTATGTCGTTCTGAGCGTTTCTCCATACATAAGAATAGTCTTTATTGGTTGGAGTCGGTAACTCTAACTCCACATTTTGACACATTGTGAGTTCTTCTTCTACTTTCTCGTTTGGTAGTCCGTGGAAGATGATTGTTGCAGTGTCTTGTTGAGCACAACCACTAATTGTATCCAAAATCTCGACGAGATAATAGGTGGTATCGTTTAGATATCTGCTTTTGCTTGATTGAACTGGATCTTTGATTTCAATGCCCTTTACGTTATTGTGTAGAGCAAAAACTTTAAATCCTATTTTCTCTTTTTCTATGATTTGATTATTGCTACTAAGCAATCTATTGATGGTGTCGCGTAGAGAAACTGTTTCTCCGAAGCAGGGGTCTTTTCTGCCGAATTTGGAGTATTTGAAAGTGTTTTCAACTTTGACCGTTATCTCAATCTTATTTCCTTCACAATGAGTGATGGTATCCTTTTGATGGATGTAGTAAGTTGCTTTGGCATTTTGAGAAGTGATGATTTCATCTTTCGGTGTCCAAATGACGGCCGTGTTGATGTCTTGAGTGTTGATTTTGGATTCAACCCTCTCTGCGAGATTGATGGCATCTCCTGTGGCACAAAGATAAATGGTCGTGTCCTTGTTCATCATAGGAAGGTGAGGCTTCGGGTTGACAATGGCGTTAATACCAACAAGGTCGCCATAACAACCCGTCTTGTCGTCTTTCAAAGAGGCAAAGTAGATGTTCTTTTTCAGGGTGGTCAAGTATTGCCCTGCCACGGTGTCGAGAAGCATTTGATTGGCTTTGATTTCTACTGTGTCTGAATTGTAAAGGTACAAGTTCAAACGACTTGGGTCTGGGTTGATTACTGAAATGGTGACAGGGTCCGCGCCTTCACACATGACCGTAGTGTCGGCAATCGGTTTCTCTCTAACCGAGTCGTGGACAATCACGCTGACAGTCAACCAAGGTCCCTTACATCCAAATACGGTTGTCTGGCGTGTGCAGAAGTATGTGGTATCTGTCTTCTCGAAATTGATCTCAATCTCTTCTTGCAAACGGTCGAAATGATGTTCGGCGATGGAATCACATTCGTCAGTGCCTTTGTCTTTTCTATACCATTCCATGATATAGTCGCGGGATGGGTAACCAACCGTAGGCAATACTTTATTACTGTAAGGGTTGTTTCCTTTACAGTAGTTGAGCGGCAACACGGATTTAGTCGTGGAAATAATGCTTGTCGTATCTCCGATTTTTGCATACGAATTGATGGCATCGGCAACAACGATGTGGAATGTATCAGGCAGGCTGACGCAGTTGTTGCTGTCTATTCTTGTCACGACAAAGAAGTTGGAGTTAGCAGCGGCCGTACTGGTTTCCGGATTATACACCAGTTCTGTTGTCGCGTATGCGCTACTACCGATGGCGTTGTTAGGCAATGGTGTGGTGGATTCTCTCTTCTTCCAGTACCATTTGTAGCCACTTTTGTAGGTGTCAGTCTCATCTGCGTTCAAAAAGTCGTTCAAGTTCTTGCTCGGAGTGTCCCCTGTACAGTAGAGAGTGGAGTCTTCCAATGATGGCTTAGTCCTGTCGTAGCAGTTCACTTTGATAGTCACGAGGCTACCTGCACCAACGCAGTCATGTGCTGTCTTACCTTGAACCACGAAGTTCAAAAAGTAATATCCTTCCGCCGGACAATCCTCCTCTGTCTTGAGTTTGTCTATCAACCTATTGAGACCTAAAGAATCTTTTGAAATGGCATGAGCGAGGTTCTTGGTTGTGTCGCTTGAGTAGGATGCGTCATACTCATAAAACAGGACGTTGCTCGTATTCCAAGCCGTTCCATTCCAACTTCGGATGGTTCCGATGATTTCATCTGGGGAAGGTTTGTAATATTTGCAGATGGTGATGGTGTCTGTTTTTAGCGTATCTGCATAAGGGAAAACGGTGATGAAAATTTCATCTTGCTCGCTCGGACATTGATCCACGTAGAACTCTGCGTTGTATTCAAACGTGCCGGCACTATCTCTTCTAACGTAGATGGTATCTGTTTCTCCGATCTTATGTTGCGTTTTAACCGTTTCCCCATCAACCTCTGAGGTGATGGTATTGAACCATCTGATTCCAAACTCCTTTTGAGTTTCGGTCCTATTTACCCAAAGTTTAATCGAGTCACCTTTTTCTCCCGTCTTTAGACTTTGGCAATAGGATAGGTTGGTCTTGTCAATTTCAGGCTTTTCATCAATTTTGATGTCTATGATTTCCAATTTGAAATTGAGAGGTTCGCTTATACATCTGCTTTCGTAGTCGCGTTGTACTAATGAAATTTTGTATATGCCGGCTTCTGAAGTGTTGATGTTAGGGTCTTTTGTTATCTCCCAAACTAATGGGTTAGTGATAATTTTGTCCCCAATGTTAATCTTTTTCTCGGGATGAACGGTTCCATCTGTGCCTGTGATGGTGGCGAAGACATCAAAATTGTTGTGTCCTTTGGTCACATTGATCGGGGCAATATCTTTGCCGAGACAAGAATAGATGGTCTCTCCTTCCTGAATGGTGTCACCCTTAAATACGGCAGTTGGAATGTCAGTGTTTAATTTTTTGAATTCAACGACGATGAAACTGTCGCAAGTGGGTTTGCCGTCACCAACCCATGGGGAATCGTAGAAAAGGTAAGTCGTAGTTTCCTCTTCTATCGTGATTTCAGTGGTCAGTGCCTCTTGTGATTTTACATTTAGGCCTTTTTGTATCTTGAATGGCTTTGTTGTGTCCTTCTCTTCGTATATGACCATCAATTTGCTGAAGTCCCTCTTCATGTTGACGATGGAGTCTATGGAGTCGGTGCTCAACGAAACACCTTCGCAAGTCAAGAAGTTCTTAAAGTCGCTTTGTGCAGTAGCGGTCGCTAGATTACTTGAACCTAAGAGTGCTTCTAATCTTGATTTATTAACTCCGTATTTTACCGCAAAGTCAATCAATGCATCTCTTTTGGCGCCTTCCCAAATGCAAGAATCCACTTTTGCGATGGAATCGATGTTGAAGTCATAGTATGTCTTCAAGAAAGGGTCGAAGTCTGCTACATAGAACTTATATTTATCACAGAACGGAATCTCAATCGTGTCAGGAATGGCTCTACATTCACCTTTTGCAATAATCGAAATTTCAATTTGTTTCGTTAATGAATTGTCTTTGAAGACGCCGTTTTTAGAGACTTTGCCTCCTCCCAATCCACTACAGTTGTTGCCACCTCCGCCATCGCCGCCAGCACCGCCTCCGCCACCGCCACTGCAGTATGCTCCATAGCAATCTCCGTCGCCATCCAATTTGTCACACTTTAGTTTGTGAAAGTAGTCTTTGAGGTTATCAATCCCTGCGTTGTTGGTGCTTTCGTATATGGATGTTTCCCCAGTCTCTGTTGTTAGCGTAAGCTCTGCTTGAGGTGCTAAAGTGGCATTTCTTCCTATATAAGACGTTTTGGAGTAAACCCAATTGTCAGCAGGCTTTGTATGCAAAGTCATCTTTATTTCTATGACATTCTTATTCTTGATTGCTTGTGGAATGGTTAATCCGGGGAATGAAACTTGAATCTTCCTTTGTTGTATTCTTGAAGGATTGGTGACATAATTGGCATCGTTAATCATATCTATTTGAGATAGATACGTGTTGATGCCTTTTTTTGCATTAGATTCAAAGTCATTGATATAGTTTGCGTAATTGTATCGGTAATAGTAGAAATTGCACTGTGTTGTTGTTTTGTCAACAGCAGCGTATGCCGTTCCTGAATATGTGTTGCAGAGTTCTTGGATTGGAGTAATTTTGAAAGCTGTAATGCTATCAATGTACTCCGAAAAAGGAATGTCAACTTTTATGTCTTTAAGTCCTTCTTTGTTGTCGCCGACGGCAACATATAACTTTATAGTGTATAGTTCATTAGGAGAAAGCGATGTTTTTCCGCCCTCTATCTCCATTGGCAGCGTAGTTTCAGGAACGTCTGGCGATCCAAACATGATGAACGCATTGGTCAAGAAGTGGTGCTCGTTTTGTCCGGTGATGCACATGTTGAAATTCTTGTCCCCAACTTTCATGTCGAGGTCTTCCATCTTGTAGTAGCCAACGTTCAAACCATAACTTCTGGTGTACTTTATATTGGATGAAATGCCACAAGCTGAATTGTATTGATAAAAGATGGAGTTTCTTAGGTTATCTATCGTAGGATAATCAAGATAGGAGTTGTTGATGTTTTTAGTGAGGTCTTTGACATTTGTTTTGTTCTCCCTATTACATTTCATATAATCTTCTTCAGCATTCGTCAATGTTCCAAGGGATGAATGCCCAAATGTGATGCTGTCTTTGTCTATATTGTAAGTTTGGCTGCCAAATGAGAAATTGCAAAATAATGCATCTCCTTGTTTTCCACTGGTTGCATTTCCAGATTCGCCAAAAACGTCGCAGTCGTAAAGAAGTATCGTCCTTTTGGGTAATAAATTATGTTTATAGATGAGCGATAAACTCCATCCCGTACAGTTCTTTGTTGCATCCTTGTTGCTGTTGGTTATGGTTGTTTGCAAGTCTGTGACGTAGATTCTATATCTTTTGTCGGGTTTTATCCCGGCTTCTGCAAAGTCTGATGTCACGTTGGCATGGTAGGAGTAAAAGAAATTATTCTGTATAATAGTGTACTCCTTACTGGAGGCAGTGAATTTGCTTACGACGGTGCCGGCTTCATCTGTAATAAAGCAGGTAACCTCTTTTTGTGCCTCGGTCGGTTTAAGACCTCCACCATTCCATGACAGACGTGCGTACGATACAGTCGTTTGGTCGCAATCTTCATCTACTCCTGGAATGCAAAATTCCACATAATTGCTATTGGTGTATGCGGCATTATCCTCTCCGGTGGGGAGATTTTTGATATGTTCGATTTCTGCATTTCCTTCGTTTTCACTGGAAATTACAGAGGTGTCTTTGAAAGTTGTGTTACTTGTACCTATAAAAATAATCCCTCCGTTTATGCTTGTTTCGTAAGCAGGTGAGATAGTTTTATATACGTTGTCTCCATACGCTAATCCAACGACAACCATCAATGCAACGATGGCTGATATAATTCTTAACTTCATATCAATAAGTTATTTTTTCTAGCCCCCATGTTTCAGAGGTGTATTATCTTTAAACGAAACGTAAATATGCGCCTTCAATTCGGGCATATATATTTATAGATGTAATTGCTTTATGTCAATCAAATACTATGCCAAACGGTATGTTTACCAAGCGGAGAGATGAATTTTATTCTCTTGAAGGTTCACTTGTTCGTGGAAAACTGGGGTCGTTTTATGTTAAAATTTTCCTTGCTTTGTGAAAAATTCGATGATTATTTTTAATATTGCACCCTCGTGTTGTGGTCGTAATGGCTATGGGAACCATATAGATACTAAAAACAGATAGTAATGAATAAATCAAAAAAATGGATGTCCGCTCTTGCATTAGCGGCAATGACTTTTATCGGCGGGCAGGCTTATGCAGGCCCGATCAATGGAATGACGGCTTTTGAAATTTCCAAATTGATGTACACGGGTTGGAATGTGGGAAACTCTTTGGATGCTTCTAAGGATAATTATTTTGGCGTTGATACAGAAACGGCTTGGGGCAATCCGAAAATCACAAAGAACATGATTGACAATGTTCACAAATCAGGTTTCCGCACGTTGCGCATCCCCGTGAGTTGGGGCCAACACACGAAAGCAGAAGGTAATTTACAATATAAGATAGATGATGCTTGGCTGAATCGTGTTAAAGAAGTGGTTGATTATGGTATCGATAACGACATGTTCGTTATTTTGAACATTCACCACGATAATGGTAATCAATGGAACCAACCCTATTTTTGGCCTTCGAATGCGAAGAAGGACCAATCGATTCGCTATGTGACGGAAATTTGGACGCAGTTGGCTGAGTATTTTAAGGATTATGATCAACGTCTGATTTTTGAGACGCTAAATGAGCCTCGCCTTATCGGTGATAACAACGAGTGGTGGTTCTGGCCTGTTGATAATCCAAACCAAAGCAAAGTGGTTGAGGCAATGGGCGTGATAAACGCTATGAATCAGGCTGCGCTTGATGCTATCCGTGCTAATGGCAGTGATGCCAACAAAGATCGTATGGTGCTTATGCCTGGTTATGATGCGTCGCCAGATGGGGCCATGACCAACAAGTTTGTCTTGCCGACAGACCAAACGCCTAATCGTATAGGAATTGAAGTTCATGCGTATCGTCCGACGGAGCTTTGCTTGACTGGCGATCGTCTCTATTTCGAAGAGAGTGATAAGCAGACAATTCGTGATGTCCTTAGCCCGCTTTATAATCGCTATATCAAGCAACAAATTCCTGTAATAATTGATGAAACATCAATTTCAGACAAGGGCCAAGGCTATGATACTCGTCTAAAATGGGTTGATGCGTTTTACAATATAGCGAAGGAGTATGAAATGCCTTGTGTTTTGTGGGACAATGGTACGACTTGGGAAACTTATCAGCGTGGATTGAAAGAGGGTTGGTCAGATCCAAATACGAATGGTGAGTGTCATGGTTTCATGAATCGTTACTCAGGGAATTGGAATCAGCCACAAATCGTTGCCAAAATCATGGAAGTGATGGGAGATGCTCCAACTGCTGACATTAAAGATGTTGAATTGGCTGGCATGACATTGGTAAACAATGGTGGTGACTTGTCCATCGTAAGCGGTGGCTCTAATGTAACGATGAATCGCGTCATGTTATTCAATGCAAGCGGACAAATGCTCTTGATGGAGAATGACGTGGAAAGCGTTTCTGTGTCATCGTTGGAAAATGGACTCTATTTCGTCGTAGCCGAGACTTCGGAAGGCGTTGTTAAAACAAAAGTTGTGCTTTGATTGCATAGTTTGGGTAAATATGGAGCCCCGGCAGATTGATTTTGTCGGGGCTCGTTTTTTTAGGAGACGTCTATAAATTGATTTCGAGGGATTTTTTTTGAGTTTTTTTGGGGGCTATGCCCAAGTAGCTATCGATTGTTTCGTTCAAATGGATTTTATAAAGCAAGAAAAAGAGTGGGGTATGGGTGAACATACAAATTCTCATTGTTTTTAGTCGTGCTTAACTGCTTGAAAACCATTTGAACTTGAAAATTCTCACAAAAAATCTCCGAAAACATTTGGCGGATAATAAAAAACGCACTACTTTTGCACCCGCTTTCG
>JAKSKZ010000005.1 GCA_024401475.1 Paludibacteraceae bacterium | reverse complement strand
GTGCAAAAGTAGTGCGTTTTTTATTATCCGCCAAATGTTTTCGGATGTTTTTTCGTATTATTTTTCGTTTAGACTGGCTTTCAGGCATATAGAGACGTCCCCATGAGGACGTTTCTACTTAATCGTCACCTCTTCCCCCCACTCAATTAACCGAACATCATTCAGCAGCACTTTTCCGGCTATGACATATGCTTCTATTTCTGTAGTTGCCTCATGGCCACGATCAAAATATTTTACCCTATAAGTATTCCCGTACTTATGCTCTACACTCTCCAAAACGTTGATGCTATTGCCATCTTGGGCCGGCGTACGAAAAACATTGACTGCATAACCCTCTTCCTCAACAAATTCCTCTTGAAGTTTTTGAAGCAATCTTTCCGTACAATGTGGCAATAGGAAGTCCAAATCAGAGAACATAAATCCCTGATATTCATTAAGGCCATACAATTCGGATAAAAATTGAATCACGATCTTCTGCTCCTTCTCAGAAACCACAATCGGCTTTTCTTGCACTACCACAGAATCTGAATCATTTGAGTAAGAAACAAACCCCATCGTGATCGATTCGAGAAATTCTGGAGGGGCAGGAGGTTCGGGCGGGGCAGGCATAGGGATTTCTTCTACCAACTCATCAGCCTTTAGCCCCTCGTCTATTCTATCTTCACATTGTACCAACTTTTGAGGCGCTTCCGAACCAGAAGATTGACAAGCCGACAGAGCCAAAAATGAAGTTGCTACGCCAGCAATCTTAATCACCTTCCCTGCTTTTTGACGCAAACTCAACTGAGTCTCAATATAACGCACTTCTGCCTCACACTTAGGACACGTTCCTTTACAATCTCCCTGAAATGGGCAATCCTCCATCTCATACTCAATATGATTGACTTGGGCTATCGCTTTCCTAATAGACTTCAATAAGTTGCAAATCTTCTTTCCGTTGCTCATCATAAGATACAGATTTTTCACAAAGATATAAAAAAACGATTTGAGTTCTTTCCCTACCTTAAGAAAAGAAAAAATTGAACATAGATTCTTGATGTCTTGTTGGGAACCTGATGGATTTATAACACCTGCTAATTTATAATATAAAAAACGAGAATACAGTCTGTGGTGCCTGTATTCTCTATTATTTGTTGCCTTAAAAAAAGAGCATTTCGCTTCCTCGCCCAAGAGCAGATGCCTATTTATCCTCTGTTGTCCAATCTTCCGAATACACTTTGAAGGACATCCGAGACACGAGCACTTGCATTGTGACGAATGTCGTACTCTTTTTCCGAAACTTTAGAGAACAATCCGGTCAAAGCCTCTCCCGTAATATAGCCTGACAAATTAGGATTGACACAATCAATCGTCCTGATTTTCTCAAACTGCTCGTCAGATAGAACGCCCAACTTTCGAGCCATCTCAAGACCCATTTTTGCGACACCGCTATCCAAAATATCCACCAACTTATTATTATATGTTGCGTATGTGTTCCAAGCATCCGTAGGTGTCACGTTAGCCACTTTAATCGTGTTCAATGAATCCGTAATAGATGGGACAAAAGCATCTTGAAGTTGCGTAAAGGTATTCGCATGCAAATAGGTGGTAGCTGCATTATCCTCACCAAACAACAGCTTCTCAGCATCTGCGAACGATATGTTCGTGATAGCATTCACAAAAATATCGATTGACTTCGGCGCCGCATTTTCAGCCGCACGGTTGAACAACTTAATAATTGTGTCTGAATCAGGAATGGAAAGCCCCGTAGCATTCAACATAGAATTAAATGATGGATTGCTAGATAAAGATTGGACCACGCCAAATGTAGTCACGGCCTCTTTAGGCAACCCTATTCGAACAGCCGCATCAGCCAGATAACCATCTTCAGCACCCAAATTCTTTGCAGCCGTCTCAATACCAACCTTTAAAGCTGCTTTCAAACCAGAGCCGATGTCAAAACTTCCACAATTAGCTCCTGTAATAGAATTAATCAGTTCTTGTGCAGAACCATTTTTTATTGCCTCTGAAGCAACAGAGGACAATGATGATACGATATTCCCTAATAATCCCATAATCCGATCGATTAAATGTTTAGCACTCTATCTAAAATTAAACCAAATATAATGGATTTTGCGAAGATTTCAAATTGACTATTTTACAATAAATCTATTCGTATGAATTCTTCCGTCGAACATTTTGATCGAATAAACCCCTTTTGATAGATGCAAAGGAACGTCTGTAACATCTCGATTCATAGAAAAATGATACAAAAGAGAACCTGATAAATCATAAATAGCTATTTCTCTATTCGACTGACTATCAGAACTATTTGTTATAATGGAAAGCATACCATCCATATAACGAACAAAGATTGGTTCATTCTCCAAATCTGTCAATCCAGTAGGCGATTCGTCGCCTTGAAGAATCTGCCAATAATGAGAAAGTCCAGATGTAGGTAAATAATCTTGGACCACACTTTCCTCTTTTGTCTGCACATAATGTCCGCTATGAGCGAACTGCATAGTAACCACCAACGAGGAAAAATCATTTTGGCGATATAGATTCAATTGTTGATGAGCCTTCCCATTCCAGCCCCAAAGTCCAACAGGAGCGCCAGCCGCAGTTGACTCATTCGGAACCTCAAAAACTTGATCGCCAAAATTTATACGACAACTTCCCCCTAAATCGACTACTGACGCAATTGCCGAAGGATCAGAACAATCGCCCAAACGCAAAGAATGACCATCAGCTTGCAGACATTGCTTCAAATCCATTGAATAAAGACGAATGGTCGGAGAGGTTATAAGCGGCGTTTCGTTTCGCTTCCAGACACGAACCCAATCACACTCTAAATAAGCAGGATTGTTAGATGTTACATCAATAGGGCGGGAGCCACTCTCGGCCCATCCACCAATAGCCAAATTGATAATGATATAATTTGCTGCCAACTGGTTGATTTCTGTTGGTCGATTATAAGATGCTATTAACTTATCATCAAAATAAAATTTCAAATAATTCTCATTCCACTCCAAGCCGTAATTATGGAAATCGGCAGACTTGTCCGGCCCCTTATGAACACCACCAAACGAAGCCTCGTGATCCCATGCCGAACCATGAGAAGCATACCAATCTGTTTTTGTATAATGAAGATAATAATGATGATCCGTACGTTCATGAGGGACCTCAAAAATATCAATTTCAGGAGGCCAACCATCTTGTAAAGTCCAAAAAGCAGGCCATGTGCCTGAATGAGGTGGCATTTTAAAACGACCCTCAATATATCCATATTTCACATCGAACTTTCCCCTTGTATCAATTGCTCCAGAAGTATAATCTAAAGAATAGACATCACTACCATTTTTGCAAGTTGCAGGAGCATCAGGATGGCGCCGAGCCTCTCCCTTTATCCGAAGCAGTCCATCCGAAACCGAGACATTTTCTTCTACACAATATGCACGGTGATTATGTGTATGTCCCCAATTATAAGTGGGATTCCATTTAGACTTGTCTAATGACTCTCCATCAAATTCATCATTGAAAACTAAATTCCAGCCATTCAGAGAAGCCGGAGGTTCAGCATAAGCAAATAACGCCAAGCATGAAAGAGAAAACGATAGAATGTAACGATACATTGTGTTTTTCATTTATGGGCTAACAGCCACGATTAAAATTATAGATGTTTGGTTTTCACCTTTTTAATCAAAAAGATAGACAAAAATAGCAATTATTTACAAACATACAATCAACTTTTCCTATAGATATAAAAATGAGAAGAGCCCGACAAAAAAGTCGAGCTCTTCCATCTCTATTGCGAAGTTAGTATTAGTCTTGCAACTTAGCGCAAAGGAACTCACGGTTCAAACGAGCAATATTGCTGATTGAAACGCTCTTTGGACACTCAGCCTCACAAGCACCTGTGTTAGTACAGTTACCGAAACCAAGCTCATCCATCTTAGCAACCATTGCCTTAGCACGGCGAGCAGCCTCTACTCTACCTTGTGGCAACAATGCCAATTGAGAAACCTTAGCAGAAACGAACAACATAGCTGAACCGTTCTTACAAGCAGCAACACAAGCACCACAACCGATGCAAGAAGCAGCATCCATAGCCTCGTCAGCGTCCTTCTTAGCGATAGGCGTTGAGTTAGCATCTGGAACACCACCTGTATTTACAGAAACGTAACCACCAGCTTGCATGATCTTATCGAATGCGCTACGGTCAACCATCAAGTCGCGAATTACAGGGAAACCTGCAGAACGCCATGGCTCGATTGTGATAGTCTCGCCATCCTTGAATTTACGCATGTGCAATTGGCAAGTTGTCACATCTTCGTCTGGTCCATGAGGGTGACCATTTACGAACAAAGAACACATACCGCAGATACCCTCACGACAATCGTGATCGAATACTACAGGCTCCTTGCGCTCGTTAACCAATTTCTCGTTCAACACATCCAACATCTCCAAGAATGAGCTATCTGTAGAAATATTGTTCAATTCGTGCGTTTCAAAGTAACCCTTCTCTTGAGGACCTCTTTGACGCCATACCTTTACTATTATATTAATTGATTTTTCCTTTTCCATAATCTATTACTCCTTATAGTTACGAGTTTTACGTTCTGTGAATTCATAATCCAAAGCCTCTTTCAAGCACTCAGGATCCTTATCCTCGCCTTGATATTGCCAACAAGCAACATATGAGAACTTGTCATCGTGACGCAATGCCTCACCCTCCTCAGTTTGGTGCTCTGAACGGAAGTGACCACCGCAAGACTCCTCACGGTTGTAAGCATCGATAGCCATCAAATAACCGATTTCAAGGAAGTCGGCCAAACGAAGAGCCTTCTCCAACTCAGTGTTCAAAGTGTTAGCATCACCAGGGATGAACAAATTCTTCCAGAACTCTGCCTTCAACTCCTTGATTGCCTTCATGGCCTTTCCCAAAGATTCCTTTGTACGAGCCATACCAACATTCTCCCACATGATGTGACCCAACTTCTTGTGGAAAAAGTCAACAGAATGGTTACCCTTAATGCTCATCAACTTCTTGATCTTGTCATTAACAGCCTTCTCTGCCTCAGCAAACTCAGGAGCATCAGTTGAGATACGAGCAACCTGGATTTGGTCAGCCAAGTAATTTTGAATAGTATAAGGAAGAACGAAGTAACCATCAGCAAGACCCTGCATCAATGCAGAAGCACCCAAACGGTTAGCACCGTGATCTGAGAAGTTAGCCTCACCGATTGCGAACAATCCCTTGATAGAAGTTTGCAACTCGTAGTCAACCCAGATACCACCCATTGTGTAGTGGATAGCAGGGAATATCTTCATTGGAACCTCGTATGGATTCTCATCAGTAATCTTCTCATACATTTGGAACAAGTTACCGTAACGAGCAGCAACCACGTCCTTACCCAAACGTTGGATAGCATATTTGAAATCCAAGAATACAGCCAAACCTGTGTTGTTTACACCGAAACCTTCGTCGCAACGCTCCTTAGCTGCACGAGATGCAACGTCACGAGGAACCAAGTTACCGAACGCAGGGTAACGACGCTCCAAGTAGAAGTCGCGATCTTCATCAGGAATATCATTAGCAGTCTTAGTACCCTTTTGCAAAGCCTCTGCGTCCTCTTTCTTCTTAGGAACCCAGATACGACCATCATTACGAAGAGACTCAGACATCAAAGTCAACTTAGATTGGATATCTCCGTGAACAGGAATACAAGTTGGGTGGATCTGAGCGTAGCAAGGGTTAGCGAAGTAAGCACCCTTTCTATAGATTTGCATAGCAGCAGAACCGTTAGAACCCATAGCGTTAGTAGAAAGGAAGTATGTATTTCCGTAACCACCAGTAGCGATAACTACGGCGTGACCGAAGAAACGCTCAACCTTACCAGTGACCAAGTTACGAGCGATGATACCGCGAGCACGCTCAACGCCCTTCTCATCCTTGATAAGAACAACATCAAGCATCTCATAACGAGTATAAAGCTTAACAGTACCCTTGTTTACCTGGCGGCTCAATGCAGAGTAAGCACCGAGCAACAATTGTTGACCAGTTTGACCCTTAGCATAGAATGTACGAGATACCTGAGCACCACCAAATGAACGGTTATCAAGCAAGCCTCCGTAATCACGAGCGAAAGGAACACCTTGAGCAACGCATTGGTCGATAATGCTGTTTGAAACCTCAGCCAAACGATAAACATTAGCCTCACGAGCACGATAGTCACCACCCTTGATTGTATCGTAGAATAGACGATAAACAGAGTCACCATCGTTTTGATAATTCTTAGCTGCGTTGATACCACCTTGTGCTGCGATTGAGTGAGCACGACGTGGAGAATCTTGAATACAGAAGTTCAATACATTGAAACCCATTGCACCCAAGGAAGCCGCTGCAGAAGCACCAGCCAAACCAGTACCAACAACGATAATATCCAACTTACGCTTGTTAGCTGGGTTTACAAGTTTCTGGTGAGCCTTGTAATTAGACCACTTTTCGGCCAACGGGCCCTGTGGAATTTTTGAATCTATAGTTGCCATATTTTTATATCCTTATTATTTTTAATTAATAGATCAAGCTCCAATGAAGCCGAAGCAAGGGCAAATGCTCTTCAAGAAGAAAGCAATAACTACAATTGCGAAACCACCGAAAACAACAGTTGCGAAAATTGTAGAGATACATTTCAAACGGTTCAACCAAACTACGTTGTTCCAACCGATTGTGTGAAGTGCACTCCAGAAGCCGTGGCTCAAGTGGAACCACAATGCAACAAGCCAAATCAAATAGCACACAACGATGATTGGTTGGCTGAAATAGAATTGGATAAAGCCTGCACCGTCAGTAGCAGCAATCTCATTTTCAATACCCGCCAACTCTGCATACATCATGTGATACCAGAATTGAGAGAAGTGCAATAGGAGACCGGCAATCACGATGATTCCCAACCAGCCCATCCATTGAGAAGCGAATTCCACTCCCTTTGGAGTCTCTTGACGAGCGTAAGCTTGATTACCACGAGCCTTTTTGTTTTGAAGTGACAACATCAAAGCAAAACCAATGTGCACCAAGAAACCAATAGCCAAAACAGCAGTACCAGCCACAGCATACCAGTGTGAACCTAAGAAACCACATATCATATTGTAGTTCTCCGCTGAAAAAAGAGCCACAATGTTCATCGACATGTGAAAGAGCAAGAAAAGAATAAGGAAGATACCTGATATACTCATTATCAGTTTCCTCCCGATCGAAGAATTAAGTAACCACATAAGTTTTTTAAAATTTTAGTGAATATATAATTTGATATTTTAACAAATTAATGCTATGCAAAAATAGGTTAAAGTCCGATAAAATCAAAGAAAACCAAGGTATAAAAATACACGAATACGTTTTTTTTCGATGGCGGGCACAAGGCATGGGCGACACAAGACAGACAAAAATATACACAAAACAATTTTTACCATATCTCTTCGTGCTTTTTAAACAACAAATCAATTTTAGATTAGTCACTCATAATGGTATACTTCCTGATTTCAAAATTTGACTTCAAAGAAGACAAAATGAATCTCTCCAGCCACTTATTGACGCGTCACGGCTATCAATAGGCCCATTCAAATTAGTGTAAGCCATTTTTTACGTTTTATTCATTATATTGTACTACTTTTCTTCTTTCTCCAATGGCGGACATCGAGGTTACCGCATCAAAATCAGCTACTTTCAAAAACAAAAACCACGGAGTTTTTTCATATATTAACCTTATTTCGTATTTTCGCAGATATTATTATAAAAACTAAATCAACATGAGGAAGTTATTCTTCTCATTATGTGCAGTTCTCCTCTCTTTTTGGAACATTTCTGCACAAGGAAACCCAGACGACAACACGCCAATTGTCACCTACTTATCAGAAACCATCTGCGAAGGACATCCTTACATATTAGGTGGGCATGCTTTATCAGAAGAGGGTGTTTATCACGACACAGCCTTCTCTTTCCCCCAAATGCGAGATAGTGTTACTGTATTGACTCTTCACGTCAAGCCAGCATCATACACTAGAATTTCAGATGTTATCGTCAACGGTGAATCTTACGTGTTTGGAGATACGATATTAAGAACGGAAGGTGTTTACACCCGTTACCTTGAAGCTGCGAACGGTTGTGATAGCATCATACACTTCCAATTGGGTATCCTATTCCCTCCTTGCGATACCGTGAACACTTTCATCCAAGAAAAAATTTGCGAAGGCGAAGAATATCTTTTCTGTGGAAGATTCCTTACCACATCTGGCGTTTATACAGACACTGTCCCAAAAGCAGACAATTCTTGCGATAGCATCGTGACATTAACACTCGAAGTTCATCCGAACAGCACTGCTACTTTGGAAAAGACAATACACACCGACGAGAGTTTCACTTTGTCGTCCAGACTTGTTGACACGACATTTACGCATCCCCTTCCTGGAATATACGAACATACTGTCATCAGCACTAACCAATACGGCTGCGACAGCATCATATCACTCACCATCACCACTGTGGATAGAGAGACTATTTCAGATATTCCGACAATGTTCTGCCCATACGAAAGTGTCAAAGATGTTTTCCTTCGCGGAAGAGATTTGGAACTCTACATTTACGACCGATATGGCAATATGATAAGCCACTGCAACGTGGGCGAGGGTTGGAACGGGCAATACAAAGGAAGACTTGCTGATCCAGGCGTCTACATTTATGTAGCCAAATACACCAACGGTGACGTGAAAAAAGGTACTATCGAAGTTATAAAGGAGGATTAATCATGAAGAAAAATATTATAGCATATCTTTTATTATCATCAATGTTCGTTTCGGAAGGATTAGCAACGTGGATGGGAAACGATCACCAAAAATCAAATTTTGATTTCCTCCCTTCTGTTCTAAACACGACCGACTCCATTTCTAGCATAACCCTTTGGGGAGAGAGTGTCATCTTCACCCGAAATGACTCCGTCATTGCAAGCGAAACTGACAGTGCCTCTTTCGACCTCGTTTACGCCGAAACACCTTCCAACTTGGATAGTAAAATGATGGGGCAAGCCACATACGATACAGCATCGGCAACTCTATATTATGCAAACAACGGTAAGCTCTATTCAATAAACACGGAGAAAAAAAGTTCTCCGAAAGCTCTTGTTATCGAAGGAGTTACAAATGTAAGACACGATTTCGAGAACTCTTCTATCGCTTGCCGTAATTGGAGATACAAAGAACGCGACACCGTAAAGATTTACAACCCTGCCATCGCTAATGGGGGAACCCGAATTTACTTCTCTGCAGAAATGGAAGGCGGCATGGGCGGCCGAGACATCTGGTTTATCGACAAAATTGAAGGAAAATCCAACAAATGGAGCAAGCCTCAAAATGTCAGCAGACTAGGATTGGCTGCCAACGACACCACTTCTGCACCGACTAACAATATCAACTCTGCCAAGGATGAAGATCACCCGTTCCTCGAAAACGATTCGACGCTGGTCTTCTCTTCCAATAGAAAAGCAAAATTTGCTGGATGGAACCTCTTTTCTGCGGAAATTAAAGAAGGGGCAAAGGCTGACTTATATGCATGCGACAACATCAACTCCGATGGCGACGAGATAGCTTATGTAAAAACAAAGAGAAGTGCCTATGTGCTTTCTAACCGAGACGGCAAAGACAATATCTTCTGCCCATACATGTATGCTGTAGCTAAAGATGATGCGGAACTATTGGCTGATGTTACCGTCAAAGAGCCAACAGAAGAAGTTGCAAACGATGGGAAAGAAATTGCAGAAAACAAACAAAATAGTCTGACATTGGAAAAGGGTGAAAACGCTTATACTCTTTACTTTAAGTTTAATGAAGACGTCATGATCGAGAATTATGGGAAGGAGATTGACGAAATCGTCGCTTATATAAATAATTCCCCAAAAAGCAAGTTCTCCATTTTCGGACACACAGACCATATTGGTTCTCAATCATACAACCAAAATCTTTCACTCAAAAGAGCAAAAAGAATTTACGATTTGTTGGTGGAGAAGGGCATCAACAAGAAACAGTTGAAATACAAGGGATTTGGTTCAAGCCAACCAAAAGTGAAAGACGCTGTTAGCGAGGAAGATCTTCAGAAAAACCGTCGCGTCGAAATCATTAGGGTAGGCAAATAATAATAGAAACATTATAAGAGATGAAGATAAAATCATTCATAGCATATATCATTATGACGGCCACCTCAATTGCCGCATATGCCCAACAAGACTTGATGCTATCTCAGGAGATTATCTCCCGTATCAACAAGAACCCTGCAGGTACCGGTAACAGCGAAGATATCGACATCTTCTTGCACGGCCGCATGCAGTGGATTGGTGTGGATAATGCCCCTAAAACAGGCGTGCTAAATGTTAGCAACTATATTGAAGACTTCAATTCAGGCATCGGTCTATCTTTGGCCTACGACAAATTCGGCGTGGGACATAGCAACACTGATGCAAAATTGGTCTATTCCTATCACATCGACATCAATGACAACCTCATCTTCTCTCTCGGTCTTTCGGGTGGTGTCTATGTAAGCTACTTCAACCCTTACGACAACACGGTGGAAGATGAACGTAAATACTTCCAAGCTTCGTTTATGGATGAGAAGGAGACGAAAATAAACCCAGACTTCAACGTCGGTTTTGAGTTGTCACAACGTGCTTGGACTTTCGGAGCATCCATCACTCACCTTACAAACAATGATGCAGAATCCTTCACTCCAGGAAGACATTTCTACGCTTACATCACATCATTGATACCCGTATCAGAACAGTTTGCTTTAGGTCCAACAGTAAGTTACATGCATCGTAATCAAACCGACGTGATGGAAATCGGTTCTATGGCTTTTTACAACCGACTTATATGGGGTGGTATCACTTGGAGACCAGACATTAACAACACTTTAGATCCTTCAATCATCGCCTTTACACTTGGCTGTGAGTGGAAGAAATTCCGTGTGGGTTATTCCTACGATTTAGGAATCGGCAGCAACAATCAGTTGCCTCCAAACACACACGAACTTACCCTCTCCATCAGTATTCCTAAGGGAAAGAAAGGCTACGGATTCTAATCAACATGGCAGCAACTCTCGTCAATTCGGGCTACTCAATTTGTATCCCCATTTTCAATCAAAATGTGGAGCAATTAGTCAACGAATTGCACCGACAAGCATCATTTATTAATGAGCCTTTCGAAATCGTATTAATGGACGATTGCTCGCAACTACACAAAGAGGAGAATCGTCGATTACAAGAGTTGCCATTCGTTCGTTACACAGAATTAGCACAAAACATCGGTCGGTCAGCCATCCGTAACCAACTGGCTGAAAATGCGAAATACGAGACGCTAATCATCATGGATTGTGATGCGCTGGTCCCTACATCAGAATACCTTCAAAACTACCTAAAACTAAAAGAGAAAGCGGTAATCATAGGTGGATGCCTATACCCCGACACTCCCCCTGAAAATCCAGCACATTTGTTACGTTGGGTCTATGGCAAAACGCGAGAAGAACGCACCGCCTCAGTCCGCAATCAAAAACCACATAGTTCATTCACACCGTTCAATTTACTCATACAAAAGAGCATCTTACTCTCCGTACGTTTCGACGAATCATTCAAAGGCTATGGGCACGAAGACACGTTGTTTGGTTGGCAACTCAAGAAGGCTGGCATACCCGTATTGCACATAGACAATCCTCTTATTCATAATCATCAAGATAAAAGTGAAATCTTCTTGAAAAAAACAGAAGAAGCAACACTCAATCTATGGCGGATTTATGAGAAAATGGGAGGCGAAAAGGAGGCCTTTACTGAAGATATAAAATCCCTTAGATACTTTGCTAAATTACAAAAATGGCACTTCTCCTCACTTGTCGCCTTCTGCATCTCTGCCATCAAAAAAAGACTAATACAAAATTTGCTATCAAAACAACCGAACATTAGGTTTCTAGATTTACTCAAACTTCTTTGGCTTCACAAGGCTAAGCTAATTTTTAAGATACCTAATTGATTTCGAGTGGTTTTTAAAATTGCTGCCGTAGCGGCAACATCTTTTGAGCGATTCAAGACCGCCGTTTTACTTTTCGGGCTTCTGCCTTTTAGGAAACCATCCTTTCTCCACCCTTTTACGTTGCTCGAAAACTTCGCCGATGCTCCAAAAAGAGGAGAATGCCACCACTCCCATCATGACAGAAAGAATCAAATTGTCTAACATAATCGAGGCAACGCATCCAAGAAGCCCAAGAATTGCGAATACCCACCATATTTTCACTCCAAAGTAATATTCGCCTTTAATGACTAAAGGATGGAACAATCCGATTATCAGGAAAGTAACTAGTCCAATAACCAATCCAGAGAGGTTGTATGAGTCAATAAATTCCATATATCAAAACAATTATTAAATGTAACATTTTTATACCATAAAAGAGGAGGATTACTCCTTTGTAAACATCAAAAAGGCCTTGTGAAAACACAAAGCCCTAAACTTTTAAGCCGTTCCACAGATTGTCTTATAGGCTTGATTAATCTCTCTAAACTTAGCAGACGCCATGGCAACTTCCTCAACCGATTTTGAACTAAATCGATCAGGATGCCACTGCATCACCAATTTTCGATAAGCACGCTTTACCTGCGACATATCCGCATCCACGGTAAGACCCAACACTTTATACGCCTCATCATTCGATTCATTGGCATGAGGCGCCTCCGCCTTTCGGTCTTCAGCAAAAATATTCCACATAGAATCATTGAAGTAGCGGCAACGCAAATCATTCAAATCATCCACAGTGATACGAGTATATTTGGCAAATAACTTGATAAACTGCACCTCCGACTTTTGTAAAGGCTCAACCGATGCGATGGCCAAAAACAGATTCTCCAATGCCAACTTCTGTCTGTAATTCAACGATTGGTTTATCTGCACACATTGCCTGCGTATATCTGTTATATGCTTGTTTTTCAATGTGTCACGGAGCTTCACCAGCAAACTGTGAGCTCTCTCCTCACCAAACCCTTTCAAGAAGAAGCGTTTGACTTGAGCCAATTCAGCTTTGGAAACTACGCCGTCAGCCCGCATCGAAAGTGCTATCAAATCTACGATTGACGTCTCAATGTCGGGTAATTTCCCTCCCTTCGTCGAATCATTTTTCTCCTCCTTATAACGCATCACCTGCTCATACAAAGAAAAAGCTATGAAGCCTATAGTCAGAGTGACCAGAACGAAAATCAAAAGATATTCCATGGCAGAATATCCATTAGAAATGCAACGAGATTCCTCCCATCAAATTAAAACGCTGAGCAGTATAGCCATACCAATTTTGATATTCGCTCGCCAAGATATTATTCAAATTCAAGAAAAGATTTGCAAAGCTTAAAACGCTGTAATTTACGCCAAGACTCAAATCGTGAATATTATCCATGGAAAGTGAACGTCCATCAACTAAAGCATAACGTCCGCCAGAGAATTCATAAGACAACTCCGTACGGAGATAATCCGTAATCTGGTAACTGGTCTTGAAATCCAATTCAAATGTCGGCTTTTGCCATGCTTTATCCACCTTGTCCAAAGACCAAGCATAATACTTTGTTTGAAGTGTCAAACCTAACTTATCTGTCCAGTTATAAATGGCTGTCAAACCTGCATTAAACAAACCTGCATCTTTATCATAAACCACATCAAACGTGTGATGATACAAAGAATCTATTCCCTTGTTTACAAAGAAATATGGATTATTCAAGACCTTATAACCAACAAACGCATCCAAGTTCACCTTCTTTAAGACATTCGCCTTAGCACCCAAATAGAAATCAATAGGAACGTATGTATCTTCCACACGAACGTCAGGGGCTATATATGGATTCAAAGCCGTCAAACTACGATAATTATTCACCCTGTAGTCTCCCGTTATACCTGCATACAAATACAAGGCATCGTCAAGAATTTTGATGTTTCCATAAATATCCGGTATGATTGTTCCTGGGCGACCTTGACCAATACCAAAAACACCCTTTACTCCGATATGGAAAACGCCTCTGTTGCTTTCGAAACGATAACTTGGACTAATCTTTAAGATTGTATGGCTAGCCGCATTATCCATATTTTTAAAATCATACAAATAAGAGCTGTCAGAAGGAACGTCCATAATGATGTTATACATCTCAAAAACAGCGCTCAATGAAGACGACTCCATTTTATAGTCCCCCATAAAATTCGTATAGATGGTATTTTCCACCACGTCGTTTCTATTAGAGAATCGCTGATAGTTAGCCTGCAAATCATACTTCCATTTCTCCACATAACCTTTCGTCTTGTACCTCAAGTTCAAATCAAAATTATGAAATGCCTGCATATACCCATCGTAAGAACCCGCACCATTTTGAGAAGCCTGCCCTACAAAAGAATCATATCCATAATAACGGAATTTGTTGTAGCCAAATGTAGAGAAAGCACTCAACTCAGATCTACGATAAGAGCGAAGCAATGAGGCACGAATGCGATTATCATTAGCGTACGCATCCGATTCGACATCTTTAGCCAAGCCAGAATAAAGATCGTCAGAAAGCGTAATGTCGCTCATCGTTGAATTATGTTTTCCATATATATCAACGAGCCATTTGTCCGTCTTATACAATGGAGCATAAACCTCGCCCAAGAACGAAGTATAATTTCCGACACCCACTTTGGCAAAATAGTCCGAAGCATATGGATTGCTCTCTGGCTCCTTAGCCAAAGCATAATCCAACGTAGGCACTACATCTGCTCTCGGGTCAAAGGAACTGGTCCACACCGAATAACTCGGCGTGATTTTCTTCGTATCAATCGTCTTTAGTTCCGGCATCGTATTAATCTTGCCAGCCTCTTTAATCACCGGATTATACTCTTTTACGATCTCGATATCCCTTGAAATGGTCGTGTCAGTTTGTGCAGTCTGAGCAGAAGCCAACAATGAACCACCCATTAAAGCACCAACCGTATATAAAAATCTTTTCATTTCGAAACTCTTTTATTCGTTGTTTTGAATTGGAATAACATCAATTACTCATTAACCACCTTCTTAGCGTCACGCTCCGCGATAGCGGCCAAACGCTCTTGAATAGCTGGTGCTATATCATCATCTCCCTTATAATTTTCTTTCAAGCTAAGCAAATATTGCTTAGCACCGAAGTCGTTTCCTCTCTGGATATATATGTCAGAAAGTAGGACAAATGCTTTTGCCAACCAATATTGGTGAGGAGTGTTCTTGTCGATAAAGTCAAAGATCTCCTTCTCTGCATCTACGCCCTTAAATCCATTATAGAGGTATTCCGCCACACGATATTTAGCTTCGGCTCCATATTTGTCAAGACAGTTGTTAGACAACTCTTTGTAATCAGAAAAAGCATCGGTCGTGTTGCCTAATTTTTCGTATGCCTTTGCTCGCGTATATAAAGCCTCTCTACGAAGAGCAGGATCCAAATTATCTCCCTTGATAAGAGGTTTGGCTGCAATCACCGTTTCCTGAGCCTTATCCAACAGATTATAGCAACGCATCAAACCAACTTTTGCAGCCTGACGGTTTTCCACACTTTGCGCCACATCAAGCAATCGATTCATCGTCACAATGGCGTTCTCGTATTCGTTAGCCTCAAACTGAATTTCTGCCACACGACTCAAAGCATCCTCCATATTCAAAGCCCCCGGTTTTGCCACAACCAACTCATATTGCTCGCGTGCGGCCTTCTTGTTGCCCAAATGGTAATAACAATTACCCATATAGAAATGAGCGTTGGCGGTCAATTCGCTATCTGGGAACTTCTCCACATAACGGTTGAAACTCTCCACAGACTTAGAATAGTCACCCATCGAATAGATACGTTCAGCAGCAAGGTAGGTGAGAGAATCCTGCTCAGATTTCTTGAAAGTGGTAAGACCTCCCAATGTCTCCACATAATCAGCATAACCCTGCACGTCATCTTTTTCGAAATAGATTGTCTTCAAACTCTCAAGCGACGTCTTAGCTTCAACACTATTAGGGAAATAATCGATGATAGATTTATAGGCCTTGACCGCCTTGTCAAAATCATTCATCTCATCGTAAAGCATAGCCGTCTGCAAACGACCTTTACGACTTAACGCACTATGAGGATATTCATGAGCCAAATTATCGTAAACCGATATAGCCGCTTTATTATCATGCAACATCACATAAGCTCTACCGATTTCATAAAGGGCATCGGCCAAATATTCAGAGCTTCTAAATGTATTGATCAACTTGTTGAGAGTGGCAATTTTAGCCTGATAATTCTTCCTCAAACCTTGAATGAATCCTTGTTGGAAACAAGCATAATCAGCACCTGGCCCCTTAAGAGCATACACTTTGGCATAACTCTTCTCCGCATCCTCGAAATTGCGGTTATGGAAATAACAGTCACCAATTCTATTATTCGCGTCTGCTATCAGAGTGGAGTTTTTCTCCTCCATGTTGACATATTTACGGAACCAACCCAACGCTTCGTTATACTTCTTATCCGTAAAATAGCTGTAACCCAAGTTATAATGAGCAAGATTAAACTCATCACAAGTTCTCGCACCAACCGAGTTGACAAATGTATGATAATCTGCTGACGACTTTTCAAAATTCTTCAAGCGATAGTGAGCTTCTCCGCGCCAGAAAATAGCCGAAGCCTCTGTCGACCTATTGAATTTGCCATCTTCCGTCGATTTGGTGAAGAGGTCGATTGACTCCTCATATTCGCCTTCCGTGTATTTCTGAATACCCATGCAGAAAAGCAAACGCTGTCTTGCCTCCAAAATCTTGGCGTTCTTATTTTTAATCTTTTGGATAGAAGCATAGGCCTCTTCGTAATTCTTGGTAGTAAGATAAACATTCACCATATAATCGTAGATGCTATCTGCATACTTTGATTGAGGGAAAAGATCCAAGAATCGATGGAAAGCAATAATTGATTCGTTGAAAGGAGAATACGACTGCTCATAGACAATCAATGCATAATTATAGAGTGCTTCCTCTTGAATATTCTTATCAAAATCCATTCTTGAAGCAGACTCGAAAGCCATTCGCGCAGCCGACTTGTCATTCATCTTCAAGTAGCAACTTCCCAAATGCAAATAAGCATTCTGAGACATGACGTCATCGCCCACTGTCACCTTTTGCAGATGGCCGATAGAATTATTGCAATCTCCCTTTTTGAAATAAGAGATACCCAACATATACATATCGTTGCGAAGCACTTGCGTTGCTTTAGCCTCATATTTTGAAAGATATTCTATCGTCTTATCATAATCTTTCTTGATGAAAGCACACTCACCCAATAGACGGTAAACCTCAACATTGTTCGGATTGTTTGGATTTTTTTGCAGAAGTTCCTCGCCTTTCTTAATTACCTCCGTATAATCTTTTTTAGCATAGTAAATCTGAATGATATAATAAGGAACAATGTTCTCATATTCAGGATTATCCTCCAACGAGAAAAAGGCAGGGAGAGCCGCGTCATAATTTTTCTCCGTATAATCTATATAGGCTTTATAGTAGGTTGCCGTAGGATTATAATTGGATGAGTTCAAATCCAACAAAGATGTGAATTGCGCCTTGGCATTTTGCTTATCTCCGCATTGCAACTGACTATAACCCAATCGGAACAAATAATCCGCTTTTTCGTCAGCCGAAAGGTCTGCCACAGGGCAAAGAGACAATGCCTCAACTGCCTCCTGATAATTTGCTTTCGTATAATAGATGGAACCACGCATGAAATGCACTCTTCCCTTACGGATTGATTCAGGATTCGTATCGATGAAGTCTTCCAAACGTCTGAACGCATCCCTGCGGTTCATCTTATAGGCAGCACTCGCCATATAATATTCCGTCTCAGCAAACAAAGGAGAGTGCTCCTTGTTAATCGTCTGGTGGTATTCATCAAAATATCTAAATGCAGTGCTATAAAGTCCTTGATCGAACATTTCTCTTCCTTCATAGAAGAGTTTGTCGGGGTTACTGTAAACCCTTGTCTTCTGAGCAGATAACGAAACTGCACAAAAAGACACGAGCATAAGAGATAAAATCTTCTTCATCTTTGCCAAATTCGAATTTGTTTTCGCAAATATATAATTTTTTGCAGTTGTGAGAAATAGCGAAGTTTTGATAATTAAGAATTTTAGATTAAGAATTATGAAATATTAGCAACAAAAGTTTCCTCATGATATTTGCATAAAAAAAGAGACGCCACAATGTGACGTCTCTACGAAAGAAATGATTATCAAAAATCTTTTTCTTACTTCTTAACGATGTCAAGCAACTCAACCTCAAACAAAAGAATTGAGTTAGCAGGAATAGGACCAGCAGGTCTTTCGCCATAACCCAATTTCGCAGGGATAGTCAACTCATACTTTGAACCAACCGACATCAATTGCAAAGCCTCTGTCCAACCTGGGATTACTTGATTTACAGGGAATTCAGCAGGAGTTCCTCTTTCTACAGAACTATCGAATACAGTTCCATCTGTCAATCTACCTGTATAGTGAACCTTTACTACATCGTCTGACTTTGGCTTAGCTCCTGTACCCTCGTTGATCACCTTATATTGCAAACCGCTTTCTGTTACAACAACGCCATCCTTCTTCTTGTTAGCAGAAAGATACTCTTCGTTCTTCAATTGTGCAGCCATTCTATCCTCCTCAGCAGCCTTTTGGAAGTAGTCTTGCAACATGTCTTGTACTTTAGCGATGTCCAACTTATAGTTAGCAGAATCCTCGTTCAATGCTTGAACCAAACCAACGATCAAAGCATCCTTGTTAACCTTACCGCCAGGCAAAGTCTTGATGTTTCTGGCCATATCAGAACCAATGTTCAAACCCAAACCATAACTTACAGAGTCAACTGTATTGGCAAGTTTAACCGATGATGGGATAGCATTCCCGCCATCCTGACATGAAGTGAGGGCCAATCCTGCAAGGATTACTGAACCCAATAAAAAACTCTTTTTCATTTATTTTATAATTGATATTTTAGGTGACCTCTATAAATTCACCGTTTTGTAATTTTTTAGCATTAAGTGACTTGTTATAAACTTTTCGGTGCTTTTTGATTTCTTTTGGCATCTTGCTGCTTGTCAGTCAGTCACAGTGCTCGCACTGCTCCTTCCCTCCGCACAGCAACCTGCTCAAAACAAATTCAAAAATCCCTCGAAATCAATTTATAGAGGTCACCTTTATTTATACTTTATTTATACTTTCTTTCGTATTGGTCAAATTGGAATTTTCCCGTACTCATCTTCTTTGGCTCAGCCACAGCCACATCCAACAATTCGACATCGAAAATCAAAACTGAGTTAGGTTTGATTTTTGCACCTGCAGAACGATTGCCATAAGCCAATTCAGATGGTATATAAAATTTATACTTAGAGCCGATTGGCATCAACTGCAGACCCTCCGTCCATCCTTTGATGACGCTTCCAAGCTCAAATTCGGCAGGAGTGCCACGATCTACGGAACTATCGAATACGGTTCCGTCAATCAAAGTTCCGTGATAATGAACCTTCACCTTATCTATTGCTCTTGGTTTCAAGCCATCTGGCTTTCCCTCGCGCAAGACTTCATACTGCAAACCTGAGTTAGTCGTGATAACACTGGGGTTTTTCTTGTTGTTTTCCAAGAAAATCTTGCCCATAAGCAAATTCTTATCAGCCTCCTCCTTCTCTATTCGTTGAGCATAGCTTGTGTATGTTGCACCCGCATCCGCTGGTTTCAAAGGCATATTGAGTGTATCGGCACGCATTGACTTTGTAATGGCTTCGATAACAAGATCCACATTATAGGAACCTGGCAAGTTGGTCAACGTCTTGTTCAAATCCTGTCCCATCAACAAGCCGACTGCATAACTTGCAGAGTCCTTTGCCGATGACAACACCACTTGCTGCGGAACTTTCTCCTTATCTTTATCCTTCTTCTTGGCATTTGCAGAAAGCATCGTGCTTCCGATAAGAAGAATCGCTAAAATTCTTTTATTCATACCAAAATCGTCTTTAAGAAATTACATAATATCCAACAATTCGACGTCGAAGATCAACGTCGTGTTAGGACCAATCATTTCTCCTGCTCCATGCTCGCCGTATGCCAAATTAGACGGAATGTACAATCTCCACTTAGAGCCGACAGACATCATCTGAAGAGCTTCCACCCAACCTGCGATAACACCGTTTACAGGGAAACTAGCTGGTTGATTACGCTTGAACGAACTATCAAACACCTGTCCATTGATCAAACGACCTTCATAATGACATTTTACGGTGTCTGTGAGTTTTGGTTTCTTACCTGAACCCTCTGTCAACACCTCATATTGAAGTCCGCTTGCTGTGACAATAATACCGGCCTTCTCTTTGTTCTTAGCCAAGAACGCCTCGCCCTCTTTCTTATTGGCCTTTTCTGCCTCAGCTTGAAGATCTGAAAAATATTGGTTGATAACAACTTGAGCCTCATCCATGCTCATATCTGGAGTTTTACCTTGCAACATATCGACAAGTCCCTTCATGAAAGATTCTGTATCGATATTTTTAAGACCAGAGTTCATAAAATTAGCGGCCATGCTAAGACCCAAAGCGTAACTTACTTTTTTCATTAGAATTATCAAATTATGAAAGACAGACACATCTCGACCGTTCACTAACAATCGTCTGCCTTCTGTTATTACTATGTTAGGAAACCAAATGAAAGAGTCCCCATTCAAATTATTTTGCGAATATAACCTATTTATTCGAGACGAAGTTTCTTTTTGCAAAAATTAAGCATCTGCATCACCCATTTTCCTCGATTAGCGAAGTAAAATTTTTATCTTTGCCTTTCGATTAAAGTTATAGACTTTTACAAACAGAGTAAAACCCCGACACCTAATAGCGAATCTCCATAAAGATCGTGAAACTTGGTGACAATTCTAAGGTGACCTCTATAAATTGATTTCAAGGGATTTTTGATTTTTTTGTGCAGGTTGCTGATCGGAAGGAAGAAGCACTGTGACTGACTAACAAACTGCAAGATGCCCCCAAAAACAAAAAGCACCGAAAAGTTTATAAAGAGTCACTTATTACTAAAAATTTAAAAACGGTGAATTTATAGAGGTCACCTTAAACAAGAAGAAAATGTACTCAAGAGAAGAAGAGAAAATATTGAAACGCGACTTTTGGAATGGTTTTTCCGAGTTCTGTGAAAAACTTCCTCGATTCAAATATCGCAAAAAGAAGTGGATCCTTTACAATACGAAAATCAAAGGTGTCGAAATGAAATTTGATGCCAACCGAGATGGAGCGTATGTCATTTTCGAACTAAATCACCCCAACGAGGATATTCGATTAGAGATGATGGCATTGATGGAAAAATACAAAGCCATTGTGGATCAATATTTTCCAGACGCCATTTGGGAAATGCTATTCGTAAAACCATGCGGAACACCCGTTTCACGTATCTATAAGTTCAAGGGCGACATTGACATCCACAGAAAAGAACAATGGCCAGAGTTCTACCCTTTTCTTTCTCGAGAGATGAATCAATTGGAAAAGGCATTCAACGAACTCAGGGAACTTTTGGAAGAAATCAAGTAGGGGTAACCCTTGTGGTTACCCTTCGCCACATCCTTGTGGTTACCCTTTGCCACATCCCTTGTTGTTACCATTCCTAATCACCCTTTGCCATCACATGCTATCAATTGGAAGCATGGGCTACTGATTTGGAAGCGAACATCGGAATCGTAATTCGTAAATTGTCAAATAGTAAATAATTCGTATCTTTGTCCAATAGCAATTTTAGATCATAAAACAATGGCAAACAAACCTAATGAAAAGGCAAAAGGGAAATCAAGCTTCGCAAAGAAGATTCTTTTCAATGTCTTTACCATCAATATCGCACTCCTTTTGGCTGTCATAGTCGCAGCCTATTTCGGCACGCTTTACTGGATTGACAGCTACACCAATCACGGACAAGAAATTGTAGTACCCGAATTGGAAGGAATGACTATCGACGAGGCCAGCAAAATGCTAAAAGAGAAAGGCCTCTATTGCGAAATCGTCGACTCTCTATTTGTTGACGGCAAGAAAGCCAGTGCCATAGTAGAACAAACACCTTCCGCAGGTGCAAAAGTTAAGGCGGAGAGAACCATATATGTGGTAATCAACACAAACACTCCTCGCAAAGTTGCCCTACCCGATTTGATGGATGTGTCGGTGAGGCAAGCCGAGGCCATTGTCAACTCTATCGGCCTCAAAGTTAGCGATTACGAGTATGTTCCTTCCGAATATAAAGGTTTGGTGGAAGATGTAAAATACGACAATAAAATCATCAATCCAGGCACACGCATCACCGTTGGATCTTCCATCGTTTTCTGCGTAGGTATGGGCTTGAGCAACGAAGAGGTGCCCGTCATCAGCCTTCGTGGACTCACCTTGGATCAAGCAAAAGCAAGAGCCCACACGGCTTCTCTCAATGTCGGCTCCGTATTCTACGACGAGCAACCAAAATCAGAGATAGAAAAAACCATCTATGTGGTTTACAAACAACAACCCATTACAGGGTCAAGTGTAAAAATGGGCAAACCGCTCACTATTTACCTCACCAAAGACAGAAAGTTCTTGGAAACCCCGGAAGAGGTGTTTGTTGACACCACAGCAGCACAAAATCCAAACGAAGACGATTTGCTACTACAATGATGGAAGAAAATGATTTTTTAAACGAGGAGAACCTTTCTGAGGATCAAGAAGAGATGGAGTTGGGCAACGACGGCCAATTCCACGAACATTTCCGTTTCACAGTTGAAAAGGGACATAGTCTTCTGCGCATCGACAAATATCTTGTCAACTGCATGGCTCAGATTTCGCGTAACCGCATTCAGGACGCGGCAGATGCGGGGTGCATCTTAGTCAACGGGAAAGCCGTCAAATCAAACTACAGGGTGAAGCCGTTGGATGTCATATCCATCATGCTATCCTATCCACCTTCCGATTTTGAGATTATACCTCAAGACATTCCTCTCGATATCGTATATGAAGACAAGGACATCATCCTCGTCAACAAAAAACCGGGCATCGTAGTGCATCCCGGCTTTGGAAATTTCCAAGGCACACTTTTGAACGCTTTGGCTTGGCACCTAAAAGATGATCCCGATTTCGATGTCAACGACCCTCGATTGGGACTTGTGCACCGTATCGACAAGGACACTTCCGGCCTACTTATCATAGCCAAAAATGAAGATGCCAAAACTCATTTAGGCAAACAATTCTTCAACAAGACTACGCATCGACGTTATAACGCCCTCGTCTGGGGAAACGTGCAAGAAGATGAAGGCACTATCCGTGGCGACTTGGGCCGCGACCCTCGTGACCGCATGCTTTTCACCGTATTTCCCGAAGGGGAAAATCCCAATGCCAAACATGCTGTGACACACTACAAAGTGCTGGAACGATTCGGCTATGTGACATTAGTGGAATGTAGGCTTGAAACTGGACGTACCCATCAAATCAGGGTACACATGAAACATATTGGTCACACACTCTTTAACGACGAACGCTATGGCGGCCACGAAATCATCAGAGGCACAACGGCTGCGAAATACAAACAATTTGTAGAGAATTGCTTCGAAATATGCCCTCGCCAAGCCCTTCACGCCAAAACATTGGGCTTTGTCCACCCTCGTACCAACGAAGAGATGCACTTCAATTCGGAACTACCCGACGACATGGCGCAACTTATCGAACGGTGGCGCATATATGCGAAAAGCAACGGATTGGTTGAATAAAGCCACGAATTTGTATATTTAACGTATATATGCATTTGTCAATCAACATACAAGGGTGATTAATCAACATATAACCTGATAAAAGAAAAAATAGCGAATATTTTTTCAAAAAATAGATTGACTATAGTCAAACATTCAAATTTTTATCTAACTTTGCAGCGTTAAAATGAACTAACACTTTAATATTAACAACTAATTAAAATTATGAAGAAAATTTTTTATTTCGTAGCAATGTTCGCTATGTTGAACTTGGCTACTACTTCTTGTTCTAAGGACGATGATGACAAGGACAACGGTGGTAACAAGACTGAGAATGGCGAGGGTGGCAACACTAACAATGGTGGTAACACTAACAACGGTGGCAACGAGAATGGTGGCAACACTAACAACGGTGGCAACGAGAACGGTGGCAACACTAACAATGGTGGCAACGAGAACGGTGGTAACACTAACAACGGTGGCAACGAGAACGGCGGCAACACTAACAGCCTCCCTGCTAACCCAATCGTTGTTAAGCAATCAGGCGACTTCACTATCTCTATGAATGGTGAGAAGGGTGTAGCTGTTCCAGGTGAGGAAGTTAGCATCTCTTTCGATCGCTTCCCAACTAACCTCGAGGACTTCAAGCGTACTTACGAAGAGTTGAAGCTCACTATGGGCGGTGTTATCGTAGGTAACTTGATGGCGTACCACTTGTACTACTATGACGCAGCTGTTGGTACTGCAGCTATTAAGCTTTGTAACTACGAGAACAACGTTAACTCTACAATTAGCCAACTTAGCCAAAAGTTCAGCAAGAGCAAAATTAATGATTCTTATTGTCAACCTTTCTTGGTAGCCAGCTACTTGGAGGGTGCTGATCCAATGACGGCATATCACCCAACCAAGCCTTACACTGTTAAGCTTCGTATGCACCCATCTGATGCAAGAGCACCTCAAACTGGTGGATTCTCTTTCTCTGGTGTTGACTACACAATCCAAATCTGGTGTAATGGTGTTAAGAACGAGGATAACACTTATGGAACTTGGCGTAACGTTGAGGTTTTGGCTAAGAAGGGTATCAAAGACTTCACAATGTTCAACTGCCCAAGCTTGTACACACAAGTAGCTCAAATCTCATTCTTGGCTGACCCTGAGAATTTCGAGGAACTTAAATAATTAGGGATTTCCTAAACAACATAGCCCTTGCAGTTCCTGCTGCAAGGGCTTTTTGTTTGTTAGACGCAAGCCGAGTGGCAAGACCAAAGAGATTAGCTATTGTAGAAATCAATCACTCTGATTTTTCTTTATTATTTCATGAAAAATGATTATGTTTGCGAAAAATGAAAGTGTTATGGCAAAGTTTATCAATCCCCTCACCGATGTCGGCTTCAAACGCATATTTGGAGACAAGGAAATCATGCTTAGTTTCTTGAATTCCTTGTTTGAAGGAGAGTTCGTCATCAAGGATCTCGAATACCTCGATAAAGAGCAAGAGGCTTTGCCCGGCGATGAACGGAACATCATCTACGATCTGTTCTGCAAAACAGATGCGGGTATGGAATTCATTGTTGAAATGCAGTGCCGCAGCCAATTGTATTTTCGCGAGAGAATTCTATACTACATGTCAAGGGCAATAGCAGGTCAAGGGATGAAAGGCGATGAATGGAATTATAAACTCATGCCTGTTTATGGAGTCTATTTTATGAATTTCAGCATCACTAATGACGGACATATACTTGACGATATATCTTTGTACTCGAAGGCTGATTTGAAGGATGGGGTTAATGCAAAACCTTTCACCGACAAAATTAGAGCGATTACAATTGATATGCACGCTTTTAACAAAATGCAGTCTAATTGTAAAACGACATTAGACCAGTGGATTTACAACATTAAAAACATGGAAGGTATGACAGCAATGCCATTTAAAGACAAGAATAATATATTTGCACATCTGGAAACTCTTTCAGACTATTATGCCATGGATCCGGAAGATCGCAAACTTTACGATTCGGCCTTACGACGTAGTAGAGACTATTACGCTACGATAGAGAGTGCAAAAGTTGAGGGCCACGACGAAGGCCGCGTTGAGGGTCGGGCCGAAGGCCGCGTTGAAGGTCGGGCTGAGGGTCGCATTGAAGGTCGGGCCGAAGGTCGCGTTGAAACTAATGTTGCCAATGCCCGTGAAATGAAAAAATTAGGTGTTGATTACTTAATTATCTCGAAAGTCACTGGGTTGTCTAACGACGAGATAGAAAAATTGTAACGTACCTTTCACCTCAACCTATCAATTTTAGCCCGGGAAGAATCCCAATAGTTTGGCAAATGCTGGCAACATTTGCCAGTTCTTGACTATCCCATATCTGTTATATGGCGCATAACGCCAAAAGGAGATGACTTTCTTCTCATAATAGAACGGACGACCCGGGACTGAAAAAATCTAAAAAATAGTATGACAGCAATGCCATTTAAAGACAAGAATAATATATTTGCACATCTGGAAACTCTTTCAGACTATTATGCCATGGATCCGGAAGATCGCAAACTTTACGATTCGGCCTTACGACGTAGTAGAGACTATTACGCTACGATAGAGAGTGCAAAAGTTGAGGGCCGCGACGAAGGCCGCATTGAAACTAATGTTGCCAATGCTCGAGAAATGAAAAAATTAGGTGTTGATTACTTAATTATCTCGAAAGTCACTGGGTTGTCTAACGACGAGATAGAAAAATTGTAGCGTACTATCTCATCTCAGCCTATCAATTATAGCCAACGCCATGCCCGGGAAGCATCCCAATAGATTGGCAAATGTGGGCAACATCTTCCAGTTCCTGACTATCCCATATCCGTTATATGGCGCATAACGCCAAAAGGAGATGGCATTCTTCACATAATAGAAAGGCGAGGCCTTGTGCTGAAAAATCTCAGAGAAATAGTGAGTGGCACCTTTCGCATTTCGTTGCAAATTCTTACGGACCGACTTCGTCAAGCCGCCCTCCATATATTCACAAATGTATATGTCTTCCGTGATATATACCGCATCATAATCCTTCGCTATACGATTCCACATCAGCCCCTCCGGACAGAATTTCTCTTCCCCATATAACGGAATAAGATATTTCTTCATCACATCCGCACGAACCACCTCTGCGCGGTCGCCCACACCTTTATACTTGCTTCTGTACTCGAAGAAATTAGTACGCACAGGGTCTGTAAAAGGGTGATAACCTGTATGCTCTGAATTTGTCTGTATCTTCAGGAAAACCAATCCGCACACTTTCTCATCCTCCTCCACATAATGCCAATGGTGATAGATACGTTCTATCGCATTGTCGCTTGCATAATCGTCGCTATCCAAACGAAAGAAAATATCCCCCTTGCAGAGCTCAACTCCTTGGTTCAAAGTCTTACACAAGCCCCAATTCTCTCTTCTAATATAAGTTATATCCAAAGCACCTTCCTGCTTGTACGACTCAATCAGTTGCGGTGTTTCATCCGTACTGCCATCATCAATAATCAGCCATTCAAAACGCTTGTCTGTCTGGCGCTTTAACGATTCATAAAGGGCGGGCAATGTCTTTGCCCTGTTATATGCGGGTGTAAAAACTGTTATCTTCATCTCTTAATACATTCTGTTTCTGGCTTGGCAAAAATAACAAATCCTTTCAAATCCTTTAAATCCGAGGCGTTTTCTTTTACAAAAGCGAATGTGCAGAAAATATTTCCATACATTCCACTCCTACCCACATGAAGACGCTGCCAAGTGCCCTTCTTTTCTAAATCATATCTTTCGGCATAGGCAAAATTGCCTCGCTCTTCTAATTTCATCTCTACATCCACGCCATCAAAATCCTCAGAAACATAGATATAGAGTGAGAAATCTACAGAATCTGCCTCAGATACGGTGTACTCAGCAAAACGATAGTATGTCGTCGCCTTATCCAACCAAGTTTCAGAAGTTGTGGTACAATCGGCACGCCTTCCCTCGACACCCCGCAACTCACTTGGCACATCGCCAGGCAAAGCATCCACTTTGGCAAAATAGCGTTGGAAGGAAGAAAAAAATTCTCTTTTATCCTTGAAAATATACTTCACCGAAACAGCCACAATGGCAAAAAGCAAAAATGCATAAAGTCCTTTGCGTAACTTCGATCCAAGCGAGACTGCCGTTGCTGGCTCTCTGCTCAATCCCGACAAAGTGATAATAAACGCCACCGAATAAGTTCCCATTGATCGACAAAACATCGATTCGAAGAGCATATTAGCCACCAAAAGAAAGAAGTACAACCTAAAAAACAATCGATTGCTTGTCTTGTTGAACAATGACGGCAACAGCATCATCACCAATAGTAAGAAACCTACAATTCCGTATTCGACATACGATTCCAAGAATTGATTGTGCATACTATAATGCGATTCAATACCCGCACTAAAACCAATCGCCTCAAACTCACGATATATCAATTCGGGCGACATGCCAGTGCCCACCCCCATGAAAGGTATGTCATTGTGCTCCAACACAAGCTTGGCACAATACCAAATAGAAAAGCGCGGGTCAAGCGATAAGATATCTACATCTCCCCTAAAAAGGGATATTACCATATCATGCAAACGCCCATTCATCAATAACAAACCTATCAAAACCAATGAGGAAACTAACGCTACACCAAGCCCTTTCTTCACACTATATCGTTGCGTAAAAAACGTCAATAGGAAAAGAAAAAGCAATAGACAATAGGTGAACAAGACCATACGCGCACCCGAAAACAAGATGAATAGGCCAGTAAACACAACTATGCCACCGAACAACAGCCAATGCTTTCGGTCCACCTTCCTATCCATTGCATCTTGGAAGAAAACAATCAAGCCGACCAACATGTTGAAGGCGACATAAGTACGATGTGATAGCAACGAAATTACCCCGTTCAAACAAAGCTTGATATTCAGCCAAGAGTGAGGAATACCGTCAAACTCTGTAATTAAGGCACATATATAAACTATGGAACAAACAGCTGCACATGCATAAGCACCCATGGCAAACCAACGAAGCAATCGCCGAACATTCACATTGCCCAACGAAAAAAGAAAGGCAAGCGAAAAGAAGAGCAACGGCAAACGAATCTGCGTGGTCTCCCTCCAAAACATTGCCGATAAACCCGATGAAAGCGACGAAAATATAGAATAGATATAGAAACACAAGAGAGCCACTGCGGCATAATTCAACATCGGTCTACGCCTGTCAAAAAAAGCCTTCACCCACAACACTATCGACATAGCAGAAACAAGTGCCGACGGAATGGGAGCAAAATTAACAAACGGTATGGCAAACGCCGCCAAAAGCAAAAGAACTTCTTCCGCCTTCTCCACTCTCATATCTCTCTCCAATGTCAACATTCTTGTTAAATCCATTTATAAGGAAGCAAGCCTCCCGCATCAAACGTATATATATAACGAAGATACCCCAGAAAGCAATATGCCGCAAACAAAAGAAATGCAGCCGTCCTGGTACGGGTGTCCTGAATATGCCCGATGAAATAGGAGAATAAGACCATATAAGCAATCACAAAATACTCTTTGAAACGGGCGAAAATCTCAAATGAAGCAAATGCTATAATCACAAATGAAGAGACAACAAAGAGATTCAAAAAGAGATTAAAATAAGGTTCCTTCTTCTCATAATTTAATCTGCCGTACATGGCAAAGAACAGAATAAAGATAATCTCCAAGAAGTTCAACGGATTGATGGTACGAGAAATGAAATAAGTGTCGAAACGGTCCGCCATTCCCACCAAGCCTGCCAACTGCGTAGCCACATAAAACATAACTGGACCGAGTATATTCAGTAAGACAGCCACCACCATGATCAACAGAATCTTCTTGTCGCTCCACTTCTGATTCAATACGAAATACAATGGCAACAACACCACAGCCGAAGCGTGCATGCTCATGCCTATCAGATTACATACCATATATTTCCAGCACTCCTGCGACTTAACATACTGGATAGAATACATGAATAGACCTATGGCTATGGATTGCCTCAACAAGGTAAATTCATGCCAAAAATAAGCCTTATACAAATAGAAAAGAATGGCCAAAAAGATATAAGGAGTGTACTTCCTTGTTGATACGAAAAGAAGAACCACGTTTATCAAAGCTATGACAAACATGAAAACGTAAGGTGTCTTCGTAGAATCAAATATTCGAATAATACTAGAAAGGGTTACAAATCCCACCTCAAAACTTTTCGTCCTATAATGTGGCTCGTAATGCCCCTGTATAAACTCCGGCAATGTTACGATCTTGCTATAAAAATATTCATACATCGTATAGTCTGTTCCGCCCAATCCATCGCGGAAAGCCACCATAGCAAACATCAACGCTATGAACGGAACCGTGACAACCCATCTGTTCTTCACAGGATAGATGTCCGTTCCCGCACATGATAAACCGAGCACGAATAACAATAAATAGAATGCCATTACTTTTCTCTTTTAATAAATTTTGACGCCAACCCAAGCACAATTCCCTTCTCCTCCATATTGAAGAGGAACAACGCCAATAAAATCAAAGTCAATGTTAAGACCATACTGATTGCCAAATTGGCAAACTGCATAAATACACCCCCATTTAAGAATATCTGGTCTAAAACGAATATTTGCATTGCACCTAATGCCGAAACAATCAGACAAAGCATCAATGCCATCTTGAACAAATCTTTGAGATACGCCGCCTTCGATTCAACCTGCAAAAATATCATCAAGAATATGGATGATAAAAGCTGTCCAACCATCAGGAAGAGAGCCAACGATGACAATGGATAATATTTCGAGACGAATAGACACAATCCAATAGATAGCAAATTGCCCGCAACAATGCCAATCACATACTTCACTATCCTATTCTCAGCAATGAGAGCTTGGCTGACAATCAACGATAAAATGGTGAAATTTATCGCCACTCCCATCCATCGCATCACCGCCACAAATTCAACATTTACCTCGGAAAAGAAAATCAAAGATATTTGAGCTGGATTGACTACCATTACGACCGAAACCACGACAGAGACAAACAATAACATCCGAGTGAACTGCCTCAACTCTTTCGAGAATCGTGCTTCGTCCTTCTCAATGAAGCATTTCGATAAAATGGGCGTCAATACAATCGGTACAATGGAGGAAAAGACCACCCAAGGCAAGTTCATCACCTGACGAGCATAATCGAACAAAGAGACTGCACCCGTGCCGTAATTCGTACAAATGGCCTTCTCTATCATCTGATAAGCTTGATTGGAAAAGGTGGCTAAATAAACTGGCAACGAGAAGAGGAGAAACATTTTAGACTTCTCCAGTCCGCCCCAACCATAGAGTCGTATTCCAGGCACTCGCTGCTTCAATAACAACGATAGCACCGTCACCATAATTACATTATTGACAAGTGTAGCTATCACCATGGAATAGATGCCACAATAATCGGACAACAAGACAATCGCCACAATGTTTATCACACTAGCTGTCAACGAAATGATTTCTGGATAAAAATAAGATTCATAGGTGTTGAGAATCGCAATCTGCGTGTTGGTCACTTGTTGACACATAAAATAAGGGAAGAGCCACAGCAACATTATCGACAAGAAGTGCTGCTCTTCGTCAGAAAAGCCAGGGGCTATCCATTGAACAATGAAGCCTTTGGCCAAAAACATAACCACGGCAATGACAGCAAACAGGCACCAATAAGCAGAAAGTAACGAATTGACCGATTCTATCGCAAATTCTTCACCTTGTTGACTTTTAAGATGAATAAAACGGGTTCGAAAAATATCATTTATTGGAGAGAATACGGCCAACAGAACCATACTATATAAAGCGATGGAAAGCACCCACGAATCACGCTCGTAGGTCGTACCAAAATACTTTACGGCAAGATATAAAACAATGACACCCAAAAACATCTTCGCAAAACGAAGAACGCCCAATGCCATGGAGATTCTCCTCGGAGATGATAGGATGTTCATAATTTATAAATATTGGGATATACGCTGATGATACTGTTGAATGACTATCCTCTCATCAAATTTTGCCAGAATCATAGCACGACCCGCCTTGCCCATAGCCACGCGTTCCTCGGCTGACAAGCGATACATTTTCTCGATTTTATCGGCTAAATCCTCCGCAGAACGAGGTTCGCACATATAACCATTCACACCATCATCAATCAACTCAATACAACCGACGTTGTTGGTCGTCACAATTGGCCTTTCCATACTCATCGCTTCCATCAAGCAACGAGGAATGCCTTCTCGATAGTAAGAAGGCAAAACGACACAATCTGAATCGGCTATGAAGGACCGAACATCGATGGATTCGCCCAAATAGGAGATATAACCCTCTTCTTGCCACTTTTCGATATCCTCCATTGGGACATTCTCAGGCGTATCGTTATTCGCCTTGCCCAACATACGAAATTCGATGTTTGGATATTTTTGCGACAAGACCTTAGCAGCCATGGCATACTCCACTACACCCTTGTCTTTCAACAAACGGGAGAAGAGCAAAACTCTAAACTTATCGTCTTGAAAATTGCTTTGTTGAGGCAAAAAGTGATCTGAATCGATACCCTCGCCATATAGAATATACGCTTGCTTCTCGGGAACGATATGTTGCTCGATGAAAATGCTGTAATCATCGCGGTTAAGGAACCAAACCTCTTGGGTTGATTTAAGCGACACTTTATAAAGCCATTGAGCTATCCTATTAATAAGGCTCTTGTCCCTAAATGCGTATCCCAAACCTGTAGTGACGGCGATGCAAGGTATGCCCAACAAACGACATACGATAGAACCGTAAATCACAGGCTTGATCGTATAATGAAATACAAAATCAAACTTCTCACTTTTGTAGATGGAATGGAGCTTTTTTATCAACTTAGCATCACGAATAACGCTTGTTCCTTTGCAATCCATCTCCACCACAATACAACGAATGCCCTCTTTCTCTAAAAGCTCAGAATATTCATCGTATGGTGCAATAGCTACAACTTCATTACCTTGCTCCATGAAGCTTTTCATAACTCCCAATCGGAAATTATATAGAGAAAACGAAGTGTTGCCTACAAAAGCTATTTTCTTTTTTGATTGCATATAGCTCGTTCTGGTATTGTTATGGACCCTTTATAATACAAACTCAAAGCGACACTGCTCTTTGAGCGTGAGAATTCAAAACCTCTATTGGAAGATTGTGTGTTCACATCATGGCTATATAAATCTTCTTTTCGAAAATTCTACACAAAAGAAACCTACATAAGTGAATAACCCTAAATACAAACCTCCCCAATAATGGACAAAGTTAAATATTTATTTCATTGTGCGAAACTTTTTCGAGGGAAAACCTTTACCAAATAAGGGTTTCGTGACCATTTACGATATACATCCCCGACGAAATTTTTATTGATTTCTGCTCACCAGCCACCATGTAGATACGACGTATCATTTGTCCATTTATCGAATAGACTTGAACTTCAACATTTTCATCCGCCCACAAAGACAATTCTCCCTTGCCTCCCGCTACTTTCAGATTAGATGCACCCATTATATTCCTGGAAAAGGATAAACTATCCATATCTGCAATAGATTGCCATTGGAACAAGAGCGAAACATCTCCATCAGGCATTACAAATGTCAAACGATTCTCCTCCACCGTCACTGATACAAAATCAACCCCACAGATAGCTTTGACTTCAGACAAAACATATCCCGAATCTGGGGTTATGGTCAACGACACCTCTTCGCCTTCTGGGAATGCCAATAAATTCTCCCCCAAAACCCCATGAAAATTATAGGCAATGACATTATGGAAAAGAGCCGTCACATCCGAAAAGAACGGCAAACAACTATCACTCAAGCATTTCCAATGAGAAAATGCAAGATCTTTTGAACTATTCACCCATTGATTCAAATAGTTTGTCAGCAACGAAAGACTATCTTTCGAAAACACTTTACAATTAGAGACAAATCCATCATCGGCTGCCACCAAATCACAAGTGTCTCCAACCCAATAGCATTGACTCAGATTTCCTTCATTTACCCCCAAAAGAGCTCCACCAAGAGTGGGAACGAATACCTTACCCGAATTATAGACATTGATCACATCGCCAACAGAATTATTAATGCCAACTACTCCTCCAGCCTGTGAAACGGAACAAGATATATCTCCCGTATTATAAGAGTTATAGACAAATCCATCAACACCATCAAAACCGCCATTACAACCAACCAGACCACCAGCCATCATATTGGCACTCAACTCTCCGAAGTTATAATCATTAAAGATCAAGCCATCATTTCTTCCTGCAATTCCACCTACTTTATTTCTGCCTGAAACGAATGCTACATTGGCACAATTCTGAACAATTCCTATAGGGACATTATAGCAATTTGTAAACGAAGAGAAACCTCCATTATAGCCGGTCAAGCCTCCTGCCCCATTATATCCATAAATCTCCCCAAGATTATTACTATCATAAAGAGATCCATAATTGTAGCCACACAAACCGCCTGTTGATAAGGAGCTCTGGATGGTCGCCTTGTTTTGACATTTGGAAACGACGCCAAAGTTTCCACCCACAATGCCACCTGCGATTTGATACGCCTCTATGCTTCCTCCTTGATTTACACAATTCGTAATAGTTCCACTACTGGCACCTGCCACAGCTCCTGCCCAAAAAGAGGCATAAACGGAACCTTCCACCGTAAGATTAGAAATCTTTCCATGTGCCCCGACATAGCCAAACAAACCTTTGTAAGTAGTACCCCTCTCTTGTATGTAAAGATGGCTGACGAGATGCCCATTCCCATCAAAATTGCCTTCGAAATAGGCATCTATCGATCCTATAGAAGGCCAATCGCCCAACAATTCACCACAAATGGTGGAGAGGTCCAAATCACTCTCCAACCGGAAATAGGCCCCGTCATAATCATTCCCATCATTTACCTTTTGTGCCAACTGCATTAAATCCACATTCGATTGGATAAGATACGGGGATGAAACATCGCCTTCGCCTTTCCATACCTCACCCGCAGAAGAACAAAAAGCACAGCAAAAAAGAATATATATGATAAATAGCTTTCGCATAATTTCACCCCCAAATTAATATTCAATTCCTCCTGTTGCTGGATTATAATAATCCGTATATATTAAATCAATCTCTTTGCCCAAATGCTCATCAAAAAACTCCAACGAATTGCTTGTGAACATCGCCACCTTGAATGGCATAAGGCATTTAATACGCTCCAACTCCTTGAAACTATCAGATGTGGAATCAACAATAAAGTCTATCCTTGCCTCTCCATTTAAAAGATTTTCTATGATGACCGACGCCAAATCTACAATTCGATGCGAATACATGGGATGATAACCCGCGTCGCGCAAAGCAATAAAATCTTCTATGGAAAATGCCTCAACATAAACACGATCTCTCATTCCCGACAAGCTGCGATCCAAAAGGGCCACATCAGAAATCTTATCGGTGACTAAGAACACGGAAGGATATTCTTCCAGAATCTCCACTATCTCATCAATCGTTATAGGCGTATATTCGCCATATATAGAGGTTGCCTTAAAGGATTCAAGCGAAAATATACTATCGCCCAATTCTGGATGTCCCGCGTTAATATGGAAACTCGCCCAATCGTGCGAAGCGACTAAAAAGCCATCGGACGTCGTATCTATATCCACCTCAATAAAAGTATATCCTCTCTCTATGGATTGGAGAATGGCCTCCTTGCTATTGCTATAGGTTAAACGACCTAACGCACCACCTCCATGAGCAATATAATTGGGGAAGGATTGAGCATCCACATGCAGAAAGCAGAAGCACAACAGAGATATTATCAAGAAAATTCTACACATATTTCGTTGTTCGGTGTGTTATTTATGGTCTTATATTCGCTCCCTAAAGAACATTCTTGTGCAAATATAAAATTTACAAATTACTATTCCAAGATAAAGAACGTGGACATAGATTAATCGTGTTGTCACTAATTCTTAAAAAAAAGGGATGCACCAAATCATATTGATGCATCCCCCTATATATCACGACCTTACAAATCACTTCTTGCTTTCTTGGAAGAAGTCGCTACGGATAATCAACTCACACATATCTGAAAGTTCACGCTCTGTAGCCGTTCTGACGATAGGCTTGGTCATATCACAACCGACACCTCTCCAAGGATAGTTATCCAACTTCAATACGCTCAACAATGTAGGATAAATATCCATGTGGTAAACAGTATCTTTTATTTCTATAGTTTGCAAATTCTTTGGAGAATTGATGATAAATGGCACGAAATCAGCATCAGCTGCACCAATTGCCTTAGCAGTCTCAGACTCAGCAAACTCTTGACGACTGCTGTTGAAGATGGTATGATCGCCCACTACCAAGATAGTTGTGTTTTGCATCTTAGGATTCTCCTTAACCGCAGCCAAGAATTGACCGATGCATCTATCCGTATAGTTCACACTCTTTATGTAATTGATCTTACTTTCTGGAAGGCCATCCTCTGGAACTTCCAATGTAGAATAACCTGCATATTTCCAGAATGGTGCGTGAGAAGCCATCGTCACGGCTTGCAAGCAGAATGGTTCTGGAATTGAATCAACCATCGCAGCCAAATCGCCAAACAACTCCTCGTCCGAGCAAACCTTGCTTTGCAATTTAGAATAGCCCCATGGCTTTGTAACCTGACCTTGGTTCCATGCTGCTGCATCTGTTGGGATGAGTGTAACATTATGAGAACCCAACTTAGCCATTGCATCACCCACTGAATAGAAACGGTTAGTAGGATATGCGTAACATACGGTCTCATAAACCAAAGGCAAAAGACCTGTGTTGATAGTCAATTGTGCATCGCTTGAAGTTCCTCTCTGCGTTTCAGGAATCATATTAACACCATAAAGGGCGTTCTCCTTTGTCAACTTATTCAAGTTTGGTGTAATCTCCTGTCCGTTGATGCTCTTACCGATTACCCAGCCTTCCAAACTCTCGAACATAATGATGATCAAGTTGTCTTGCAAAGTCACTTGCTTATCAGAGAATGACATGTGGCTCATAATCTTGCTAATCTGCTCATTAGTCAGTTGAGGCTTCTCTGGTATATCGTCAAGGTTGCTACAGAAGTAGGTCTCTGCAAATAGGTTTGAGAATACGGTATAATCTGCAGCGAATGATTCACGTCCTTCACCTGTCACATTCAATTGCTCGCAAATGTTGAGTTGCAAGCCCCATTTGTTGTTGAAGTGGATTGGCTTCACCATAAACAAGATAATCGCAAGCACCATTGCCACTACGCCTAACTGCCAATGAATCTTCTTCGTCTTATCCAACATCTTTATCCATACGAAAGCAAAGGCTCCCGTAATGATAAACATCAGAATGTCAGAAAAATGCATAAATACAAATATGCTGTCCCAAAAACCATTCATGTTTCCTGCGATACGGAAGTCGTAACCTGTAATCATAGCACCATGACTACGCAAGCTAATCAAGTTAGCCACCATCCAAACATCCAAGATAAAATCAAGCACAAAACCTGCTGCGAAATACTTGCAACACAAGCCTGCTGCCACAAAAAACAACGCAACACCTATATAGGTTGAATAGCAAATAAGGAAATCGCTAAGGAAATCCCCATTACCCGCCGATAGGTGCAACCCATCGTTTGCCGTACTTGTGAACATTAATAGTTTAATAAGAACACTTAAGAAAAAAGCAGCAACGAAAATCCACTTCTTCTTATCCATTCCATCCATCATGGAATTTTTAAAGTTCTTAATCTTTGCAATAATCTCTTGACCTGACATATTTTATAATTTAAATTATTTCGTTACGATATTCCACAATAAACAACGCAAAGATAATATTTTAATTGCCCATGTTGTAAATTTATTTGGAATGGGACACTCAATCCTAACATTTCTTTCCGTATATCTTCTCCCACCTATCCAAAATGGTCTGAAGAGAAAACTTTGAAGATCGCTGTGAATTCGTTTCTTTTAGGCGAGCCAAATCTTCCGGTGCCAGCTTAACCACAGAAAGCATGATTTTGGCCAATTGCTCAGAATCCTTAGGCTCTGCAACATACTGTCTATCACCAACAACCTCTAAGCAACCTCCTGCATCGGTTGCCACAACAGGCAAACCACAAGCCATTGCCTCCACCAGAACCATACCAAAGCCCTCACATTCAGACGAGAGGACAAAACAATCGGCCGCATTATAGTAATCATTCGTTTGCGTTTGCTTGCCCGCAAAGGTGATTTTTGAGGCAAACGGCATCTCCGAAGCCATCTGTTCCATCTCCTCTCGGACTTCACCATCACCAACTATCAAAAGTCTGACATTATCCACTTGCGTAGATACGATGCCAAATGCTTTTATCAAATTAGGGATATCCTTCAAATCAATCAACCTTCCCACAAAGAGGAAAAGAAAGTCGGCGGAAGCTATATTATATTTTTCGCGAATTGCCAAACGATTGGTAGCATCTCGATGAAACTTATCCAAATTGATGCCATTGTAAACAGATATACTCTTCTTCTTAGAAAACCATTTGTTTTTCACAAACCAATCCAAGGCTCCATCCGAGACATTGGTATTGATATCCGAAAGGAAATCAGTCAACCGATATGCCCACATTCGAAGAGCTCCGCCTTCATTATTACTATGAGCAGAACTGATCAACAACGGCATCCTGGTGAATAGTCGAACCAATCGAGTGAAAATATTGGCATGCACCATGTTTGCGTGCACCACATCCGGCCGAAAAGCCTTAATGACCTTGCGAAGTTTCCAAGCCGACTGAACGAACGAGAGAGGTGACTTGCCCATATTAAGAGTAGAGACCTCCACCGATGGGAGAATTCGTCCAGACAACTCATCTCGATTATTCAAAGCGACCAATTTGACCGTATGCCCACGCTCTGCCATTCCATTGGCAATGTCGATGGTCACAATCTCCGCACCACCAACCGTCAAACCCGTTATGACATATAAAATCTTCATAACCGTTATTCTTTAAAAATTGACCTCCTTGTCTTTCTCAAAATCATCCACCTTTCTCACCGTCACGCAAGGTGTGTAATAGTCGTGCGCAAAAATGATCGCTTGGTGCTCATTGACGGCCTTTTCCAAAATCTGATTTTTGCCAGTCAATGCTGCCACTTGGTCCACATCTATAGCACTCAACCATCTCAACGGAAGGTGTGCCGCAGTCGGAATCACATCTCCAGCAAATATATATGTTTGATTTGCATCTTTCAGATAGACAACGATTTGATTTGCCGAATGGCCAGAAAACAGTCTCAAATCAACCCCTTCGCAAAGCTGAGTGTCTTCATTGATGAACTTGAATTTATCTTGATTGAAAATCTCCATCACATCGACGGAAAGCATCGAATTTTCTTCTGCAATATTGGGAGCCAAAAGAGTTTTCCACTGTTCCTCGCTCACCCAATGGGTAGCGTTAGGGAAAGTAAGCTGCAACTTAAAATCTTGATCAATCCAAGTGCAACCCCCACAATGTTCAAAATGCAAATGGGTAAGCACCACGTCCGTAACATCTTGGCAAGAAAAACCATGTTTGGCAAGTTGCGACTCCAATGTCACCATCTCCCTGAAACCATACTCTTCCATGATGTCCCAATGCTTTGTGCCAACACCCGTATCAATCAGGATAAGTCGGTCGCCCGCCTGCACCAGCAAAGATCGCATAGACCACTTGCAGAAGTTATCTTCGTCCGCAGGATACGCATCCGCCCACGCCAACTTTGGAACCGAACCGAAGCAAGCCCCACCATCACTTAAAAAAAATCCCGTTTCAATCTTAAATAACTTCATTTTTTGTTTATTTTTGTGCGAATTTAGCAAAGATACGCAAAGTCTCAAAATCTTTTTCTTTGTTTGTATCTGAACATTCAAGAGTTGAAAATATGAGGATACATTTTATTGCAATTGGAGGAGCTGCCATGCACAACTTAGCCGTGGCACTACAGCAAAAAGGCGATATCATCACTGGTTCCGACGACGAAATCAAGGAGCCATCGAGGAGTCGTCTGGCTGCTCATGGCCTATTGCCAGAGAAGATGGGATGGTTCCCTGAAAAACTCAACAATGAAATCGACATCGTCATATTAGGCATGCACGCAAGACCAGACAATCCCGAGCTTCAAGAAGCAAAGAGATTAGGTCTGAAAATCTGCTCCTTCCCAGAATATCTTTTCCAACAAACAAGGGACAAGATGAGGGTTGTCATCAGCGGTAGCCATGGCAAAACCACCATCACGGCAATGGTGCTCTATGTTTTGAATAAGCTGAACATCCGATTCGACTACTTGATTGGTGCCCAAATGGAAGGTTTCGATGCCATGCTAAGCCTCAACGAAGAGACAAGAGTAGCCATTTTCGAGGGCGACGAATATCTCACTTCCGTCATCGACAAAAGGCCTAAATTCCACATTTACCAACCTCACATAGCCGTTATCTCCGGCATTGAGTGGGACCACATTGACGCATTCCCGACATTCGAGAATTATATCGAACAGTTCAGCACCTTCTCTCAAATAATTGAAAGGAATGGTAAGCTGATCTATCCGGAAGGCGACGAAAACATTATGCAGATAACAGAGACAATCCGCGAGGACATCACGGACATGCCTTATCATACGCCAGAATTCACCATCGAGAATGGAGTCACCACATTGAAAACAAAGTATGGCGACTTTCCTCTTCTAATATTCGGCGAACACAACATGCAAAATATTGATGCTGCCCGATTGGTTTGCCGACAAATCGGCGTGAAAGATGCTGACTTCTACGAAGCCATCTCCACTTTCAAGGGTTTGCCTGGACGAATGGAGAAGATAGCCAACAACGCAGAATCCTCGGCCTACTACGATATGGCTCACACGCCTGAAAATGTCAAGGCGTCCATTCATGCGCTAAGAACTCAATTCCCTGAGAAAAAACTAATTGCATGTTTGGAACTATGCAGTTTCAGTAGTCTCTCCGCAGGTTATCTTCCACAATACAAGAAATCATTAGACGAAGCGGATGCCGCATTTGTATATTTCAATCCAAATGTAAATTGTTACAAACACCGCATCCCGATTACAGAAGAGATGGTGAAAGAGGTCTTTGGTGAGAAAGTAACCATCTTCACCGACAATATAAAACTGATGGACCGATTGAGCATAGAGAAGATGCAAAACACCAATTTGCTATTCATGACGTCAGGAAGTTTCTCCGGAATGAACATGGTAGCCTTTTCCAAAAATCTTTTGAAGAAGGCTTGATGTACCATCTCCTTTAAATCCGTATCATTATGAATGACCATTCTGAAAAAAGAGATAAACTAGATAGCCGCTATATGAGAATGGCTCGAATATGGGCGGAAAACTCCTACTGCGAAAGAAGAAAAGTGGGAGCCCTTCTAGTAAAAGATAATATGATTATCTCCGATGGATACAACGGTACTCCTTCGGGGTTTGAGAATGTTTGCGAGGACGAGAATAACAAGACAAAACCCTACGTCTTACACGCCGAGGCCAACGCCATCACGAAGGTGGCCCGCTCCAACAATAGCAGCGAAGGGGCGACGCTATATGTCACGGCATCTCCTTGCATCGAATGTGCAAAACTAATCATCCAAGCTGGCATCAAACGTGTTGTCTTTTCCGAATATTATCATATTACAGACGGCATCGAACTCTTGGAAAGAGCCAAAATAGAATTAAAATATTTGAACATTGATTCTACTACGAACGTATGAACAAAAGAATCTATATACCCTTATTTTTCGCATTTGCTGTCATTGCTGGAATTCTCATTGGAAAGATATTGACAGAAAGAGTTGTCAGACAAGAACTTAACAACACTAATGCAGCTGCGACCTACAGTACTTCTGGAAAAATTGAGGCGATGCTTAAATTTATCGAGAACAAATACGTCGATACTCTCTCCTACGACAGCATCGTAGAAAAGGCTATTCCTAAGATTTTGTCCAATTTGGATCCTCACTCTTGCTATATTCCAGCTTCTGAACTTCAATCGGTCAACGAAGAGTTGGACGGAAGTTTTAGCGGCATAGGCGTTCAATTCAATATCCAACATGACACAGTCATGGTGGTGGGCGTTATCAGTGGTGGTCCGTCCGAGATGAAAGGAATCTTGCCGGGCGACCGTATCGTGATGGTCAACGACACTCTTTTTGTGGGAAAATCCATCTCCAACGAGAAGGTGATGAAGAAGTTGAGAGGCCCTAAAGGATCGGAAGTTAAAGTTGGCATTAAACGCAACGGCATCAAAGATTTGATTCCTATTACGATTGTACGTGGCGACATCCCTGTCACCAGTATTGATGCCCACTACATCATGCAACCAAACATCGGCTATATAAAAGTCAACCGATTTGGAGCAACCACCTACGAAGAGTTCTTCAATGCCATCTACAAAATGAAACAAGAGGGTGCGGACAAATACATCATCGACCTCCGTGCTAACTCCGGAGGCTACCTCGACCAAGCCATCTTGATGATTAACGAGTTCTTGGAAGCTGGCAACAGAATTGTTTATACCGAAGGAAATGCCAGTCCTCGCGCAGAAAGCCCTGCAGATGGCAATGGTAGATTCAAATCTGACAAACTAATCATATTGATTGACGAATGGTCTGCCTCGGCAAGTGAAATCTTCGCCGGAGCCATCCAAGATAACGACAGGGGTACCATCATCGGACGACGCTCGTTCGGAAAGGGACTTGTGCAACAACAATTCCCAATGGGCGACGGATCTGCACTACGCCTCACCATAGCCAGATACTACACTCCTTCTGGTCGTTGCATTCAAAAACCGTACGACGATTACGACAAAGACCTCGTCAACCGATACCTTCACGGAGAGTTCGATTCGGAAGACAGCATTCATGTCAATAAAACAGATTCGACAATCTATTACACCAAGAATGGTAGAAAGGTGTATGGCGGAGGTGGAATCATGCCAGACATCTTCGTTCCCCGTGACACCATTGGCATGACTTCATACTTCAACAAGATCAACAGTAATGGTACCATCTATGAATTTGCTTTTGCTTATGCCGACAAAAACCGTGAGCAATTAAATAAATTCAAAAAGGTGGATGATTTGGTGAAATATTTGGAGAATGACAACATCGCTGACCAACTTGCCACATTTGCTGAGAGCAAGGGCATCCGTCGCAATCCTACTATGATTGGAAAGTCAAAACGACTTATCAACAACAAAGTTAACGCTTACATAGCACGCAACATATTAGGAGATTGCGCGTTCTTCCAAATTCTCAACAGAGATGACGCCACTGTAAAAAAAGCCATTGAAGAGATGACAAAATAAAAAACATAACCCTATGGACAAAAAGAGATTATCCATCATCCTTATCATAATTGTGTTGGTATTGCCAGCTCTCAAAATGCTGAAAATTCCAGGCTTGGGTGCACTAAGCACTTTATCAATTATGACAATTTCTTATATATTCATGCTTTTGGCATTGCCACTGCTAAGGGAGAAGTTCTCATGGCACTCAAAAAGTGACGATGAATTGTTTATCACGGGACAAATTGATCAACCTATAGTGTATTACAATAATCTCATCATTCTTGAGATAATACTTTATCTTGGTCTCTCCTTTCTTTGTATAGGTGTCTTGTTCGTTTGCCAACATTGGCCAGGAGCTTCTATAATGAGAATGATAGGTGGCTTCTCTACATTGGTCCCAGCCTTGGGAATTATAGTTCTTATCAATGAGGAGAACTGCACGTATGCTTCCAAAATCAAAACGGTCTCTTTCGTGGCCATTCTTTTCTCCATTGTTGGTTTGACCAACTACTATTGGGATTTTATCTTCAAAACTCAACATTCCGAATATCATCATCTCGTAGAAGTGTATAGTTATCACGATAACGACGACACAGAAAAAGCAAAAGAACGACAAGTGGAATTGCAAAAATACTACATCCTTCATAGCGAAGACTACAACCACTTGGACTCTCTCCTGACAAAGGCCAACACAATGGCAAAAGACGACCACAATGCCAAAGTGATTTATCTAATAATGTGTTACAAGAATAGATACGGCGAGAAAGTCTCCAATATGATTTTCGATGAACAAACGCCAATAGGCAGCGAAGACATCGACAGGTTTGCCCAAGATTACCCTTCGCTTTTCCAAAGTGACGTCAAGTTCTATGTCGTGACCGACAACCCGGAGATGGCGACGGAAAAACTGAAAAAATTGTCTTCTGAAAACAAGGAGATAATTATTGTGGAATAAAACCGCCGTTTTTTCATTTGGAAAAATAAAAAAGTTGGTTTACCTTTGTGGCGAACATTAAGGGATAGAAGAGTTCCGGCTACGGTCGGAATTCTTTTTGCTATATGGCAGTACCTTAGATACTGAATAAGATAAGGGTTCAACAGAAAGAAAACACAATCTGGGATCAGAACGATCATCCCCAGAACCCATTTATTGATTGTTTGCTCAATCAAACACAATGTCGCCGCAGCAAAAAGGAGCAAAAGAACTTTGCTCACCGCTTTGCTATAGCGATAGACGAAAGAAACGAATTTTATTAATTAAAAAAAAGAAATTATCATGGCTGTATCCTATGTTACCGAAGAGGGACTAAACAAAATGGTAGAGGAGCTAAAGTATTTGGAGGGTGTTGAACGTCCTAACATTTCAAAGCAGATTGCCGAGGCAAGGGACAAAGGAGATTTGTCGGAGAACGCCGAATACGATGCTGCCAAAGAGGCTCAAGGACTTCTCGAAATGAAGATTTCTTTGTTGAAGGAGAAAATCGCTTCGGCAAGAATCATCGACAGTTCAAAACTCAGCACTGACAGTGTACAAATATTGAACAAAGTTGAAATCAAGAACACAAAGAATGGTCAATCAATGACTTACACTCTTGTTTCCGAACATGAAGCAAATTTAAAGGAAGGAAAACTATCAGTAACCACTCCTATCGCAAAAGCTCTTATGGGCAAAAAAGTGGGCGACATCGTAGAGGTAACTGTCCCAGCAGGAAAAATTCCTTTCGAAATTGTCAAGATTTCATTCTAATAAACTGCGACCATGGCTACGATATTCACAAGAATCATCAATGGAGAAATCCCTTGCTATAAGATAGCAGAGGATGAGAATTACTTCGCTTTTTTGGACATCAGTCCAGTGCAGAAAGGTCATACGCTTGTCATCCCTAAGGTCGAAACCGACTACATCTTCAGTCTCGACGACCAAACCTTGGCAGGATTAACACTCTTCGCCAAGAAGGTGGCTGCGGCTATCGAAAAGGCGATTCCATGCAAAAGAATCGGCGTGGCTGTCATGGGAATGGAAGTTCCTCACGCTCACATCCATTTGGTTCCAATCCAAAACGAAGGAGACTTGAACTTCGCCAAAGCACACTTGAAACTCGAGCCTGCCGAAATGGAGGCTATCGCTGAGAAGATTAGAAAAGCGTTCTGATAGATCAATATTAGAATCTATATAGGAAAGGAGCCAGAAAGTCGATTGATTTTCTGGCTTCCTTTTACAACCGCATTTGATTCAATGGAGCTACCTGTTACCATTCTTGGCTCTGCTGCAAACGATTATTTTAAAACACCCTAACATTTTAATACATAAATACTTGCACATCTATTTTTTTTTCGTAAAATTGTGAAAAATTTAACTTGTATCATTTTATGAAACAACTATTAGACCCTAAAATAAAATTGTTAGTTTTAAACATAAATTGTCATTAATCGTCCATTAATTTATTCATTAATTTCAAATTAATGTTTAATTAGACGGAAACAATACGCTATTAATCAACCAATTATATAAGACATGAAAGCAATATCATTCATCCTTGCCACCCTGCTCGCACAAGGGGCAATGGCAGCTACCGAGTTCGCACCTGTCGGCGCTAAATGGGTGTATGAATTCGAATCGGGAAGAGCTCCGTCATACATGCCGGGAACACTCATCTACACATCTGTCAAGGATACGCTGATAGGTGATATTCAGGCAAGAAAAATAGAAGGCGTAAAAACAACTCCCATCATGCACTTGGACAACAGCGTTGACAAGGAAATAGAGAATCTCTCTCCTATGTACGCCTACAATCAAGAAGGCAAAGTCTATCTTGGAGGCGAAGATGGGAAATCCTTTCAACTACTTTTCGATTTCGATGCTGCGGAAGAAGATACGGTAACGATAGAAAAAAAATCCGATGAATGTCCAGAGAATACGGTGTTCGTAGTAGATTCTATTACCAAAAACTCCGAGGGCTTAAAACTATTTTGGATTTCCCGCTTTGATGAGATAGGGACAAAGCTCAACCTAAACCAGTATTTTGTCGAGAACATTGGCGGCAAATATAACCTATGGGCTCTTTGCGCAATGACGACATCAGGCGGAATGACGCTTAAAAGCTATACCGACGGGACATCAGGTCTGAAGGAGATTTCGAACGAGGCAGGGCAAATATTGCTCTACCCCAACCCTGTAGGCGACGTCCTAAATGTAGGCACTGACGACAGCCCTTCTCGAACCGAGATTTACAATCAGGTAGGAGAACTTATACTCGCTTCTTCGGAAAGAAGCATCAACGTCAGCACTCTTAGCCACGGCAATTACATTGTCATTATTCACATGGAGGATGGAACAACAAAAAGAGGTCAATTCGTGAAATGAGTTGGCTAATAGATTTTCTTCCTTATAGAGGAGGCTTGGGAGCAAATAAACCTCCATGCCTCCTCCATAAATCATTCAAAAGCACTTTGTAAATATTGGCTAAAACTGGGGGAGCAATAATCTCATTCCGCGTTCTCCTTCTCCTCAGCCAACCATTCTGCAGGATTCATGCCCACAAACTTTCTGAAGTTCCGGTAGAACGACTGCTCGCTCGAAAAGCCTGCCTTGTCTGCCACCACCCACATCTTCTCAGGTTCTGGCTTGAGCATAAGCCCTTTAGCATATTCAATGCGGTGACGATTGATATATTCAAGGAATGTATGACCATACTTGGTGTTTATGTAGTTTGAGACATACGTGCGGCATGAACCTACCTCGTTTGCCAAATCTCCAATCTTTAAGTTCTTTCTCAAGTAGATGTGCTTCTCCGTCATCAGCATCACGATCTTCTTCTCCAGTTCATCCTTCTCCGCCACCGTCGCCATCACGGGCACAGCCGCCATGTCGTCCTTTGCATCGTCCAGATACTGACGCACCGAAAATGTACGGGTGAAACCGATGTAACTCAAAGCATACAACATGACAGCGAAGGGGAGCAAAGCCAACACCAGCCACTCGCTCGTAATGAAATATTGTTTGCCAATAGCATTTGCAACTGCGCTCAAGGCAGATGTGCCCACGAATGCCACGAGGAGCATCTTCACATCTTTCGTCTCCCGGCCCTCCATATCGGCATACACATCTGCCAGTTCTTTATCAAAGGCCACTAAGCTCTTATACCCTAAATAGCACACCGTCACAACCTGAATGGCAAACAGGACCTTTCTTACCAAATCAGACGCCTCGCCTGGAAACAGAAATTTTGCCAATGCCACAAGCAGTCCGGGCAGCAGACATAAGGAGATTACCTTCCAATCGAGCGGTTTGGCCGTCAGTTCGCGTATGTATATGTAGTAAAGGGGATAGACTGACAGAGAGCACAATGCCCAAAGGCTCTCCATCCCCACTGAAAGTCCGACGTTCAAGTACAAGGCATGGCACAGATACAGAATCACGCACACAGCCAAGAACCATGTGAGTATGCGCTTGGGAGAGTCATTCTTGCGGTAGTGCCAGGCGAAAACAACAAGCCAGCACAAGCATACCAGAAACGGTATGGAACTGAAGAACATTCTAAGCATAGGCGATGCATGAATTTGGAATACGGGGCAAAGGTAATGCCTTTTCTTCGTTTGGATAACAGGGTTTGGCCCTTGATTGACAATTTTTTCCCATATTATGCCCTATTTGTACACTTTGAGGGTGCATTTTGTATCTTTTGAGAGTTGCTTTGTACCCTTTGTCACCTCGCATACACATTATCCAAAATATCTTTGCAGATAAATAAACGAATTATAAAAAACAACTTTATGAAAAAGCATTTTTTCTTCTATTCACTTTTTGCGTTTACGTTGTGCGCAAGTACAGTAGTCATGTCCTCATGTGATAAAGACGATGACCCTGCTACCGAGAACCAAGATAACGGAGACAACAATAACAACGGGGGCAACAACAACTCTGAAACCTCAGAGATTAAAGGCCCTAAATGGGTATTGGTGGGTTATGAAGCGACAGAATTCACAGAACAGGACATTAAGGATGGCAATGCCATGAAGTATAACCCTATCTATCACACGGACTCTCTGAAGATTGAAGCAACAAAAAATAGTTGTCGTGGTTTCTATTCTGAAACTGTTTTTTCTGTAGTAGGCGACCCTTGGAATGGAGGTTCTTACTTGTTCCAATATGAGATTTCCCAAATACCTCAGGAAGTGAAGGGCGGCGACACAATATCACTCCACTACAAAGCGTCTTTGCCAAGACATTATGGGGCGAAAGACAATGAGAACGACTATGCAGAATGGCATTATTACCACTGCTTCTGCTATGTCGATTGCAAGTTCAATGACAATAAGATTCGTTCCAAGGAAGAAGACTTTGAAAAGTTCAACGGCTATAATTTGCCGGTTGTAATGATGCACAACAACCAACCTGACATCTATGAGAGTGAAGGCATGATCTACGGTGACGTGCCAATGGGTAAAAAGGCTGGTGAGAGGGTGCAATTGACCATTTCTGCAGTAGATGGCGCAACAATTGACCTCAATGGCAAATTTATGACGGCAACCTACACTTACGAGTGGAGAGAATAACCTACGCCCTCGAATGTTCAAACAAATAATAAAAACAATTACATGAAAAAAACATTTCTTTTAAACTCACTTCTTGCGTTTACATTGTGCGCAGGCAGTGTAGCCATGACCTCTTGTAGTAAAGATAAAGACGAAGACCCTGTCGAGAACAAAGACAACGGGAACAACAATGAGAGTGACGTCAAGACAATCGTCGGAGAATGGTCTGGCATCAGAGAAGATGCAGAATTTAACAACACCGCGGATGTTTACGTCCACTTTAATTTCAAAGCAGACGGCACATTCGAACAGACAATGCCTGCTTGGGAAGAGAAGAATTTTGGCGAATATTCCATTTCTGGAGACGTAGTAACTTTCAAACTCACCTCTCTTGAGTGGCTTTGGGATAGAGGTAATGGCTACGACAACGTGTACGACCAATACGGCTGCTTCTGGAATCCTGACAAATATGATGAGGATAGAAAAGAATACCCAAATCCCTTCGCTCAGTTCACGAAGGAATGGCCAGGAAGAGTAAACTTTAGTGCAAAATACTCTTTCGACAAAGAGGGGAATCTGCTCCTTGAAACAGTTTCTGGCGAGGGCGCAGGATTTGGCCTTCAACTTGTATATCACAAGAATCCAGGATTCAGACCACAACGCAGAGTAGAGTAGTTTTCTACTATCCAATAGAAAAAAGTATCGTCTATTAACGAACGTATAATACATAAGGCTTCCACACGATGGTGTTGGAAGCCTTATGTGCTTTATCCCCCGAAATTTGTATTTTTTACGGTAGGAATTAACTCATGAACATTCAAAAAAAGCGAATAGCCCAACAGCCATTCGCTTTCTTATACGGTTTAACCAAAGAATCATATCAATTGCAGTTAGACACAGCATTGCCGCAAAGCATCACTGCCTCAATCCAACCTTCATGGGCACCGTCGCCTGTCTTCACCTTAACCCACTCTCCACTCATATCAATAGGCTCCAAAACCATCTCTTCCGTGAATGAGTAAACCTCCTTTGCATCAGCTTCGGGACTCTCCCTGAAAGTCAATTTCTGACCACCATAATTGCGAGTTGAAACCGCAATGGCAGAAGAGTGAATCCAACCACCCTCCGACAATTCCAAATATTTCTCCTCTGGTTCTATCATACTAATCTTGCTCGCCACAAACCACCACTGATTGGAAACACCATTAACCACCAACTGACAAACACTCTGAGCAGGCAATGTCATGATTACATTACGTTTCTCACTGGGAGAATCCATAATCTCAATTGCACCTGCATGTCCATCAAGGTAAACCCCGAAATCATTGTCCGGACTATCTGCCTGCGGAGCCTGAGAAATGACTGCCAGCTGTTCACTTGCCTCGCTCGAAACATCTTCAGATGACGACATAGTGACCGTTTCGTTTTCCTTAGGCTTTTCTGTTGACGACCCACAGCCCACGCAGAAGGCGGCTGCCAGGATTGAGATTGGAATTAATTGTTTCATAACCTTTTTGTATCAATCTAATAATAACTTAATAATTTTCAATAATATAAACATCACGCAACGATGACAGCAGAGAGCTCCACACCATCTTCATCCATACACCCAATTCATAAGGTCCGTAGTAGGCGAGCCAAAAAAACAGGTGCTCTCCCCTCCATTGCCATCATAACTAATGAACTATGGTCTGTACATAGCAATACAAAATTAACTGAAACAATGCGAGGGTGAAATGATTTACTCTCGTTTTTTTATATTGCCAGAAATTTTCCATAAAAACACTATATTTGCATTAAAATTGGCATAGTATGAAAGATTTAGTTTTCTCAACAAACAACCAACATAAGGTGGAAGAGGTGCAACAAAAGTTGCAAGGCCTCTGCCAAATCCGTACACTTAAAGAGTTTGGATGCACAGATGATATTCCCGAAGACCACGACACATTGGAAGGCAACGCCAGCCAAAAGTCGCACTATCTCTTCGACAAATATGGTTGCAACTGCTTCTCTGACGACACAGGCTTGGAAGTGGAAGCTTTGAACGGAGAACCCGGCGTCTATTCGGCAAGATATGCAGGAGAAGCTAAAGATCCAGAAGCCAATATGAACAAACTGCTCCAAAAACTGGAAGGCAACAACAATAGAAAGGCCCGCTTCAGAACGGTCATCTCCCTTATCATCGATGGTGAGGAACACTTTTTTGAAGGAATCGTCAACGGTAAGATTCTAACGAAAAGACATGGTGAAAAAGGCTTCGGCTACGATCCTATCTTCCAACCAGATGGTTACGACCGTTCTTTCGCAGAACTTAGCATGGACGAGAAAAACGCCATCAGCCATCGCGGACGAGCTGTCGAGAAACTTTTTGCTTTCTTAAAAGACTATACCCCAAAGAAATAATAATCCGTCAACATTACGCCATATGACAATGAACAGACGAATTTTCACATTTGTATCCGCCCTGCTACTCACATGCACATCGGTTTTCCCTCAGGCTGTGGGTTCTTGGAAAACTTATTTCTCCTATAATCAGGTGGAGCAAATCACCGAAGGAGGCGAATACATATACAGCGTGAGCAATGGAAACCTATTCGCGCTAAATAAAGAGTATGAGAGCTTGGAAACCTACACCAAAGTGCAAGGCATGAACGACAATGACATAAAAGAGATTAAGTTCAACAAGAGCCTCAACACCCTTCTTATTATCTACAACAACTGCAACATCGATTTACTCAAAAATGGAACTTTCCACAATATCGCCGATTTGAAAAGAAAGTCCATCAGCAACAAAAGTGTAAATAGCATTTCGTTCGACAACCATTTTGCCTACCTCTCTTGCGGTTTCGGTATCGTTGTTGTCAATATGGAAAAACGTGAGATTGCAGACACCTACATCATCGGCAAAGAGGGATCCTACACCAATGTTTATGCCACTACTATCTTGAATGACAGCATCTATGCCCTCTCTAAAGATGGCATCTATGCGGGTGCCATGAAAGGTAGCAACTTGGCAGACTATGCCAATTGGACACTCTTGCCTACCCCATCGGGGACAGGCGACCAACTATTAAGTTTCAACGGTAGCCTCATCATCCTAAAAAACGGCATCCCATGTCGATATGACAACGGCCTATGGACCGACCTTTCGGAAGAAGGCGGATTCTCTGGAATGAATGCAGAAAATTCCACTCTTACTTGCTTTGGAAAAGATGGTTACATCTTATTAGGAACAGATTGGAAGATTGCCGAAAAACAATCACTGTCGGGCATCAATGACATCGTTTGCAGCGGCAAGACTCGCTGGATTGCCCTTTGTGCTGAAGAGAATTGCTCATTGACAAAATGGGAGAATGGTGAAATGGTAAACAGCTATAAACCAGACGGCCCTTTCGCAAGTTCGGTAGCTTTCGCCAAGATGCGCGACGGGAAAATCATCACCGGTAGTGGAGGACCATTCGATAGAGAGATGAATACACCTGGTGTGGTTCAAATCTATGATAACGGGCAATGGACAACCATCCGAAACAAAGATGTGCAAGAGGTAATGCCTGGCGGCGCTGAATTGTATGACGTACTCGATGCTGAATTCGATCCAGCCGACCCTCGCCGCATCTATGTGGCTACTTGGAGAGGTTTGTTCGAGTTTTACGACAACAAGGTGGTAAAGGTTTATTATTCAGATAATAGTCCATTGGAGCAAGTAAACGAAAGATTGCTATTGGTGGATGGACTCTACTTTGACAGCAAGAACAATCTCTGGATGACCAACATGTTGGCCAAGGATTTGATCAAGGTGAAAAAGGCAGACGGAACGTGGGCCTCTCTCTACTATGACGACGCCACTAACAAGGGAACGGCTAAAAACCTATTTATCGACAGTCGTGGCATGAAATGGTTGCTCTGCCCACGAAGCGGTGCAGGTGTTTTCGTCACCTACGATAACAAGACCCCGTTTGATAGCAACGACGATAAATCAAGATGGTTCAACTCATTCAACGAATATAGTTCATCGGAAGGTGTAAAGCCTGTCAATACCGCTATTTATCGAAGCATTGCTGAAGACAAGAACGGTGTTATATGGATCGGAACAGAAATGGGCCCGCTCATCATCAACAACGCAGAGAAAATCTTTTCTGACAATTTCTATATTGAACGAATCAAGATCACCAGAGAAGACAACCCGCTCTTTGCCGACTACCTACTTGCCAATGAGCAAGTTGAGGCTATCTGCGTGGACGGAGCAAACCGTAAATGGTTGGGCACAGCCGCTTCTGGAGTTTACCTACTCTCTGAGGATGGCCAGGAAACCATTCACCATTTTACAACAGAAAACAGCCCCCTCACTAGCGACTGCATCGTTGACATTTCCATCAACGAAAAGAGTGGTGAAGTGCTAATCGCAACAGCCAACGGCTTGGTTTCCTACATGAGCGATGCTATCGAAGGTAGCGAATCTTATAGCGATGTTTACGCCTACCCTAACCCAGTAAGAGAGAATTATGACGGCCCAGTTATCATCAAAGGCTTGATGGAGAACTCCATCATCAAAATTGCCGACATCGAAGGTAATGTCGTTCATCAAGGCATCTCAAATGGCGGTATTTTCTCTTGGGATTGCAGACGTCTTAATGGGGAGAAGGTAAAAACAGGCGTTTACCTCGTTTTTATGGCACTCTCTGACGGCAGCGAGAAGGCTGTAACAAAAATTGCTGTCATCAACTAATAAAATCACGATTAAGGATGAAAGAGATTATTATCAAATCATTGGACGAAATTTCAGAAGCCGCCCAACAATTCATCAACATGATTGGCGAACGCAAGGTTTTTGTCTTCTATGGCCACATGGGGGCAGGAAAGACCACCTTCATCCGTGCCATTTGCGAAGCGATGGGCGTGACCGATGTCATCAACAGCCCGACATTCGCCATTGTCAACGAGTATAATACCAATAGCGGGAAGCAGATCTTCCACTTCGACTTCTATCGTATCAATAAAATAGAAGAGGCCTACGATTTCGGTTACGAAGACTACTTTTACAGCGGCCAACTCTGTTTCGTCGAATGGCCAGAAAAAGTGGAACAACTCATCCCCGAAGATGCCGTAGAAGTCCACATCTCTGAACAAGAAGACGGAAGCCGTAAAGTCTGCGTCGGATAACCGAAGATAATAGACAAACTAAAATACCATAAGGTGACCTCTATAAATTGATTTCGAGGGATTTTTGAAAAATTTTGGCTTTGCCCAAGTTGCTGAACGGAAGGAAGGAACTGCACGAGCAATGTAACAGACTAACATACAGTAAGATGTTCAAAAAAAAATCAAAAAACACCGAAAAGTTTATAAAGAATCACTTATTACTAAAAAATAAAAACGGGGAATTTATAGAGGTCGCCATAAGTCAATAAAGAGCAAATTCACATCTGCTTTTTATTGACTTTCTTGTTTTTTTGCATAGTTTTGTATAGTGAAAACAGACAAGCATAAAACGCATTGTAACGAACTGAATTGAGGCACGCCACATTTTTAAAAGTGCCCGAACGTCACTTTCTTCTAAAAAATAGCAGAATGTTGAATTACTGCGGAGAAAACCCTTCCTTGTTGGGTGCTTGTTGATTTGTAAATACTCAAAATTTTATATTACACACCATGAACAAAAAACTATTACTGTCATCATTTGCCATCGCTGCCGGCTTACAATGCTCGTGGGCCGCATGCAACGCTAAGATGGTGGAAGATTTCGAAAGTGGAACAAACAAAATGGGAGACGGCTGGGATTTGACAGCCGAAATCGTTGCCAACCCTGCACCCGACGCTACCAATGGTAGTGCCAACTGCTTGAAAGCAACTTTCTCAGAGACTTGGGGTACCATAGCACGTTTTGACAACACCGACTATGCAACCTACGGACTATCATTCCTTGTCTATCTCGAAGAAGCAGGCGATGTAACCGTCCGTGCTTACGACCAAGCCAAAGATGAGAATTACACCAAGTCATTCACCATATTCGAATCAAAAAAGTGGGTTCGCGCTTCATTCGATTTCTCACAAGAGTGCGCTACATCCAATAGTATTCAAATATCAACAGGCTCTAAAAACACCATCTACATCGACGATGTAGAATTGGTATGCCTAGGCGATATGGAACAAACTGGCCCCGTTTGTGGAAAGATGGAAGTGCCTTATAAATATGGCAACGTGGCTATCGGTGGCGGAGGCTTCATCTCTGGAATCATTGCCCAAGGCAACACAAAAATCGCCCGTACCGACGTGGGAGGCTTCTACAAATGGAATGCAAACAACTGCTCTTGGAAGCAACTCACACCATTCATCTCCGAAGATGATAAGGGCTACTACAGCGTGGAAGGCGTAGCCATCGACCCTCAAAACGAAAATAACATCTATGCCATCACTGGCTGCCAATATTTCAGCGATGCCAAGACTGCCATCCTCTATTCCAAAGATGGAGGCAAAACATTCAATGTAGTCAATGTTTCTAAATACCTACGCGTACATGGAAACGGTACAGGCCGAAATTGTGGCGAACGTATTGCTGTCGATCCGAACAACAGCAACATCATCATATGCGGTGGACGTGCTGGAAATCCATTGATTATGAGTACCGATGGAGGTGAATCTTGGAACCCAATCTCAACATTCCCTACCACACTCTATAACCAAACCGTTATGTGGCCTTCATGGACAAGCAACTCCGTTGCGACAACCGACGACCAAAACGGTGTGACCGCTGTCGTATTCGACGGAAGCCAAAAGACAGCAGGCAAGACTTCACGTATATTTGCCGGCATCTCTTCTACAAAAGGAGCTAATGTGTATGTTTCAGAAGACGGTGGTTCAACTTGGAGCGCCATCTCCTCATTGCCTTCCAACCTCATTCCTTGTCGCATGAAGATGGACCCAGACGGCAATCTTTTGATTGCCTACTCCATCACTTGCTTCGGAAACAACGGCAGCTATGACGGTGCCATCTATCGTTACAATCCGAACACCAAGACAGCGGTGGATATTACTCCTGCCAAGGGTTACTGCTATGGCGACATAGCCGTTTCTACCAAGGATGCCAACAAGTTGGTTGTCGCATCTATTACTACTTGGCAACCTCAACAATGGGACAACGGAAGCACTCCTTTCGGAGATATCTTCTGGAGCTCGACCGACGGTGGTAAAACTTGGAGAAGCTATGCAAGCAAGACTGACGCAAACAGCAATATTACAGAATCGTTCTACACCATCACCAACAACAATGTGACTTGGGTGCCAGGCTTCGCCATCCACTGGGTAGGCTCCATCTGCATGGATCCGAACGATGACAACAAGGTCTCTTTTGCCTCTGGTAATGGTATCTTCACTTGCAACAACATCTTCTGCGACAAGAAGCCAACCTTCTATTTCGATGTTAACGGATTGGAAGAGACCGTTCCATTGGATATGGTCAGCATCCCTAACGGAGACCTTCTCTCTGTTATCGGCGACTACACGGGATTCATCCACAACGACATCCACGAATTTGCCCCTATCCACGACCCAGCTCCTGGAACTTCAGGTGGTATCAACTACTACAGCAAAGATCCTAATGTGAGAATGCGCGTCTGCAACGCCCAAAAATGTGATACTTGCACAACAACCCCTGCGTTCATGTACACGACAGAAGGCAACAAAGGATGGACAAAGATGGTGAAAACGGATTTCCAATACATTAATCCTTATTACACAGCAGGAACACCGCTTTATGCCAACGAAGGAAAATGTGCCATCACAAAGAAGGATGGAACATTCCGATTCTTCGTCATCCCAGGTCCTGGTGAATCAGGCCTCTACTATTCAGACAATTTCGGCAAGTCTTGGACAAAAGTAGCTGGCACAAATAATGCCACCCACATCCAAGTAGATCCGGAAAATGACGCTTATGTTTACGTAGGCGGCAAGGGTACCTTCTATGTAAGTAGCAATTATGGTGAAACCTTCACCTCACAAAACTTCCCTAACGGAGATTATGGCAGAATCACCATTGTTCCTGGTCACGAAGGTCTCATCTATGCTCCTTGCGGTGGCAGCGGTTTGAAGGTATCCACTGACCATGGTACTTCTTGGAACTCCATCACCTACGTTACCTTCTGCGAAGCTGTTGGCTGTGGAAAGGGAGAAACAAGCGACACTTACGCCATCTATATCTGGGGTAAGGCCAACGGCTGCGAAACAGGCCTCTATCGTTCATTGGACAATGGAAAGAGCTGGCAACGCATCAACGATGAGAACAATCAGTTTGGAGGCCCAGGAAACGGGCAATTCGTCATTGGAGACTGGAACAAGTTCGGACGCTTCTACATGAGCTCCATCGGTTTAGGTATCATCTACGGAGATTTGGAGGAAAACTTCAAAGAGACTCAATGGAACTGCTTCGACGACAACACAGAATGCAAGATCATTACAGAAATCAACGAGGCTTCTTCGTCCATGTCTGCTGCCTACCCTAACCCATTCACTACAGAATTCTCTATAAGCGTGACTGGTCACTACATCGTAACTAACATTGCAGGAGAAACAGTAGAGAGTGGTTTAGCAACTGAAGGTGCAAAACTTGGAGCCAACTGGCCAACAGGTTTCTACATCGTTTCTATCAACGGAAAGACTTTGAAGGTTGTTAAGAGATAAACAACTTTTCGATACTACTGAGAAAGGGAAGCTCATGCGGGGCTTCCCTTTTTTGTACTCATCATCCGCATATTTTGGTGTCAATCCGTTCCATACTTGCCTATGGGTTAATCATCAGCACTCTTTACCCTTAACACCTCTTCCAAAGGAATCTTTGCAAGATCTGCAATTTGCTGAGGAGCGAATCCCGACGCAAGAAGGTTGATTATGATTTCTTTGCGTCCTTTTTCCAAGCCCTTTTCCAGACCTCGGTCATATCCGTATCGTTCGGCAGTTCCTTGGTCGGATAAGACTTTCAGTTCGGCCTCGTAGCGGGAATACTCTTCGTCGGAGAGGGCGGAAATACGTGCCTTGTCGATGAGGACCTTCAACTCATCGTCCGCACGGTCGTATATTTTGGGGTCAATCCGTTCCATACTTGCCTATGGGTTAATCATCAGCACTCTTTACCCTTAACACCTCTTCCAAAGGAATCTTTGCAAGATCTGCAATTTGCTGAGGAGCGAATCCCGACGCAAGAAGGTTGATTATGATTTCTTTGCGTCCTTTTTCCAAGCCCTTTTCCAGACCTCGGTCATATCCGTATCGTTCGGCAGTTCCTTGGTCGGATAAGACTTTCAGTTCGGCCTCGTAGCGGGAATACTCTTCGTCGGAGAGGGCGGAAATACGTGCCTTGTCGATGAGGACCTTCAACTCATCGTCCGCACGGTCGTATATTTGGGGGTCAATCCGTTCCATGTTGCCTATGTTTTTAATCGTTTGTATCCAGATGTCCTCGTCGGAAAGCATGGCGTTGCTGATGTCAAAAGAGAAGTTGGGAAGGGAGATGTAGTATTTTCGGATCCTGTCCCATATAATCTCTTTGGTGCTGAGGTTACACTCCGCCGTTTGGGTTATGACCTCCTTCAGTTCCTCCATGGGGACACCGAGAATGAAAACTCCGATCAGGTGGGGAATATCGGTCTCCCGCTCGCTCCAAGCCATACCCTTGCCGATGTATTTGTCCATCAAGTTGTAAAGATAGTAATTTGCTCTCGTTTGGAAAAATCGGTGTCCGTAATTCTGCATTTCGACGATTACCTCGTCTCCGTTGGCTAATCGGCAACGTAGGTCGAAAGTCACGCCCCGTTGGATTTCGCGAACTCTTGTGTTCTCTACGTTTTCAAACACGAGGCTTTCAATTTCCCCATACTCTTTGCCGATGATGATGTTGAGGAAACGCTTCATTACTTTCTCGTCCCCGAAGCAACGCTTGAACCCGAAATCGGTTCGTAAGTCGATGAAAACGGGTCTCTTCTTGAGATTGTCCATAAATTATTATTGAAAATAAAAAAAACATGGTAGAAAACATCATACAAAACATGAATGATTTCTGATGCAAAAGTAGTGAATTTGTTTTAATATGTAATAGAATTTGTTTTAATTGTTCATATTGCACCGATGTCATTTAGTTTTGACGAAACATTTACTATTTGTATATAAATTGTATATCCATTCTATTGTATAATATATTTTATAATCTTTTTGCAAAAAAGTACGCATTTTTATTGGATTATAAGAAAAACAACGTATATTTGTACTATCTAAAAGACAATAACGAATATTAACCGAATAAATATTAAGATTATGGCAGCAGCAGTTATTTTTTGCACAGAGATTGCAGTAGCAATGGCAGTAAAGGTTTGGAACGTCAAGGACGCTCTCAGTAAGTAACCCTCAATCACATCTTATGAATCTATGAATCGAAAGCAGAATTTTAAATGCCGACTATAGCCTCGATATCGACACAGTTGATCATCGAGGCTTTTTGTTTGTTATGAGCCAAACAGACTAATTCACTTCATAAAACAAAAAAAGACGCCAACAAGTGACGTCTCCTTATATCATAAATTTTCTTGATCTTTATAAGACTTTTCCAAATCAAGCAAATGAAAATTGTGTTGTCGCTGTTTGGGACCTGGCGGAATTGTCATATAGTCGCCATACTTTTGCGAAAGGTAAGCATCCGGATTCTCCACACCCATAACCATCTTATCTTCGAATAAGATAGGGGTAGGATTACCGATATTGGCACGCGGCATAATACCTTTGCGACCATCATCATGATCGACCACCAGATCAGAACTATCGAAATCATACTTCTTCTGCATTTTGCGCATCTTAGCCTGAACCTCCTCCAAAGTATATAACTTCCTGCACAAACGTGGAAGCCATGAAGATGGGCCATGACCATGCTTGAACGGATCTCTACAAACGAAATAAATCAAACGCTTCAAGCAAAAATAGCGAGCAAAATGTAATCGTTGCATTATCTTGTTGGAAGTCATGCCATCCAATGGAAATACGTCCATATAGATGCCACCCAGATACTTCAAATGCATACGCTCAATCAATGTCGTGCTCGCGTCCTGAACCTTGGCGAAAGGAAGCGGATACTCCTTATCAGTCTCGAAAGCCACCACCTCCATAGGTTGAGGCAACCATTCCGAGGCATGAGCCATCAGAAGGTCATAATCTTTACGAGGCATACCAATATCAAGGTCGTCGTCCCACGGAATAAAACCCTTGTGACGGACAGCTCCCAAAAGCGTACCTGCGATGATATAATAACGAAGACCGTGCTCTTTGCAAACCTTATCTACCGCCATCAAAATGTCGAGAATACGAAGTTGCAACGGACGAATATCATAAGTAGCCATCCTAGTATATATTATTCAGTTATCAAAAAAGTTCTGCTGGTATACGTTCCTTCGCCGCATTGAAATCATCCACCGTATCCAACTCACAAGAGAAGAGGTCAGTCACATCCAGCACTTGGTAAGTGTGGCCTTTAGGGAAGAGTCGCTCAAAAGCACGCTCGTAAAAAATGTTAGACAAGCCCTCTTTCTCCATCATCACTTCCAACTCTTCATAAAGAGCCTTCGTATAAGCCCTGCCCATGCGCTCAATACCAAGACTTTCACCTATGGCATCAGCCGGATTACATGTCTTACTAAGTTCCGTAATGGCTCCCTTTGCATCAACAACAACCTTCATCTCCTCCTCGCCAAGGTCGTGACGGATCAGCGTCAAGAGGTTTTCGTTTCCATCGTCGAGCACACGACGAATGATTTGGGGATCATACAACAAGTCACTATCCAACAATAGAATCTCCTCTCCGTCTGCCTCCGGACGAGCCAACCATAAAGAGTAGATATTGTTGGTGGAATCATAAATATCATTATGGATGAACGTAACTTTTACATCCGAATAGTTCTTCTTAACAAAGTTCTCGATCTGCTCATGCAAATAACCCGTTACAATGACGAACTCTGTGATGCCATTACTTTTCAAGGCATCCATAGAACGCTGAAGGAGAGAACGTTCTCCCACATTCAACAAACACTTCGGACAATCGTTCGTCAACGGACGAAGTCGAGAAGCAACACCTGCGGCAAGAATTACAGCCTTCATTTGCTCAAAGCGATTTTTTTAATGGTTTCACAAACGATCCTGTTCTGCTCAGGGCGACCAAGTGTGATGCGCAAGTGCGTATCAATGCCCGGCTCGTTCATGAATTTAATCTTATAGTCTTGATCAGCCATAGCCTTCTGCAAAGCAGGCTTCAAGTCGATCGGATATTTGATAAGAATAAAGTTGGCAACAGAGTCATAAACTTTGAAGCCTGGCAAAGAGCCCAACTCCTTTGCATAGAGTTCGCTACCCTCTTTCATTTGCTGAGCCACATTACGGTAGTGCTCGTCGCTCTGAAGAGCCGCAATAGCCACCTCTTCCGAGAAGCGATTATAACCAAGATATTTATTCGCACATCTCAAGAACTTCTCCTGCCCCTTGCCTATGAAACCAAAGCCCATGCGAAGACCAGGCAAGCCATAGAACTTAGAAAGCGTGCGAGATATAATCAAATTACTATGCTTGTTGACCAATTTTGCAATGTAACTGTTATCGACAACTACGAAAGAAGCATACGCCTCGTCAATCAAGACAATCACATTGGAAGGTATATGTTCCATCAACCAATCCACCTCGTCTGGTGTAAGGCCGTTTCCGGTAGGATTGTTAGGAGAAGCCAACAAAAGAATCTTAGGCTTAATTTCATTCACCCTATCCACCACCTCTTGCAAGTTATACTTGAAAGAGGTCTCCGTCTCATAAAGGGGATATTTATAGGTAGTTCCATCCACCTCGTCGGCAATTGAGTTGTAATACCACCAAGAATACTCGGGAACAAGCATTTTCTTGTTGCCGTCCGCTTCAGAAAGGAAATAGTGAACCGTATTTTTGAGGATATCCTCGCCTCCATATCCAAGGAGAACTTGCTTTTCATCTACACCATATAGTTCTGAAAGAAAAACAGATACTATACTCTTCTTGCCTTCATCGTAGATACGAGTGTAAAAGCAAAGCTTATCGGGATTGAAATTTTTTATCGCTTCGAGCACTTTAGCCGAAGGCGAAAAATTGAATTCATTTCTGTCAAGAAAATTCATTTGTCTGACTTTTAGGAGATTATGCAAATCTCCAAGTTGAATACTATCCTTAGACTCTCATTAAGGAGTCCGTTCTATTTCAATTTACAAATATACAAGATTTATGTGTCTTTGTGTTATTATTTAGGAGGAAAACTAAAATGAGCGAAGGAATAATTGCAAGATTCCGTCATAATCATAAACTTTCTCTCTATTTGCAATAGAAACTCCGGCCCCAGCCAACTTGTTGATTAGGAAATTCCCAAAGCAGAACCACCAAGAGGTTTATTCTTACGACGACCAAAATCGCTGCGCCGGTGAAATCTCCTAAGGTGAAATCTCCTAATATGTACTACGAATCTGAGGTTTTTGAAAAATATAGTGGATTGAGGGCATGTCCATAATGCATGGTTCTTACTAAACTTTCCTAAAATGCCCGTATTCTAAATATAAATTACTAAATTCGCAAAATTATAGGTATTGCCCTCATTCCGCTCTGCGGATAAAAAGGATTAAAAATTGTATTTCGCACAAAATGAAGATAGCAGTTATCAATAGATCAAAGCATCCGCTGCCAGAATATGCCACCGAGTCGTCGGCAGGATTGGACCTTCGTGCCAATTTGGACGAAGCAGTAGAAATCAAGCCTTTGGAACGCAAAATGATTCCTACTGGACTATTCATCGCCTTGCCTAAGGGCTACGAAGCACAAATCAGGCCTCGCAGCGGATTGGCTGCCAAGCATGGCATCACCGTCCTAAATTCGCCAGGCACCATCGATGCTGACTATAGAGGCGAAATCAAAGTCATCTTGGTCAACCTCTCCAACGAAACCTTCAAAATTGAAGACGGAGAGAGAATTTGCCAAATGGTAGTAGCACAACACGCCGTAGTGGAATGGCAACCTTGCACCGAACTCGATTCAACCGATCGTGGCGAAGGCGGTTTCGGCCACACGGGTGCTAAATAAAAATATTATGACATTCGGAATCAAAATTTGGAGGAAGGTGATTTGCAGCCTTGTCCTCACCTTTTCCTTTGTGGCAATCAACGTCATCTCGGTTAAGGCGGACAACACAACATCCACCCACCCCGACCCACGCATAGAAAGGAAATTCCAATACTATTTCCTTGAAGCTCTAAGACAACGTTCACTCAAAAATTATGACGCAGCAGCCGACAACTTGTTGCGTTGCCTCTGTTTGGACCCAAACAGAGCAGCTGTCTATTCCGAACTGGCCAATATCAACATCTCAGTCGGGAAAAACAAATTGGCTAAAAACTATATGTTGAAGGCCGTTTCTCTAGATCCGACTAACGTATGGACTAGCCAAGTCCTCGCTCAACTCTATACTGACAACAACGAATATGATTTAGCAGCAACAACATTCGAAAATGTCTTGAAAAATGATCCCGAAAATGCGGATTACTACTACTACATGCTCGCTCAAATCTATACACAAACTAAACAATATGATAAAGCCTTAAATGCTTGGGATGGTTTGGAAGAATCCACCGGAATAAACGACCGAATCACGATGGAAAAGTTCAAAATCTACGTCCTTGAACATAAGGAGAAAAAGGCTTTTTCTGAAGTGGACAAACTTATCAAGGCATACCCTAAAGATACAAAGTTCAAAGTATTGAAAGGCGACCTCTACCAAGCGGTTGGAAATAACAAAAAAGCAGAGAAGACTTATAAAGGTGTTCTAAAAGCATACCCTAACGATGCTGTGGCGAAGACACAACTGGCAATGCTCTACGTATCTTCCAATCGAGCCGACGAAGGCATGAATCTCATCAAGGATGTCTTAAACGACTCATCGGCCGACCTTGAGGTAAAGAAAAACATATTGGCCTACGTCACACAAGATTCCATCGTGATGAACCGCATCGATGACCCTATATTCCTCAACCTCATCAAGATGCACCCTAACGAGGAGTTCCCTTACTTAGCCTACTCATCTTTTCTTCTTGACAAGAAAGATTTGGAAGGTTTTAAATATATTCGCAAAGCATTGGAAATCAACCCCAAATATGAAGACTCATGGAATATGTTGGTCAACTACCACATGATGCAGAATGACACCATGGGGGTTTACAACACTTGCACAGAAGCTTTGGAACATTTCCCAGAGAATGCCAATCTATACTATACACTTGGAATGGTTTATCAAAATCTGAACAAAAAAGACTCCACCATCATTGTATGGAATAAGGCAGTAGAGATTCTCAAATCACAAAACCTTCCCTTGGCCTCAGCCATTCAAGGAAGTTTGGGAGATATATACTCATCTCTTGGCAACAAAGAAGCGGCTTATGCAGCCTACGACAGTGCTATCGTCCTAGATGATAAGAACACCTTGGCGTTAAACAACTATGCATACGCTTTAGCTGTTGAAGGCCGCGATTTGCAAAAAGCAGAACGAATGAGCGGAATCACCGTCCAGGCAAGTCCTAAAAGTGCTATTTTCCTCGACACCTACGCTTGGGTATATTTCAAACAAGGCAACTATCTTCTTGCCCTAATGTATATTGAACAAGCATTTGCTAATGGTGGTGGCGACAACGCCGAAATGTTAGAACATTATGGCGATATCCTATTCATGAGCGGAGATAAGGCAAAGGCTGTTAATGTCTGGAAACAGGCTTATGATATTCGTGAAAAGGAAAGTGCAAAATACGAGGGAATGGAGAAATTGAAACAAAAAATTGATAGTGAAGCTTATGTTGACTAGACGACTCTTTTACATCCTTACTCTTCTGACATTTGTCCTCTCCTTCAGCGCTTGCAAAAGCAGCAAAGAGAAGAAGACAACAAACACGTCACAGCTATCAACTATTGATTATAAGACATTTAATGTGCCTAAAGTTTCCATCACATTGGGTAGCAAGGGAAATTCAATGAGCATAAACGGATCGCTGCGAATCAGGAAAGATAGCGCTATCATGATTTCAATACAACCTTTCTTAGGCATGGAGGTCGGCAGAGCCTTCATCACGCAAGACTCGCTCATGATAATTGACCGAATGCACAAACGATACTTTAAGACAAGTTTCGAAGAGGCTGGAAAAAAATCGGATATCGGTTTGAATTACAACGTCTTTCAAGCCATGTTCACCGAGGCTTTGTTCGCATACGACAATCCTAAGGTAAAACTCTCAGATTTCAAGGAGGCGAAAGTTGGCGACTTGACTATGCTTCAATACTCAAAATCGGGCATTGTGCAAGAGTTTGTTGTCAACGATGATTATCGTGTCCAACAAGTTTCCGTCATGTCGGACAAGACTTCTTATACCCTACATTGGAGCTATACGAAATTCAATGCGTTGGAGAACGGCTTCATATTCCCACATCAGATAAAATTCCAAGCCTCCGATGGTAAACGTTCCAAAAACTTGGACATCGACTATAAGAAGGTAGAAATTGACAAGGATTTGACCTTTGACTCCAGCGTCCCTGCCAGTTACGAGAAAGTTTCAATGGATGAACTCATGTCTATGTTTCAATAAATGAGAAGATTGTTAGTCATATTGTCATTCACTTTAGGTTGCCTCCTCGTGGGACAACCCGGAGAAGTTTGTTTGGGACAAAAAAAGACTACCAAACAACAAAAGAGCACTGCCAAGAAGACAACAAACAAGACTTCAGAAACACTGAAAGACCTAAAGAACAAACAATCTTCTATTGATAAGAATGTAAAAAAAATCGACCAGTCATTGGCTGAAACAAGACAATCCACTCGTCAATCAATGAAACAGCTGGAACAGATAAATTCCGACATCCAACGACGCAACGAATTGATTGAGAACCAAGGCAAAGAGATTTTAGCCTTAGACTCCCGAATTTCCGAAATGAAGCAGAGTTTGGGCATCATGCAAAGCGAATATGAGTTCACAAAAGAGAAATACATAGAACTCATCTATCATGCATATGTAAAACAGAAGACTCAAGACAAACTGCTTTTTGTCTTATCTGCCTCTTCTTTCCATGAAGCCTACATGCGCTTCAATTACATCAACAAATTCGCAACTCTCAGAAAGGAACAAGCTGAATATATCGAACGCTCACGTGTGGAATTGGATGTTCACAAGCAAGAGATCGAATTGGCTAAATTGCAATCCGAAAAGCTTCTGAAAAACCAAGAGTCGGAGCAAAAATTATTGCTTGCCGAAAAACAAAAGCAAAACGACGTGGTTGCCTCTCTCAAAAAACAAGAGAAAGAGCTCATGAAGGAGCTCCAAGAGCAACAACGCCAATCCGACCAACTGAATAAAAAAATACAAGATATTATCGCTAAACAGGCCCAAGAGGCCGCTGAACGCGAAAAAAAGAAGCAAGCGACCAAACCAACCACCAAAGGCGGCTATGCGATGACCAAGACCGAAAAAATCGTCTCGGGAGGATTCGAGAAGAAACAAGGTATACTGCCATGGCCAGTCAACGGGAATATTGTTGGGCATTTTGGCAAACAACAACATCCTATCCTAAAACATGTGACAACCGACAATAAAGGCATCTACATCTCTTCTCCCAAAGGTTCGGAGGCCTCATTGGTCTATGACGGAGTGGTCACACAATGTTTTGCCGTGCCAGGTAACAACAATGCCATTATTGTCCGTCACGGCAACTTCCTCACCGTTTATGCCAACCTAACTAAGGTTTATGTAAAGACAGGTGACAATGTGAAAAGCGGTCAGAAATTGGGTAAGATATTCGAAGACCCAGATGACAAATACAAAGCAACCCTATTTTTCCAAATATGGAAAGAAAAGGATTTGCAAAACCCAGAGAAATGGTTGAAAAGGAAATAAAATATAACTTAAAATATCAAACATGGAGAATTTGGATAAAAACGAGGTGGATTTGATGGATATACTCAAAATCAGCCTAATGTACATTGTCTCTTTTTTCAAACTGCTCATGCGCTTCGGCACATGGATTCTACGTTTTATATACCAACAGAAAATCATCATCGGAGCTTTCATGCTATTAGGCTTAAGCTACGCTCTGTATGAATCTCGAAAAGGTAATTTGAAACATAAGGCAAGTATCGAGATGACAATTAATATGCATGACGCATACTTTTTCAATTCGCTCGTCAATACATTGGACATGTATTGTCAAAATGAGGACAAGTCTCTCATTGGCCAAAGCCTTAACCTGACAAGCGACGAGGCAAAAGATTTGCTCTCTATAAAGTCATACTATATCATCGATGAGATGGTGGACGGTACGCCTGATAAAGTAGATTATGACAATCGCTACAATGCAATGGATACAACTTGTGCCCGCATGAAGGACCGTCTTATCATCGAGGCTATCGTAAAAGAGAATTTGCCACTCTTCGATAAATTGCCTGAAGCACTTCATTACTACTTCTCCAACAATCCGACCTTGAAGGCAGAAAACGAGATGCGCATGAAGCAAATCGAAGAAAACATCTACTCCATCAGTAACGAGATCATTATGTTGGACAGCCTTCGTAAATTGGAATATTTCAAATTGCCTAAAAACACGAATTACGGAGCCGATAAAACGGTGATTCTAAACGAAAAGGAGAAAAAGTTGTATCACGAGGATATGCTCAAGTTGGAGTCACGCATTTACGACCTCCAATGGATGAAAGAAATCAATAATAAGTGTGTCAACTTTGTTAGTGGCTTCAGTCTCTATCCAAAGGCGGTCAACCGTGTAACACAATCCGTTATCAAATATGTAGGCATGGCCTTTTTCTTAGGCCTTATCATATCACTTATCCTATTCTCAAGAAAGGATGTAAAAGAGTTTTTGGAAAACAAGAATGGAGACAAATAAAAAATATAGATGGGCAATTTTAGGAGCAGGACACATTGCTGAAAAATTCGCAGAAGGTCTTGCCGCCTGTCCTCAAGCCATTCGCTATGCTGTAGCCTCTCGTCAAAAGGAAAAGGCCGAAGCATTCTGTAAACAATTCGGCTTTGAGAGAGCCTACGGATCGTATGAGGAGATGTTAGCCGACAATGATGTGGACATCGTCTATATCGCCACGCCTAACAATCTACATTACGAACATACTATGCTTTGCCTCTCCGCAGACAAAGCTGTCTTATGTGAAAAGCCATTCGCTCTCAATGCCGATGATGTCAAGAAGATGGCCGCCTTTGCCCGTCAGAAAAAACTATTCTTGATGGAGGCTTTATGGAGCCGATTCCTACCTACCATCAACCGCTTCAAAGCCGAGATGGAGAGCGGAAAGTTGGGCAAGCCTCAACTACTGCAAGCTGAATTCGGATTTAAGGCGAAGTATGATGCAAATAGCAGACTGTTTGCTCCTTCGCTGGGTGGTGGTGCGGTTTACGACATTGGCATCTACCCTTTGTTTTTGGCCCTTTATTTGTTCGGCAAACCAACCTCTGTAGAGGTTACATCTATAGCCGCCCCAACAGGAACGGACATGACAACAGCCATCCTGCTCAAACACGCAGGAGGCGAAATAAGTGTGCTCACAGCTTCGTTTGCCATGCGTATGGAATGCGATGCCAAACTCTATATGACGGACGGTTGCTTGCGTCTCCACCGTATGTTCCACATGCCAACTAAATTGACAAGTGCCAGCGGAGACGACGAACCTATAGAGATTCCTGTAGAAACCATTTCCAACGGCTATAACTACGAAGCATTGGAAGTGATGGCTTGCTTGGATAATCAGCAAACAGAGAGCAAACTTTGGTCGCTCGACTTATCAAACGAGTTAATGGAATTGATAGACTTAGTAATCGAAAAGGCAAAACAATAATTTGATCGATAGCGTTCACGCCCTATCCTTGAATGTCGCCCTTTCTGGACAAAAAAAGAGACAAACAGATTAACAATGGTTCTAAATTACATTTGGGTTGGATTTTTCTTAGTTTCCATGCTCGTAGCAATTGCCCAATGCTTTTGCGGCGACTACATGGTGTTTGAGCAAATGGTGAGCAGCACCTTCGACATGGCGGAAAATGCCGTCATGAAGATTATCCTACCCCTTAGCGGTGTGATGATTTTGTGGATGGGGCTGATGAACATCGGCGAAAAGGCAGGTGCCGTCAATTTTCTTTCAAAGATTGTAGGCCCATTCTTCAACAAACTCTTCCCTGAGATTCCCAAGAACCATCCTGTTCATGGGCAACTGCTGATGAACTTTTCGGCCAACATGTTGGGACTCGACAACGCAGCCACTCCTTTGGGATTAAAAGCCATGGACGGCTTACAACAGCTGAATCCAAACAAGGAGACGGCCTCCAACGCACAAATTATGTTCTTAGCCCTCAACACATCAGGGCTAACACTCATCCCTATTACCATCATGGCTCAACGTGCCCAGTTAGGAGCAGCTAACCCTACCGATATATTCATACCGCTCTTGTTATCCACTTTCTTCTCAACGCTGACCGCTATCATTTTCGTCGGCATCAAACAGAAGATCAACCTACTCAACCCCGTTATCATTGGTTGGATTGGTGGTATTGCTGCCTTCTTAGGCATCGCCATGTATTTCCTCTCCGGACTCAGCAATACAGAATTGGAGCATATTTCCAAAATAGGCAGCAACGCTATTCTTTTCAGCGTCATAGCGGCCTTTGTATGTGCAGGAGCATACAAACGCATCAATGTTTACGAATCATTCATAGAGGGGGCTAAAATGGGCTTTGAAACCTCAGTAAAGGTGATGCCCTACTTGGTTGCCATGCTGGTTGCCATCGGCGTTTTCCGTGCCTCAGGGGCGATGGACTACCTGACAGGTGCCATTCGCTGGACATTCTCACTTTTGTCAATCAATACCGACTTTGTGGAAGCACTGCCCACAGCCGTCATGAAGCCATTAAGCGGTAGCGGGGCCAAAGGCATGATGTTGGAAACCATGATGACGCATGGTGCGGATTCATTCGTGGGAAGGCTCTCCTGTCTTTTCCAAGGCGCTGCCGACACAACTTTCTACGTGATAGCCCTCTACTTCGGATCGGTAGGCATCCGTAAGACAAGATACGCCGCCACCGCTGGACTGGTGGCCGATTTAGGAGGCGTGATAGCCGCCATTTTCATAGGATACTTTTTCTTTCACTAAAACAGAATTATGATAACATATTTCGCAGAAGACGTTAAAATGCCCAAGATTAAAAAGAGAGAAATCACAGCTTGGGTGAAAATAGTTGCCGCTCACCACGGATACAAAGTAGGCGAAATCTCCTACATCTTTTGTTCCGACGAACACATCCTGGAGGTAAACAAACAATATCTTGAGCACGACTACTACACAGACATTATCACTTTCGACTATACGGAAGCGAAAAAGATTTCGGGAGACCTTTTCATCAGCCTCGACACCGTGGCGACCAATGCTGAAAAATTCGGAGCAACGTATGAAACCGAACTCCACCGTGTCATCATCCATGGCATCCTCCACCTTTGCGGAATTAATGACAAAGGCCCGGGCGAACGAGAAATCATGGAAAAATGTGAAAACGAAGCATTAGACATGCTTCGAGATATGAGAGCAAAAGAGGCATTGAACCCATAGGCGTTCAATGCCTCTTTTGCCTTTTGTGAAAATCTATCATTTCTGATATTTTCAAAAAATCCAACAAGTATCCACACAAACATTTTCAAAATTCACATTTTCAATATATATTTGCAGATATATTAAAAGTTTCTTTTAGTAATATAAGTATTGCGTTTTTTGATAACAAGTTTGCAGTAATCATTTGGTCTGTTTTGCAAATGATTAGTTTATGCTCTCGACTAAAATAGTCTTCATGTCTAAGAAAAATGATCTGAGTGGCAGCCATATAGTTTTGGATGGAGCCCTTTACATGTGTAATCAAGGAGCCGTGCCCAGCTCAATTGTTGTGACAAACAACAACAAACTTTTTGTACAAAATAAAAAAGTCGCCACAGTTGACGACACCACATTTCAAACCCCTGCTCTTACGTTCGGTACTTGCCTACTGAGTCCTAAGAAACAAGCAGGGCAGCCTTGCGAATATGCCAATGGGAAATGGGACAGCGAAACCTGTTACATTGACAAAATCGTTTTGGATAGCAGCAAAATGTATTGCTCTGCCTTTGCGCCCCAAGGCGGCGAGATTTCCTGCCTCTTCCACGGTCAAGTGATGGGCGTCACCGCTACTGACTTCGCTAATTTTGAGCCTGACGCAGCCATAGCCCTCAACAGCCTATTGTCATTATCCGATTTTGAGGAGAAAAAGAGCGAAAAACCTAAAGGCAAGGATACAACATTCGGCATCTCTGCCATAGAATTGTACCGAACTAATCAAATTGGACGGACTTTCATCCCTACACCTCGCGAAAAGAACCCCAAACATATTCGCCCTAGCGAAATTCTTATCCTCGAAGCAAAGACAAACTCCAAGACAAACCTCAAAGGACAACCCATCAGCTGGATCGTCTTTCAAAAAGAGGAGATGATTTCAGAGCAAGAGAAGACCAAGAAGAAACAAACGAAAATCACTGTTGTCAAAAATCTGAAAATATACCCTAAAGTAGGCTCGCCTTTCAGCATCAAGCTGAAAAAATCTGGCAAGTACTACATTGAGGCAGTCGGCAACGGAAACAACTTCAAATCATTGAATTTGTATTATCAGATGCAAAAAAATCTCGCAGCCAACGATTGGGTAGTAAAGACCGAAAAACTGCCTTTAGATGCTAAGTGCTGTAAGGAGATCATAGTTTGCTCCAACGACATTATCGGCTTGACGCCACTCGGAAACAAGGAAGAAATCAAACTTCCCACTATTGAAAGATATGATTTGAGCAACGCCAAAACACCCATCTTCTTGCTTACTGAAAATTTTCAGAAAATAACAAAATACACTAGCTCAGCCGTCATTGTCCGCCCCAACGAACCACTTGAAATCAAAGTAGATACCATCTTTGAGGTAAAAGACGATGAATATTTGACAGTCCATCTTAACCACTTCTGTATCGACTATATGCTTAATTCGGAGGTGGAAACCTCCCTTTACTCTTTCGACCCGAAGACAAAGATTTTCAAACTAAAACCCCCTTTCAACACAGGCGACTATAGAATCCGTTTCGAGTTGAACCAAATGAACGTATGCACCTTCATGAGGCCCAAGACGCTCGGCATCGGAAGTTTGCTAATTCACTGCATCTCCGACTATTTAGATGTTAACGCCTCAAGTGGGGGAACGGAGAAACCACTTTATATTCGTCCAGGCGCATCTCTCCAATTCAGAGCAGTAACGAATAATGGGAAAAACAAAATTGACGGTTCCAAGATAGTGTGGAATTGGGGAGAAGTGATTCCCCCAAAGAGCAAAACGACGGCTGAAAAAAATAAGAGTAACGCCACACAAGAGCCATCCGAACCAGCAAAGATGACCAAAACTGGCGATAAACTGATTATCAATTCCGAGAAAAAAGAGTATAAACTTCGTGTTGAGGCCTATGTGAACGACTCCAACTTCATCTTCGAAGGAAAGAGAAACAGAGACATTGAAACTGCAAAAAAATGGAGCTTTGAATGTGAGGTTAAAAAGAACAGAATAAAGAAAATATGGTTGGACGCAGATGAGGCTTATATAGGTATGACCTACAACATGAACTTGGAGTGCCTCTATCCAGACTATATCCCATCAGCAGACGGTGAAATCTTAGGCTCACTGAATGGAGAAGAGTTTCTAATGGAAAACGGAAAGAGATCTTTCGTTTTTGATACTGCAGGACGACAAAACCTCTCTCTAAAAATGGGAAACACAGAAATCATTACAGAAGAGTTTGAGGTGTACGACATCAATGTCGGCGAATGGGGATTTTTCGATTCTGAACGGCATCACATCAAACAAGTGGGTTTCAGCACAAAGTTCAACCTACTGATTAATATCCCAGCTTTCAAGCATTTAACAGAGAAAGAACGGTCGGAAATTCGATTAGAATTATGGGATGAACGCACGGGCACAAAATTGGAAACCGAAGTGCTTAACGAAGTGAAATTCGACGAAAAAGGTTACATCAATGTCGAACTGATGGGTTATGAAATCACCGATCGGACAGACGACATCACCCTTTCGTGTGCCTTCGTCAACCTACCTTACCATGTAAGCGGCCTCAACGATGAAAAACATAATGGACATTTCTTCTACACTAAAGCAAAGAAACTAATTATCAGCGAGAAAGTATATATCAACGGCTTCTTTGCAGGAAATTCAGGCAACCCTCAAAAGTCCATTCTTCGCTATGGAACAGAGGCAAAAATTGTTTTGTACCTGCACAATTTCAGCAAGAATAAGAGAGAAAACAGCACAATATTGCTTGTGGAAAATAACAGTTCTGACGACCTAAAAGACACGCTCATTTGGAAAAGCGAAATTCCACAACCTAATGACGACGGACGAGTGGAAATTGTCATTCCAGAAAACATCATCAAGGAAGACGACCACAACGCAGAAACGCCAAGAATCCCTCGCCTCTTCTATTTTAAAGTAGTCTATCACAACCCCATTACGGAGGAATTGTCGCTGCTCCTCGCCTATCCGGCACAAAAAATCGGCGACGATTTCAAGATCGAAATTAATGAAGATAGCGTCAAGAAATTGAATTGCAATTATTTTTGGCAATTGAAGTATATACCTGATAATGAGGGAGATTTGAACGATGCACTCGCAGGTCAAGCCCTTACGGTCATTGGAGAAGAATTGAAACATGGCGAAGGAAGAACACTAAGAAGCGGAGAATGCCCGCGATGCAACGAAGAAGCAGAAGAGATGTTGAAAAAGGTGATGACGGTAGCAAGATTCAACCAAGACGCAGAGACAAAGCAACGTCTCAGGACTATTTGCGAAACATACACCCAATATATGGACCAATTCTATATGAACACCTGTTGGATGAAAGCTCACTATTTCGCTCAAATATCAGTAGAATCGGGGGAAAACCTAAAATGTAAAGCTGAAAATGTGAATTACAGTAGAGCACGATTGGAAGAAATTTTCCGAGACAGGGTATTCCATACCACTATAGATGAGAATAATAAAGTTGTTACTATTAAAGGCGTCGATGGGAAACCTTTGTATTTGGATGGCGTAAAAGATAAATTGGACAAAATTTATAATATAAAAGACGAAAACGCCAGAATGAAGGCAATTGCCAATTTCGTCTATTTCGGAATAAACAACAATAGCAAGGAAATTGGCAGCAATGATGGCTGGAAATATAGGGGCGGAGGAATGATCCAACTCACAGGGAAAGGAGTATATGAAGGTACGGAAAAAGCCATAGCAGCATTCATAGGCAAGAAGATATATCTTGGAGGGGCTGACAATTTGAGCAACAACGTAGAGCTCTCTACCATTGCCTCAATGGCCTATCTCGCCAGAAGAAAAATTCATCTCAGAAAATTTAGGAAAGATAAGAATGGCGTAGAAAATATGTATTTCATCGCTAATGGGCAAAAAAATGAATATTTTGTAAACAAAATAGTCGGTACGGAACATAAAAAAGACAAAGACACTGGGAAAAGCAATTACGACAAGAAGCAGGACTATTTCAATGAATTTTACAAAGTGTTCCAAACTAGCCAATGTAATTGGGATGAAGAATTCACAGAAAGCGAGGATAAAGTCAACATCTATCGCATAGATTTAGACAAATTCTCATTGTACAAATACCAAGAGAATGAGCAAAGTGATGAATTTATTTACAAGATTTACAACTATGGTAAGAAGGTTTGTGAAGATTATCATTTTACTCAAGTAATGTTGCCCAAACGAGGCATAAAGCTGATGCCATTCCCAGAAAGCGGACCCAATTGGGGAAGGTATGGGCATAGAGACAGCGGCGGAGACAATTTTGTCAGCGAAACCACATGCGGCTGCTTGTTAGGACTGTTCTACTCCCTGCCACTCAATGGCCATGATGAAAAATACTTTTATGATGACATTACGGTTTATTCGATAGACAATTCGCATAAAGGCCACCGGTCGGGAAATGAAATTGATGTTAGATATCCGAATGGAACTCAGCATCCCGTTCGTTTTTGGAACGATACCATTCAACAATGTTTTAATGGCGACAAAGCAAAATTCATTGCTCATTTGGAGAGTTTTGTGAGAATTGCCAGAAAATGGTGTTTTGTCAATAATTTTACGCACGAAAAGGTTGCAGGAACCAAAAATGAAGAAAGCCACGAACACCACATTCATTTAGGAAATAAATACTACGAAAGATATATTTAAAATGGATAAACTAATTTACACACTGCTAATAGTTATTGGCTGCTGCAACTGCGCAGAAGAGAAAAAAAAAGTAAAAGAGAACCAAAATGAAATAACAATGACAACCACAAAGGTAGAATCGGAAAGAAATAGTTTGACCGCTGCTCAACAAAGCCTCATACAAAAGTACATCCAACTTAGATACGACACAACGGTTAACAATGAAGTCCCATATTATTCAAAAGATGTTTTTACGGCTAAAGAATTTGATGCAAAAATAGAATTGAGTTCACAATACTACAACCTTAGAAATCTGCTGATATCTGACGAAAAATTCGATAGACGACTAAAGGAAGTCTTTGGTTATGATGAAGTTAGAGACTTCCCCAAAGATATGCTATGGCGCGATTTTAGTATAAACACTGTCATTGTAGCTCAACCAGAGGATTTTGAAAATTTCTGGATCTCAAGATCCGCAAAAACTATCATGCATAATAGCTTGGTACGCATTTGGTTTGACGATAACGATAATTATATCCCCAAAGCCTCCCTCAGCGACTCCACCTGGGCAAACTTCACTTGTTGCAATGAAGATATAAGCATATCCAATATCGACCTCTACTATCATTGGAACAACTACATCTTCAACGAGAGCAAGGCCTCAAGAGTTTGGTTGCTCAAGAACGACATCTACTTCATGACTCATTTGATTACGAATTTTGGATACGATGGCGACATGGAACTCAACAAAGCGCTTTTGGGCGATATCATAGATGGATTCAACTATTCGCTACATGACCAACCTTTCTCTGTGGTTCACTTCTATCCCGAAGGAAGAATAAAAATCATGGATGGCCTGCTGAAAACAATGGAAGAACTTTCTACGGCTGAAAATTCTGAATATTTTTATTGGGCTGAAAATGAACTATATAAATATGCTCCGCCTGCTATATACGATTATTATCCGACATTTAAAGATAACAACGATGAGGACAACGAGGAACATGTTCCCTCTCATGGAGAAGAACTCACGTTCTCCCGAGAGTTAACATTTAAGGAGAGTTGCGAGGTCATCGCCCACATCACCAACTACATCTATCCTGTCTATTTAAAATTCATAGACGGAAATATTGATTATGGCGATGTGCGCATGCATGCCATCGGTGTGGATATCCCCAATAGCTTTTGGAATGTCATCTTCCGTAGCCACGAAGTGTTTTATGAAATCGAAAGAAACAACGGATATGGCCTGCCCAACATGCAACAACTCCTCGCTTCCATAAAGAACGACCCTCGTTTCTATAATGACAAAGGTGTTCTTGCCCCATGGGATTTTGAATACCCTCATGCAGATGAATAATTTAGAAATGCTATGCAGCTACTAAAGAAATTTACAACACTTGTCGGAGTCGTCTTATTGTCAATAAGTTGTAACGACTCAAACAAAGAATGTTCGCAGTCACAATCAGGAGAAGAATATGCAAAGAATGAGGCAAGTCCGACCATCGTACATTCTGCAAATGAGTTCCCAGACGAATGGTGGCAACTACACATCGAAGGTAATGACACCACCGTTCACCCCTACAAGTATATTGTCGTTTCGAACGATACTATATTTTGTTATGATGATATGGATTACGATGTACGACTGATTTGTAAAGACCAAAAGAGTAACGATAAACGTATTATAGAGGTTATAGCAAACGATGAAAAATATTGCTATGAGGCAACCCTCATCGACGAAAATTGTTGCCGGTGGAAAGTCCCAAGTTATTGGTACGAAGAGGGAAATGGTATCTACACCAACGACAGATCCCGCTACAAAACCTACAATTTCGGGATCGACACCATTTACCAAAACATTGGAATCGAGAAGGTGGAGGCTAAATGGTGGGGCGCATACGAATTTATGAAAACCATCTATATTAATGATACAGAGCCTAAAGACACCTACGATCGGTATTATAGGGTTTTTATTGATTCGGCACTTTTTGTATTCGAAAATCGCCATCCTTATTATGATGACCTTTTCTCTCTTTATGTGTTTAATGAAAGTGAAAATAGGTTACAATTCACCCAAGGTTTTAATGACGGTGTTCCAAAAGACACTTGTCTCGAAGTTCTTTTTGACGGAGAAGACTATTATGTTGATTGTCAATTCTTTACAAGTGACATCCCTTCCTTGACAAAATTTTCCAAAAAGCAAGTTTATCGGGAATATATATACTTTTTAAGGGATAAATTTAAATACCAATACGCCAAGAAAATCCCTCATCGAGATGGGGAATACCTTGAATTGCCATTCATTGAAAGGGATGAGGAGGATTGATGGGACGAAACGCTTTGGAAAGAGGTTATTGCCGATGAATAAATTAAAAATACTATGCGATTAAAGGAACTTATAGCACTTATCGGAATCGTCTTATTGTCAATAAGTTGTAACGACTCAAACAAAGAATGTTCGCAGTCACAATCAGGAGAAGAATATGCAAAGAATGAGGCAAGTCCGACCATCGTACATTCTGCAAATGAGTTCCCAGACGAATGGTGGCAACTACACATCGAAGGTAATGACACCACCGTTCACCCCTACAAGTATATTGTCGTTTCGAACGATACTATATTTTGTTATGATGATATGGATTACGATGTACGACTGATTTGTAAAGACCAAAAGAGTAACGATAAACGTATTATAGAGGTTATAGCAAACGATGAAAAATATTGCTATGAGGCAACCCTCATCGACGAAAATTGTTGCCGGTGGAAAGTCCCAAGTTATTGGTACGAAGAGGGAAATGGTATCTACACCAACGACAGATCCCGCTACAAAACCTACAATTTCGGGATCGACACTATTTACCAAAACATTGGAATCGAGAAGGTGGATGCTAAATGGAATGGTTTGTATGAAATTTTCAAGACATTTTATATTGGCGACACAGAACCAAGGGACTCCTTTTATCGATATTATAAGCTTTTTGTGGATTCAGCACTATTCATATTAGAAAATCGACAAACTCATTATTATGATTATTATCCTCTTTACGTCTTTAGTGAAAGTAGTAATCTGTTGCAACTTACCCAAGGCTTTAATGATGACATTCCTAAAGATACTATTGAACTCTTTTTTGATGGGGACGATTATTATATCAGTTTGCGCTGCTTCTCAACAGACTTTCCATCACTAACAAAAGCCTCTAAAGAGAAAACAGACCGAAAAGAAATACATTATTTGAGAGATTTACATAAATATAACTACGCCAAGAAGATCCCTCATCGAGATGGGAAATACCTTGAATTGCCATTCATTGAAAGGGATGAGGATTAAAGTTGAATACTTCATATCTTAATCTTACTTCCGTTTATTTGAAAAGGTAATTCAAACAAACACTATTTTACATTCAAAAAGGTGGACTAAGACCACCTTTTTATGGAGCATCCACTGTTTTATGCGTATATTTCAGCTCAAACAATACACTTCGTCCACCTTTTCAGCAACATCAGATTCGAGGAATTACAGTTCAGACAGAAGCGTATCGCTAAAAGTATAGGAAATCGTCAAATCATGCGGTTTATACGAGTCAAAGGTTCTTATACGTTTGCCCAATTCAAAAGCCAAACGCAAATCGTCTCCCGCTTCCTCTCCCTTCGCTTCACTACTCGTGATAGTGCGAATTTTCTTAATTTCATAGACATCACGAATGCCTTTCTCTTTTATGTACGGAGCAAATAGATGCAGATTGTCCAACGGAATTGTAGTTGGGAACTTAGGGCCTGTGTAATAGATGTTTGCCTCGCCTTTTTCAAACTTTTCAACATCTCGTTTCACGAAACCTACCAAGACCCTATCATGTACTGCAATCTCCGTTCCTTTTTGCGGTATGACTTCTCGAACTATGGTAGAAGCCTGTTTACTCAACAATCCGTCAATAAACTCGACCAAAAGATCTTTGCTTTCGCCATCATCAGGACGTAAAGGAAACGCACCAATATTGACTTCTCCAATCGACTTATAATATTTAGATTGTTCTATTTTTGTCTTCTCTCCTGCTCCAGGGAAAAGGATATAGCCTCCGATAACCTCTTTTCGCAATCGATCATCACTTTGTTTATAGTAGATAGCATCTCTATAGCGATGCATCTGATTGATAGCATCATCCGGAGGAATATCTGCCCCCTGTTCTTTACCTGCAATCCTATACTTCGCATCAAACAAATATGTCATCTTCATGCCACTGTCTATGTCGTTTTTCGTCAACTGCAAAACAATGTCCGGTTTCTGCGGCACAGTAGGAGAAACTAAATTTTGAATAGACAATGAATCTTCTCCATAATGAGTATCCTGATCGTTTTTCGGATTATAGATAAGCTCCGCTAACTGCACATTACCTTTTTCGAACAAAATGCGAGAATGTTCTCCCTTACCCAATTCATAAACAAATGAACTACTCATCTCCATACGATTAGGGTGCGACATTTTCACTTCGTCACCCATCAACTTTTTCACAATACGTGAAACTTGGATGAAACACCATATTTCATAAAGCGTCGCAATATCCTTGGTTTCCATTCGATACATTCCCTCATTGAGAGAGAACGACTTACGCAACAATATGCTTGTTCTATAGATTTTAGAATAATTGGTGTCGTTTTGCAATATTAGGGATTCTTGTCTCAGACCTTCGAACTTACCTACGGTGCGAAAGAAGGGATTTTTCATCAAATGGCTCAGTTGCTTTCCCTGTTTTTCAAATTCATCTCGCTGGTTATCTGACAACTGATTGAATCGATTCACCCTCTGCAGTAGATCATCGAACTTCTTTGCAATAAAATGCAACGTATGTTTCAAGAACCGATTTTCGAACGTATTGTTAGAATTCTCCTGTTCTTGCACTACATACAAATGTCCAGACTCCCGCCTATGTTCGGCAAACTCTTGCTCTAACTGAGGCGTGAATCTTCGGATTTTGTCTGCTCGTTTATACTCCTGATGCGCCCGCAACCGATGGCGAGGACGTTCTATTATGTTTTTGCACACACCAATAAATTGAGCTTGCACACTTTGAAAAACATTCCACCATATCAAATCAAAACTATCTCCCGAACCTTCGCTGAAACTATGGCAAGTGCGTCGCAAATAATCAAGCGACAACATACGATATTCCTCCTCAATATCGGCAATGATTTTCTTCCAATGAGAGTGATAGTCTAACTTGGTGGAGAGCACTTCATAGCCAAAGAAAAATTCTTTTTGCTCACCTTTTAACTCATACGAGAAGCGAATCTCGCTCAGTCCTACGTCATTGCCATAATTGAGGAATCCCGACAGCACACTATGTCTAAACTTAAAATGTTCATTGTCGTCAACTCGTGCAGAGAGATACCGAACATTTTTTATTCCCTCTTCAAAATCCACCCACACCGAATAGTCCGCATTGTCGAAAAACATCGCCTTTGCGGATTGTCCTTGCGTAATTTCACCCACTCCATCCAACGACACTGACTCCACCCCATCGCTCCAGGTGTAGCGTGAGGTAAGATTCTCCTCTTGAATGTTTCCCTTTGCCTTGCCATAGATGGCATCGAACTTTCCACACTCAATGTAGAGTTTGAAATCAGTATGTTTGATGGTAAGTAAATCCATAAGTTAACTATTCAAAAGCCATTATAACTTCATAACAACACGATTCTATTACGCAAAACTGAAAAAAATTCAAATTCTCGTAATAGAATCATGTAAACAATTTATTCTCAATTAATTACTAACTCCAAAACGATGTATATTGCGTACGTTTCAACTTCTCCTTCATCTCATCAATCTTTGCAAGAGAATCGCTCTTTTCCATACCTTCAAACGCCTTTTTCAAAAGATCATCCAAATCATTCAATACCCGTTCTGTTTTATCCGCATCACCCTCAATACGACTCAATATCTTCATAGAGGTCATCTCATCGAGAGCATTGTTCAAGTATTCTTCACCACGGCACACGGCATAGACCAAGAACTCGTTACGAGTTCGGTAGGCTATCTTGAAAGGTGTCTTGTCGAGTACAGCATTTACCGCTTGTAGATATTCTATCACCTTGTCACACAAGTCTTTATTGGCTGAATAGACATCCTTACCCTCTACTGCGAACGGAATGAGGACACTTGGTTCTTCGTCTTTAGGACCTATATACCCAAACTCGCTGGCTGCATTTTCTTCCAAACCACCATTCAAATCCACTTCGTTCATCTCGATAGTCATAGCACGGTCAAGTACCTTGCGACTAAAACTAAACGTTGTCTCATCCATATTGACAGTACCGACCACAAAGAGGTTTTGCGGGATGGAGATGCCTTCATTCAAAAATTGCTCATGAAGATTTTCATCATTCGTTAGCGTACTCACCAAAGTAAGATACCACTCTTGCACCTCTTTCTTCAACAATGGGTCCGTCACTATCTTCCCATCCTCCAGTTTACGACTCTCAATAACCGAAAGATATTCAGCAAAATACTGTTCCACAGGAGCCAGATTCATTTCGTCCAAGCAGAGGAAATAAGGCACTGTAGGTTCGCTCCACGCCTTAGCCACGAACTTCAAGAAATCTCCCGCTACAAACTCAGGCTTCTCGCCAATACGGCTCACATAGCCTATCAACTCCGAACTATCATGCCAGTTAGGCTTCACCTGTACCATTTCAAAATTGCGAGGCTTATGAGCCTTGTATTCATCATCTGTAGGTTGCCAGCACGCACGAGCCAACTCCCTCACAATTCGGCTCTTACCCGTTCCTGAAATTCCTGCGAGAAGAAGGAATGGCTTGGTACGGAGGGCGGTGAGGTAAGGGCGATAGGGGGATGATTCTAAATCTGTTGTCACACTAATAGAATGACTATAGATCTTGGCATATGAATCACCAGACTCCTCAATAAGCTTTGTCCATTCCTCACTTCTTCCTCGTGAATTTACATACTCTTCACTTTCCTCTTTATTTACAAATACAGCTTTAAGATACAATTCTTCATAATTCTGTACAGAAATATCATAAACAAACCAACAAGCATTATCTGCTAAGCCAAACAGACTGCGTACTATTTCAAAAAACCTTGCATTGGTATAAGTCGTTTCGCCATCCTTATAAGTTGCTTTATCTGTATATTTGATACCTCTTCTACCATTATGGCTTTCAGAATCTTCCTTTTGAAGTACGATAATGAAAGGATAAGGAACTTTTAAGCCATTTACATAGACTTTATGAAATACTGAAGCAAGTTGAATTGTACCGGCTTCATCGCAAGAAAACACTTTGCCTCCTTTTCCAAGAGGCAGGCTAACTTCATCGAGAGGTACTGATGAATATAACATACCAACAAGTAATTCATCAGCCCCTTCACGAGTGATATAGTACTCTGGACGAGATTGTCCCAAAGCCGTTCCCCAAGAAGGCGTTCCTGTGCCTTCTTCTAGGTATGACCCAAAAGCCAAAGAGCCTAGATCTATATTCATAACTGTCTAAATATATGCGTTAATAATATTCCGACTAGATTGACATCCCATCCATTGCCTGCTCTCTTTGAAAGTTGAGAATAAGATTGTCCATCGAAATCAATCTCTACGTCTTTCAAATCTCTAGAAATGCGGAAGCCCATAAGACGGAATTGTTCATGAATGGACATTTTACGAACGATTTCTTTTCCATCATTTTTTGGAACTTCTATTACACGCAAACTATTATGTTCGGGCTGAGTAATAGTTATGCTAAATCCGTCTTTTTTTATTTTTTTATTGTAAACGTCAAAACAAAGTGGAGCATCAACAATGAATGAATCAATATGATGTTTCTCTTTTAAATGTGCAATTTGAGCATTAGAAAGATATAGGTACGGTTCCGGATTATAATCGAGGAAATCACCGAGACGCATGTCGTTTTCTTGTTTCTCTGGTGTCATTGAAAAACCTTCTGGGAGCCCACCTAAACGAGCAAACATCCAGAGTCGTTCTCGATTTTGTGGAATACCATAATCCTTTGTGTTAAGGACAGCCTTATGAAGAGGATTCTCTCCATAGCCCATTTCTCTTAAATCCTTTACTAATTGATCGTGTATTGGCTGGAACTTGCCATGCGTAAATCCTTTCACGTTTTCAAGGAATAAGTACTTAGGCTTCTTAACCTTGCATATTCTTATAATATGCCCTAACATCGCACCTCGTCCATATGGATCCTCTATTCCCATTTGCATTCCAGCTGACGAAAATGGTTGGCAAGGGAATCCCCCCATGAACATATCAAAGTCAGGCAATTCATTTGGATCGATTTTAGTTATATCACCCCAATTTTTGAATGGGTTGCCGTTTGCATCTTTGTGATTAGCATCAAAAAGTTTTGAGGCAAACTTGTCGAATTCAGAATAGCCAATAACTTCACACTCAATTTCTGGAATATTCTCTTTCAGTCGTTTTAATCCAAATGAAGCCCCTCCATAACCGGCAAAGCCTTCAAAGACTCTTATTTTTCCCTTCACTTCACGCTTTATAGTTAAAAGCGTGGAGGCTAAAACACAAAAACTGCGCAGCTCTGGACAAGCTTCTTGGAGTTCATGCAATAGCCATCCACGCTGTGATTAGTAATTCTTTTCACAACGGGACAGCGATGCATCAAAACTTCTCCAAGAATTCTTGTTAGATTGTCCAGATCTGCGCAGTTAGAGAATGATGTCTTACTCTCTGTCGAGTTTGCTACCTATAGGGATAGCAGCCTATGTATGAGTTATTTCTTTTGTCCTATGACAAGGGTTTTGTTGCCTGTTTCCAGCACGATGGGTGCGTAACCTGCTCGGTTGAGGGTGTCCAATGCCGGTTGCAAGGCGGTTGATTTCTGAAGGCCACGAGAATTCTCCACGATAACGAAGCGGGATTGCTTCATCTTCGCGTGCTCAATCTCATCGGCCAGCAAGGAACGCGTCCCATTTCCACCGGCTATGCTCCACGTCTGTAGTGGAGTATCAAGAATGTAACCAGTAATCTTGGGCATTCGTTGAAATAACTATTGTCCGTCAATACCCTTATACGGACAGATTTCTATGATTCTCTTGCAACACAAAACAAAAAGCGTGGGCATTTGCACCAAACTCGTCCGAATTCGAGGTCCTGAGAAAACCCTATACAATAGACGAGCAGATACAAGATACCCACGCCGAGTAGTATATAAACACCCGTAGAGTGTGCCATGAGGGTACAAGATACCCTCGGACACACTACGGACTAAGCTTATACAACTCATCCGTGGCATCCTCTCTGCAGTGTCCTCGATAGCAATTTCCTTTGTGGTAGTTTGGAATTACCAAGAACAAAGCGTTGATGACGCCTTTTATTTATGTCGTTGCTCCAACAGTTTTACGCCTTGGGAGCGGTGGGCGGATTGCAAAGATAATAAAATTTGACAAAAACACACCTCGTTTAATCCCTAACGGGATAATGGGGTCAATTCACCGCTTGTTCTACCCACGTTTAATCCCTAACGGGATTGTCAGCAACACCAATAAGCGCAATGTTAATTCACCAGCCAACCGTCGTCGACCAAACCACGCCGTTAGGCGTCAAACGTGGGTAGCAACAAAATGAAGGACATGACACGTTTCCCCGTAGGGGTTAAATCACCAACCAAACATCATCGTCCGAACCACGCCGTTAGGTGTCTCACGTGGGTAGCAACAAAATGAAGGACGTGACACGTTTCCCCGTAGGGGTTAAATCACCCGACAAACATCATCGACCGAACCACACCGTTAGGTGTCTCACGTGGGTAACAACAAAATGAAGGACGTGACACGTTTCCCCGTAGGGGATAAACATCAACCGACAAACATCCTCGACCGGACCACGCCGTTAGGCGTCTCACGTGGGTAGCAACAAAATGAAGGACATGACACGTTTCCCCGTAGGGGATAAATCACCAACCAAACCTCATCGACCCAACCACACCGTTAGGCGTCTCACGTGGGTAACGTATCATTCATACATCTTCCAACAAATACCGCTCGTCATATTCCACACCAAAATCTTTCAACGTCCGCAAATATTCTTCTCGAAACGTACGTTTCTTATGATGCTCCTCTTGCCCCTTTATATAATCAATCACCGAATCAACATGCGATTTGCTATACGAAAAGGCTCCATAGCCTTCCTGCCACTCAAAATGGAAACGAGACATTCTATTCTGATTGATCCACTGAGAAGAACATCGTTTTACTTCTTTCATCAAATCCGACAAACTCTCACTCGCTCTAAATCCGAAAAACACATGAACATGATTCGACGTTCCGCCAATGGCTAACATTTTGTTTCCCCTTGACTGAACAATTCCACTAATATAACCATATAACTTCTCTTGAAAGCTTTTTTCTATCAACGCTTCCCTATGTTTCACTGCAAAAACACAATGAATATGTATTTGGGTGTATGTATTAGGCATAACTTCAAATATTTTACAAATAAAACAAATACAACATGTATAACGTGCCAACCTATAGTCAACAACTTCACGAAACGCTACACGTCTTCATATACACAAGCAATGGATTCAAACTTCTCGAATAAATTCTTAATCTCTTTTGATTTCATACAAACAGGATTAAATAATAAAACAAAACAAACTTCTAACTCAATGCGCCAATGACGCCTTTTATTTATGTCGTTGTTCCTACAGTTTTGACCTTCGGTCTTCCGCCTTGGGAGCAGTGGGCGCTTATAATCAACAAGCCAATGCTTGGTCAATCATTTCTTTCTTCTCTTCTACAAGATAACTATAAACATACCTTGCAGACTGATAATACAAACCTGTATTTGCATCGCAAAGTTTGGCAAAGGTATTTGACTGATACAAAACATCAAAAGCCTTGCTAACAGAAAGATGATCCTTCTCTGTCAGAATGGTAATCAAATCGGTTGTGAGCGATTGAACCATAAAATCAAACTCTTGCTTCGTTACATTCATATCCTTACCAATTTCGATATTGCCAACTCCGTACAAAAGGCATATTGAAAAGTTATGCCTCTCATGTATTTTATTCGTTCCAAGAATGTTTCAAAAGATATGTAACCATTCCTGAAATTGTTGATTTGGGCACCAACTCTATCATTGGCTATTGGACCATACACAACATCAAAGTCGTGCAATGTTCGTCCTTGCTCATCATTTCTATGGTCATAAATAAAACGAGCCCAATCCTCGGAATAGCTTTCGAAACTTTTGAATCGTAATGTTCCGTCAGTTACCAGTGACTCATCAAAGTCAAAAGTCATAACAACAGGATCCCCTCCAAGGAAAACAGTTTTCAATTTAGCCATCTCCTCGGCCTAAGCATAAGCATCAGATAAATAGAACGCCTTCCCAAAATCTTTATTAGGTTTGGAATAAGACTAGTCTATCTTGTCAACGACCATATTGGAACCATGATACAGTTTCACAAATCACCTCCCTTCCTTTTACAGAAAGCAGACAATCCATCCACCATATCTTCAAATCGTTGCGTATGCATAATGCCATAATGAGACTGAATCAAATCTAAAGCGCCATAGCGACTCAGATAAGACTGAGCCTCCTGACAACTAATGTTATATCTCTTAGCAAACGAGCCAATCAACATAACCATATATTCTACTATGTCTCGTAAATTATACATACTCATACCTCACTTGCTCCAACCTTTTTGACCATCGGTCTTCCTCCTTCGCACCTCGGCAATTCAAGCATGCTTGATTGCGCTCGGTTTGTTGTCGGTTCACGCCTTGGGAGCGGTGGGCGATATTGCAAAGATATAAAAATTTTCGTTCGTGCACATCCATTGGTTTAATCCCTACCCGTGTTTAACCCCTGACGGGGTTTGCTGGGTCGTTGATTATCATCTACCCACGTTTAACCCTACCCACGTTTAACCCCTGACGGGGTTTGTCGTCTGCCCATGTTTAACCCCTGACGGGGTTTGTTGACGACCTTGATTAACGTCCTACCAGCGTGGGCCACACCTAGAACAAGAATCCCGTATTGATATACAAACTTCCGCCGCCGTCGCGTTTGTCGAACGGAACACCGTAGTCGATGGCTATGATGAAATTTTGGTTGATGCCAATTCGCAAACCACCACCGGCCGAGAGATGGAACTTCTCATCATCTACGTTTACAAAACTATCATATAAGGCTCGCTCCGCAGCATTATCCTCTCCTCGATAGGATATGTCATAATCGCGAATGGCCGACGTGCCATCTACAAAGCCATTCAACGCCAAATAGAGGTTTTGATTGAAAACGTGCGTGCGATAGAATTTCCATCGCATTTCTGCATTGAACATCGCTACATCCAAGGCCTGCACCCTGTTGCGCAAAACACCCCTCGTGGTTCGATAGCCGCCAAAACCATCACGGTCGTAGCCTGGGCCCACATAGGTGTAGTAAGGCAAAACGTAGAACGGAGCATCCTCTCCAATCGTGCCTTGATAATTCAAACGATAGGCAAAAACAAGTTTCTCCCTCACTAATGAAAGATACTGTCTGAATGTGGCCGAATAACGATAGTATGACTCTGACGAGCCCAATGCCTTCGGTGCAAGAATAGCATGCGCCTCCGCCCATATACCTTTAGACGGAGCTGGCTCAAAATCACGACTATCATAAATCAATCCTACACGCAAAGCACTGCTTCTGCCCCCTTTTGCCTCATCCTCTGGAATGACTCCCCAATCTTGATATTTTTCATAAAGTGTCTTTCCATCTGTCAAAACTTTAGTTTCCTCTCCCTCCAAAGAGACATTGTCCAATCCAAACCATTTAAAGTGATAGCCCGCCTCCCAATATAGGCGATTGTCAACTATGTTCCCAATAAAATCTGCCTTGGCATAAGGGACTATTCGCTCCATTCGATAGAAGGTCGGATCTAAATCTTTATCATATACAGACTCATAACCATTGAAACCATAGAAATCGAGCATATTCTCAACCAAAAGACAGGTTGCCGCCGAGAATCGAACATTAGGAATCAAATACTTAGTATCGTATGAAATGACATACTGCTGACTTCCCTTGGTATAGGCTGAAGCCTCGATATACCAACTCTGACGGACATTAGGGTAATAGGAACCATCTCCAAAATCATAGATATTAAGCAATGCTCCATATTGAAAGCCTTTGTTCTGGTCGAAGGCAACAACCGGCAATGGACCGTATGAGAGCCCCTCCTTCACTATGTCTTTCCCGACCGTTTCTTCGGCACTAACAGACACAGCACTAAAAAACAATGGCAATAAAGCCACCATGCCTAATATTTGTTTCAAAATTTTCATAACTTCCTATTTTACTGCAAAAATAAACTAAATTTACGATTCAACGATTTTTAATTTGTCTTTTCACCATAATGCGATTTCAACGTTTAGCATAAACATTGTTTGGCAATTCAAAATCATCATATAATTGCCGCATTACGTTTTTTTTATGTACTTTTGCATAGAAAGTTGTGAATTCTCACAACTTCAAGAAATAGTAAACTATATTAAGCAGAAATGGCATTACAATGTGGCATAGTAGGATTGCCAAACGTAGGCAAATCCACACTTTTCAACTGTCTATCAAACGCAAAAGCTCAGGCGGCAAATTTCCCGTTCTGTACGATAGAACCAAACGTCGGCGTCATCACAGTGCCTGACGACAGACTCACAAAACTCGAAGAGATAGATCACCCTCAACGTGTGATCCCAACCACAGTGGAGATTGTAGATATAGCTGGACTCGTGAAAGGTGCCAGCAAGGGAGAAGGCCTCGGAAACAAATTCTTGGCCAACATCCGTGAGACGGACGCTATCCTCCATGTTTTGCGTTGCTTCGATGACGAGAATGTAACCCATGTGGACGGCAGCGTGAACCCTGTTCGCGACAAGGAAATCATCGACACTGAGCTCCAATTGAAAGACCTTGAGACCGTAGAGAGCCGTTTGCAAAAATTGCAAAAGCAAGCTCAAACTGGCGGAGACAAGTCGGCAAAGGCTGTATGCGAAATCTTGGAAAGATATCGTGCTGCCCTGTTGGAAGGAAAATCTGCTCGTGTAGTAGAACTTTCAAAGGAGGAGAAAGAGCTTGTTAAAGACCTTTTCTTGTTGACCACCAAGCCTGTGATGTACATCTGTAACGTAGATGAGGCAAGCGCTGTCAATGGTAACAAATATACTCAAGCTGTGGCCGAAGCCATCAAGGAGGAGAATGCCGAAATGATGATTGTAGCCGCTGCCATGGAGGCCGACATCACTGAATTGGAGACTTACGAAGAGCGCCAAATGTTCTTGGAAGAGGCCGGATTGAAAGAGTCTGGCGTCGTCCGCCTAATCAAGGCTGCTTACAGGCTTCTCGACCTTCAAACCTACTTCACTGCAGGTCCGGACGAGGTTCGTGCATGGACATTCATCAGAGGCATGAAGGCTCCTCAATGCGCAGGAATCATCCATACAGATTTCGAGAAAGGTTTCATCCGCGCAGAGGTTATCAAATACGACGACTATGTTACATTGGGTTCTGAGGCAGCATGCCGCGAAGCTGGAAAGATAGGCATAGAAGGTAAAGACTATGTTTGTCAAGATGGTGACATCATGCACTTCAGATTTAATGTATCGAAATAAGCAGTCATCTAACAGAAAACATAAGGTCGGTGTGATTGATTCGCACCGACCTTATTTTCTTTTGGCCATCTATCGCCCCTATCCAAGCAACTAAAAGGCATATCTCAGATAAGATTCGACTATCAACAAGAAAGGGCAGGTGCGAACGATCGCACCCACCCTTCCTTTTGCCTTTGTTCGCAATAGGTTATTGCAAACTATACAAATCTGAAACGAAGTCCCAAAGTTGGTCACGCTTAACCTTGAAAACAACGTCGGCAGGAGCCGTTCCCTTAGGACCCGAACCGGCAAACCAAGCCATACAGCTACCATAAGACAAGCCCATGTTACGCTCAATAGCAACCTCGCGAGCCTCAACCTTCTCAATCAAGTCAGGACAAAGGTAAACAGCCACTGTGATAGGATCCCAACAGAATTTCAAAAACTCCTCCTGGCCGTTCTCATAGATAGGACCTAGCGTATCCACGATAGCTTGTGTAATCTTAGTTGTATTCTTTGCCTTGTACATATCATACATATCCTTACCCTTCAAACATGTGACAGCAGCGTCGTGAGGGATAATAAGTTGCTTTTTCCATCCTGCGTTCAAACAGATATCTACAGCCTCTGGATCGTACCACCAGTTGATCTCGATACGTGGCAATGCCTCGCCTGGAACATCAAATACACCACCCATGTAAACAATGCCGGCAGCCTTCTTGGCAAACTCAGGATCCTTTTGGATAGCCTTAGCAACATTGGTGTGACCACCGATAGCGAAGATAGTCACCTTGCCTGGATTCTCGTTAACTTGACGAATCATGAAATCCCAAGCTGTCTCTTCAACCGGTTTGATGGTTGGCTCAGGCAAGTTGGATGTTGTTGTAACACCCTTGGCCTTCATATAATCGTCTGAATATTTAGGCAATTGAGAGTAGGCACCTACATAAGGCATTTTACCAATCACGGCCATCAAAGAATCAATATTCTTGAAACCCTTCAAAGGAACGTCTGTACCAACAGCAACGGGAATATCCTTACGATCATAATACTCCAAAGCTGACAACAGGTCGTAAGTTACAGAAGAAACCAAGGCGTTACCTCCTGCAGTAGTTAATCCCAACAAATCGATATAGCCCATCTTGTCTGCTTGAAGCAACTCAAATAGAGCATACATATCATCGTTGATATAGGTGAAGTCTGCATCCATGATAATCTTGTTGTTTGCAGAGTCAGTCACAATCTTGTACTTCTGCTCAAACTCTTGCTTCGTAGGAGCCTTGTACTCCTTTTTAGCCTCACATTCAGCCTTTTTTACATTTCCCGTACAGCCTGCCAACAAAATAGCAGCTACGGCTACACTAAAAAAATTCTTTAACATAATATATAATTAAAAATAAAATATTCGGTCACTATGAAGATCCTTATTTCCTTCCTCTTAACATTTTCAGGAAGAAGTAAACAGCCATGACTGTTACAGCGCCTTCTACCAAAATCATAAAAATCAATGACGACGTTTCCATAATTTCAATTTTTATTTTGATTCAAACATATCGCTATGATTATAGGCACCTGCACTTTCGCGCGTATCTTTCTTTCCTGCAAAGTAAACCATGACACAGATGAGAAGAAACAGCAATAGCAGCAAAATACGTGACATGTCCAAATAGAAGACGTCGTTGGCACGCCAAAAGTCCGTCTTGTAGATCGTATCGCCCAATACTACCAACTGAGCCTCCTTTACGCAGACTTCATAGTCGCTGCTAAATACATACGCCTTAAAACCATCGTAGTTGCCAATGACTACCCTTGTCGTACCATCGCCCATATCTCGAACTTGCTCTACAGAACCAATCTTGTCCGAATAGAAACGCTTGCTAAACCACGCCTTGTTAGGACCCACATTCTTGTGTGAAAGCTCGGCAATGATGCTACTGCTATCCAACTCCCAACCTTTGAAACTTAACAAGCTCCAATCGTCATTCTTCGGCTTGGCCAATGCCGAGACAAAAATCACGATAAACATTGTAGGAGTGACATATTTTAGAATGTATTTGAAAATCTTCGGCATCATCATCTCCGCACCGTGATGAATGAGTTTCCATCCCTTCTCTACGCCCATCACCCATGAGAACAAGATGGATTCAAACATGGCAAAGACGAACAATGTGATGGTTCCTCCCCAATAATCATACTGATCGAAAACGCCTTCAAAGAAGAAGAATACGGAAGGAAGACCCAAGAGGAATGTGACGATACCAAAGATGACAGCTCCCTTCTTCTGCGACCAACCATAACTACGACTGAAGAAACCGACCGTCGGCGTGGCTAAGCCCAACGTCGATGTGATGCTGGCAAAGAAGAGCAATCCAAAGAAGGCAATGCCCGCCAAGGCTGAAAGAATCGGTCCCCATTGCTGGAAGAGATAAGGCATCGTGCGGAAAGCCAAACCCATGCCTCCATTCTGTGACAACTCCATAACATGCTCTATACCAAAATATCCAATCGAAATCGGAATGATGATTGAACTACCTATCACAATCTCCGTAAACTCATTGAAGAAGCCTGCAGTCATGGAATTAAGCACCACATCCTCGTCTTTTTTCATATAAGAAGCATAACTCTGGATGCATCCCATTCCCAACGAAAGCGTAAAGAACATCTGACCAGCTGCTGCCAACCATACCTTCGGATTAAAAAGCGAATCATACTGCGGTTTCCACATGAAATTGAGTCCCAATGTGCCATCAAAGAAGGCACCGTCTTCGCCCGTCTTCAACATAAACGCCTTATAGACAAGGAACAATCCAAATAGTAAAAGCAATGGCATACAGACTTTGGCAACGCGCTCAATACCCTTTGCCAAACCTTTGCTCAAGAACCATACATTGAGCCCCATACAGAAGGCATAACATAAGACAGTCTCGTAAGGTATGCCTGAAAAAGAGGTGTGAACATTGAGATAATCGTTGAAAAAGGCAGAAACCTCTTTCTCCGTCAATCCGTTAAATGAACCGATAAGAGAATGGATTACATACGAGAGCGTCCAACTCTCTATGTAACAATAATAGGCTGAAATGACGATACTGGAGAACAAGCCCATCGAACCAATGTATTTCCAGAAAGGACGGCTATCAACTTTTTGAACAATGAGCGGAGGCGAATGGTGCCCGAACTGACCACCAAACTTACCTGTGGACCACTCTACCAACAACATGGGGATTCCCAGTAGAATAAATGAGACAATGTAAGGGATGATGAAAGCACCACCACCGTTTTGAACTGCCTGAACTGGAAATCGAAGAAAGTTACCGAGTCCTACAGCATTGCCTGCCATAGCAAGGATTAAACCAAGTCTCGACCCCCAAACTTGTTTCTCGTGAGTCATTTTCTATTTTTTGCAAAAATTCTTACAAAATTACTTATTTTTAAGTTATTAAGGTGACCTAATATAAATTTATTTCGAGGGATTTTACTACTAAATACTAAAAAAACGGTGAACTTTATAGAAGCCACCTTAAGTGCCTTCGTTTTTGTTCGTTTGGGTATCATTCGAATTTAGCCATGGAACTTGTAAAATAATGCTCAAAATAAAGGCTACCAATTCTGTCGCAAATTGATAGCCCCTATTTATGATTGTTTTTACTAGCACCCTACTTTAAAACCAATCGAATCCAAAATACTTTTTGACCAAATTCTTGAACCATAGATCCAAACCTGTGGTGACCTCCACTCCCATCTTAACCTTTTTGTCGATACCACATTTAGTAAGGATTAGATTGCCATAGTGAGTGCTGACTGTAACTCCATTAAGCTCATATTTCTTACCTCCTGTACTATTATCACTCTTATACACAAAACCTTTCTCCTCCAACTGCTTTTCCAACAATTCCAAGTCGCTCTTTTGTGCAGTTTTATAGGTCATTATAAAGTTGAGCGGTTCCTGACTCTCTGTTGCCTTCAACAAGACATTTACATCAACTTCTTGCGAATAGTTATCATAACAAAGCATAATGTCTGGCATGCCCCATAAGTCTTGCTCCAATGCTTGAGGAACTGGCATACGGACAGCGCTCAAACATCTAGGAATGCAGATCTTTGACAAACTGTTACAAGGTCCGCTATAAAAACTAGTTGTATAGACTACGGCATCAAATTTTGCATCGGTGCGTTGTCCCTCCTTTTCAACATAACCAACGGAAGTGATCTTCAATTGGACTTTGCTATCAACCTTCTTACGCTCAACTTGTGCAGAGTTGGATACATATCCTTGCTTGCTCAACGATATACGGGCATCAAACTGATTTACGTTCTCTGAATAGTCGTCAATCTCAATCTTCAAGTCCTTATTGAATCCAATTTCAATGCTCTTACCCTTATTTTTAAAATCTACATAATCGCAATCGTCATAGTCGATAGCAGTTGACTCTTGACCATCAATGGAAAGTCGTGGTTGCTCGCGCTTAATCAATTCCTCATAGCAGACACTCAAAGTGCCAACATTAGCGGCATTTTGGCCATCAAATGATACCTCCTGAGTGGTGGTTTGACCATCTGGTGCTGAAACATAAAGAACTACATTGTTAGCCCCCATTGGCAGACGAACAGCGAATGAACCGTCCGTCTTGCACATACTCAATCCTGAAGTCTTCTGCTTGTCATCCAACTGATACTTGCAGTATAGCGTAAATGGATACTTATCGCTACAAGTGTTGCTCAACTGACCTTTAATGGTTGGCAAGTTAGGCAGTTTGATATTCTCCTTGTGCTTAGAATTACCAGGCTGGCCAGGAACCTTCACGCTGACTTCTGGCAAATAGTCATTGTAATCAGCGCTTTTAACGGTAACGTCCACCTCTGTTTCGCAAGGAATACGCAAACTATAACTACCATCAGCCTTCGTATAAACAGAAACCTGATCTACGGTAAGTCTGATGCCAGAAAGTGCGTTGCCGTCTTCATCTTCAACCTTGCCATACAAAACACAATAGTCCTTAGGATCGTCGAGGTTGACCCAAGAGAAGTGTCCCACCGTACCTTTATAGATGTCGCCTTCGCGAACAGCCACACCGCTCTGCTCCCAAACACCATTCTCTTCGTTGAACGACCATAGCGGCATTTCGTTGGGAGCTTTGTCGGCCATACCCTCTGGTATAGGGAATGTGATTTCTGATTCCGTTCCCGACTTCAACTGAAGTTTATTACCCTTTTCGTCAGTCATCACCACATCAATCATACCATAAGAGACCAACATCTTTTCAGTTCCAGCTGTATCCTTTGCCGCAAGATCTCCACCCGGCATTGTGGCAGCAAAGTCTTCTCTGTTAGGATTAAGATAGAGCATCTTAAAGTCAACATTTCCCTTGTAGAGCGTACCGTCCGTACGAACCAAGCTATTGGCTGGAATGTTTACCTGAGTCTCTCCTACTTTTACTTTAGAGCCCTTAGTGGCAATAAATTTAACACTATTGCTGACTCCCTCTTTTTTAGTAGGAAGCATCACAACCTCAAGCACCTCTGCCGAATTTTCGTCGCCCGACTTTACTACCCGGAAATAACCTTTGTGATCAAATGAAACAACGTATCGAGAATCAACATTCTCTATTCTCTCCAAATTGAAAATACCATTCTCGTCGGTGGTTACCGACACATTGGCCGATGTAACAACAACGTCTTTTAGCGGATTTCCAGCTTCATCCTTCACTATACCTGTCAAATGATCTATTTTATCGCCATTACCAAAGAAACCACACGATTGGATTGCCAAACAAGCCAATAGGCAACCAATGAAAAATCTTAACTTCTTTCTCACAATACTTAATTTGTTAGGGCAGGCTCTATAAAATTGATTCCGAAGGGTTTCATAGATTCCACCAATTATTTGAAACTAAAAAAGGGGTGAATTTAAAATACACCAAATTTTGACAAAATTACATTTTTCTAATAATCTAACACGACTCTTCCCTCTGAAACATGTCCTAAATTCGAACACTTTGTATTTCTAACTCATAAAAAAAGCCTCGATAATCAAATTCATTGATTTCGAGGCTACAGTCGGCGTTTGAATTGCTGTCGTCGTTTCATAATCGCTGTCTTTAAAAGTTATTTACCAAGAGCGTTCTTAACGTTCCAAACCTTTACTGCCATTGCTACGGCTACCACTGCACAAAAGATATAAGCTATTGTCATAATCGTAATATTTATTCAGTTAATATTCATTATTTCCTTTTCACATTGCAAATATATGCACATATTTTTATATAGCAAAATATTTATACGATATTTTTCATATAAAATGCATTTTGATGTATAATTATATAATAAACATACATTTACAGACATGACTAAGCGAATACATTGTTTTTATGAGTGATTAGGTAGCTGTTTGAGATAGAAATTATGGGTCTGTTTTTCAAATTTCAGGTAGAGACATCAATACGAATCTCTACCGCTTTTTCTCCGTATCTGATTTATTCGAAGAGTTTATTTCGCTAATCCTCTTCTTGAGGTTGCGTAATTTCTGCGAACGCTCCCAAGCAGCCTTCTTCGTTTGATAATCTTCGTATCTGCGTTCCAAATAATTGTCTGCCATAGAAAATCTATTTTAGTTCAATCGAAATATCGCCAGCATTGGGCATGGCGTCAAAGACGTATTCGTCATAAGAGAATGCCTTTCTAACCTTACCATTTTCCAATATGTTAAAAGAGACGGGCTTTACTGGCAACTGCTTGCCATCTTGCATCACTTTAATTTTGCTTGCATCTTCTACATGGATTCCATCAATAGAAGATTTAAGAAGTAGCGTCAATGGGGTTTGCTCATCCAAAGGCTTTTCCGTCTTTAGACGAAAAACATACGCTGTTGGAGAACTTTTCACCTTTTCAATCTTCGTGGCACAATATTGACGATGATAACGAATCATATCCGAATAAGTAGCTACCCACAAATCATAAAGCATTAGCGTTTCTAACTGTTGGCGAAAGGTAGAATCTATCACCCACGCATAACTGAAGTCTTTGATAGAATCACTATAAATACTATGGTACAGATAGGTTAACATTCCTCCGCTCTGCTCCACATTGCCCAATTGAGTAGCAAAATCAGCCAAAGAAGTCTCGGTCATCACACTATAGGCTTTCGTGTCGAAATAGTCCACACTATCTGAAAAGGCAAAATCTTCGCCTGGCATCGGTGTCTTGACGCCTCGAGCAGCCACATAGCCACTCTCCTCCAAATAGAGCCTCAACGAATCTGTAAACTCGCCATAAGGATAGGCAAAAGTATAGACTCTCTGCTGAGGAATCTCTGCCTCTATCTTCTGCTTAGCATGCAATATCTCTTTCTCGAACGAGATGCCGTTGGGGTGTGGATGCGTCACTGAGTGATTAGCCACCTCATTGCCCAATGCAACCGCCGCACGCAAAGGTTCCCAATCGGAGACATTGCCCGTGATGACATTGAAGGTAGCCACCATGCCACGCTCCTGCAACTCAGGAACGACAATAGAAGGGTGTCCAGGCGTCCAGTCATCAAAAGTGAGCGCAACAGCCCCTTTGTAATTATCCTTCCAATGAGCAATCGAGAGTTGAGACTCGAACGAATGGCGATCTGCGCATCCCGCCAGCACCAATGCCACTAAAGCAGGGATAGAAAAACGAACCATTACAATCCCATTTTAGATTTGAAAGCTACAGCATAAAGACGCATCTGCTTCACCATAGCCAACATTCCGTTAGAACGAGTTGGAGAAAGATGCTCCTTCAAACCAATACGATCGATGAAATAAAGGTCGCTCTCGATGATTTCGTCTGGCGTATGGCCGGAAAGCACCTCTACGAGCATCACCACAATACCGCCGGCAATATCCGTATTACTCTCGCCTTGATAGTAGATCTTACCATCTTCCGCATTATATTCAGCCTTCACCCAAACCTTGCTTTGGCAACCCTCGATTAGATTCTCAGGCACTTTGTCCTCCTCGGCCATCTTTTGGCCAGACTGACTTTTATCAATTATCTGTTGGTACTTATCCAACCAATCTTCCAAAAACTCAAATTCGGATATAATCTCGTCTTGTTTTTCGTTAATAGTCATAATATCAACTTCTTATTTATAAAAACGTTGCCTTAATCTTAATGTTGAAACATCTTACGAGCACGCTCAATGCCTGCCACAAGAATGTCTATCTCTTCCTTCGTGTTATACATAGCAAACGATGCTCTGACCGTTCCCTCGATACCAAAGGCCTGCATGACAGGCTCTGCACAATGGTGGCCCGTGCGAACTGCTATGCCCAATTTATCAAGAATAGAACCCATATCATACGGATGGATATCACCTACCAAGAACGACACCAAACCGCTGCGTTGTGGCGAATTGCCAATGAAACGCATGCCATCGATCTCTGCCATGCGGGTACGAGCATACTCCAAGAGTTCGTGCTCGTGTTGGGCAATATTCTCTATACCAATTCCTTTCACATAATTCAAGGCTGCCGACAAGGCTGTAGAGCCGATATAATCTGGCGTTCCAGCCTCAAACTTGAAAGGCAATTCATTGAAGGTAGTCTTTTCAAAGGTCACCTTCTGGATCATCTCTCCTCCGCCTTGATAAGGTGGAATGGCCTCCAACCAACGCTCCTTACCATAAAGAACGCCTATGCCTGTAGGTCCATAAATCTTATGGCCTGAGAATACATAGAAATCAGCATCCAAGGCTTGGACATCTACTGCAAGATGCGGTATGGACTGCGCTCCATCCACCAAGACTGGAACATTATGCTCGTGCGCTATACGAATAACCTCCTTCACGGGATTGACCGTCGCCAATGTGTTGGAGACGTGCGCTATAGATACAAGCTTGGTCTTCGGAGTGATGAGTTTATTCAACTCCTCCACCTTCAGAACTCCATTTTCATCAAAAGGAATAACCTTCAAAACGATGCCCTTGCGTGCTTGCAACAACTGCCATGGGACAATGTTGGAGTGATGCTCCATTTGAGATACGATTATCTCATCGCCCTCTGAACATTGGCTGTCGCCAAACGAAGATGCCACAAGATTGATAGCCTCCGTCGTGCCACGCGTGAAGATAACTTCTCTCGCCGAAGCGGCATTGATAAACGAACGAACGTTCTCTCGTGCAGCCTCATGAGCTTCAGTGGCCATCTGGCTTAAAAAATGGACTCCACGATGGATATTGGCATTACAATCGCAATAACCCTCCGTTATCTTCTCAATAACGCACAAAGGCTTTTGCGTCGTTGCTGCATTGTCCAAATAAACCAATGGTTTCTTGTATATCTCCTTGGCCAAGATAGGAAAATCTTGCCTAATCTTATTCGTATCTAATCCCATATTAAAAATATCTGCAAGCCAATCTTATCGACTCTCTAATGGTTACAAAATTACAACTTTTAAAGCGATAACTCTTAACTCTTAACTCTTTATTCTTAACTAACTCACAGTTTCGCATACACATCGGTCATTGCCTTAGCTATGCTCGCATCGGAGAATTTGGCCGCTTGCAGATTGCCGGCCTCCACCATCTCTTGAGCAAGCGAGGAGTCGCCCAATATCTTCTTTATGGCTTCAGACATTGCCTCGGCATCGTGACTATCCACATAGCAAGCAGCTGCGCCGCCTGTCTCTTCAAAACATGAACCTGTAGAGGTAATCACTGGCGTTTGACAAGTCATAGCCTCTAAAATCGGAATTCCAAATCCCTCAAAATGAGAAGGATATACAAATAATGAAGCTAATCTATACAACACGGGCAACTCTTCCATCGGAACTTGATGTAAGAAAATCACCCTCTGTTCCAAACCATATTTATAAATCAACTCCATCAACTCATCCTTGTATGCCGAAGGACGACCAACCACCACCAATGGAACGTCAATCTGCCCAATGTACATAGCTTCCAAAATCAATTCATGATTCTTCCGCTTCTCTATCGCACAAACAATCAACATAAAAGAAGATGGCAATGAATATCGGTCACGAACAGCCGCTTTCGTCTCATCATCAACCGATTGCGAAAAAATTGGATTACAACCTTGATAGACCACATCAACCTTCTTTTCGTCCACCTCCACAAGCTCCACCAAGTCTTTTTTAGTCTCCTCGCTAATGGCCACTACACGGTCGGCCACTTGACAACTACGCACATATTTCTTACGAAACGTATATCGGTCGAAGAAAGGATATAATTCGGGGTTTTTCAAAAAAATCAAATCATGAATGGTGACAACCGTTGCCACACTTTTAGGCAATCCGTAGGGCAACTCATTGCTCAAACCATGATAAACGTCCAAACCCAACCGCTTTACATCGGAAGAGCAATTGTACGTTCTCCATAAAGAGGGCAACATTCTTGAAAAGAAAGTGGTGGGAGCCACCACCTTTGCTCCTCCCTGCTCAAATGACCTCCCACCCTTCGTTTTAGGGGTGAACAGAAAATAATCGTTTTGAGGCACTTCCGTCGTTAATATTCGAATGGTGTCACGACTATAATTACCCAATCCACGATTGTTGAAAAACGCACGCTTGGCATCAAATCCTATCTTCATAACTAATTGTTTCTGTTTGACGATTTTGAAATGGACAACCACAAGGGTTTTCTATACGAATGACGGAACGCTATTTTTTACCTAAATATTTTCTCTTAAACGCCTTTTTGCGGTCGCGCCTTTTACGTTCCTCATATTTATAGTGAAGGAAAAGCTTCACACATTCTGCCTCGTCAAACCCTCGTTTGCGGGCATAAATGGTGGCCACACGAGTGAAAAATTCATCATTGCCGCAGATACGACGGAAATTGTGGCAACCAACCTCCATGGAGACTGGTCCGAACTCCATTCGGTTAATATCTATCAACGAGAAAAGAAACTGCCCCCCTGTTCGCTTATACAAGATGTTTCCTGGCGAATAGTCAATATGCAAAACACCCTTCTCATGCAATTCGGCTGTAAATTCGGCAAAAGCATCCATCAAGGCCTCCTTGCCTTCGTTAGAAGTGTCCTCATCCAAAAATTCACGAAGATTGCCGTCTGCCTCAAACTGAAGGCTGACAAAGAAAGATCGATGAATCAATCCCGATTGGCGTGTCTCGAGATAGGCTATGGGGGCAGGCGTTTCTACACCACGTTTCTCCAACTCAAAAGCATAAGAATAGGCTCTGAAGGCCTTTGACTTGCGAAAAAAAGTATAGGCTATCCTATTGATGAAGATGGGCACTTTATACGATTTCACATTCAGTTTCAATCCGGCTGCTTCAAATACCCTAATCTTATTTCGACCATCGTAAATGCAGATACCTTCGTTGTCGAAGCGCGTCGGCATCGATAATACAAACTCTTCTAAATGTTTATATTTTGGATTTATCTCAAATTTCATTTTCTCTATTTTTCGGGAATTAAACTACCCTCCGATTCTAATGCAAACTTAAATAAGTTTTCGCCATCCACCAAAAAAAGCGTAAATTTGCACCACATTCAAAATAAAGAACGCTTTGAGATTAAAGAGATTTTTAACCCCAATCCTAATTAGCTGCGCGGTCGGATTTATTCCTAACCCAATGACAGCCCAAAAGAAATGGAAATACGAACTCACATTGGGTTCATCCATGAACTCTGGAAACGTAGATAACTTCAATCTGAAAAATGGTGGATCGGCCGTCCGAAACGATAGCCTCGTCTCCTTCAACACCGATTACAAATTCGTCTATAGCAAAGAGAGCGGCATTGAGAAAAACAAAGGCCTCAACGCCAATATAAAGTTCGACCTCTACCAATATGACAGATGGTCGCCCTTCTTGGCTTCTGAATTTATGACGAACAAACATAAAGGTTATGACTACAAGATCAGCGGTTTGACAGGCGTCAAATATCGAATTTACACGAAGAAAGACACTTGCGACTATTCGTTAAGCTTGGCCACCGTCATAGACCGGGTGGACTACACGCCCAAGGAAGAGAAACTCGACAAATGGAGTTGCCGCATGTCCGTCAGACCCAAAATCAAACAAAAGTTGGGAAGTGCCGTCACGCTGCTCCACCACTCATTCTATCAGCCGGCCATTGCAGATTTCAGCGACTATCTAATCTCCACCAATACGAAAGTGGAGTGCAAGGTGAAATCCTATTTCTTCATCGACTTCTGCTTCGAATACGAGTATAGAAGTTTAGTGCCTGCTGAAAAATATAAACACCACGATGTGGAAACAGAGGTCGCTTTGAAGTTTAAGTTCTAAGCTGACAAGGTCGGAGGATTGGCCTGTCCATAACGGACAACGGCAATGGGCGAAATATTAGGTTAAAAACCTTGCATGCAATGCAATGTATCAGACAACATTTGTATTGTTTTACGATTTGATATATATCATATATGTATGATTAAATTTATAAAAGAATTGATTAAATTCACACGTTTTGTTGCTTTATATAGTTAATAGCTTACCTTTGCATTATAAAAATAAACAAACCAGTTCCGAACAGGAACGATGAAAACGAACCTAATACAATTTAAACGATGAACACAATGAAAATGGGGTTGCTGGTCGGAGGGCTGGCAGTCGGCGGGCTATCTAACGCTGCTATCTATGTTTCAGAGATTTCACCTGGCCTAGAAGGCAGAGGTGGATATGTGGAACTCTACAACTCGTCGGACACGCTTGTGATGATGAAGGGATGGAGACTTCGTACGGGCGAAGTCGAATACGCCTTTGAAGACGGCAACACTATCATGCCGAAGGGGACACTAATGATTGGCAACACTTGGGCATTTTTCAAATGTAAATATTGATAAAAATGTAGAAGGCGACTTTGAAACGTTTGTTCTTACTAAATACGATGGACTCTATATGCACGAATATGGACATCTTTCCCAAAGTCGTAAATACGGTTTAATATACCATTGCTTTATAGCTCCAATGAGTCTATATACTGCATCTCTTAGGTCGGATATTCACAAAAGGTAGTGGTATGAAATTGAAGCAAGCTATTATGGGAAAAGACATTTCACATGTAAATATGGAAATCAAGTTTGGACCAATACAATAGAAACGAAACACCCTACAAAATGATAGATATGAGAATTTTTAAATTTTTATTAACGGCGATAATTATTTTGTCATCCGCTTCCCTGATTTCATGTTTGACTATGGAACCTAATATGTACACCCTATCGCTGGAAAACAAATCAGGAGGAGACTTGTATGCTTTGTGTAGGTGGGACACCTACGATAGAAAGGAGTATGTAAAAGAGAAGATGTTGGACAAGGATTCCTCTTTGTACATAAGTGTAAAGGTTGAGCCAGGTTACTATCATGCCTTTTGGGAAGAATATGAAGAGCCACAATATTTGTTCAAACCTACAGATACCATCAATGTCTTTATCCTCGACAAAGAGGAATACGAAGGCAAGACATGGTCTCAATTAGTAGATTCTGCCCATTTCCGGCAAATTTATCACCTGTCTGGTGACGATATCCGCTTAATTGGGAAAAGGATTCCTTACCCACCAAACGAGAAGATGTGTAACATGGATATGGTGCCGAGTTATGATGAGATAGAGAGATAAGAAAATGATAGTAATTTCGTTAAACAGAAGATGATGATGGAATTTTTCACGCAGGCAAGGACTCGCTCTTCGCCGTGGCGACCGACCGCCAGGGCAGCCTGATGGCCTCGATGCACACGGCGAGCGGCAAGGTGGAGCGTTACTCCTACGACCCATTCGGAAGGAGACGCAGCGCGGACAACTGGATGCAGGATGCCTTTGTACAAACAAGTTCCAACCCAAGAAATATGGGTGGAAATCTAATTATTTTAGAAAGATAATGATGCAAGAAGTAATAAAGGAGTTAGAGTATTGGTACGCCTTATATACAGAGGGGGATTACGAAGCTATTGATGATGTGCGAATGGAAGAATTATGGATTCAATTGTACGAATCGAACAAGTCAAATGCTGATTATGCTCTTGGGTATGCATTATTTATGATCGGAATTGATGATATTGGAGACTATATAAAGGCTTCAAAAATACTGGAACCTTTTGTAGATGACCCGCGTTGTGCTATTGTCAGATGTGAATCATTAAGATGGTATTTAGGGAATGAGAGGGAAATAGAAAAATACGATCTGGCACAGTTATTAGCGAATGCGAAAACGAGACAGGAAAAATCTCTTTTGTATTATTATAGATCTTTGGCTAATCCACAAGATAGGACATATATTGATAAATCTCTGTCTATGTATCCCTATAATGTGGCAATTCTATCATTAATACGTAGAGGGGAGGAGAAACGATATAAAGAAATCTTCTTAGACAGCGAGAAATTTTTCTTGAACTTGTGTCGTAGAGATAATATTAATAAATGTCTGTTCTATAAACCATACCTTTATCAGAATATGGGATTGGTAAATATTTCGTGGGTATCTACTTTAGAAAGAAGAAAATATTGGGAGGTGGCTAAGCAAGAACTTCCTCCTATAGATTTAACTGAATGTGCCAAAGAAAAATACTTCTGGAAATTTGTTGACCAGTACAAGGATTGTTGTTCTATTATTGTGGACGGCAAATTGATTTGATTAATGAGTAAGGTTATAATTTCTACGATTAAGCGACTGCCGATCTTAGTAGTAACTCGGAACTTGGCGATTGTCATTTTAGTAGATAGAAACCAATGCTTGTTGAATTCAGAGTAATCCGATTTAATACAAAAACAAAATAAAATATGGCAAACGAGGCTAAAAAAAACATAGAAAAACAAATGGAAGAGCGAATCCTATCAATGGGGTTTGTAAAAAAGAAAAAAGATTATTACAAAAAATGGGGTGCTGACATTTATGCGGTAATAAGTATCAGTTCTTCCACTGGTTATCACGTTCATTGTAGGCGATATGGCATAACAATAGAAATTATCAATGAAGAAGTTCAGAAATATGAACACAAACTGATGAATGAGGATCCAAAGAGAAATTTACCAACACTGAGTATTCAATTAGGCTATCTGATGCCAGTGAGAAGGTTTATGGAATGGGAGTTTTCTTATGAAAATTCTAATGAGGAAACTTTTTCTGAAATGTTTAATGCTATAGAAACGTATGCGTTCCCATTTTGGGATAAATGTTCTGATTTTGATAGATTACTTAATCTGTTTTTAAATAGAGAGGTCTTTATGTCCATTTCGGTTAGAGAAATAGTGCTACCCATATTGTATTATATGCGAGGCGAAAAGGATAAAGGTGTGCAAATTACAAAAGAAGCCCTATCTCGAATGAAAAAAGAAAGATCAGAAGATGGTGTTGTACGCTCGGAATTAGGTGTAGTAACCGAATTGGAAAGATACCTTTCGTACGTAGAGAGATATATGCAATTGGAGTAAAGCGGCAAAGTGCTATTTCTCCCCAAAAATGGTATAAATATAACTCCATGATAAAAAGAGTAAAATCAACAAAGGTAGGCGATGTGTTTGAAGTGGTCATTTCCGACACGGAGAAAAGATATATGCAATATATCGCTAGTGATCTGACACAATTAAATAGTGATGTGTTGAGGGTGTTCAAACATATTTACAAGTTAAATGAGAAACCAACATTAGCAGAAATTGTTAGCGGGAACGTTGACTATTATACGCATGGAGACTCTAAATTTGGCATAAAAATGGAGGCTTGGACATTATACGGTAATATCAACGAAATTGGAGATTATAGTAATGTCTGGTTTAAATGCAAACGAGATTATACAAATCCTGAAAATAACAATGATTGGTATGTGTGGAAAATCGGCGATTCTCATATTAGTATGGATATAAACAAAATCAAGGATTTGGGAGCTCATTTAGGCATGGTGAACTCATATCTATCCATACTTTATCGACTACGGACTGGTCATGAAGAGGTGATTTTTGCAAAATACGAGTAATAAAATGCCATAAATTGTGAAGATGAAAATTTTAGCGATTGTAGTTTTATTGTGTTCATCAGTAAATCTATTAGCCAATGTTGGTGAATCCGATGCACACGGCGAGCGGCAAGGTGGAGCGTTACTCCTACGACCCATTCGGAAGGAGGCGCAGCGCGGACAACTGGCTGCAGGATGCGAAGACGGAACCCCGCTTCGCCCGCGGCTACTGCATTCCAAGTTTAATTAGTGCATCTCAAAGCAATAACCATAAAAATAAATGGTATGAAATTGAAGCAAGCTATTATGGCAAAAGACATTTTACAGAAAAATATGGAAATGATATTTGGACTAATTCAATAGAAGAAAAACATCCGACAAAATAACAAGTATGAAAAGATTAGAATGTTTATCCGTTGTAATATTCGCATTGTTGACCATTTTTGCGAATTCATGTATTTCGATGGAACCCCCATTATATGGGCTTTATTTGGATAACAAAACAGAAGAAGACCTATATGCTTTATGTAGATGGGACACCTACTATAGTAACAAGTATATAAAGGAGGACAGATTAGAAGAGGATTCGTCTCTATACAAAAAAGTAAAAATTGAAGTAGGATATTTCCATGCCTTTTTTGAAGTGGAGGAGGAACCTGAAGATTACCTGAAGTCCACCGATACAATCACTGTATTCATACTTAGTAAAGAAGATTACGAAAGTAAGACTTGGGGGCAATTGGTAGATACCTTTTGTTTTAGACAGATATATCACCTGTCAGGTGATGACATCCGACTAATTGGTTGGAAGATTCCTTACCCACCAACCGAGAAGATGCGTAACATGGATATGGTTCCAAGTTATGATGAGGCAGTGAAGAATTAGGGATGGTATGCAATTGAAGCAAGTTATTTTTACCCAAAGTATGAAAGTTTGGACTCAAAATATAGAATATTACCACCCAACTAAATAACAAAATCATGAAAAAAAAATATACAATATGTTGGATAGGAATCCTAATGACATTAATGTGTTCATGTGAAGATTTCCGTATGGATTATACTTATGAAATTACATTAATAAATAATTCGAATGACACAATTTACTCTCTCTGCATAGAGGGTAATATGTATCGCTTCCAATCTGTTGACACATTGGATAAAGACTCCAGTATATATGAGATAGCTTATATACCTGCTAATCGTAAAGATTTCTTTGTTGGCATCAGTGATATTGACCCTAAAAAATTTCCAAGGAGAACTGACACGATAACCGTTTTCATCCTCGACAAAAAAGAATATGAAAGTAAGTCATGGGCACAATTAACTGATTCCGCTCATTTCAAACAGATCTATCATCTATCGGGGGATGACATCCGAAAGTTGGATTCTGATGTGCCTTACCCCCCTACAGAAGCTATGCGTAACATGGATATGGTGCCGAGTTATGATGAGACAATGAAGAATTAAAGTTTTAATGACATTCCAAGACAATAATCTGGTATGAATTTAAAGCAAGTTGTTATGGGAAAAGACATTTCTCTTGACAGTAAGGGAAATAAATATGAAGGAAGAACATCCTACTCACAAATAAATAATTTATAGTTATGAAGGTTTTGAATTTATTGTATATCACTTTGTTAGTATTACTTTCTGTTGTATTAAAATCATGTATTACCGCAGAGGCTCCTATTTATTGCATTCATTTGCATAATCAAACAGAGAATGAAATGTATGCTATTTATAAATGGAGTTGTGAATATGATGGTCAATATACAAAGGAAATTAAATTATCGGAAGATTCTTCATTATATAATAGTCAGAGAATGTGTCCAGATTGGGCGCCCAATCTTTGGTGTTTTGACTATCAGCCAGAAGATTTTCTCAAACCAACCGACACCCTTACCATTTTTATTTTAGACAAAGAGGAATACGAAGGCAAGACATGGTCTCAATTAGTAGATTCTGCCCATTTCCGGCAAATATATTACCTATCAGGTGATGATATTCGACTAATAGGTTGGGAGATTCCTTACCCGCCCAGCGAGAAGATGCGTAACATGGATATGGTGCCAAGTTATGATGAGACAGTAAAGAATTAAAGTTTTAATGACATTCCAAGACAATAATCTGGTATGAATTTGAAGCCATTTCCACATTAACGGAGGCAAAGAACATATTTTTGACGCCGTATATTAGAAAAAAATAGAAAAAGATATGAATTTTAATGATATTTATTGGCACGATGCAATTCTAAAGTACGTGAAGATCAATCGAAATGAGAAAAATTCAGATACCGTTACAATGGAGATTGAGTTTGAAACGGAAAGAATAAGATTAGTATTTCATGATGTGTATCGTGTTAAAATGAATTTGAACTTTGCCGTAATAGTTGAATGCGAGACGATATACGATGCTATTTGTGAGGAGTATGGCAATGTTATGGTACAAGATGTTTACAAAGAACTCTGCATAGAGGAAAGAGGGATTTTCCCATTGAATTATTATGAAATAATTACAAATTCCACGGGGAGCAGATATGGAATTGTGGCAAAAGGATTCGATTTCGAAAAATTAAGTTTATAGAATTTAGTATTTTTTGCTTAATACAATAGTTATGAATATCAGCGACATAGATTTGAGTGATGCAATAATTGAAAATATTGAAATAGATAGAACTAATCCAGGGAGGGCAGATGATATTGTTCTCTTTCTTAAAAGAAACTCTATCAAAATGATAGTTACTTTTAAGGGATTGTATCGAATGCGTTCAGACTATTCAGCATTAGGAAGTTCAGATCAGAAAGTTTTAGGTATTTTTATAGGAGATAGGGAAGCGAATGATTTCATTAGGGATTTTTGTAAATCATGGCCAATTGAACTTCCTCATATTAATTACTATGAGGTCATATTAGAATGTGGCAAAATTCAAATCATCGCAAAGGAGGTTGACGTTATATGGTAAGCTTTTATGACTTACAAAGAATTTCGAGAGTAGCAATAGATGACTTACAGTATGAAATGGAAGCAAGTTATTATGGTAAGAGACATTTCACGCAAAAATATGGAGATTTGGTATGGAGTGAGAATATAGAAGAAAGATATCCAACTAAAAAATAATAGGTATGAAAGAAAAATTATTAGTCATTTTAATAGCATCAGTTTCCTTACTTTTAGTTTCTTGTCTCACAATGGAAGCTCCTTATTACTCTTTGTTTTTCTGTAATAATTCAGAAAACGAACTTTATATATTATATAGAAAGGACATTAAATACAAAGAGCAATATGTTCGAGAAAATGAAATGCAAGAAGATTCAACCCTATATAATCAAAAAAGATTTGAAACAAATTGGAGTCTTCCCATTTTAGGTTTTGATGATAATCCTGAAGATTTCCTCAAACCAACCGACACCCTTACCGTATTCATTTTGGACAAGGAAGAGTATGAAGGCAAAACGTGGAGTCAGTTAGTCGATTCCGTCCATTTCCGACAGATATACCATCTTTCGGGAGATGACATCCGACTATTGAAATCGGATATCCCTTACCCACCAACCGAGAAGATGCGTAACATGGATATGGTTCCGAGTTATGATGAGATAGAGAGATAAGAAAATGATAGTAATTTCGTTAAACAGAAGATGATGATGGAATTTTTCACGCAGGTAAGGACTCGCTCTTCGCCGTGGCGACCGACCGCCAGGGAAACATGTATTGAATGTCCAATTGTTAATCAGACAGATAGGAATGTTTTCTAGTCCATATTTATATCAAATGCCATAAATTGTGAAGATGAAAATTTTAGCGATTGTAGTTTTATTGTGTTCATCAGTAAATCTATTAGCCAATGTTGGTGAATCTTGTGAAATTGAAGTAGATGTTATTGATCAAATGAATAATATGGGAGGGGATGAATCAAGTCTGTTAAATCAGTATGAGAGTGCATATTTTAATGTGATTTTTAAAGATAGCTTGAAGAATTTTGATTTTACAGGGAAAAATGTTGCCTTTATTCATAGAGGAGCAAAATCCAATAAGAAAGAATTCTTTGAAATGGAGAAGGAAAGGCGTCAAGAAGGTCTATCCCGCAATCATTGTGTTTTGTATATTTTTGACGAAAAACAGAAACAAGAATCTGGAGGGTATGATGCATGTATTACCTTTTGGTGTAAGATTGCCATGCCTAAACAAGAGATTATAAAAAAACTTCAAGGTAAGAACACGAGTAAACATGGTTTTTTCTTTTGGAAAAAGTGATAAACGCTATTACACGCCGAACTACGAATTGGAACTCGATTCGCTTGACAGAAAGCGTGAGGTTCACTATATTTGCGGAGCGAACGGCTTGGCCGCCATCTTTGTGAAGAACGCAGGTAAGGACTCGCTCTTCGCCGTGGCGACCGACCGCCAGGGCAGCCTGATGGCCTCGATGCACACGGCGAGCGGCAAGGTGGAGCGTTACTCCTACGACCCATTCGGAAGGAGACGCAACGCCGACAACTGGTTGCAGGATGCGAAGACGGATCCCCGCTTCGCCCGCGGCTACTGCCTTCACGAGCACGTGCCGGAGATGGACATGGTAGATATGAATGGCAGGCTCTACGACCCTACGCTCTGCCAATTCCTCTCGCCCGACCCGTACATCCAAGACCCGACCAACTGGCAGAACTACAACCGCTACGCCTACTGCCTGCAAAACCCGATGCTTTATACGGACCCGAGCGGGGAATATCTCCTTGCTGACGACATAGTGGCTGCAGTGATTGGCGGAGTCGTAAATCTTGCAGTGAATGCCATAAATGGCAACTTGAAAGGAGGAGACGTCTGGGAATCCATCGGAAGAGGAGCAGCAGCCTTTGGCGCTGGAGCTGTGGGAGGTGTCGGTGCTCTATATCCCGAATTAGGAGGATGGGTTTGGGGAGGATCCATCGTTGGTGGAACAAATGCTTGGCTTAGCGGAGCAGACGAGACAATGGAGATAGCAGGAGGTGCTGTCATGGGGGTAGTTACGTCTGCCTTAGGAGGCAAATTGGGACCTGCTTGTAGTTCAATAGGAGTCTCTCTCTGTGGCACGTACATAAGTAGCCCATTGCTCAGTTCGTTAGCTGTGGGGGCATTCTCGGGAGCAGTTACCCATGTGGCTTGTGGCACTCTTATTGGAATGTTTCAAGGTCAGAGTTTTGGCGATGCTTTCTACAACTCTTTCGAGGGTATCGAGATTAGTATAGGCATGGGCATGGCATCCGCTACTATTGCTCAATATAAAAAAACCTTGAATTAAAGAAGGAAGAGGCTAATCGGCTGCAGGTAGGCGTGCAGGGGCAGACAAAGAAAGATTTTCCATCAATTGAACCAGATTTAGGTAAAAAGTTAGACTATATATATGGCAAAGCTAATGGGGAAGACCATAATATTACTAGGTCTTTGACTATGAAAAGGCAATTAGAAAGCATCGGACTGCCAGATAATAATCAAAATCGTTCTTATATACAAGAAAAAATCATTGAGTCTTACAATAATACATCTTCGATTGTTCCTTTGCAAAATGGAACAGTGAGGAGAGATGTTTTAATAATGGGAAGCAACGGAGGAATTCTTCTCCAAACATTTTGGAGAGGGTCTCATTTAAATACAATAATTATATTAGGAGGGAAATAATTATGAATTATATTCTAAACAATGAAATGTATAGCATAGTAAAAATACATTCGCATGATGCGGCGGTAGATTATTTTTATAGATTACAGTCACCGAAACTCCAAATATTGGATTCTATTGGGGAAAATCATTTTGTTATTAAAGTTAGAGATTCGTTGACTCATAATATGAAATATGAGATTATGTTTGATGGGGATTGTGAAGTGGAAGATTGTTGTCTAATGAAATACCATAATCACATTGTTTTTAACAATGATAAATGCTTGTATTTAGTGGATGTGGTGAGTAAATCGGTAAAAGAATTTGAAACATTAGCACCTTTAATAGGATTGACTGTGACAACCAAAGGAGAATTACTCCTTTTAAAAGAGTTAGGTGTTGATTTTATTGGCAATGATGGAAATATAGTAAGAAGCATACCTACTATGTTTATAGAGAATTATATATTGAAGGATAATGTTCTATTTCTAAAAACAGAAAATGAATCTTTTGAGATTCCCTTATGAAAATGCTATATATTAATGAATTTCAGTTAAATATACCATCTTTCGGGGGATGACATCCGACTATTGAAATCGGATATCCCTTACCCACCGACCGAGAAGATGCGTAACATGGATATGGTGCCGAGTTATGATGAGATAGAGAGATAAGAAAATGATAGTAATTTCGTTAAACAGAAGATGATGATGGAATTTTTCACGCAGGCAAGGACTCGCTCTTCGCCGTGGCGACCGACCGCCAGGGCAGCCTGATGGCCTCGATGCACACGGCGAGCGGCAAGGTGGAGCGTTACTCCTACGACCCATTCGGAAGGAGACGCAGCGCGGACAACTGGCTGCAGGAACACGTACCAAGGTTAGACATATACCACCGAAAAACAGCGAAAGGACGAATATTTCATATCCGCCCTTCCACTATCTCCATAAAATGAGACTCTTAACCTACCCTTTTCTGATAGAAGAATTATGTCCTACCATCTTCCCCCTATTTCACAATCTTCAAACTACGACAAGTCTCCTTTCCGTAGGCATTTACAATATAAACACCTGCTGGATAATCTGCTCCAAAGGTGATTTGTGAGGATGTTGGCTCAATCTTCTCTACCAATATGCCATTGACCGAATAAACCATTATAACATCCAAATTATCAGCATTATAGTAGGTGTACGAATTAGATTCTTTATTAAATGTCACATAGCTATTCGCATAGAGATTGTCGGAAGACGACACTATACGATTACAAATTATGTTAGTCTCTTTTAAATAGACATCTGACTCGGCCGATTCAATAACAAATTTAAATTCATGGTTTCCTTCTTCTATGAAGAAAGTTTCGTAATCACCCGTACATTCTGGACCAAAGATTGAGGCAATATGCTCATGAATATCGTTGTCATCATATCCCGTCAATGCGAAAGTAGAAATAGAATCTCCATCCAAATAGAACACAACTCTAACATCTTGTTTAGATGAATAGTGGATGCCAAATTCTGTGAGGTAATTACATTCACTACATTCTCCAGCTTTGACAGTATATTTTGTCCAATCGCCTTCTTTCAATTTAATGGCAGACAACTCCTCCGAATAAAAGACGGTTGCATAATCATCTCTGACGTTAGAATCTTCATTGTATCCTTCGCTCCAGTAGGAAATGCCTTTTCCGCCTCTATCAAAATAGTTCATATCCAAAACTCCCGGAATATCTATCGGTTCTGAGAAATAAGGACCTTCCTCCTCTTCAATATTGATGCTGTATTTATGCTCCATCTCTTGCTCGCTACCATCTTTCACACGGACCACAAACTCATAGAAGCCCGAACGCAACGGAGTTCCCGAAATAATTCCATCAGCACTCATCTCCAAGCCCAACGGCAATTCGCCCGAAGCAATTTCAAATTGGTAAGGCTCCTCTCCTCCATTCATTTGGATAGATTCTGTATAGGCCACTGCACGGTCGGACGTCTTCAAAGTTTCCGTCACAAAATCCAACGGCTCGATCTCCTTCTTAGGTCCACAACGGAACGTCATCGTCTCTCCATACGGACTGAAATTCCAAAGATAGATGCCAGACTCCTCGCCACTATACCATTTTCCACTTGGGTTGGAATCGTCCGAAAAGACAGAAGGACCCGTCGTGGCTGTCCAAAATGGATTATTATCGGTTGCTGGTCGGCAATCCAACAACTCAGGTTTGTTCTTGTAGTTGTTATTACCCTTGTCGTTGCTATGCCAAATAAAAATACCCTTGTCATGGTTCCAATTGGTCGCAATATGTTTATCACGAATCTCAATGTAGTATTTCTCATTCGAACTATTACCCGAACCACGGTATACTGCCACCGAACCGACTTCTTGCTTCAAAGTGATTTTTCTTCCATCCTTGATGTCGGTGATATCAATCTTGTCAGACAACCATCCCACTTGGTCGAGCGCCCAAGGATTAGGAATTGGAGGGTCTTGAGACAAATAGGTGATATCGGCCACATTGTACTTAGCAGCATTGTTATCGTCGTGATCATCATACGAGTAGAAATCAGGCCAATCGCAGACAAGGTGACCATTTTCATGAACGAACGTAGCCATTTGCAACTTCGTACCAATATCACTCATTTGATAGCCATGCCATGCCCAAATGCTGTACCCCTTGGACGACAAATTAAACATGTGGTAGTTCATGTGCGGCCACAAGCCAGTAGCCCACTTATTATCACACGTTCCAGCATAAAGAATATTGATAGCCATCACACCACCGTCGCGAGTGGTGAGGTCGGTCACATCAAAACCGTCCACCTCTTTCGAATAAGATAACAACGCCTTCTCCACAACTGGGAAAAAATCATCTGTCGTATAGTCCGTTGCATCCAACGGAGAATAGTAATCTTTCGTATTCGGAGCCGTATAGAATTTTGACGGAACGTAATTGATGTAAGTAAGCTTGCCGCCTGAAATCCATTGATAATATTTCTTGATGGACATTTTGTTACCGAAGACAGTCTCATCGTCGGCATTCAAGAAAGTCTTAATTTGATCAATTGTTACACTCGACTTTGTGTCGGTAAAGTCGATAAGGCAACATACACCATAAACCGTATCCGGTAAGACAGTCGCAGCTCTCAACGAAACCTGATTTTCTACCGCCTTATCCCTCTCATCCCTATGGAGCGTCTTCTTGGTTCTTGCAATAATCGCTTCACGACTCTCCTTCGAAATACGAATACCAGGACGAACAATCCTCTTCACCGCATCAGGCGTCTCGCCTCCCTTAAATATGATACCAGTGGAAGCATACTCATTACCATCTGATGACAGAAGAGCATAACAAATGTAACCTGTAACCTCGTCTTTGATGAGTGTATAATGGTCCTGACTCTCAGCATCAATGTAGAATTCCGTTCCATATAAATAGACCGAAACAGAATCCCCGTCTGGCTGCACCATCTTATGCTCTGTGCCACGATAAACCATAGCGTAAGAACTTGCCACACAAGATGTGAACATAGCCAACGCAGTGGCTATTTTTTTCAATGTTTTCATGATTCAAAATTATACTTTAACGTCAGTTCGACGAAATATAACTAATTGAGAGATTGGTAATTAGCGTTATT
>JAKSKZ010000049.1 GCA_024401475.1 Paludibacteraceae bacterium | reverse complement strand
TGAAGGTCAGAACCGAAATTAAGGTTGTCGGTGAGCTATGGGATTGCAACACCAATTCCTATAAGCGCACACGCAAGCTGTCTGCCGACGAGCAGAAGAAATTCAACACACTTATCGCAACCATCATTGACACCATCACTGATGAATTCGACTACACCACGGCTACTGCCGAATGGGTAAGGGAGGTCGTTGCCAATTGCATCAACCCGAAGAGGAAAGAATCTTACTTCCCTACCTTCGTAGAAAGGATTGAGCAATACCGATATGAGCATCCTATGGAAATTAGTTCTTCGAAGGCATTCATTCCCACCATTAACAAACTGAACAGATTCGTTGCCTTCAAGAGAGAGATTGAAGGGAATGAAGAATACGAATTGTACGTTGAGACCATACAGGCAGATGACTTTGAAGACTTCCGTGACTATGTCGTCAACGAATGGCATCTGCGTGAGGAATATCCAGAGTTCTATGCTCAGTTCGACTTCGGCACCCGAAAGCCGAGGGAACTGTCAAGAACAGGAGTCATTAACATCATGCACCATCTACGTATTGTCCATCATTGGTGCATAAGGCAAGGCATCACCACCAATAAGGCATGTGATGCGTTCACCATTCCTGACCCCACATACGGCACACCATATTATCTGACCTTGGAGGAACGCAACATAATCTATGATGCAGATTTCAATGACAACCAACTTGGTGGCAACAGACCTGCTGTGTCTTTACAAAATGAGACATAATCTTCTATTGATTTTTGTACTACAGCTTTTCTGTCGTCTGCTAAAGGATCATTATCAATTCCAACATACTTTTTTGCAGCACCTTTTCCTGATTTTCCGTTGTCAATGATACTATTTGGACATACTTCATTTATTGCTCGAATGACAGCGGGGAAGGCTTTCTTTAACTCACCATAACCAGGTTCTTTTGAATAAGAAACCTTGGTATAATAATCTTTGTTACGTTTGTAGTATATGAGCAAAATGTCACACAATGAAACAAATTCTCGCTTCATTAGCTCATTGTATATAATATGTGCGAATTGAACCTTCAATCCACTTCCTATAAATATGTTGCTCATAAAATGCTATGTATTTATCTTATATCAGTCAAGTTGCTAATAGTACACTTTTATTATTTTATGCCACACCACCATATCTTTGACTGACATAGTTGTAGATGGTATCGCGGTAATAGTTTATGCTTTCCTCGCTATAACTCTCTGGAAGTTCCTGCCACAATACATCACGAATGGTAATGATAAGAGTGGCACGAGTCGTTGGCTTGTCAAATGGATGATCCATTCCTGCCAACTGTCCTTTAATCTTGGCAAGGAGATCTATTGCAACATCCTTCAGCTTCTTTATCTCTGGCTTCGAAAGGTTTTCTTTCAGCAACAGGTCATAGAGCGAAAGTTCTTCGTCACTCTTGAATCCTTCCCGTACGTAACGTTTCTCTTCTTCGCTGAGAGTTTGAGACAAGTGCATCAATTCCTCAAAGGTCTTTTCTATTGTTGCACGATTCTGTTCTTGGTTATATGCTTGAATAATCTCTTGATACTTCTCGTAGAAGTTAATTCTGGATGGATTCTCTGCTAAAAGTCGAGCCAGACGTTCCTGAAGCAAGTCCTGTATGTCTCGTAGTACGAGGTTCTTGTCTTCACGCTTAGCGAACTCCCTTCGCAATAAATCAAAGTCGATGCCGCTGATGTCAAATCTGCGTCCTTCGGCAACCATCATTTGCGAACCATCAATCTCAAGATGTTCATTGACAATATCATTGATGGCAACACTCAGATCGGTGATGTCTGCATGTTTGCGCTTTTTCTGCAATTCCTTGTAGATGGCTTCCAAAGCATCCTTCTTCTTACGCATGTCTTCGGTAATATCTTCACGGTCGAGATATTTCCAAAGTCGGAGCAATGTTGTGGCAAATGTGCAGAAAGACTTCCTTGTTTCCACTGTATCACACAGCAGATTTGCAGCCTTCTTCAAAAGAGACAGCTTTTCAAAGGATTGTGCATCAATGAGTTCCTGTAATTCATAACCTTTGTCATGCAGGAAAGCTTCCGCCGTTGCAATGATTTCCCATACATTCTTTATCAGTTCCTCCTTGTTTACTGTAGGATCATTGCCACCCTGACCGCCATCTGGATTAGCCGTATAGTCGGCAAGTGCCTGACGCAAAGCCTTCACGATTCCAATATAATCAATGACAAGACCGTTCGATTTACCCTCTGCCACACGATTGGCGCGGGCAATCGTCTGCATCAGGGTATGTGCCTTCATTGGTTTGTCAATGTAAAGACAAGAGAGTGTCTTCACATCAAAGCCTGTCAGCCACATGGCACAGACGAACACCACACGAAGCTTACCATCGGCATCCTTGAATTCCTTGTCCAATTCTCGCTTCTCCATCTTCTCACGATGTGGAGTGATGTCAAGGCGCCATTTCTTGAACGTCTGTATCTCGTTCTGCTCCTGCGATACCACAACTGCCATTTCCGTTTCTTCCATCCATTGCAGTTTGCGCTTCATTTCCTGAACTTCCTGTTGCCAAGGATCTTGTTCTATGCGCTTTCGCAGAGCTTTAATCTCTTTTTGCCAATACTCTTGCACATAGTTGTACATGCGGACGCAAGTCACCTTGTTGAAGCTTACCATCATAGCCTTTCCACTTGTCCACAAGTCGCTATAATGGCGCACAAAGTCTTGTGCCACAACTCTCAGTCGCTTCTCTGCCGTCAGCAGATGTACCTCCTGAGCAAACTCACGCTCCAGTTTTGCTTGCTGTGATGGATCCAGATTTTCTTCATCAAGACGAGCGGCAATCTCTGCATTGATTTCAGGATTCTTCAGTTCCTGTAGTTTCTCACCACGATTCTCATAATAGAGCGGCACGGTTGCCTTATCCTCTACGGCACGCTTGAAGTCATACACCGACACATACTGTCCGAATGTGCGAGCCGTGATATTGTCATCCCTAAGCAAAGGAGTACCAGTGAAGCCTATACGGTTTGCAGTAGGAAGCATGTGCATGAGGTTATCTGCAAACACACCGTTCTGCGTGCGGTGAGCCTCGTCACTCATCACAATGATGTCATGGTCAGGATATACAGGTTCTGCATCTGCCTTGTTGAATTTCTGTATCAACGAGAAGATAAACGAAGGATTCCCTTGCAGCTTCTGCCTGAGGTCATCACCGCTATGGGCAATGAACTGTTTGGCTTTCAATCCACCCAGCAATCCGCAGTTTTCAAAGGTGTCGCTTATCTGCTTGTTCAGTTCGTCGCGGTCGGTAAGTACCACAATCGTAGGCGAACCCTCAAACTTTCGTCTGATCTTCTGTGCCAAGAATACCATCGAATAGCTCTTGCCAGAACCTTGAGTGTGCCAGAATACACCCAGCTTACCTTTCATCTCTTCACGATGGCGATACATCTCCACGGCTTGATTCACACCAAGATACTGGTGGTTGCGTGCAAGAATCTTGACGGTAGAACCACCGCTATGGTCAAAGAGGATGAAGTTCTCCAGCAAATCGAGCAGGTTCTCCTTCTTACAGATACCTCGCAGCATGGTTGGCAGTTCGATGTTACCGTGATCTAACTCCGTCAGTCGTTTCCATTCGTGGAAAAACTCCCACTTTGCACCAACAGTACCAACACGACTCTCCATGCCATTGCTCAGCATAATCATGGCATTGTGGTGGAACAGGTGAGGGATGGTATCAAGGTAATCACGATAATTGTCAGTATAGGCATTCTGTATGTCTTGGTCATGGTTCTTCAGTTCTATGAAGATAAGCGGAAGACCATTCACAAAACACACCACATCTGCCCTACGCTTATGGATAGGACCCTTTATCCACAGTTCCCTTACGGCAATAAACTCGTTGTTATCGACATTGGCAAAGTCCATAACACGCGCCTTAACCTGTTCCGTCTCACCGTTAGGCTTCAGGCGAGTAACAGGCACACCATCGCGCAGATACTGGTACTTCTCTTCGTTTATCTGCATCAGCGTCTGCGAACTCATGTAGCTGATCATGCGCTCGATGGCTTCTGTCAACTGCTTGTCGGTCATCCAATGGTTGAGACGTTTCAATGCCAGGCGAAGATGCCGTGTCAGCACAACCTCGCTCTGATTCTTGCGTCCCAGCGTGCCTTGTTCGCCAAGTACCTCATTGTCGAAAGCATATACAGACTTCCATCCAAGCTCTTTCTCCAAGAGTTCGGCTGTGCTACGCTGTATCAATTGGTCTTCGCTATAGTCCTTTGCCATAATTATAAATATTTACTCCTTTAATATAGGGACCGGTATTGCTATTTTATAGAATAGTGCAAGTCCTCCTACACTCTTCGAACATAGTTTCTTTAATGAAATATTGAGGAACGGGTTATTTTTCTCCCCACCTTCCTCTGGATAGATAATAACACAAGGTACATTTGGCAATGGCGCCTCTTCCGAAACATCTTCATATCCCAAGTATTTCAATATCTTCAAGTCTCTGCTATAACCGCTCAACTGCCTTACAACATCAGTGTCAAGCTTTTGATTCTCATATTTCGGAATATACTTTGTATCGAGAATCGCTTTGAAACCCTGCGAATGATAAAGGAAATCAGGTTTTCCTGTCAGGCTACTATACTGATATGTGATTTTGTTCTGATATGCTTCATAGAGCAATCCATATACATAATGCTCATAGAGCAATGACATATCCAAAACAAAAGGAACGACTTGCTCCTCGGTGGCAGAAACCTTGTTTATGCTGTAGTCAAAATGACGAAGAATCAGTTTTGCCAATCTTATAGCCTCAGCATATTCCTTGAACAACTTGTGGGCTTTTATCTGGCTTACCTCTTTCAGGTTTACCTCGTCGCTCACATTCTCGAACAAAGCAAGACTTTTCCTTATTGCGAGGTTAATATTGTCGTACGATCTATGACCATCTCCCATGTTCTGCATCATTCTCCTTACGAAGAGTAATGCTTTTTTCAAAAGTCGATTTTCTGGAATATCAGCAGAATACTCATCATACTCGCAATATATACGATCATATCGTTTCTGCAAGATGTTGTTTCTTTCATTTTTAAGTATGGCGATGTATCCTTTGACCTTTTTCAAGTTCTCGCTGTGATGAACATAACCTCGTTTCAGAGTCTTTATTCTTCCAATCACTCCAAGGAAATGGAGCATAATAAGCGGGCTTAACACGCCTTTGAGTGATGGAGCGTTGATTGAAGGCTTATCATAGTCGATTGAATAGATTTCAGAGAATGACTCTAAAGCCAAGTTGGAAGAAAAACAAGTCATGAACATTCCAAGAAAGTCAATGTTTTCCATTCCTCGTTTTGCTGTCACTATTAAAGCCTCTTCATTGTCAACCCATTCTGCTCCAATTTTATACGACGCAAAGTAGCCCCATTCATCACTATTCAATGAACGGGTCCAAGAAACCAACGAGAGCTTATCATATTTCTCGTGGCGTTCTACCTTCAACGGTTCGTGTTCTCGGAGCTTATGCATTTCTGTTATTATATGATGTCCTCGCTTTCTGTAGTTTCGCTTTTCATTTCAAACGGCTGAAGATTTTTCCAAGTATCAAACGCCTTTTTCTTCTCGTCGTTCTTCACATTGAGAATACCGTCGTTTATGTACTCTGTGATGAGAGGCAACACCTCGTACTCTACCTTTGCCGACAGTTCTTTTTCATTCTTTGCCATGAAGTAACTATGACCCACCATAAGGTCATCAATATCCATGTCGCCAGACAAATGATTTGGATTCTCAATGAATTTCTTTATATCTTTGAATAGTGTAACAGCCTTATTCTTCAAATCCTCATCACCAAGTGCATCATAATGTTTCTCAACTACAGACACATTCGATTTCAATGTTACAAAAGCAAACCTTCTACGCAAAGCATAGTCGAGAGTGCCTGTACTTCGGTCGGTAGTATTCATTGTACCGATGATGTAGAGATTGCTTGGCACTACAAAATCATCGGTTTCTTCATCATCGAAATTCTTAGAGTATGGTAATTTTACAGTTATAGGGTGAATTGTATTCTCGCCAACTCGTTTATCAGATTCGAGTAGAGTTATCAATTCCCCGAAGATTTTGGACACATTTCCTCGATTTATCTCATCTATAATGAGAACATAGTTCTTCGCCTCTGTCTTTTCCACATTGCTCTTAGTCTCTTTGTTTTTCTCTGAGAACTTCTTTATCTCTTCATAAAGAGGATAATAATAGATAGCATTTCCATGGAATTTTGACTGGCTATCATAAGCTGGTTTTATATCTAAATAACTTTTTATATTACCTGATAAAAAATCAGCATAGTCACGAACAAACATTCTCTTTGATAGAGATTGTGCAGAACCATTTTCACCTTGTCCAATAAGAATACTGTTAATCTTTCCACGTGATCTTGAGATACCACGCATCTTCATTTTGCTCTTAGGGTGTAACATGATAGCAGCATCCTCACCATTATCAGCCAACTTTGCCAGTTCTTGTTCTATAAATAGACAATAACTGTCAAAGAGTTCTTCGTAGTTTACTTGTTGAATTGTTTCGGTCGAAGATTGTCTAAGATTTTCCAAAGCATCATTGCATATCTGCTTGAAAATTCCATCATCTACGCGATACTCTATGCCAATCACATTCCCATCTTTATCCTTAACAGGAAATGGTTTTAGGCCTTCTACAAAGTCTTCATATTCCATTGATTGATGGAACGTACAAAATGCAATCTGGTGTTTCTTACGCAACTCCTCATATCGTTCCATCACAGCCTTGTGGTTAGTTAAATCAACATCTGTCACACCGATTACCGATAGTGCAATGGCTGCTGTATTATAGGTTTTTCCTGTACCAGGAGCACCTTGAAGGATGATATTCTTTTTCTGCTGAAGAAGAGTTGCATGTTTGCTGATATCGTTGAGCATAGTTTTATCTGATTCTGATAAAGTTATTGTTTTCTCCATTTCTTCCACCCATTGTCCATACTTGGGAATAATAGTTGGTATACTTAATGCTGAAGCAGGCCAGCGTCCAAGGTGAGTCCACCTGATTTTTCGTACATTGCAGAAATCGTCACGTTCTTCGTCATAGAAATAATCTGAAGTTACGACTCCTCGACCAAGAATTTCGCTCAGACCTTTTCTAGCATATACGACATCGCCTACTTGAAGTTCACGGCACATATACCACAGTGTACTGACATCGTTTTTTCTGTAACTATCTTTGCCGTTTGGATACGCTTTCTTGAGTGCAGCATCAATAGAATTTTTATCCTCGTATTGAGTAAGATTTCCCACCTCGTCCCAACCGACAAGCATTACTCCCTCTGATTTACACTCTTCCCAATGATCGCAAGATTCTCCTGGAGCAAAAACCCAATACCTGCGTGAATTAATATTTGAGTGCGCTAGAACATCCTCTATCTTCATGCCATTTGGAATCCAATACTTCTTGTTGGCAGACGCTTCCTCATACTTTGATAACTCAGTTTGCATAAGGGCATCAAGTCTCTCATCGGCCACTTTCTGATAGTACAGATTGATTCTTTTATCGGTATCAGTGCCATCACCATGATTTTCATCGTGCTTATCTTTAGTGTTATTTAAGTAGCCCACGAATCTGCTTGGAGCAAAACAAATATGACCGTCAATTACCTCAATAACCATATTTTTGCCTCGCTTCAATTTATCAACAGCCCATTGCTTGTAGTCTTCACCGCTCTCGCCATGAAGATATGAGTACAACGTTTCGATGTTCGAAATGATGTCCTCACGTTTTTCTATGTAATCTGTTCTTTCCATCGGAAATTTAAACTGTAAATTCTTTATTCATCAGCCTTGGGAGTAAGTGACCACGGCTTCCGTCATTTGCTTGTCCATCATCCATGGATTCTGACGTTTCAAGGCCATGCGAAGATGCCGTGTCAGTACGACCTCGCTCTGCGTCTTGCGTCCAAGTGTACCTTGTTCGCCAAGTACCTCATTGTCGAAAACATACACAGACTTCCAGCCAAGCTCTTTTCCCAAGAGTTCGGCTGTCGATTTCTGTATTAATTGATCTTCGCTATAGTCTTTTGCCATAATTATCCAAAATAATGATTTATGCCATTTGTTTCAGTTTCTTTTGAAGAAAGAACAATACTACGCCGCAATACGGAATCAATCTTGACTTTTCATCTTTTTTATGCCTTGAACTGTATTTCTCAATATACTTTGAAAGAACAGCCTTGTTCCAAGGCTTTCCTCCATTATGTGCAATCAGTTCTTTTTTTACAGCTTCCCAAGTTTTCTTCCTATTCTCTTTAAGAATAGGGGTGTTGAGATTCAGAACATCATTGATTTCCTTATTATATTGTTCGTTTGAAGAAACAATTTCCCCATCCATTTTATAAGACAGCGTTGCTATGAAATTTGCATCAAGTGGAGTAAACAAAATATCCTTACTACCCTTCAGTCGGTCACAATGTTCCTCGTTTCCAATATGACCAGGGCAACAAATCACCATATTAGAATAATCCAATTTTTTATCGTCATGATTTTCACGACTCTGTATATGTTCAACTCGATGATCTTCATCTGTAAGGACATAGTTTATACCATCTTTCTTATATAATCTGTCCTTGTGAGGAATACGTCGCATACAATAGGCACAAATGTAGCCTTGCTCTTCTAAAAGGGCATCAACAAGTTCCGGGATTGATTGATAGTCAACCCCAGGAGTGCATCTATATTCCTGCCACTCTTTGGGTTCTGATTTCTTTTGAATAAGTATCATAATCAGTCTTCGTAAAAAGATAGAGTAGCCTCAATTTTAGACAGTTCAGGATTTGCATCACTTCCTGGTCGCTCCTGCATTTTTTCTAATGCAGTTCTGGCATCAGAGTATTTTTCAGCATCAATCAATGATTCAATATTTTTTATTTCATCGTCTATAGCTAAATCTCGAGGGGGCTGGTCCATATAGACCTGCATGATGGTAGACGCATCCAATCCGTATGTATTAAGTTCTTTGTGACTATATATGCCATCCTTGTATTCCAGCTTATACACCACGTTTTCTGGAGCATTTTCTACAGATGACATTACCAATGGCGCATGAGTACTGACAATAAACTGAATCTTTGGGAACGTGTTGTGCAAAGCCTTTAGGATGCGAACTTGAAGCTCCGGATGCAGGTGCTCATCTATCTCGTCGATGATTACTGTACCGTGAGTCTGCTTATATGCTTCGTCACCATACATCGCTTTATTCAACAATGCACATCTAAATGCTATATCCATGACAATATTTACAAGTCTGCGATAGCCATCAGACAATAGTTCAAACTTAGACTCTCTTCCATCTACAAAATGGAAGTAAACCTGACCATCATTGTGTCGTATATCAATATCATCTATGATGTTGCAACCATTGGAACCCAAAGCATCAATAATAGCATTTCTTACTATACTGATTTCATCTTCCCCCTTTTTAGCCTCCTTCAAGACAAGCAATCTCTTTATCCAACATTCCATCAGACCCTTGCAGTCATAACTTTCAAAATAGCCAAACGAAGGTTTGGGTTGATGTTTCTTAAACTTGTTCTTATCAAATTTGCGAACCGTATGAATGTCTTCTGTGGAAAAACAAGCATATAAAGGCAATGCATGATTTTGACGAATTTCCCCGTCAACAATCTCATGAGAATGCTTTTGAAGCAATGAAGCATATTCTTTTAATGCCGTTAATCCTGTAACAAGATTACGTGAATTCTTTTTTGACTTCTTCTCTATCTTATATTCACCATCTAAATCTAATTCTATTATGCTTCCACTGGAACTTTCTATTTTTTGAAAATCCCAACTGCCAAAATTAAATGAAATCTCTACAGGAAGTTCTGCTATTCCAGTATTTCTGAAATCATCGTTATCTGCACTCTTCCACGTTGTGTTTTCATCACTATAACCTGAGAAGAAGGAATTCATAACAAGATTACAAGCTCGTAGCAAAGAAGTCTTACCTACGGAATTATCACCGATCAGCAGATTGATTCCGCTCCGAAATTCGATGCTTTTATTTTCGTAGCATCTGAAATTTTTGATTACGATGTTGCGCATATTAGTTTGTCTTTATTTTATTATTCTATATTTCTATCTCGCCGCTCATCAGTTTGGGAAGCAGGCGGTCGCGTGCCTCGGTGAGGAGGCGGATTTGAGTATCTACACTTTCTATCTTTTTATCTAGTTTAGAAGCGAACGACTCAAATGCCTTAATTGTTTTCATTGGCGGAACAATAAACTCTTGACCTAATAATTCTACTTTGGAGATAGAAGCGAATATAGAACCATTACCGATGATATTGTCCATAAAGAATCTGTCTTTGAGCATATAAAACAGGAAACTTTGGAAACCATCTTTATGGTTCATAGCTGCCAGGCCACGACCAATGACAATCTTGTTCTTTGTTATATTTAAGCGACCGACAGGGGCTCTTACACTGAACAGAATGCTGTTAGATTTTGCTAATCGTGTTATAGATGTAGTGTACACGTTATCATCAACAAATCGTGTTCCATAGCTTCCAACTCCTTGATGGAATGGTAAGCCTTGCTTTTCATTGTTGTAAAACTCCGACTTAGGACTTGCCCCCATTACTACCTCGGCAAAATCATGGAGCTTCTTCTTCTCCCACCCCTCAGGCACACCATCGACGATTTTTGTGTTTTCGTGTCCAGGGAAGTGGAGGTCTATGAACCATTCCTTGTAGAGTCGCTGAGCAGCTTCCTCTAATAGCTTTATCTGCTTCTGATAGTTCTCTATCAATGAGTCGTAGCGAGAGAGGATGGTGGCTATGCGGTGCTGGGTTTCCATAGACGGCAATTCAACCTCCATATTAAGCAGGTCATTATTTGCAAGACTTGCTCTAGTTGTCATGGTTGAAAATGCCATAAACTGACCACGAAACTTAGGAGTACGCAAATAATATCCAATGTATCTTGGATTAACTCTATCCGTTACGGGGCGAAGTCTTTTGGTGAAACCATTATATGTTGCGTTGGGATAATCCTTCAGTGCAACAGAACTCATTCCAAGTTCATCCATTGTCTCACTTGTTCGAGTAATGAAGACATCGCCAGCTTTTATAGAACATGCATCCCGTTCTTTATCCGTTGTTTGTACAAGAGATTCTAACTGGTCTGGTAAGAACCAATTGTTGAAGACATTGGAAAATGTGAGGAACGGAAAGCCTGTTCCAAAGAACTGTCGTCCCTTGGATAAACCGTTGTGAACTTCATAAAGCTCACCTAATTTGACTTTCTTCCACTCATTCATTCCTCATCCTCCTTTCCTTCACATCCCCATTTAGCCTTTGCGACTTCAAGGGACTTTTGTATCTGTTGAACAAAATGAGTCCATGACAATTTCGTCACCAGTGGTGACACAATTTCCCAATTCGGAAATTGTTGTGCAAATTGCATCATTCTGCGTACAGTTCTTTCCTCAAATCCCTTGTGTCCATAAATAATCTGTAATTGTTGTGACACTGTCGCGACAATCTGCTTTCCATATTCAGCTCGCTCATTACCAAGCACGTCACGGTTGATTCGTTCGCCAATATGCCAGTACATCATGGTAAGTTCATAGTTGGCAGTAGATGCCACATGGATTCGCGCTTCGTCAATGATTTGGCGAAGGTCAGACATCAAATTTCCAACTACTGCATCCATTGGTGATATTTCGGTTGATGTTATTGGTTTTATCTCGTTTGCCATAACTTACTTCGTGTTAAGGGTTTCCCATTCCTTCATTATCTCACTCATAAGCACATTGGCTTCTGCATTGAGTTGTGAGAGCTCTGCATGGATCTCGCTCATACGCTCATTGAAATCAACACCATCGTCCTCAACTTCTGCCACTCCTACGTATGCACCAGGAGTAAGGCTGTAGTTCTTCTCGCTGATTTCGTCGGTGGTAGCAATCTTGCAAAGACCCAATACGTCCTGATACTCGCCATCAAGTCCGAATTTAGAAGTCAGCCAGATGGCTTCATTGACCATATCTTTGGTTTCGAGGGTATAGGCGAGTTCTGCTTCATTGGCTGCAATGATAGCCTTCAATTCATCCTTATCCTTTTTCCCTTTCGTTTTTTTGAGAGTATCTTGCTGTTCTTTGATGTACTTTTTGTATGATGCCTCTTCAGAATCAAGAATACCAAGAGCCTTCTCGAAAGTCATTTCACGATCTTGCCATGCAGTATTATCATGTCTTTCGGCATGTTCGCTAAGAGCATTCCAATACTCTTTGATAAGCGACTTATACTTGTCTTGTTCTCCACGATAGAGGTGAACAATGGCTTGCAGATTCTTCAACTGCCATTCAGACCACTCATTGAGAGTACGGTCAACGACTGTAAAATAGTTGCGAGCATCGATGAAGAGCACACGATTCTTATTCTCTAGACGCTTTGCCTTGTCGAAGAACCACAGAGAGCAAGGAAGCGAGAGAGTATAGAAGAAGTTATTGCCCACACTCACCATTACATCCACATCACCCGTCAGCACTAGTTTCTCTCGGATGTCACGATCTTTATTGGCGCTATCCGTTGCCGACGATGCCATAACAAATCCTGCACGACCATGGTCGTTGAGGTAGGCATAGAAGTATGAAATCCAGAGGTAGTTGGCATTACCAATCTCCTTTGTCTTGGCATTAACTCCAGGCAAACCGAATGGCAGACGACCAGCAGCAGAGGCAGATTCCGATTTGACCTTATCAACGTTGAAAGGAGGATTTGCCATTACATAGTCGCACTTTCCTGCAAGGTTGTGAGCATCATGATAGAAAGAGTTGGCTTCGTCACCACTTATGATACGACCGTTCAATCCATGAACTGCCATGTTCATCAGACAGAGCTGAGCATTGTACTCAACCTTTTCCTGACCGTAGAAGGTCATCTGGGTGTTGGCGTTCATGCCTCCTGCATTCACGAAGTCACCAGTTTGTACAAACATACCACCTGAACCACAAGCAGGATCGAGCATTACACCCTGTTCTGGTTCCAGCACATTGACAAGCATCTTAACCAATGACTTTGGAGTGAAGAACACGCCATCGTCAGAGGCTACTGCCTTGGCAAACTTGGAGAGGAAGTACTCATAGATGCGACCAATCACATCACCACCAATCTCATCAAGTGTCTTGTTATTGAATATGCGAAGGAGTTCACGCAACAGTTCATCGCTAAACATGGTGTATGACTTAGGTAAAATACCTGTCAACTGCTCGCTCTGTTCCTCTACCAAAGTCATGGCATGATTAACAGCTTCGCCTAAAGGTTGATCATCAGAAAGATTCACAAGATAGTCAAACTGAGCCTCACGAGGCAGGAACAGGGCACTCTTTGCAGCAAAGTCACTAGGCTCAACAGGCATAACACGACCACCACGGCTTGGGCGATTCTTTAGTAGTTCTGCTTCCACCATCTTGAAGCGGCTGTATGCATATCTTAAAAACAGCAACGCCAACACTGGCATACAGTATTGGCTCGATGTCAATTTACTACCTGCACGAAGCAAATCAGCCGACTCCCAAAGGTCAGCTTCCAGTTTGCGGATATTTATCTTGTTGTCTGCCATTTGATTTCTGCTTTAAGGTTGTTCATTGCTTACAAGGTCGCTCATTTTGACCTGTAGAATTTCTGCAATCTTCTTGATTGTCTCTAATGATGGCTGTGCTTTATTGGTACACCACTTACTGATGGTGGCAGGATCTTTATCCATCTGTTCTGCTAACCATTTTGCAGTCTTGTGCTGCTCAACAAGCACTACTTTCAATCTGTTGAGGTCGTTATTTGCCATTTTACTATCTTTTATGATGGAGCAAAAGTACTAAAATTTCTTGTAAAACGTGCAGAAATAAACAAAAATATGACAAAGAATCGTCTTTTTCTTTGCTTTTTAGTTCAATTAAGAGGAAGATTTGGCAAATAGTCGATATAATTTCGTAAGTTTTCAGCCATGTAAAGGGGTACATTAATTTGCTATACCCTTAGCTGACCCACTGAAATAGTGCATCAGGAAATGTAAACCTGCTCTGCAATTTACGGATCAGGCTACAGCCATCCAAGCGATTTCTGTTTTATAAAAAGCCGATGAGAAGGAAAGTGCATTGATTCAGATACAACAAAAGAGTGACCACAATGATGGTACCAATAGTGTTTAGTATTTGAGCCAAGTGATAATTTCTCATACGAAGTGCTATCTCCACCCAGTCCATCTTCTAACACCATCCAATATATATATATATTAAACAAATGTTAATTCTGTGTTAACAAACCTTTAACACCATTTTCTCAAAACACCCGTAATTTTCAATCGTTCCCAACCTCAAAACTTATTATGTTCCTCACTTACAAATCCACTGGAAACATTTGGGAACATTCAAACTGGCAAGAGTTGTTTCTATACTGATTATCAGAACTATACAGAATATAAGAATACTCAAGACATGAACAAGACAGAACTGATAGAAAACATAGCAGCATTGTCAGGATTGACAAACGAGAAAAGCCAGAAAGCGCTTGAGGCACTACTCGACTGCGTAACAACCGAGTTGAGAAACGGAGGATCTGTCCAACTGATAGGCTTCGGAACCTTCAGCGTTGACATCCGCCCGGAACACATGGGTATGAATCCTCAGAAGGGAATCAAAATGAAGATACCTGAGAAGAAGGTGGCGAAATGGAAAGCGGGAAGGGACTGGTGTGAAATTTTCAAAATAAATTGTTTTTTAGCATTTTATTAAGAAACAACAAGTTATCTTTGCTACGTAATTGTAAGGGAGATGAATTCCGGACAAGACAAAAAGGTATATAATAAAGAAGGGCGTAGTGATACGCCCTTTGGCTTTATATACTTTATGCACTACCCTACCATGAACCAGCCCATACTTTCGTGTCTTTGCATAACCATTCATCAAATAAAATTATGCTAATCAACAAATTTTTGATACACTGAAGGTTTGTCGATACAATATAATAACCTTATTTTTGCAAAAAATATTAGCAGTAATATAATTTGCAAAATGTGTGATAATATAAAGAAGGCGATCACATATCTTTCAAAGATGTGTGGCACTGAGGTCAAATATAATAAGGTGGCAGACAGTGACATCAAACTCCTACCAATTGCAACTGCGTATAAATGGTATAATATTCACCTCTTTGGTGTTGAGCTTGAATTGGCTTTACCTAAAGACGAGAAAGCATGTACGCCAGCCGTTTTACAGAAGCAGGGAGTTATTGCGACGAACAGGATGAGCAAGCACATTGTATTCGTACTTTCAAACATTGCTCCATATAACATGACACGCCTTGTCGCATCAAGGGTTAATTTTATTGTATCTGGCAAGCTGATTTTCATACCTTCCTTGTTGTTGGAATTGAAGACGCCTGTCGTGAGTAAGTTGGTGGAAGAAGAACCGATTCCCCCAATCGCACAATGCATGATTCTATACCAACTGCAATGCGGCAATTTGAACACAATGACTGCATACGACTTAGCTGAAAGATTTTCGGTTTCCTACCCTGGTGTAAGCCGTGCATTGAGGTGGCTGGCAGCACATGGGGTTATTCGTCTGAATGGCTCAAAGTTAAAGAGTGTGGAGTTCTGCAATGAGGGGAAAGAGCTTTGGGATAAGACCGAGCCGATTATGACCTCACCTATAGAGAAGCTGATGTATTCCGATGATATACCGCAGGACTCTCTTATTGCAGGTGAGAATGCGTTGGAAAAATACACGCTGCTTGCATCACCTGGCTTTGCCACTGTTGCAATTCCAAAAACCAGGGCAAAAGAAAACATCGGCTTGCTTGATAAAGAGTTTGGCGAAAATTTGGTACAAGTATGGAAGTACAACCCTCATGTTTTATCAAGCAATGGCATAGTTGATAAATTATCGTTATACCTATCCCTGCGCAACAGCGAAGACGAGAGAATACAAATGGAATTAGAAACAATGATAAACAACATACAATGGTAAGAGGACTAGACATTTGGAAAGAATTCTTTGCCGACTATACGCACAACTATGTCCTAATAGGAGGAACCGCATGTAATATACAGAAGATAAGAGAATTGTATCGTCTAAGTGGTTTTAATAACAATATGTTTATTAAATAGTTAAATTGCTTAGCGATACATTTGGGGGAAATGTGCAAGAAACCCCTAAATAGAAAAGGCAATGAATACAATCCCTTTTCTTATTTGATACTTTTACTCTGACTATCTATCAAGTAAGTATATTGAATTTCTCCAATTTCACCATTAAGGATTGTGTAGGGCTGGTTTTCTAAATCATAAGATTCCTTGATTGAGTCAAAGGTTGATTTCTCCACCTCAATATAGTTGAAAAAATATAGATGCATAGAATTAATATCATTAATCCCCATCATCTTCTAACTCTTCGTTAAGATTTAGAGCCTTATACATTCTAACTGTTGGATTTCCAGGCATATCCATTTCTGCTTTGTCAAATCCGACTTTAACATAAAAACCAATAGCTTCTTTAAGTGCATCCAAAGACAAAAATTGTAAATCTGGCTTCTGACTCTCTACAAGTTCAATTATCGTATCTATAACTTTTGTTCCGATTTTATTCCGTCTTTTTTCCTTTTTTACCGCCAGAAAATATATTTCCATGGAAGGTATCCTAACACTATTACTATCTTCCTTTATCAGTAATTGGTTGTCTAATTTTAGGTTCACTAATTCAATGTCTTCTCTATCGAGTTCTATATAATGTTCGCCGATTGCAAAAACTGCAACAAGTTCATCATTCAGCAATGCACCAAGTGCCGTAGCTTTGTGGCTTTTCACTTGTTGAAAAAAATCGGAATGAAGACAGTTATCTAATTCTTTAACTCCACAAAAAAAACTTGAAAAATCGTGACTTTCGTCTAATCTTTCAAGTTTGTATTTGTCATCCAAGCACGATTCCATCGTAATTGAAGATTTGTTTTCTCGATTTTTTACTAGGCTTTTTCTTGCCTTTCTTTCCTTTTTCGGCTATGATCTCAACAATAGCCTTTGCAAAATCCCCTTTTATAGGATTGTGTTTGCTTTCTATTCCAAACATAGCTTTATTCTTTTAAGTTTATACTACAAAAGTATAACAAAAAATTTAATACAACACACTAAAAAAGAAACTTTTATTTTTTCTTCTCTTTATACCCTATGATATACTGAACACAAAAGGCACCCAATCGGATGCCTTTCCTCGTTTCTCAATCTATGAATTACACTTTCAAATCGAAAGCAAGCACAAGAGAATCATCATTATCATCTGATGACATCACATAAGAAATCGTGTCATATTTCAATCTTGAAATCTGTTCATAGTCAACTGGCAAATTGTTGTTTGCTTCAAGCTCCTCAAACTTGTTGGGATAAGAATTGAATGAACAAGCCTGTTCCAAATAATTGTTGACTTTTGCGATAACTTCCAGCTTTTTTTCAGCAGGTACATTGTCGATTTCTTTGACCTGGTACAAAGGTCCGAATGCAAACGCAAAGCGGTTTGACATTGACTTCTTTACAATTTCGACTTTCTTTTCAAGTGCTGCAGCCCAGGCAGCCTCCATTTCTTCAATTTCGTTCATTTCTTCTATTGATATAAATTGATTATTATATTTATAAATCATTAGTCTAAAATATTTTTAGAGGGTTTCCATTTTGCTACCTTTTTCGCTGGAATTACCATCGTGTTTCTAGTTTGTAAATTGATACCAATTCTTTCAGATCTTTCACTTGTGTAAAAGGTTCCAAAACCAATGATCTGAATTTGCTCTCCATTTTTGAGATTGTTTTTTATGACATTCACAAGCGCATCTAGAGCGTTCTTGCAGTCTTTATAAGACATTCCACTTATGTTGGAAGCATTGTCTATTAGTTCTTTCGTTTTCATATTGTTTTAACCTTTTTTTAAACAAATTCTGAGTCCGTGGAGAAGATTTCTGGGATCAAGTACGACGAAATCCAAGCCGACGCCATCCGTCAGTCCGTCAAGTCGAAGGTGATGGTGCTGACCGGTGGACCTGGAACGGGAAAGACCACCACCACGCAGGGCATCATCTCCGCCTTTCAGTCGCAAGGGCTTAAGATCCTGCTGGCTGCCCCGACTGGGCGTGCCGCCAAGCGTATGAGCGAAGCCACCGGCATGAACGCCAAGACGATTCACAGGCTTCTGGAGTATAACCCGATGGACGGGTACAAGCACAATGAGGAGAATCCGCTCACGGGCGATGTCCTTATTGTGGACGAATGCTCGATGATCGACATCCTGCTGATGTATAACCTGCTGAAGGCCGTGCCTCTGACCATGCGCCTCGTCCTTGTGGGCGACATCGACCAGCTTCCAAGCGTTGGAGCGGGCAATGTGCTGCGTGACATCATCGATTCGGGCAGCGTTCCCGTAATACGCCTTACACGGATTTTCCGCCAGGCGCAGTCCAGCCGTATCGTCATGAATGCCCACGCAATCAACGAGGGGCGATTCCCTGACATCAGCAACGGCAAGCAGACGGATTTCTTCTTCATCAAGAACGACAACCCTGAGACTGTGGCGCAGGAGATTGTCAACCTCGTGAAAAACCGCCTGCCTTCTGCCTACAAACAGCCCCTTGGCAACATCCAGGTGCTGACACCCATGCAGCGTGGCGTTATAGGGGCCACCAACCTCAACCTCCTTCTGCAGCAGGCGCTTAACCCGGCTTCGCCTAGCATCAGCCGTGGCGGTTACACCTACCGCACGAACGACAGGGTTATGCAGATACGGAACAACTACCAGAAAAACGTTTTCAACGGAGACATCGGAATCGTCAGGGCGGTAGATTTGGAAGAACGCACCGTCAGTGTGGACTTTGACGGGCAGATGGTGGAATACGAGGCGACAGAACTCGACGAACTCTCTCTTGCCTACGCCACCACCATACACAAGGCTCAGGGCTCGGAATACCCCATCGTGGTCATGCCCGTTATGATGACCCATTTCGTTATGTTGCAGCGCAACCTGGTTTATACAGGCATCACCCGTGCCAAGAAGATATGCGTGCTTATCGGGCAGACCAATGCCCTTGCCTACGCTGTGCGAAACCTTACGGTCAGCAAGCGGAACACCAAACTCAAGGATAGGCTGCAAGGAACCATCAAAAATCCGGTTGTCTATACCATAAACACCAACAACCAAGTGGCTGCTGAAGACACAGCTGATTACAATGTAAGGAAATAGAAAATGTCTGAATCTCCAACAAACTGAACACGTGGGTAAGAAACCGCAAAAAAGGTGAGGAAATGGAAGGCGGGGAAGGGGTGATGTAAGCTTATTGAAAGCATTTCGAGATTATATAAATGGGAGATATCATAAAAGGTAGTAAAAGCACAAAAAATATGGAACTATAATATGGACCCTTTTGAAGAAGTAAAACAATTTTCTTATTTTTGTATAAAAAAAGGATGCCATAGGCATCCTTTTATGTGAGGGAGGTTGATCAAACTTGGAACCGAGGGCTCTCAAACAATAGTTTGATGCTCTCCCAATATATCTTTTACTTTGATTTCTTACGCAAAAGTAGGAAATATTTTTGATTTAACAAAAGAATTTATTGAATAATGGCTCTTGATTCTAAGGACTTACGACAATTTTTCAAACTGCGCTTAAAGGAAGCCTATCACAAGGATACTCTTGACTCCTATAGAGTACGAAATCATAATGCGCTAACATTATTAGATGAATTACAAAGAGTCATTCAAGGAAGACTAAATAATAGAGTAAAAAGGAACGAAACTGTAGTCTATTGTATAGAAGAAACTATAGACATTCTTAAAACTGATGAATGTATTGATTTTTCTTTTTTTGATAAAGAGCAATTTATAACAGATTTAGGGAAATATAAAAATGAACTTAGAAAGGAAGGAGAATCCTTTAATATTGAAAGTTCACGCTCCATACTATTTTATATAAGAAAATGCTACAACCTCAATAAAACCATTTATTTAAAAAATATATTGGACAAAATTGAAAATTGTTTGTTTAATGATAGAACCATTGATGATAAAGACTTCTCACCGGTGATGATAAAGCTTGATACACTGGTTTTGTCGTTAGCAACAGAGTTAATCCATATTGGATATTCAAAATTCGTATTACATAAGTATTTTGATAAATTAAATTTTGGAAAAAATGAGGCTGAGGATAGACAAACTTTTAACAGTTTAAAAATCAAATTTTCAGAAAATAAAAAGAAAAATTATATTGTAATATTTAGGTTACAAGCAAATGGAAGTGGACGTAATAATAAAATTGATTTTTCAAATTATCCTGAATTTTCAGATGGAGTCTCCACGGATTTAGCAAATCTAGTAACTAAGAATAAATCTGAAATAAAGCAAAATCCTGCTGTTAAATTTTTCCAACAAGAAGTAAGTGCACTTGACAATATATCGGCAATAAAAGAAGCTAGGATTTTGTTGTCTAGTGTTTTGGACAAAAGACAAAATGGTAATAACCAATTTATTATAAATATACCTCACGAGGCTTTCACATTTGAAAAACAGCAAGACGGAAGTTTCATTGTCTCATATGGGGGTTCACAATTTTTAGATAGTACAAATGGGAATTCAATTGTAAATACGCAGAATTTTGTTGATTCACTTTCTAAAATAGAGAAAGATCCGGAGATCTCACATGATGTAAAAGATAGAATCAAATTTGCTCTAAGACATTTAAGAATAGGGGATGCTCAGCCAGAAATGGAGCAGCGTTTCATTAACTATTGGGTAGGATTAGAATTTATATTCTCTTCACCTTCCAGCAACGAATCAACCTTTGTGAGAATGAAAAAGTATTTAACAGAGATACAAAAATGTTGTTATGCAAAAAGAAATATACTCCATTTCAACAAATGGTTGATTAATGCAAATGTAATTTCCAAAAACGCATTTTTTTGGGAAGAAGAAAAAATTGATACTCAAATTGAATCAAAAGGTACAATACTCGCTTTATATCACTATAAGATGATAAAGTCAAAAATGTTGGGAAAAAGTGACAAAAGGAAGACATATGTTGAATCTCATAAAATCAATGTTGAAAGACATATATCCAGATTGTATCGCTTAAGAAATGAACTAATACATGAGGCCTCGACAAAAGAAGAAATTGAAAGTACCACCAGTAATTTGAGGTATTATCTAGTTTTTTTATTGAATCAAATAGTGTCCCATTTTGCAAAATCAAATAATTCATCTACAATAAGTGACTTTTTTATGAATTACGAGTGCACAAATAGACGATTAGCGTTAAAATGGGATTTTTCAGAACTTATGGCCGTTGATTTTGAAGACAATCTTCTTTCATAAAAATTAAATTCTTTCTAAATACAACAAAACATCCTCCATCACCTCTACCCTATCTTTGTCAGCGTCTGCATCTGCAAAGAAGGATTCCTTGATGTGGTTCGCATAGAACTTCAGGAACAATTGGGTGTTGCTTGTTATATACTCCTGCACCTCTTGGGCTGTGCGGGTCTTGCACAAGTCATCTGGATCCTTGCAGTCTGAAGGAAGTTTGACAATCCTGACGTCAAATCCCGCCTTCAGCAGGATCTTGCCAGCCTTGATGTTGCCGGAAAGCCCGGCATTGTCACCATCAAGCATTAGGGTGACAGTTCGTTGGCCCGTCAAGTCATTGACAGGGACGAATCTGCGGAGCAGTTTGACGTGCTGGTCGTCATTCAACGCCGTTCCACAAGTGCCGACCACATTCTTAACCCCCTTTTGATGAAGGGACACAACATCACAATAGCCTTCTACGATGAAAACGTTCTTTTGCTCCTGAATGGCTTGCTTTGCCTGTGGCAAACCATATAGGATTGAGGATTTATTGAACAGCTCATGATTGGCGCTATTGAGATACTTCGGTTCCTGATTGTCGATTGAACGGCCTGCAAAAGCGACAACCTCGCCCTTTTCGTTCTCGATGGGGAATATTGCCCTTCCGGTGAAGAAGTCGATGTTCTTGCCTGTTTTCGGATCAACCTTTATTGCCTTGATGTCGTCAAGGTCTTTCGCACCATACTGCGCATCCCTGGCGTTCATGACATGGTAAAAATTCAATGTCGATGAAAAGCCCAGCCTGTATGTCTTGATTGTCTCGTCGGTGAAACCCCTTTTCTCTTTGAGATAGGCCATCGCCTCGGTTCCGTATTTCTCACTATGGAGGACGTCGATGAAGCTTTGTGTGAGCCAGTCAAGCGTGTAATGCATGCGTTTGCGGTGCTTCAGGGCCGCAAGCTCCCCGTCCGTCAGTTCGGGACGGTATGATGAGTTGGTGTCGATGCCGTAAAACTCTGCGAGTTTGGTCAGGGCACCAATATAGTCGGTCTTCTCAATCAGTTCGATGAACTTGACGAGATCTCCGCCCTGGCCACAAGAAAAACAGTGGCAGATGTTTTTCTGCGGGCTCACGGAGAAAGACGGTTTCTTGTCGTCGTGAAACGGACACAGACCAATATAAGAGGAACCCTTCCTGTGGATGTCCACGTATTTTTGGACAACCTCGGTGATTTGGGCGGCAGACTTGATTCTATCGATTATTTCATTTTCCATTGTAGATACATTTCATTTAGGGCAAAAGTACCCCATTTGCCTTAAACCTCAAAACGAAAAAAGGCTGAGAAACCCCAGCCTTGTGAACTATTAAAACTTACTGCGGACTTTCCTGTCAGATGTTATAGACAAGGACTTGTGCCACATTACCTTTGGTATCGTTGAAGACAGAGACTGTGTTGAACGGCATTGAAAGGACCTCCTTTGCATTAGGAGGGAACGAGTATGCCTCGAAGTCACCTTCAGCGTTAGCCATTGTGACAACTTCGCCAGCATTGTCGAGAACGCCCTCAATGGCGTTGATGGCGCTGTCCTTTTCATCGACAGAAAGGTCGGTCATGCTTTTTACTGAAAAACCAGGAGCAAGAGCATACGCAAAATTATTGCTTGACAAGGCTCTCTTGATGGCAGTGATTTGGTCATTTTGTTCGGACACTGCTGCAGCGTCGAACTGAGACACCAGCAGGTCCTGCTGTGCCTCTACTTGGTTTGCATTCATGAATTAAAACTTTTAAAATAAGTAGTCAGCCCTTAAAAAGCTAACTTATTTTCCGGAAAGCGAATTTCAAAACACATTTCAGCAGTTCCAAGTATTGTTTTGAGTAAGAGCAAAAGAACCTTCATGGCTCTTTTGAAGTTATAAGCAACAGCAGCCAGAACGAAGAAAAATTCATTTAGGAAATCTCAAATAATTCAAAAAGTTTTCTATGTCAAGTTCATTTTGGTTATCTAAATAAATACATTTTTTTCTCCATTCTTATCCTGCACATGTGTCTTCAACTTACCGTCTTCGATCTCATAACTTGTGTACGTTGTGTAGGCGTCACTATTTTTTGAGAATGCGGTCTGCTCCACAGGTCTGTCGAATTTGTCATACTTAATCTCATCCAACTGTAGCGTTTTGTCGAAAGGAGTCATTCCGAAATCGTTAAGATCGCAAGTGGTCGGCGCGAAATGGGCAATCTCACGGCCAAGACGGTCGAAAGTTGTGAGTCCGCTCACAATCATCTTTCGCTTTCCGTCGACTTCAGCATTCTTCTTCACCTGATAGCCTCTTCCTATACCATCCACAATGGATGCTGTGACCATCGCCTCCTTTGTAATGTTAAGTCTTTGCGACGCGATTACTACTCTGCTGGAGGAGGAGGTAATGGCCCATTCAAAATATATCCAATATTAAAACTATCCGCTTGACAATCTAACATATATTTGTTTTCAAAGTCAATTGAATCCATTGGAATAAAAATTCCTTGAACATATTCGTAATACTTAACATTCATATTACGAAACTTATCAATATAGAATTCATATAAAGAATCAGACAAGTTCATGTAATACTTGAAACTTGGATATTTTAGATTCATCGAATCAGTCCATTTTTGAAATCCATATCTATTTATAAAATCGTCACAAAATCCAGAACAAATATAAATATATGAGCTATCCCTTCTGTAGTAACATAAAGTACTATCCTCATAAGGTCTATCAATAAATGTAGCCATTTGGACTAACCTTTTATTGTTAGTTTTAGCAAAAAAAAGTGACACAAATTTTCCATGTCCTTCAAGAAAACAATTTGAAGAATCAACATCATTTTTGACAACATCAATATCTTCAAATTTAGCCACACGACATTGAAAAAAGAAGAACAAGAAAGCAAAAAACAAACATTTTTTCATTTCTCAGTTTTTAACGAGTATACTTTATTTTTAATATTTAAGGAAATATCTAAATTCATAACTTTGCCTAAATTAAAATCACTTACCCATGGGGTATATTGGTACAAAGTTTTTGATTTTCTATGGTAAACAAAATGACAAGGAAATTCACTTTGCTTGTCTATGTTATGAATATATTTATAATACCAATTGTTCCAACGTCTATTAATAAAAAGATGATCACCGGTTGATAAAACACCATATCCAGAACCTCCTTTAGTGCCTTCAAAACCATATCCTGGATGAGAATGAATATCAAATTCTATATCTGTCAACCCATAGTGTCCTTTATATTCAGATACAGCATCACGCTGATGAGTAGTAAAAAGTCCATAAAAACCATCTTTATATTTAGTGAGATCCCACTCTGCCTCGCTTGAAACGTCAGAAAGGAAAGTAAAAATTTTCATTGATTCTTTAGCTTTTGAAAAGGAATAATGTCCACTCTTAATGTTTTTTCCTTTTGCATCTGTACCCTTATAATCATTTCTATTCTTTGTTAAATCATCAAGAATTGATTTGTTTCTCACATTAATTTCAGAACCTGTTCTTTTTCCATCATTCCCAATAGCATAAAGAGTATGTTTTTCACACTCTTTTACTCTAGAGACATATCCTTGAGGATTAACTTCATACTCATCCCTTCCATCCGGATCCACCATAGTAATAGGATTTCCATGGCAGTAATTATAAGGATTAGCGTCTGTATATTTCTCCCACATCGGATCCACACTCATCCACCTTGCCTCAGTCGGATCCAAGTATCTTGCACCATAGTAGTACAAACCTGTTTCATTGTCAAGTTCCTTGGCATTGAAATAGTAAGGTGACTGCCAACCTGCCGAGGACTCTTCCACAAAGATTTCGCCATAGGGGATGTAGGATGTACTTCGCGTAGGGGTCTAACCCTCGGCACGGCTTCGCCGTTGTCAGTCACATAGGGCTGCGAAAAGGCAAACAGCGTAAGATATAGCGGGTTTATATTTCCCTAACACTAAAATTGCATATTTTCATTCCTCCTTCTTTCTATCGCAAAGGGTCTTCAAGTCAGATATGACATAACGTGTTTCTATATATTCTTCCAATCGTGAGACACCCATAATAACGAAAACTATTAGGAATAGCATTCCTCCTATTAGCCATTTCCTATTCGTCAATTCATATATAGCAAACGATGCAAATGCCAACTCTGACATAAACTCAAATATCTTACTCAAAAAACTAGCCTGAAATTCTACTTTTAAGAAGCTCCCTTCTGGCGTTTCTTGCAAAAAAAGCTTAACCTCAGACGGGTTTTTTGTGGGTGACCTATTTGAAAAAATAGGATTGTCAATTTTTAGGACTATACTATCATCCATTTTTTTTATCTTATACCTCGTTTGGTTGATATAATAATATCCGTCGCCTTGATAATCAAAAGAAAAAGTACCTTTAAATGGAATTTCCCGATGCCACTTCAAATGCAGTAGCTTGCTTACTATTTTTGAACTCATTTGAGAATGGATTTAGTATATGAGTGAATGAACGAACAACTATAATCTGGCATACCCCTAGACCATTCTAAATTGGCACTTCTCCAATTCTTATCGTCCGAAATAGAATATCCAATTCCTATTTTTTTGTACCCTAACGAGAAAGACGACCCTTCACCTTCGAATGAATTTATCGACATAGGAGTTTTCCCCGTATAAATGGAACTCTTAACGCCCACAGAGAAAGAGCAATCATATTCCCAGCCATGACCCCATGAATATGTGGTAAAAGTTCCTTTTTCTTTCATCCATACTTCTTCAACTGACATATTTATGCCATAGCCCAATCCTATTGAAAAACTAAAATACCCAGAATAAGCATCTGCATATCCAACATGCCTTATTATTCTGCCAGCCACCTCTCCAGCAGCCACGTCGGCTCTCTCCATAAAGGAACAGTACTTGTCGAGAGATTTGTCCCAAAAAGATTGTCCAGGATTTTTCGATGTTCCGACAATACTCACTTCCGGCAAATCCACATTTAGTTCATCATTGTCTCCGTGATAATAAATCATGTCGTCCGTATTGTTTAAGCTAACCCTTACTTGGTAGTCACCTCGACCTCTACGTTCAATTTTGGCTTGATAAACGTCCTTACTGTCCCAATAGTTTTTCTTCCAGAATATGTCAGCAGAGACTTCATCAAACATACCATCCACATCCACCAACTTCACCGGGTTCCCCGCACAATAATTATAAGGACTCATTCCCGCATACTTCTCGAACATTGGATCGACGCTCATCCACCTTGCCTCAGTCGGATTCAAATACCTTGCCCCATAATAATACAACCCAGTTTCCTCATCAAGTTCCTTGGAATTGAAATAGTAGGGTGACTGCCATCCTGCTGCGGACTCTTCTACGAAGACTTCGCCATAGGGGATGTAGGATGTACTTCGCGATATGTTTCAACCATAATCGTATCAATTACATCCACAAAAATAGCAAATATTTCTAAAAATCGGCACCTGTTTTTAAAAATTTGT
>JAKSKZ010000048.1 GCA_024401475.1 Paludibacteraceae bacterium | reverse complement strand
GGAAATTCTATTGCATAACTTTCTGATTGACAAGTGCAGTTAAAAAAAGGAGGAACTCTTTTCGAATTCCTCCGTTCTGGTTTTTTCTTTGTCGGTTAAATTTCAGGTAGCACCAAACAACTGGTTCTTAGTAAACTTTTCTTATGATGTATGCTTTTCTAAAACATTTGCAAGTTATCTCTTTATTTTCTCTTCGTCTGGGAAAAATCATTCTTTTAATATGAATATTTAGTTAGATTTCAATTTCGTGACATATTTTTTATGTAATTATCGTTCAATTTTTGCCTGCAATATGGAATAATCGTTCTTTATGGATGTGTATTTTTGTTTTAATTAACTGATTTTTATTAAGTTGTGTATGTTTCTTCGGGAGAGGTCATTTTTTTGTAAAAAAGGAGTTTGAAAAAAAATTACAAACAAAGTAGCAGATGTTGGCTTCCAAATAAATATTCGAAAGAAAGCAATGGTTTGTCTATGACCCCTCTTGTTTTGTCATTGCTATTCTATGGTTTTGTCGCAGAAAAAGCTCTATGGGAAAGAAAAACTCATTCTCGGCTAAAGGTTGTGTCATATCTTAAAATTCCGTATCTTAGCATAGTGTATTTAAATATATAGATATGAAATTAGCAGAGGCTTTGCAGATTAGGGCGGATCTTCAGAAGAAGATTGCCCAAATGAACACTCGACTTTCGAATAATGCGGTTGTGCAGGAAGGCGAAGAGCCTGCCGAAGAACCCAAGCAGCTCCTTCCGGAGTTGGATGGTTATCTTCGTCAATTGGAAGATCTAATGGTGAGGATCAATATGACCAACAGCCAGACAATGACGCCCAATGGCTCTTTGACCGCTTTGATTGCTCGTCGCGATTGCTTGAAAATGAAAGTTGCGGCTTATCATGGTTTTTTGGAGAGTGCAGCTTGCTTGGCTCGTAGAAATACACATTCTGAAATCAAGATTATGAGCACGGTATCTGTTCGTGATTTACAAAAGGTTTGTGATAAGATTGCTCAAGAGTTGCGCGAAACCGATACGCAAATTCAATCCTGTAATTGGACGACAGACTTGATTGAATTGTAAAAAAAAACGATTTCATCGAAATTTTAGGGAAATGGTGTAGTCGGTTCGGGGCGAATGTCAGCCGTCAGCGGGTGTCAGCTGAATTTTAGGTGTTAGCAAACATGAGGGGCAGTGTTTATTTTTATTTTATATCAATGAGCCCATCATCGTGCACATGTGCATTTTTACAGTTCACATTTCACTACCGCGACATTGACTGGATTGGGCGAGGGTGGGCCGTGGGCGTTCCCTTTTTTTTATTAAATTAAACAGTAGAAGATATGAAAAGAATAAAGTTTCAGTTGCGTGCGGGAGATCCGTTCATTCAGCTTATTCAATTGTTGAAGGCTGTGAATTTGGTCTTTAATGGAGCCGAAGCGCAGCAAGTGGTGGTCGAGGGGCTTGTTCGCCGCAATGGCGAGGTTGAACTTCGCAAACGAGCTAAAGTTGTACCTGGCGACGTTATTGAATTTCAAGGTACGGAGGTGGAAGTCGTGGCCTCAGACGAGGAGTAGTCATCGTTCTCCCCCTATTCTCAACAAATTGGGTGTTATTCCAAGAAAATCAATTAACTTTGCAAATCGATAACTTCCGTTGGAAGGCTGAACGAAAAATAGTTTGAGTATGAAATTGAAATATGCGGTAATTGGTACTGGTGCCATTGGTGGTTATTATGGAGGAAGATTGGCCCATGCTGGTAACGAAGTCCATTTCCTTTTCCACTCTGAGTATGAGTATGTGAAGAGCAATGGTTTGCGTGTTGATTCTGTGGTTGGTGATTTTGTTGTAAATCCCATTAATGCCTATCGCTCTACGGCAGATATGCCGAAGTGTGATGTGGTGATCGTCGCTTTGAAATCGACTCAAAATCACTTGCTTCAAGATATGCTAAAACCGCTTCTTCATGAGAAGACGGTCGTTTTGCTTATTCAAAATGGTTTGGGTCTTGAGGCGGAACTCGCCCAGACATTTCCAAATTTGACCATTGCAGGAGGTTTGGCATTCATCTGCTCTTCGAGGATGGGAGTCGGACATATCTCTCATCAAGATTACGGACCATTGACGGTCGGATTCCAATGTCATGCCCAACAAGATGTTCTGCTTCAAATGAAGGAGGATATGGAGGCTGCTAAAGTGCCTTTTATCATTGCCGATGATTTGAATTTGGCAAGATGGAAGAAGTTGGTGTGGAACATCCCTTATAATGGTTTGACGGTCGCTTTGAACACCTCTACGGATGTGATTATGAAAACGCCTTCGTCACGTCAATTAGTGACGGATATGATGGAGGAGGTGCTTGCTGCCGCGGAAGTTTGTGGAGCAAAGATTGAACGCAGTTTCATCGACGATATGCTTAGAATGACTGACCAGATGACGCCATATTCTCCAAGCATGAAGTTGGATTTCGACAACAATCGTCAGATGGAGATTCGTGCCATTTATTCCAACCCTATCCGCATCGCCAAAGAGGCAGGCTATTATATGCGTAAGGTGGAAATGCTCGAGCAACAACTTCTGTTCATTCAAAAAAGGATGAATGGTTGATAAGATTTGAAAACAAAAAAGGAAATATGATGAGAAGATTATTTTTGTTCTTTTTCTTCGTCATGGCTATGTGTGTGGCTTCTTTCTCTCAGAAGAGGGTGAAGCTTACGCCAGAAGCTATCATTACGAATCTTCAAACTTCATCTTCGGATGAGGGCAAAGTGACGATTACGCAAGATCCTAAAATGCAGCTTTTGCTGAAGAAACAGTTGGCAGAGAAGGAGAGTGATTTGTATGTCTATTATTCGGGCTACCGTGTCCAGGTCTATATGAGTAATGCTCAGAAGAAGGCGAAAGAGGAAGCCTATGAGCGAGAGAAGAAGATGAAGGATAAAATGTCTGATTTAACTTGTTATGTGAGTTTCACTTCTCCGTTTTGGAGACTTCGTGTAGGTGATTGTCGTACCTATACGGATGCGTTGGTTTTGGCCAACAAGATTAAGGAGACCTTCCCAGAATTTGCTTCAGACGTTGCGGTAGTGAAAGATGACGAGGCTCGTGATTTTGAATTTGAGCAGAAAGAGAATTGGAAATAGATTCGATTGGGTTTTGATTTTTTCAAGATAGATATGGATACAGACTTAGAGATAAAGCCTTGGGATTTGGCAAAATATCCCAGTGCGGAAAAGACTGCGGAGTTGGCTCCTTTGTTCAAGCAAACACTTTCGCTTATAGGCGAGGATCCTGAACGTGAAGGCTTGCTGAAAACTCCCGAACGAGTGGCTCGTGCCATGCAGTTCATGACCTACGGATATAAGTTGGACCCTTGCGAAGTGTTGCGTTCTGCCGTATTCGAGGAGGAGTATCGCCAGATGGTCATCGTGAAAGATATTGATTTCTATTCGTTGTGCGAGCATCATCTTTTGCCGTTCTTTGGCAAGGCTCATGTGGCATACATTCCGAATAATAAGATTACAGGTTTGAGCAAGATTGCAAGGGTGGTTGAAATCCTTTCTCGTCGCTTGCAGATTCAAGAGCGTTTGACGACTCAAATCAAGGATTGCATTCAAGAAACATTGGATCCGTTGGGTGTAATGGTTGTCTTGGAGGCACAGCACATGTGTATGCAGATGCGTGGTGTGCAGAAGATGCACTCTGTGACTACAACGTCTGATTTCACAGGTATCTTTAATACGGCTAAAACTCGCGAGGAATTTGTCAATTTGATTAGTCGCAAGTAATTTGACTTTTTATTTAAAAGTAAAGGTAATTAATGTCCCTCATAGAGCTCTTGAAAAGGGCGAGGTGCATTAATTACCTTTGTTATGTTGCTGGACATTCTTTCATCTAATTAGACCTTAATGGATATCTTCTTTCCATTTGCCAGTCTTCTTTTCTAATAACCTTAATGTCGGTAAATCTGCAAAATGCTGAATCTCTCGGTGTTATGGGTGTGTCGAGAATGCTATAATAGCCGATGATTACGATAGAAGAGTCCACTTTGCTACGCAGCATTTCGCTAATGAATTTAGCTCGGTAATACCCTATTTTAGGCCCCCTTTCGCTGGTTTCCCGACCAACCACCAAAATGGTGTCGCCCCTTTGTAATTCATATAGCACAAAATCGTCTATAATTCTACTGATGACAAACGTGTCTTCCGCTATGGGCGACGAAACCTGAAGTGTTTGCTCAAGTGGCAAATCCTTTTGTCGGTATTCTGCAGATACTCTTTTAGGAAGTGAACAACTAGAAGCTGTGACTATTCCGAAAGCAATTAGTGCATAAACAAAACTCTTCATTATGAGAAAATTTTATCAATGTATGACTGTTTGGAAACAAAGAGTCGCATTTAATTTGGTAATTATATGGCGTTTGACCCAAATTGAAATTAATGGAAATTACGAGCTATATACTACTATTCACAGAAAGTTGATTGATGATTTCTTAAACATTAATTACCATTAATTAATCGTTAATATAATGATTGATAGAATGTTTTATAATGCTTGGTTAAAACATTGATTTGAAATTAATGAATAAATTAATGGGCGATTAATGACAATTAATGTTTAAAACTGACAATTAAATTGTGGGTCAAATTATATGTAATTCCCTTCAATTTTCTTCTATATCACTTCTTCTTGGACCGATTTTTGCCAATCTGTGCACGTCATATAGCACCGCTATAAATAGGATGGAGAACACCACTAAAATCCATGGCGTTCCGCTGGTGCCAATGTTTTCGGGATCTATGCCATACGTTTCTCCTTTAAAGAAAAAGTAATAGAGAACGATGATGGAGTTGTTTGTGAAATGGGCAACAATCGGCAACGTCAACGATTTGCTCCAAATGCGGAGGTAGCCGAACAATCCGCCCATCAGCATGATTGGAATGAATTTGCCCAGTTGGAAATGGACAAGGCTGAATAGAAAGGCCGTAATCCAGATGCAGACGTGGTAGTTCTTTATGCTTCGATTGAGGGTGCCGAGAAGCATTCCTCTGAAAAACAACTCTTCGCCGACAGCAGGAAGTAGTGCCATGATGAAAAGGTTGATTAAGAGTCCGCCTATGCCCATGTTGTCAAGCATCATCCGTATTAAGTTGTCGTTTTTGTCTTCCAACTCTTTTAGGAATTGTAGGGAGTCGGGCACGAGTCGCTCGTTGAGGATGGTGATGTAATTGATGAGCGGTATGGACAATAGTGCCACGAAGATAGAGAGTAGAATTGCCATGCCGTTTCCCTCTTTAATAGCAAGCAGTTTGCGAGGATTATGGCTGAATAGCAATCCCAATATCAATGCAGAGCCTATGAAGACCAATGTGGCCGATAGAAATTGCATGATTTGTGTTTTTGTCACTTCGTCGGATATGTCGAAAATAGAGAAAATGCCTATGCTTAGCAATGAAGCAAAGAATAGGAAGAAGGTAGGGAAAAGCACGATGAAAACGCCCTTTATCCAATATCTGTCATTGCTGAAAGATCCCTTCATTTTGTTGAGTATCGTTTTAACTTTCATGGCTGTAAATTTTTAAGGTGATGCCTCTTGAGGAATGGCTATTCTTCGATGTGGATTTTCTTCAAGGCATTCATGATGGCTTCATATTCAAATCCTCGTCCCATGCCAAACCGTATGAGTTTGGCTTTTGCATCGAAGGCGTTTTTGTATTTGATACTTTTCAATTTAGCGTTCAAAAGCGTGTCCAACTGCTCTGAATAATCCTCTTCTTCGATTTGTTCGAGGGCTTCGTTGATGTTCTCTTGGTTGATGCCTTTCTCCTTCAGTGCGTGTGCGATTTTGCCCTTCCCCCATTTGGCGAATTTATGTTTGTCTTTGACGAAAAATCGGGCGAATCTGTTCTCGTCGATATATTTCTCTTGGATAAGCCGACGGATGATTCTCTCGCTCTCCTCGTCATTTATACCCCAAGATAATAATTTTTTTTGAATATCCGAAACACATTTTTCAGAAATGGAGCAGAGAGCCGCAGATTTTGCCAAGGCTTCTTCGTATTGGAGTTGTTTCTTCATTGGATTTTAATCTTTATAGTTGAGCACGAACCATTCTGTCTTTTCCGAAAATGTCTTTTTTGAGTGTGACATTTTGAAAACCTATCTTTTCCAAAAGTGCAACTGTTTCGTTGCCTAAGGCTTCGTTGATTTCGAAATAGAGTTTTCCTCCTTTGTTGAGGTGGGTGAGGCTATAGCGGCCGATGGCGTCATAAAAGAGCAATGGGTTCTCGTCGGGCACAAAGAGTGCCATGGCTGGTTCGTATTCTAAGACGTTGGCTTCCATGTCGGCTTTTTCTTCCTCTTTGACGTAAGGTGGGTTGCTTACGATGATGTCGTGTTTCGCTTCTGCCAAATGCTTGGGCGAAAGGATGTCGTCGGTGATGAATTCAATATCGCAGTTGTTTTTCCTTGCATTCTCTTGGGCTGTCTCTATGGCACCTTCCGACAAATCAAGGGCGGAAACTCGGAAGTTGGGTTTGGTCTTCTTGATGCTGATAGCGATGCATCCACTGCCTGTGCAGATGTCGAAAAGAGAGCCGACTTCGTTAGCGTTGTCGTTCAGTATCCAATCCACGAGTTCTTCCGTCTCGGGGCGGGGAATGAGCACGTTGTTGTTGACATTGAGCTCGATGTCGAAAAAATGGCAAGAACCGATGATGTATTGTATCGGTTCTCTATTTAGTAAGCGTTCCATTAGGGCGTCGAACCGGCTTTTTTGCTCGTCGGTCAGATTAATGCTGTCGGCAACTAAGAGGTCTGTTCTTGAGCAATTGCAAATATTTTGCATCACCATGAAGCAGATGCTTTTTATTTCGTTGCGGGCATAGATGCCTGCCAATTTTTCGTAGAAATAGTTGAGTGTGTTTCGCATGCTGGATTTGTCGTTTGGTTATTCCTCGGGTGAACTTTCCGCTTCTTCTATTTTCACGAGCACGTATCGCTTGTAGTAGGAAATCATTAGCGATGTGATGGGGAGAGCAATGATTAGTCCAAGTACGCCTAGCAGCATGCCCCAAATGGAGAGCGAGAGTAGTATGATTGCAGGGTTCATCCCCATCGTTTTTCCCATGATTTTTGGGGTGAGATAGAGATCTTGGATCATTTGAACTACTGCATAGACGATTCCCAACGAGAGCAGTCCTATGCCTATTGAACCATCAGTTTTGATACATTCGATGAGCATTAGCAAGATGGTTACGGGGATGCTGATGATTTGAAGGTAGGGAACAAAGTTGAGCACTCCGATGACGGCACCCATCAGGATGCAGAGCGGCATTCCGATAATATAGAAGCCGATGGCGAAGAGCAGGCCAACGATGAAAGCCACGAGAGCTTGTCCTCTGTAGTATTTGCTCATTTTTTCGCCCATGTCGTTGAGCAGGGCGGATGTGAAATTCTTGTGCTGACTTGGAACCATGGCGACAAACCCCTCCTTCAACTTCTCGTAATCTTTTAAAATAAAGAAAATGTAGAGGAGGACGAGAAAGCCGATGAATGAACTGACGACAATGTCGATTGTGTTGTTCAGCAATCCCCAGGCATGAGGGAAGATGCTCTTGATAGAAGATAGGATGGTCTCCTTTTGGAGCAGAGCCTTCACGTCGATACCGATGAGCAGTTGGTGTAGGTGCTGGCGCCACTCTTCCGGAAGGGAGATGGTCTTTTCTTCCTGAGCCCAATTGATGAGCACGCTTTTCAGGCTGTACAATTCGGAGAGTATGGACGGAATGAAAAACAACAATGAGCCTATGAAGAATACGATGATGGTTGCCATCACCAACGCAATGGCTGCACTGCGGTTTTTAATCCACAATCTCTTTTGAACGAACAATACGAACGGATAAAGGAGATAGGCGAAAAGCCAAGCGACGAAGAACGGTAATAGCACAGGACTGAGATAATTGGTCACAACAATAAGCAATACGGCAATAATGCTGATGATGCCAAGCCTTACTGTCCTGTCGAGTGTGAAAGGTTTTGATAAAGAGAATTTCATTTTCGTGTTCTTTTTTCCCTTTTGTAAAATTAATCAATATATTGGGATTACGAAATAGAAAAAGGAGGCAGTTTGACGCAAAAAAAATCCACGCTCGGGCTGACGCCCCAACGTGGATTTTTTTTTACGCAAGTGTTTTTTTTACTTTGCCAGAAGTTTGTAGGTCTTGCTGCCGATTTGAACCAAAAGCAATCCTTTCTCATTTATTCGGATTGTATTCTCGCCCTGTTTAGCATTGCCTTCGAAAATCAAGAAGCCTTGTGCGTTGTGTATTTTTACAACTTCTTCCTTGTGAAGATCCATGTGAATCATGCCATCCTCTATGAAGATGGTGCTTGGGTTGGCAACGATGCTCTTGTTTTCTGTGATGGTTTCGCAAGCACTGACAACTGGTGATTTGCTCAGGATGAGACCGTCCTTCTCAAGAGTGAAATAGACATCTACCGGAGATGGCTCCACATAGAAAGTTGAACTCTCCTTGGTTTGAAGAACCTGATTTTTCCCTAATAGATTGAAGTAGTTGATGTTGATGCAATCCGAAGATTTGATGAAAATACGGAATTTCTCTCCATACACCTCGTCGAATTTAGCGTTATAGTTGCTTCCGATGGATGCACCCGATTCGATGGTCACCCATTCCCCGTCTTTCTCGTATTGGAGTTCGTATGAGCGGATGTTGCAGCCGATGCCGGTTGTCTCGTCGATGATGGCACCCGTGATGGCAGTTGGCTCTGTCAGCGTGATTTCCAACCACTCGTCGGTTGTGCCTGCTGCCCCCCATCGACCCTCGTCGCCAGGGATGAGAGCATTGTCGGCCTCCCATCCGAATGTGCCTTCGTCGTTCATCCAAATGGAAGAAGCTTTGATGCTTTTTACTTTTGCAACGACATTGTAAAAGAGGGTGGCTTCGGAATCAAGTTCTTTGCTGATGCTCAACTCGATTTTATGATTTGATTCGCATAATGTTCCTTCCGAAGAGATCGCCCATTCAAAAGTGCGGCTGGCCTTCATGGTGATGGTGGTCACGCTATTGGCAGGAAGCGAAACGTCAGATCCTTTAGTGTAATTTCCAATCACCTTGCTCCAAATATCTTTGTCGGGTGCGGTTTGGATGATTTGGCCCTCTTCTGGGGAGTCTCCTCCGATGGAGAGTGTGATGGATTTGTCGCTCATTCCTTTGTTGATAAGCACCACGGTGAACTCCTCTCCGTTTGGCGATTTGAAAGCCGTGCTTACGATGTCATTGTCTGACGATGTAGAGGAGATGACTTGCCATCCTTTTTGAACGAATTTGGAGAAGTGACGAAGACCATGGTATTCTGATTGAACGGTGAAGCCTTTGTCGGATTTCCATTGGCTTTCGTCCCAAGGGTTATCTACAGTGACGCAACCGCCCGATTCGCCCCAAAGTAGGTTCCAGTGAAGATAAGAAGCCACTTGGTTATAATTGATTGCATTGGCGATGATCCATGCTGTGTGGATAGCGTCTTGCTTTCTTTGGTCACGCATGGAACAGTTTTCCGTCATGAAAAGAGGTTTGCTGCTGCGGTAAGTCGCCAATCCTTTCATGGCAGCGATGTAGTCGTCAGGGTAGCTGTATTTGTCGTTGTCGTGCGATTGGTCTCCACTATGATAATAGTGAAAACAGATACCGTCCAACAAGTTCATGTCCAATTCGTTGAGGTATTTCTGAGTGTTGTTCCAACCGATTCCAAGCGGCTCTGGGCCCATGAATTTAGGACAGTTATCCATGCCGTTCATTGCGTCGCGGACGGCTTTCAAAGCTTTTCCGTAGGAAGCCACTTCGTTGCTCTCTTTCTCATCGAAGATAGTGGCTTCGTAGGTGGCGTCCATGTCGGGTTCGTTTTGAATGCTGATGTAATCGGGGACGATGCCTGCCGCCATATATTTTTCGAGAGATTCTCTCCACCATTTTCCAAATTTGTCGTAAACAAACTGGCCGTTTTCTTTGGCGAGTGAGGCTTTTATGCCGCCATTGCTACCATTGATTGAGTTGTTGGCTTTCAACGACGGGGGCGCACTCCAAGAGGACATTTCGATGAAGAAGTTTGTTCCAAGGCGTTTCCTTGCCTCGTTCACGATTTCCGCATCGTTGCTCAAGTCTCCATTCAGATCTTGCAACCAGTTGCCCATGCGAAGGCCGGAAATGCCAAGGCCGTTGAAGATGGTGTCGTAGATGGCAGCTTTGTTTTTGTGTGCAGTGTACCAATTTTGGTAGTAAACGATTCCGCCGCCGATACCTTCGATTTCTTGTTGAGTATCCCCTGGGTTTATGGAAATGGTTGCATCGCTTGCAAAAGCTGGAGTGCCTAATAAGGATAGCATACTCCAATATGCAATTTTTTTGATGTTGTTAGCTTTCATTGTTTTATGTAAGAATTTATTAGTTTTAGAGCAAATGCTCCTTACAAATGTACAATATTTTGGTGTTTGGGAAAAACATTTTCGAGAGATTGATTCTGTTAGAAATTTTGGTGGTTGCCGTTTGAAAATAACAAAAACGTTCCGTTTTGTAAAAATCAATTATTTATGTAATTTCGCTATTGCTAATATTTGTGTATTATGGCTAAGAATGAATTGTTGGATTTAATCCTAAAAGATATAAAAGAGTTGGAGATTTTGGTTCGGGGAATGCAAGAGATGTCGGAGGTTCCGGCATTGGTCCAGAACTTGGCGAAGACTCAGACTCGAAACATATACGACGGCTTGTCGAAAATAAATGATGCTGGCCTCTCTGTGGTGAAAGATCAGTTGGCTCGAGTTGAGGCTTTGGCTAAAGACGGAAGCGTTGCACCATCTATTGCCGAGGAGCCAGTCTCTGTTGTGACGGATACTTCTGTCCAAAATGTTCAATCCGTTTCGTATACAGAGGTTGATAAAACGAGCGAGGAGTCCGCACCACTTGTTGACGCTCCCAAAATCAGCGAGCCATTGGTGAAGGAAACACTTTCGGAGGAAAAAAATGAAGAGCCGAAAAAAACGATAATTGTGTCGCAACCGATTGAAAAAGAGCAAGAACCGAAAAATTTCGAACCAGAAATTGAAAAAAATGTTGACGAAGATAAAGAAATAGGCACGGTTATTGCATCAAAGGTCCTTAAGGAAGCACAAGAGAAGTTGATAACAAACGAACGCTTCCGTACGGGAGTCCGTTCTTTGAATGAGACGATTCAAGTGCGTAAACCGGAAATTCGTTTCGTGGTCTCTTTGAAGAAGGCGATAAACATCAACGACAGGTTCCGTTATCAAAAGGAACTCTTCTCTAATGATTCGTCTTTGATGAATGATGCCATCGAAAAGTTGGATGCGATGAATTCGCTTGAAGTTGCGAAACAGTATGTGTCTTCTTTTAATTGGGATGAGAGTAGTGACGTTGTGTCTGATTTTATGGCATTGCTTGAGGCCAGATTTTCTCGAGCAAACTAAATCCGACTAAACAAATGGCAAAATTATTTTTGGTGCCTACTCCGGTGGGCAATCTTGAAGATATGACATTTCGTGCCATCCGAGTGTTGAAGGAGGCCGATTTGATTTTGGCGGAAGATACGAGAACCACAAGCGTGTTGCTCAAGCATTTTCAGATAGAGAACCGGATGTTGTCGCATCATAAGTTCAATGAACACCAGACGGCCAGGGGGGTGGTAGATAGGATTAAGGCGGGCGAAACGGTCGCTTTGGTTTCCGATGCAGGTACGCCAGCCATCTCGGATCCTGGTTTTCTTTTGGTTCGCGAATGCGTTGAGAATGGGGTGGAGGTTGAGTGCCTTCCTGGCGCTACGGCGTTTGTCCCAGCATTGGTTGACTCGGGCTTGCCCAACGATAGGTTCTGTTTCGAGGGCTTTTTGCCTCAGAAGAAAGGACGTCAAACCAAGATAAAAGAACTTGCCGAGGAGAAAAGGACCATGATTGTTTATGAGTCACCTTTCCGTTTGGTGAAGGCTTTGCGCCAGTTTGCCGAAGTGATGGGTGGAGAACGTCAGGTGTCGGTCTCTCGCGAAATCTCAAAATTGCATGAGCAAACCGTAAGGGGAACGTTGGACGAAGTGGCCTCTTACTTTGAAGAGCATGAGCCTAAGGGCGAAATCGTCATTATCCTTTCTGGAAAACCTAAAAAGTCGAAAGGAGAGGAATCGGACGATGAAGAAGATTGATACTTCTCTAGTAATTATAGATGCTAAGCTACAAGACGTAAAAAAGTGAAAAAATAGTTCGTCCAAAGGCAAATAAAATATAATTTTGGACGTTGTTTGTAGTGACATTGGAGTCTGTGCTGAGGATAGTGACAAGACTGGAATTGAGATTAAAAAATTGAAATAAACAATAAATTATTAATTAAAAACAGAAAAAATGAAAAAAGTTGTATTTGGTGCATTGATCGCACTTTTGACAGTTTCTTGTAACCAAGAGGAAATCAAGAGGTTGACATTCCAAAGAGACTCAATCCAACAAGTTAAGGACCAAACAGAGGCTCAGATGAACGACTATTTGGCAACCATCATGATGGTTCAATCAAATATCAAGAACATCAAGGAGACAGAGATGGGAATTATCCAAAACGTTGAGGGTGCTGAGGGTGTTACTTCTGAGAGCAAGGAGAAGATCCAAGAGAGTTTCCAATCAATTTCTGAGTATATCGAGAACAGTAAGAAGCAAATCGACCAATTGGAGGCTGACCTTGCTTCTGCTAAGCAAAGCGCTGCTAGCTTCAAGGGTATCGTTGCTGGTTTGAAGAGAGATTTGAAGGAGCGTACTGAGGAGATTCAAAACCTCAAGACTCAATTGGAGCAAAAAGATATCAAGATCGCAGAACTTGACAAGGCTGTTGAACGTCTTAACTCCATGCAAGATTCTTTGAACAAAGTCTCTTCTCAACAAGCTGCTGCTATCAAGGCACAAGACGAGGAGTTGAATACTGCATGGTATATCATCGGTACTAAGAAGGACTTGAAGGCTAAAGGTTTGAAGGAAGGTGATTTGAAGACTGCAAGAGTTAACAAGAGCATCTTTACTAAGGTTGACGTTCGTGAATTCGATGGTCTTGACTTGGGTTCTAAGAAGGCTAAGTTGTACACATCTCACCCTGAGTCTTCTTATTCATTGGATAAGAAGTCTGCAACAGAGAAGACTTTGGTGTTCAAGATCAAGGATTACTCTTCATTCTGGGCAAATTCAAGAATTTTGGTTATCCAAATCGACTAATTTAACTTGTCTTTAAAATAGAGGTCCGGGGGCTATGCTTCCGGACTTTTTTTTGTCTCTTGTGCGGTCGCCTACTGCCCTTGCTTGATTTGTTGGGTGGAGGCTGGATGCTTTTCTCTTCGGTCATTTTTTCTGCGTAAAGTGCGAAACATTGAATCTTTTTTCTTAACTTTGCGAAATGATTTGTATGTTGTTGTTTTTCAGACAAAAGCAACGAAGTATAAGGACATTGCGAATAAAAAGAAAACTAATAATAAGTGTTATAAAATGAATGTTGAGAGAAAAAATATCGACGAAGTGAACGCAACGCTTACGTTGGTAGTTGAAAAGAGCGATTGTAAGGAAAGAGTAGAAAAGACCTTGCGTAGTTATCGTCAAAAGGCAAACGTTCCAGGTTTCCGTCCAGGTCACGTTCCTGCTGCTATGATCCAAAAGATGTATGGTAAGGGTGTTCTTGTTGACGAATTGAACAAATTGGTTTCTGAGCAACTCCTTTCTTATGTAAGAGAAAACAATATCAAGCTTTTGGGTGAGCCATTGCCAAGTGCAGACCAAAAAGAGGTGGATTTGGATGGTGAGTCATTCGAGTTCGTTTTCGATATTGCTATCGCTCCTGAATTTAACATCGAGTTGAATAAGAGAGTATCTTTGCCTTATTACGAAATCGCTGTTGACGATACAATGTTGGATAACACTGTTAAGTCTTATACAGGCAGATTCGGCAGCTACGACCAAGTTGAGGATGTACTCGAAGGCGACGTGGTTAAGGGCGATGTAGTAGAAATGGCTAACGGTGCAGTTAAGGAAGATGGTATCAAGGTTACTGACGCTGTGCTTTGTCCTAAATACATGAAGAACGATCTTCAAAAGGCTATCTTCGTTGGAGCGAAGAAGGATGCGGTTGTTGTGTTCAACCCTAAGACTGCTTATGAGAACGAGAACGAAATCTCTTCTTTCTTGAAGATCACTAAGGAGCAAGTTGCCGATTTGACTTCTGATTTCCAATTCACTATCAAGGGTATCACTCGTTATAAAGAGGCTGAGATGAACCAAGATCTTTTCGACAAGGCACTCGGCGAGGGCGTTGTAAAGAGCGAAGAGGAGTTCAAGGCTAAGATCAAGGAGGAGTTGGTTTCTTCTTTGTCTGTAGATAGCGACTATAAGTTCATGTTGGACGCTCGTACAGCTTTGCTTAAGAAGTTGGATGGTGTTGCATTCCCAGATGCATTCTTGAAGCGTTGGGCATTGTCAACTAACGAGAACTTGAAAGAGGACGTTCTTGAGAAGGATTATCCTAAGATGGTTGAAGATTTGAAGTGGCACCTCATCAAGGAGAAGATTGCTGCTGACAATAACGTAAAGGTTGAGGATGCTGATTTGAAAGACTTCGCTAAGAAGGCAGCTAAGGCTCAATTCGCACAATATGGCATGATGTCAGTTCCTGAAGATGTTTTGGAGAACTATGTTAAGGATATGTTGAGCAAGAAGGAGAACTTGACCAATATCGTTGACAAGGTTGTTGAAGACAAGGTTGTTGCTATCGTTAAGGAGTCTGTAAAGGTTAATAACCAATCAGTTTCTTTGGAAGACTTCAACAAAATGTTCGAAGGTCAAGAGGCTTAATTGTCTTGAAATAGTGTTGTAAAACACAAAAAATAGAATCCCGACAGATTTTTGTCGGGATTTTTTTTTGCCTATTTCAAAAGAAAGGGTTTCTTTTGTATAAGATTTCGAAAGATTGTTTGTATGAGTTGTCGTTCTTCCCATTGACGAAGTTCGTACTCTCGCAGTAAAGAGTCGTGTTTTCTTGTGGAGTGATGAAAATTTGATGTCGATTCCAATAAGTAAGTATTCTGATTATATCGTTTCTTTCAGCTACGATTCAATTCGCCCGGAATTACAGACAATATAGAAAATCGTTCTGATATTAATAATCTATTATAGATTAGGTGGCCGTGTCTTTAACGAAAAAAAGAAAGAACGATTTCTCTGAAAAATAAAATTGACGGATTAATGTTTTGTAATTTCGGAAAAATGTATAAATTAGAGTTGTGTTTGAAGGGCGTCTATCAATTCGGTTGACACGGGAGACGAAGGTGACGCCGAAAAACTGAAAGAATCAGAAAACGGTCCTATTGCAAAAGATGCAAAAAGTTCTTTTGAATGTAATTTTGAATATAGATTAAGAAAAAGATATGAATAACGATTTTAGAAAGTTTGCCACAGCTCACTTGGGCATGAATGGCTTGGCGTTGGATCAATATATGAGTGTTACCAACCAATACGGATATATCTCCCCTAGCATTTTGGAGGAAAGAGCGTTGAATGTAACTCAAATGGACGTGTTCTCTCGTTTGATGATGGATCGAATCATCTTCTTGGGTACGCAGATTGATGATTATACTGCAAATGTTATCCAAGCTCAGTTGTTGTATTTGGATTCTTCCGATCCGGGCAAGGATATCTCCATCTATTTCAACTCGCCAGGAGGTTCTGTATACGCAGGCTTGGGCATTTATGATACGATGCAATACATCGGGTGCGACGTGGCTACGATTTGCACGGGTATGGCCGCCTCTATGGCCGCCGTTCTTCTTGTGGCAGGAACGAAGGGAAAACGTTCCGCATTGAAGCATGCTCGTGTCATGATTCACCAACCGATGGGCGGAGCGCAAGGACAAGCATCTGACATTGAGATCACAGCGCGTGAAATTTTGAAATTGAAGAAAGAACTCTATACAATCATTGCTGACCATTCGGGAAATGATTTCGCAAAGATTGAACAAGACTCTGATCGCGACTATTGGATGACGGCTGAAGAGGCTAAAGCTTATGGCATGATCGATGAGATTTTGATTAGAGAAAAGAAGAAATAAATATAGTTTTAATGGCAAAAGTAGTAGAAAGATGCAGCTTCTGTGGTAGGCCGAAAAAGGAGGTCAACTTGATGATTACAGGCGTCGATAGTTATATCTGCGACTACTGCGTGGAGCAAGCTCACGAAATAATAAAAGAAAATTTAAAGGATAACTCTTCGTCTCGCTTTTCGGTGAAAGGCGAAGAGTTGCCTAAGCCAAAGGAATTAAAGGAATTTTTGGATGGATACGTCATCGGTCAGGACGAGGCTAAGAAGACATTGTCTGTAGCCGTCTATAACCATTATAAGCGTCTGATGCAGACGGAAACGGAGGATGGCGTAGAAATCGAAAAGTCAAATATCATAATGGTAGGCTCAACGGGAACGGGCAAGACTTTGTTGGCAAAGACTATTGCCAAGAAGTTGAAAGTTCCTTTTACGATTGTCGATGCTACTGTGTTGACGGAAGCCGGTTATGTGGGCGAGGATATTGAAAGTATTCTTACTCGTCTGTTGCAGGTTTCTGATTACAATGTTGAGGCTGCCGAGCGAGGCATCGTATTTATTGACGAGATAGATAAAATTGCACGCAAAGGCGACAATCCTTCTATAACGAGGGATGTTAGCGGAGAAGGTGTTCAGCAGGGATTGCTCAAATTGTTGGAAGGTTCGGTTGTCAACGTGCCACCTCAAGGTGGACGTAAGCACCCAGATCAGAAGATGATTCCAGTGAATACGAAGAACATTCTTTTCATTTGCGGCGGAGCTTTCGATGGCATCGAGCGCAGAATCGCTAATCGTTTAAATACGAAGGTTGTCGGTTATGCGGCTGCAAAGGAGCAAGGTCAGTTGGATACAACTAATTTGTTACAATATGTCTCTCCTCAAGACCTCAAATCGTTTGGCTTGATTCCGGAAATCATCGGTCGTTTGCCTATGTTGTGCCATCTCGACCAGTTGGATCGAAATGCATTACGCAGAATATTGACGGAACCGAAGAATTCCATCATAAAACAATACATCAAGTTGTTCGCAATGGACAATATTGAGTTGACTTTTGATGAAGATGTTTTTGAGTTTATTGTCGATACGGCAGTTGAATTCAAACTAGGAGCGAGGGGCTTACGTTCTATCGTAGAGTCTATTATGATTGACGTGATGTATGAAATGCCTTCTTCTGGGGAAAAGTCCTTGCGTATAGATTTGAATTACGCAAAAGAGAAGCTCAAAAAGGCAAATATAGAAAAAATGAAGGCAGCGTAATTTTTTTTCAAAAAATGTTGCGAAAGAGAGGTCTTAGTATATAAATTTGTCCTCGTTTTCGATAGGCTGCCATATGGTAAGATTCTCTGTTCACAAAACAAAAATAGAGCCTTATGGTAAATTTTAACGAACTTACGGAACAACTGAAGTTACATTTTGGATTTGACAAGTTCAAGGGCAATCAAGAAGCTATCGTTCGTAACGTGTTGGAAGGGAAAGACACGTTTGTGCTTATGCCGACGGGAGGGGGAAAGTCTTTGTGCTATCAGTTGCCTTCCTTGTTGATGGAAGGTACGGCTGTGGTCATTTCCCCATTGATTGCTTTGATGAAGAATCAAGTGGATGCAATGCGTAATTTCAGTGAGGAGGATGGAATCGCTCATTTCATTAATTCTTCGTTGACTAAGAGTGCGATTGAGAATGTGAAGTCGGATATCCTTTCGGGCAAGACAAAGTTGCTTTATGTGGCACCCGAGTCATTGACAAAGGAGGAGAATGTCGAATTTCTGCGTCAGGTGAAGATTTCGTTCTATGCGGTGGACGAGGCTCATTGTATTTCGGAGTGGGGTCATGACTTCCGTCCTGAATATAGACGAATCCGTCCGATAATTAACGATATCGGTCAAAAGGCTGGCGTGATTGCTTTGACAGCAACGGCGACGCCTAAAGTTCAGCATGACATTCAGAAGAATTTGGGCATGACAGAAGCCACCGTTTTCCGTTCTTCGTTTAATAGACCCAATCTCTATTATGAGGTACGTCGTAAGACAGATGATGTGGACAAAGAGATTATCAAATACATTAAATCTCAGTCTGGCAAATCAGGTATAATCTATTGTCTCAGCCGAAAGAAGGTGGAGGAGTTGGCCGAAATGCTGCGTGTTAATGGCATAAATGCTTTGGCTTACCATGCAGGTATGGACAGTTCCACTCGTTCTGGAAATCAAGATAGCTTCTTGATGGAAAAGGTGGAGGTGATAGTGGCAACGATAGCATTCGGTATGGGAATTGACAAGCCGGATGTTCGCTATGTGATTCATTACGATATACCGAAGAGTCTCGAAGGGTATTACCAGGAGACTGGTCGTGCTGGTCGTGATGGAGGAGAAGGTCAATGTATCGCATTCTATTCGAACAAAGACTTGCAGAAACTGGAAAAGTTTATGCAGGGAAAGCCGGTGGCAGAGCAGGAAATAGGCAAACAATTGCTTATGGAAACGGCCTCTTATGCGGAGACTTCAACTTGCCGCAGAAAGGTCTTGATGCACTACTTCGGCGAAATTTATGCAGAAGATAATTGTGGTAATTGTGATAATTGTTTAAATCCGAAAAAACAAGTGGAAGGAAAAGAGTTTCTATGTACGGTTTTAGAAACCATCATAGCGTTGAATGAGAAGTTTAAGATTGAGCATGTGATTGATGTGGTAATGGGAAATGAGACCGCTGACGTATTGTCTTACGGTCACAATGATCTTGACACTTTTGGAGAGGGTAAGAGCGAAAGTGATCGTACTTGGCAAACGGTTATCGAAACAGCTATGTTGGCTGGTTATATTACTAAGGACATCGAAAACTACGGAATTCTAAAAGTGACGAAAGAGGGCAAGGCTTTCTTGGCTAAACCGAAATCGTTCCATATCGTTGACGAGAGTGAAGAGGAAGAGGTAGAAGATATCTCGGAAGTTCAACTCAAGGGCGGTTCTTGTGCAGTCGATCCTGAATTGTTCTCCATGTTGAAGGATTTGCGTAAGAAATTGTCTAAGACTTTGAATTTGCCTCCTTTCGTGATTTTCCAAGATCCTTCGTTGGAAGCCATGGCTACGACTTATCCTATTACGTTGGATGAGTTGCAAAATATTCCGGGTGTGGGTGCTGGTAAGGCGAAACGCTTTGGTGAGGACTTCGTAAAATTGATTCGTACGCATGTTCAGGAGAATGAGATTGAACGTCCAGAAGATTTGCGTGTCCGTTCCGTTGCAAATAAGTCCAAATTGAAGGTGTCTATTATTCAAGCTATCGATAGAAAGATCGCTTTGGATGATATCGCAGAATCTAAAGGTTTGGATTTTAGCGAATTGCTTGATGAGATTGAGGCTATCGTATATTCAGGAACAAAAATCAATATCAACTATTTCCTTATTCAGATAATGGATCAAGAGCGTATTGACGAGGTCTTTGACTATTTCAAGGAAGAGGCTGAAACGGATGACGTGGAGAATGCTTTGGAAGAGTTGGGGCCTAATGACTATACCGAGGAGGAGATTCGTTTGGTTCGTATCAAATTCTTGTCTGAAATGGGTAATTGATAAATTAAGGATAAAAATAGAGAGCCCCGAAACTCGCAATGAATTTCGGGGCTCTTCTTGTATTGGGAATTATAGAATTCAATTATTCGTCTTCGTCTGTAGGCAGGTTGTCATCTTCTGTGTTTAGAAGGAGAAGTCCTTCTGGTAAATTCATGGTGATGACACGTTTCTCGTCGTCAATCTCTACGATGAAGTCGTCTTGTGCGGGTATGAGGATGTCTTCTCCAGATGGCGTGTTAAGTTCGAACAAAACATTTTCCGTAGAGTCGTCGATGGCTACGATTTCGCCAATCTTGTCTCCGTCTTCGCTCGTCACTTGGTAGCCTACGTAGTAGGATGAACCTTCTAAGTCGATAGGGTCAATGTCGTCGGGCAAGAGCTTACGGGAAATGTAAAGGTCCACATTCGAGAGTTCCTTTGCCTCTTCGTCATTGTTTATTCCTTCGAATTTCACCAATCCGATTTCATCGTTTTTGAATCTATAGTCTTCAATGTAGAAAGGAACTAGGATTCCATCCATCTCGCAGATGAAATAGGGTGGATCCACTTCGTCAAAAATGTCTGTTTCGAATTGGAAGGCTAATTCGCCTTGCAGTCCGTGTGGTTTGGTTATTTTTCCTATTTTAAGAACTTCTTCTTTTGTTATCATATCATTTACATTTATTAGCGTGAAATTTTGCCAAGCCTTCCATTGGTTGCTTGAGAATTGAGCCTATGTTGTACCCTTGTTCTTGTGCCACTTCCGTCAGTTCTTCCTTGAAATAGTGGGCTATGGAACCTACGAATCCAATATTTTCTCCGTTGATAGGGTATTGCTTGATGTTACGAACGAAAAATTCGGTGAAGCTTGTCCGTAGGAGGTTTTGTACATAAGGTGTCTCTCTGAAACCATAGATGAATCGACAAATGGAGGCTAAATATCGGTTGGGAAACGGTTTCTTATATACGTTATCCATCACGGCTTGCACGGTGGTTTGTTGCTGTGAGAAGAATGCCTCGCTAAGATCTTTCGGCATTTGATTTTTTAGGCAATCTGCCACGAATTTTTTTCCAATGACGGCCCCGCTGCCTTCGTCGCCAAGAATGAATCCGAGGGGCGATACGTTTTGTTCTATCTCCTTGCCATTGTAGAGGCAAGAATTGGAACCTGTGCCTAAAATACAGGCGATTCCTCTCTTTGTTTGGAAGAGTGCTCTTGATGCGGCCAACAGGTCGTTCTCTACAGCAATTTCTGCATTAGGGAAACTCTTTTCCAATGCGTTCCTGACAATGTTCTTCTTTTCGGGGAAAGAGCAGCCCGCACCGTAAAAGAATATGTTTTCAACCGCTTGCCTGTTGACTTTCTCATTGACGTTATCTTCCAGCAAAGCAAATACTTCCTCCTCCGTTTGATAGAAGGGGTTGATGCCCGGGAATATTATCGTGCTATCGCCACCTTTTTGGCGTACGAGCATTTCTGTCTTTGTTGAACCGCTGTCTAAAATGATATACACGATTGCTTGTTTTTATTCTTTAGAAATCAAAAAGGGATGGGTAGAAGTTCTCCCCATCCCCCCGTTCTTTTTGGGTTGTCCTAAAATTATAGGTCGGAGTAGTTTATACTGAATGTATCCATCTCCTTCAAGTTTCCGTTTCTCAATCCCTTCATCAACCAACGAGAACGTTGAGCTGAAGTTCCGTGGTTGAAACTCTCTGGAACGGTGTATCCGCGGCTTTGCATTTGAAGTCGGTCGTCACCGATGGCAGAGGCAGCGTTCATGCCCTCTTCCACGTCGCCAGTCTCCAAGGAGTTGTATTTCTCGTTGTCGTAGTGGGCCCAGATTCCGGCGAAGAAGTCGGCTTGCAACTCGAGTCTCACACTTAGTTCGTTGGCTGCTTTTTCGGAGCGTGCACGGGCTTCCGCCTCGCGCTCTTGGTCCAAGATGCCCATTAGGTTTTGAACGTGGTGGCCAACCTCGTGTGCAATTACGTATGCGTAGGCGAAGTCGCCTCCAGCTTTCAATTGGCCTTCCATTTGGTCGTAGAAAGAGAGGTCGATATAAACGGTCTCGTCTGCTGAGCAGTAGAATGGACCTGTTGACGCATTTGCCGAACCGCAACCTGACGTAGTGGCGTTCTTAAATATTTTCAATTTAGGTTTTCTGTAGGTGCCTAAATTATATTGTTTGAATAGATCGGTCCAAACGTCTTCTGTTCCTGCCAAGATTTGAGAAACGAAGACAGCCAAGGAGTCTTCCCTTGGCGAACCTTTGTATTGTCCGCTGCCTGAGGTTGTCATTTGCTGAGTTGCCTCTTTTGCAACTGTTTGAACGGTTTTTCCAAGGTCACCACCTGTTGTGAAATAGGTGATCAGACCGACGAATAGTAAACCTCCGATGCCCAATTTTCCACCGGTGCTCATGCCTCCGCGAGCATCGTTCACATTGTCACTTCTTCTTCTTCCGCTTAGTCTCATAATCTTAATTTAGAATTAATGTTTCAACATACAAATAAACAAAAAAACTGCGTTATGAGGATGCGAAAACCGTTCTGTTTTTCAACAAAAAAGAGAATTTTTGATATAAGAAAAGCATTTTAGCAACCTTCTTTGTCCTGTTTTTAGCAAGATGATAGAATTTGTGCTCTCTTTTGTTTTCGTTGTTGAATTAGTCATACTTGAAATTGAGTGAAAGGCAATTATGATACAATGAAATGAAAATTCTTAAATTAAGGAATGATGCGTATAAAAAAGAGTTGTTTGATTTGATTTTGTAAGGGTAAACGATGTATAGATTAAAAAATGAAAAAAAACCATTTGTTTTGTTGCATAATTTGCCTTTAAATGTGTACTTTTATGACTAATTAGAGGTTTGGATTTAGTGCCTATTGACAAGAAACTATTTAGATGTATCGCTTTTATATCGTAAGTAGTTAATATTATTTTTGTTAGGTTGCGAAACTTGAATAGTTGGCGCATGCTTTAAGGACTGATTCTTTTCCTCTTCGTAATTATTAAAGGTTGAATTTTATGGGTTATCTGAATTTTGATAAGTCGCTGTTGTCAAACTTGGAAGAGTCTCTTTCGAAGGAGATGTTGAGAACCAACAAGTCCGGAGCTTATCATTGTACAACGATAATAGGATGCAATACGAGAAAATACCATGGATTGCTCACAATTCCAATCAAGGAGTTTGGTGGCGACAACCATGTATTGCTTTCTTCTTTTGATGAAACGGTCGTTCAACATGGTGCCGAGTTTAATCTTGGTATTCATAAGTATGGCGGTGATTACTATTCTCCGAAGGGCCACAAATATATGCGTGAGTTCAGTTGCGAGGTGGTGCCTTATTGCATCTATCGTGTCGGAGGCGTGATTCTTTCAAAGGAGAAGGTGTTTATTTCTCACGAAAATAGAATTTTGATCAAATATACATTGTTGGATGCTCATTCGCCAACAACATTGAGGTTCCGACCTTTCTTGGCTTTCAGAAGTGTGAATTCTCTTTGCGTAGAGAACTCTACTGCAAACACTTCTTATCAACAAGTAAATTCAGGTATCTCGATGTGTATGTATCAAGGTTATCCAAACTTGTTCATGCAGTTCAACAAGTCTGTCGATTTCATCTCTTCTCCAAATTGGAACAGGGGTATTGAATATCCGAAAGACCAAGAGCGTGGTTATGCTTACAAAGAGGACTTGTTCGTGCCGGGCTACTTCGAGGTGCCAATTAAGAAGGGTGAGTCTATCATCTTCTCTGCTGGTATCAGCGAGGTGGACGTTGAGAAATTGGATGGAATTTATAAGTCGGAGATTGCTATCCGTACATCTCGTTCAGACTCTTTCCATTGCTTGAAAAATTCGGCGCAACAATTCTTTAACCGTAAATCGCCGGAGGAATTGTATCTTTTGGCTGGTTACCCTTGGTTCAAGTGTCGTGCTCGTGATATGTTCATCTCTTTGCCTGGCGTTTCTTTGGCCTTTGACGATTTGTCTGGATTTGAGAAGATTATGGCAACAATGCAGCCAGATTTCTATCACCTGATGAAAGGGGAACCTTTGGAACGTGATGTCTTGGAAATGGAAGATCCAGACGTGTTGTTGTGGGTTGTTTGGGCTTTGCAAGAGTATGCGAAGGAGGCTGGAGAAGAGAAGATGTGGAGCATGTATGGTGCGTTGTTGAAGGATATTATTGATTTCATTGTCAATCAACGTCATCCAAACCTATTCCTTCACGACAATGGTCTATTGTATGTCAATGGATGGGAAAAGGCGATGACTTGGATGAACACTACATTCAACGGTCGTCCGATCACTCCGAGAAGTGGTTATGTCGTTGAAATTAACGCCTTGTGGTATAATGCTTTGTGTTTCGCTTCTGAGTTGACGGGCAAAAATGGCGAAAGTTTCTTGTCCGATCGTTTGCAGACTTTGGCAGAAAAAACAAAGGATAGCTTTAACGCAACCTTCTGGAATGGCGTTTATCTATATGATTTCGTAGATGGAATGAACCGTAATCAGGAGGTTCGTCCGAATATGATATTCGCAGTTTCTTTGCCTTACTCTCCGTTGGATAGTAAGCAGCGTAAATCTATTGTTGATATTACGACGAAGGAATTGCTCACATCGAAGGGACTTCGTTCTTTGAGCCCGAAGAGCTCAAGTTATCGAGGTTCTTGCGAGGGGTCTCAGGTTGATCGTGACTTCTCTGCTTTCCAAGGTGCAGTGTGGCCTTGGTTGATGGGTGCCTACGTTGAGGCTTACCTTCGTATCTATAAGGCGAGCGGTGTTTCATTTGCACAGCGTTCACTCATCGGCTTCGAAGAGGAAATGTATCAGAACTGTATCGGTTCTATTTCCGAAATGTATGATGGAAACCCTCCGTTCAAAGGTAGAGGAGGCGTCTCTTTCGCTATGAATGTGGCAGAAATATTGAGGATTCAAAAGGTATTGAACAACTTTACCCGTTGATTCGTAAATAATTAAAAATAAGGAATTGGGGAGATTTGCTCCTCTTAAATTATAGTTTTTATGAAGGCTTTGATGTTTGGTTGGGAGTTTCCTCCCCATATATTAGGTGGACTTGGTACCGCTAGTTATGGACTGACGAGAGGTATGTCTTTGCAGAGCGATATGGACATTACGTTCATGTTGCCAAAGCCATGGGGGGACGAAGACCAGAGCTTCCTTAAAATTGTCAGTGCCAACAAGGTTCCTATTGTTTATAAAGAGCCAGATTGGAATTATCTGAATTCGGAACTGCAGGGCAGATTTTCGCCTGAGGAGTATTATCACCTCCGTGATTGTATCCGTGAGAGCAACCATCATATCGGCACGAACGGTATCGGTTCAGTCGAGTTCTCTGGACGTTATCCGCAGAACTTGTTTGAAGAAATTCGTAACTACGATGCTGTGGCTGGCGTGGTTTGTCGTGCTTATGATTTCGACGTGATCCATTCTCACGATTGGTTGACTTATCCTGCTGGAATTCATGCAAAACATGTGACGGGCAAACCGCTTGTGATTCATGTTCATGCGACAGATTTCGACCGTAGCCGTGGTAATGTAAATCCGGGCGTGTTTAACATCGAAAAACGAGGCATGGAGGAGGCTGACCATATTATCACGGTAAGTAATTTGACTCGCGACACTGTCATTCATCGTTACCATATCGATCCTGCCAAGGTTACAACTGTTCACAATGCGGTTGAGCCAATTAGCAAGGAAATCGAGGCTATCCAACCAAAACGCAATACGAAAGACAAAGTGGTGACTTTCTTGGGTAGAATTACGATGCAAAAGGGTCCTGAATATTTCGTGGAAGCTGCTTATCGTGTTCTCCAACGTACGCCAAATGTGCGTTTCGTCATGGCTGGTAGTGGTGATATGATGGAGAAAATGATACGTCATGCCGCTTATCGTAATATTTGCGACAGATTCCATTTTACAGGTTTCTTGAAGGGCAAGGAGGTTTACGAAATGCTTAAGTCGAGCGATGTTTACATCATGCCTTCTGTTTCTGAGCCATTCGGAATCTCTCCTTTGGAGGCAATGCAAGTTGGTGTGCCAACGATTATCTCTAAGCAATCTGGTTGTGCGGAGATTTTGAATAATGCCATCAAGGTAGATTATTGGGATATCGATGCCATGGCAGATGCCATCTATTCCATTATCACTTATCCATCTATGTATAAGTTCCTTAAGGAGGAAGGTAAACGTGAGGTGGATGAGATCAAATGGGAATATGCTGCATTGAAAGTGCGTAAGGTGTATGACATGGTTTTGCATAGATAATTTTATTGTAATATAAGTTAAGGAAATAATATAATGAAATCAGTTTGTTTCTATTTTCAGGTTCATCAGCCATTTCGTTTGAGGCGTTATCGCTTCTTCGATATAGGTAATGATCATTATTATTATGATGACTATAATAACGAGGAAATCATCAAGCGTATGGCGGAGCGTTGCTATTTGCCTGCTAATAAGTTGATCCTCGATATGATAAAGGAGTCGAACGGTGCTTTCAAAGTGGCTTATTCTATTTCTGGTATTGCCTTGGAACAAATGGAGTTGTATGTGCCAGAAGTGGTGGACAGCTTCCGTGAGTTGGCAAAGACTGGTTGTGTGGAATTCCTCGCTGAGACTTATGCTCACTCTTTGACTTCTCTTTGGGACGGTAATGAGTTTGAGTTGCAAGTCAAGGAGCATGCTAATAAAATTCAAAGCCTCTTCGGCGTCAAGCCTACTGTCTTTAGAAATACGGAGCTGATTTATTCTGACGAGATCGGCGACCGTGTTGTTGGCATGGGCTTCAAAGGTATGATTACGGAAGGAGCTAAGCATGTCTTGGGTTGGAAGAGTCCTAATTATGTATATTGTTGTGCAAACAATCCTCGTTTGAAATTGTTGTTGAAGAATTTCAAGTTGAGCGACGACGTGACTTTCCGTTTCTCAGATTGGGGCTGGGATCAATTCCCTCTGACTGCCGACAAGTATATGGATTGGATTGCCAATACGCCGCCAGAGGAGAATATCGTGAACTTGTTTATGGGTTACGAGACGTTTGGTGAAATGCAAAGTGCAGGTACTGGCATTTTTGATTTCTTGAAAGCTTTGCCAAAATTCGCGGCTCAAAGAAATATCACATTTAAGACTCCTTCTGAGATTTTTGATAAGCAGAAGCCTGTCGATAGCATCAATGTCCCATATCCAATCTCTTGGGCAGACGAGGAGCGTGATCTTTCTGCTTGGTTGGGTAATGAGTTGCAAAAGGAGGCGTTCAATAAGTTGCGTGAAATCGGTGATCGTGTCAGAATGTCGAAAGATCTCAAACTTTTGCAGGATTGGTACTATTTGCAAAGTAGCGATCATTTCTACTATATGTGTACGAAATATTTCTCAGATGGTGCTGTTCATAGTCATTACAGTCCGTATGATTCTCCTTACGAGGCGTTTATGAACTATATGAATGTGTTGAGCGACTTTATTGACAGGGTGAATTCAAAATTCCCTGCTGATATGGATAATGAGGAGTTGAACTCATTGACTCAAACCATTAATGCACAAGAGGATGTTATTGCCAAATTGACGAAGGAGAACAAGAAATTGAAGGCAGATTTAAAGGCTGCATCTTCTGAACCGGTGGCAAAAAAGTCAACTGCTAAATCTAAAAAGGATTGATTCGTATGAATTCGTTACGCATCGGTGTATTGATGTTGTTCTGTGCTGTTTTTCTCAATGGCTTCGCTGAGAAAAATTTAGCTTCCACCTCTTGGAAGTTGTGGCAGGTGCAGTGTAAAGCTGTGGCTTCGGACGTGGCTGACCAAGCCTATGTGGATAGTTCTTTGGCCTATTTACAAAAGACTCAAGTTACAGGTACGGATGCGTTCGAGTGTGAGTTTACTGAAACAGAATTGGTCCGGCGGACAAAAGGCGATGCTGGACATTGGAAATATAAATTCAATGGTAGTAAGTTGATTGTTGATTTTGGAAATGGTAAGATGTATATTTTGGACGTGAAATCATTTACAGAGAAAGATCTGGTTTTGGGATTGGATAAAAAAAGGTTCTTCATATCTGATCGCGCTCCTAAAGATGAAACATTGCCATCGCTGATCCAATCTTTGGATTTAGAATTTATATTCAAATTGAAAGAATAAAATTAGGGAAAAGGGTACATCAAATGATGTGCCCTTTTTCGTTTGCTATAAGTATAACTTTTTTTGGGGGGATAAGGTCGATAATTAGAGTTCCCCTCATGCTATCACGGAAAATTCCTCGTGTCCGCCCATTAAAAGCATTTCGCAACCCATTGAAAACCAATCAAGACTGAAAATTCTTTCAAAAAAGACGTGAAAACATTTGGCGGATAATAAAAAACGCACTACTTTTGCACCCGCTTTCGAGAG
>JAKSKZ010000047.1 GCA_024401475.1 Paludibacteraceae bacterium | reverse complement strand
TCCTCATAATGATCTTTATAATAAGATAATATAATAGCAGGAACTTCTTTTGCGATTTTTTGCAGATCTGTCAGATATGATTTATAAGCATTCCGTTGACAATCAGATATATTCTCGCCATTTTTAGTTTTTACGACGAGATCCAATTGTTCATCTTCCCCACCCCAAATATCTAAAAATATGCTCTTATTCCAATAGCCATCCTTATTGTATTTCAACTCCCCGAATACGGGGTCATTTATCGTTTTTACCATGATTGTCTATTTTAGAAATTTAATTACTCTTGAAAATACCCTTCGTCATCAATAAATAAATTACGATGATTTCCTTCATAATTCTTATAAATGAGTGTTCCATCTCCATTAGGGTTATCAATTGGGTCCTGGAATACCCTAATCTCCGTCTTTTCTAACTTGAAGGACTTCCCTCCGACATTCAGCGACAAATCGTAGGACTTGCAGTCTGCTCCTACCTTGATCCTCAACTCTCCCTGCTGCATCCTATCCTTACCATACGCCTCGTCAAATATACGAAGCACCTCTTCCTCGTTGAAGTACAAGAAACCTGTGTAATGGGAATCCTTTGTATCCCATTCTAATCTAATGTTCTTAACTCTGGATGGGTGTTTGATTAATTTCACAAATTCCGAAGGATCAATCCAATATAACACACCATTCGTATGCCTTTGAACGTACTTCGCTACACACACGATCTAAGAAATAACGGTCGTGCGTCACCATGAGCAAGGCCATTTTCGAACGAGCCAGAAACTCTTCCAGCCATTCTACCATTTCCAAATCAAGGTGGTTGGTCGGCTCATCCAAGATAAGTAATTCAGGTTCGGTAATCAAGACATTGGCCAACGCCACACGTTTCAACTGTCCACCCGATAGATTTTCGACCTTTTGATCGAAATTATGGATCTTCAGTTTGCCCAAAACTTGCTTGATACGAGTCTCGTAATCCCATGCCTTATAGGTCTCCATTTTGGTCAGCAACTCGTTGAAATGGTCGTCATCCACAGGGTTGAGCAACGCCTACTCATATTCGGCAATCGTCTTCACCACGTCATTATCAGACAGGAAACAAGCCTGCAAAACCGTCAATCCATCGGGATATTTGGGGTCTTGCGGCAAGATGCCCACACGCAAGTCACGACGGAAAGCAATGGAACCACTATCATAAGACTCCTTGCCTGCGATGATATTAAGCAACGTGGTTTTTCCCGAACCATTTTTTGCGATCAAAGCCACTCGCTGACCCTCAAAAATTCCAAACGAGATGTTCTCGAAAAGGTGATTGTCGCCGAACGACTTCGTCAGATTTTCAACTTGAAGATAATTTGCTGCCACTAAAACCTTAATTTTAGATACAAAAATATAGATTTTTCGTTGTTCCGCTTGCTCAATTCGCCACTATCCTATTAATTTGCACAGGTTTTATAAAATTGGGGCTAAATTGTGTAACATAAAGAAAAACAAACTCAACATGAGAAAACAAATCAAACTTGCCATCTTTTTTCTTTCTTTGTGGACATCATCCCTCGGAGCAGAAAACATAAAAGTGTATGAGCCAACCGTCAAAGAGGTTGATTTCGGGAAAGACGAAGCCGATTGGAACCGCATTCACAAGAGACTACGACAAGTCAATTGGGATGAGGATAAACTTACACCGGCTGAGAGAAAACTCAATGAGAAGTTCGGCATTTGGGAAGGTTCCAACAGTTACTGGAGCACCATCGACGGTGGCGATGGTTGGTATGAAGTTCATTTAGACACCATAATAGCTTCCAGTTCGTTGAAAAACCAAGGCAAATACACCTACGACGCATCCAATGTGCATGACTACTCCCTAAAAACCATCTGGTCAGAAGGCGTGAAAGGTCATGGCGTAGGAGAATATCTGCTTTTCAAATTCGAAGGCAATTCGCCACGCGTTAGCACCATAACAATTACCAACGGATGTGCTCAAAGCAAGGTCTTGTATGAAGCCAATTCACGTGCAAAGAAATTAAAGGTTTATTACAACGACAAACCAGTTGGCATCCTAAATCTCAAAGACATTCGAGGCTACCAAACCTTTGAGACCGACACTTTCGGTCTCGGCCACGAAGGAGTAAAACCTTGGTCGTTGAAGTTGGAAATCATGGAGGTCTATCCTGGCACTAAATACGACGACACTGTGATTACGGAGATCAATCTCGAAGGTCCAGACAAACCACTCTGCTTTGTGAAAGGTTCTAAAGTGAAGATGGCAGACGGAAGCAACAAGGAGATTGAGTTGATAAAGAAAGAGGACAAAATCGCCATTCCATCGACAAATGGCCAATTAAAATCGGCAACAGTCAAGAGCGTAGCCAAAGCCGTACACGACAAATATGTAACCTACAATTTCGCCAACGGACAAAAACTCAGCTGCACACCCGACCATGTACTTGTATCAACCCGAGGCAATGTCTCCTCAGCGCCCGAACAATCCAAGCAATACAGCAACACAAAGGAAGTTCAAAAGATAAAGATAGGAGACACATTCCTCATCGACGGCAAGACAACCGCATTGGAAAGCATTACAGAGTCATCTAAATCAGAAGAGTCATACACCATTACAGAACTATCTGAAGGCGATGAATTCATTGTAAATGGAGTAATTGTGAAAGCGGAAATGAGGAAGTAACCGAGATAAACATATTTATGAAAAAAGCGAGCAACCTTTCTTTGCTCGCTTTTTTATTGATCAAAAACTCACTACTTTTCACTTGGCTTGTACACTACCATACAACCACTTTATAAGCTTTCCCTTCATACAAAAGAGTATAAACGCCCTTTTGAAGAAGCTCAATTTCTTCTAAATCAGAATCGTCCACACATTTCAAGTTCTTCGAATAAAGAACGACGCTCTTCATATCCAAAATGGTCACACAACCATTCACATTTCCGACAAACAATTTTCCTTCGCAGACACGCGCCATTGGCACACACTTAGAGGCTTCCATCTCTGATTCAAGACCCGTCTCAAATATATTGTAGTAATCTGTTCCATCATAAAAGACAGTTCTATTAGACGAATCAAGATTCGGATATAGGTCAACCGTTGATGATGAGGAACGAAGCCTAACCTCCTCCAAATTCTGATAATAAGGTTGAGAACCATCCGTCACTCCATTATTCAACAAATAGCAAGCCTCACCATTATAAAATTGTATCTTCAGAAGTTCTTGGAGACCAATATCATACCCATGGCTTGTTCCCAAACCAGATGCCTCGCCTATCAAACACTCGCTTTCATAAAAACAATTATGATAAAATATATGGTCGTTATCAAAATCAGAGAAATCTGTTGACGGGTCGAACGCATACTCATTGCCATCATCGTGATTTGTAAGACCTTGGTTGTTATAATTCGCCACTAATTCATTTGCCGAGGAGCGATAGGTATGAACAATTCCCGCATTATAACAATTGGTAAGGAATATACGTTTCTCCAACAATCCACCAACCAAACCAGCCGCATAAGTTTGGCTAACAGATTTAGTCAAAGCTTCTATTTGACCTATGTTATAACAATTAGAGAGGTAAACCCTATTCACAGCACAATCTGGCAACGTAACAAGACCTCCAATTGCCGTATAGTTACGATTAGTAAGTTCTCCGCCGTTCCAACATTTCTCGAAAACGATATTGCCTAACCCAGCAATACTGTCACAATCAGCACAAGCCAAACCACCCACAAACAAGGATCCATCGACTTTTGCCAAGTTATAACATTTCTCGAATGAACAATCTCTCATGCTTCCCACAATTCCAGCCGCAGTCTCCTTGGCACTAATACGACCAGAAGTATGACAATTATAGAACTTACATTGATCTGCACGACCACAAATCATACCGCATGCTTCATCAACACCCGTAATACTCAAGCACTTCTCTAATGCAAGATTTCGAATCTGAGCATGTTCTGCATTAGGAATAAAACCAGTTGATGCCAAGCACAACCCCTTAATTGCATGGTTTTGTCCGTCAAAAACGCCTGTAAATTTTGCATTATTATCAACACTCCATGTTTTCACACTACTTGTCGAATTTAAGAAAACCATGAAGCGATCATAAGAAGTAGCATCAAAACTAGCATATCGGCCCGACTCCCAATTCTCTACATTCACCTCGATATCGTTCATCAATCGAACACAAAGATCCGATTGTCCTGCATTTAAGCGATCTGCAAACTCATACAAATCATCAACTGTGAAAATCTCCATCCATTGACCCGCTGGTTCGCAAGAATGGTCACGATAACCGCATTTTTCACATACACAACCTTCCCAAAGATGTTCAACGAAACCGCAATAAACGCACTTACAATAAGCGTCATAAACATGGCCAAGGTCATCTTCATTGTTTGAAAATCTTCCCGGACAAATTTCAGAAGAATAAATCTTCTCGCCATTCAACACGGGAAAAGAGTCAACACCTATCTTTTGTCCCCAAACCTCGTCTTCCTGATCTTTTTGGAGAAGATAAGCAACCTCTCCACTCATAAATTGCCCAAGCGTTTTAGATGCTGGTGCAAGCGAAAAACTCTTCATCAAATAATAAGAGTTTTCTATTCTAATATCACCCTTACCAAGAAGTGGAACAGAGTCTTCGCCTTCCGTAAATTGTCCCGCACTATAACAATGGTCTATTAGACCTTTATACATGCCATTATCTTCATAGTAATAGCGATAGCCATCATGTTTACCACATATACCCCCTATTGGATCATATTCATAACCATTCCGCAAGGCTTGAAATGCACCCAAATTATAACAATTCTCATATTCGCCCTCACCTCTATCATAACCAGCTATGCCACCAAGAACAGACCCAGACAAAAATCCCTTATTACAACACCTAATAACTTTAGTTTCGTGTTCCACTCTGCCAACAATTCCACCGATGTAAGTCTCGCCTTGGATTGTTCCTTCATTATAAGAATCCATGATTTTTTGAACAGATCCGAACGCATTACCACAAATGCCGCCAACTTCCTTCTTTCCTTTTATTGAACCAACGTTAAGGCAAGAGACAACATTCGCCATTGAGGAACCTACTATACCGCCCAGTTCATCTGTACCCCAAAATGAGGCCTTATTAACGCAATTTGAGATATCCCCACTTGCCGAGCCACAAATACCTCCGGACTGTCTAAGTTCGCAACAAGGATCTAACGTGCCAGAAAAAGTGCAATGGGAAATAGCATCGTCCCCATTCGAATAACAACTTCCACAAATTCCGCCTACCTGCGATTGAACAGTTTTCAAATTTGCGTCACTTGAACAATTGATAATTTCACCATTGCTTACTCCCACGATTCCTCCCGCCTCGAAAGAGGCATACAAAAATCCAGAACTAGAAGAATTTTGCACTACTCCAGCATCTTCCACCTCTCCAACAATCAAACCTACTTTTTCCTGAGCTTTTATCAATCCCTCATAACGACAACTATCTACCAATCCGCTACTCAACGCACAAATGCCGCCAAAAACCTCTGTCTTATAAGATGGAGATATGGGAGACGAAAAATAAGAATCGCTAATTGTTAGATTCTTTATCTCGCCATCACTCTTAGCAAAGAAACCCACATTTTCCACTACAGATTCATAGTTGCAATAAAGACCATAGATAGTCTTGCCATTTCCGTCAAAAATGCCCTTGTAGTAATAGACAGGACAAAGTGGCTCCCAAGATTTAAATTCGCCTGCATTCAGATTTCCGTCAGAATCTAGAACATTTTCATTGACCACAATATCATTTTCCAAAACCGCACAAAACTCGTTCCTACTGAAAGATGCATTCCTACCATTCAGAATCGAAGCAAATTCATACAAATCATCTACTGTCGATATACGATATGGATCTTCCTCAGAACCATCTCCCTGCATTGCCGACGTAAACTCAAAATAGGGCAAAAAAATTAACAATAAAACAAATAATCTACGCATACATTATAAAAATTTAGGAATTGACAAATACTATTTTGATGCAAATATACACATAAATCAAACAATCCAAAGTTCATCTTATCAGCAACCCGATGAGCCGCCTTAAAAACCGCCCATTTCATCGATCATTCCATATAATTTCCGATAGAATGCGTGACGGGTTAGCGTCTGGACATTTCCCAAAACTATCAACTTCATCCGGGCACGGGTGATGGCAACATTCATTCTACGATAGTCGGACAAGAAGCCGATTCTACCCTCATCGTTGGCACGGACAAGGCTGAGCAAAATCACATCGCGCTCCTGACCTTGGAACCCATCAACAGAATTAATGGTGATCAACCTACGGAATGGTTTGAAAAACGAACGCTTGGGCATCAGCCTACGCAACAAGAAAACTTGTGCCTTATAGGGAGAGATGATACCGAAATCAATATTCTCCTCCAAGATACGCTCGGCACCTATTCTATTGATATATTTCTCCATTTCATCGAGCAATCGGTCTGCCTCTACACGATTCAACCGACCAGCGCTTGACTCTACATACTCCTCCTCCACTTCATCACCAGCCGTATCTATCCACTCTATCGGAGCATCAAAATCCAAGATTCCACGATACTTCACCTCGTCGGCTGCCACCAACTTGCCCTCATAAAACCAATCGGAAGAGAAGCGCATAATAGCCTCGTTCATTCGATATTGAACAGTCAAGAGAGAGACCGCCTCAGGCTTAGCCTCAACCACCTTTTGCATCAAAGTATGATCCAATCCCTTGCGGGCAGCCTCAACACATTTGATGGTGGGAGGCAATTGACAATGGTCGCCCGCCAAAATCACACGACTTGATTTTGTGATAGGAATCCAGCAAGCAGGCTCCAAGGCTTGGGCTGCTTCGTCGATGAAAAGGGAAGAAAACTTCATCCCTTGCAACAAATGGTGCGATGCCCCGACCAATGTACAAGCGATGACACGAGCCTCCCCGAAAAGAGCATTGCGGATTTCCAACTCCAATCCTTCCGCCTCCTCTTTCAATCGTTGAATCCGATTTTGAACGGCAGAACGGTCATCACTGCCTCGCTTCTTCTTATACAATTCGCGAATGGTCTTACGGATACCCCACAACGTATCATATTTAGGGTGTGCTTCAAATTTTCGTTCATAAGTAAACGAGAGCATCTTATCGTTCACTCGCGTAGGGTTGCCTATACGGAGAACATTCACGCCGCGATTAACCAACTGCTCCGAAAACCAATCGACAGCCATATTGCTTTGGGCACAAACCAACACCTGCGTTTCACGACGCAACGTCTCATAGACAGCCTCCACCAGCGTGGTGGTCTTGCCCGTGCCCGGAGGACCATGGACAATCGCCACATCTTTCGCATAAAGCACCTTGTTGACCGCCTTTTCTTGCGACTGATTCAACCAAGGGAAACGAACCGGATAATTGGAAGAGAAGCGAGCTGGCAAATTGCCCGACAGAATCTCCCTTAACTCCGCCAACCGATTATTCTTCGCCTCAAGCACCTTGTTCATTGCTTCAAACATAGCCTGATAAGAGGTCTCATCAAAAGCCAACTGAACTCCCAACTGAACCACGCCCTCCAATTGAGCCACCGAAGCTGGGCTCGGAATTGCAACAACCATCTCCGATTCGGAAGCATAACTGACAACCGCCGCCATTTTTATCTCTCGAACCTGGCCCGACATATCCATAGAGAAGAAAGAGACCGGCTTACCAAATTCAAAAGAATGAGGCTCTTCTGAAGCACGTCTTTTTATCTCCACAACATATTGATTCAAGGAATTAAAGTAAGACCGCCCGACCGAAACGGGGAACCAACAGATGCCACCAGCCACCTTCTTCTCCACAGAAGCAAGTCCCGACTGTTGGGCAAAAGACTTCTTATCATAATCATACTCTTCACGAAGCAAGGCTTGTTGAAGAAGCAAATCGGTTATTGCATTACGCGCCATATAAAACATTCATTTAAGTGACCTCCACAAATGGACATCAAGAACATTCCCAAAAAGTTTACAAATATACCACTTGTTACTAAAACTTAGAAAACATCGATTTATTAGAAGGTCACCTTACGCAAGAAAGCCCCTTTCCATCGAAGAAAGAGGCTTCTGCAGAAACAATCTGTATATTATTTCTTACGACTCACGAATCAACTCCATGCCGTTGTCCAAGAACAAAGATTGCTTATCAGCCGAAACAGAGAAGTTCACAGGCACTTCCTCCGCCACAATTTCCGCACTAAACTCTCCATTTCTGTAACACTCCATATAAACTGGCATAGAAGAATAGGTTGTCTTCAATTTCAAGCATTTGTCCTCTTCGCTCCTTACGATTTCAAAAGTGATAGCATATTGCTTATTGGAATACACACCCACAAATTCATTTTCCTCCTCCGAACTAAGTTCTGTCTTTTGTTTCAATATCGGCAAAATCGCATCTTTTTCAGAAACCAAATTCACCACATGAGAAACCAATGACAATGGACGATTGGAACCATTCAACAAGCAAACAGCCACCATATCATGATTGTCTTTCTTAAAACAAACCACGTCAGCAAAAAAGCCATCTATATTTCCAGAGATAATCAACGAACCGTCTTCTGCATTTTTTTGAACGAAGCCAATACCACAACCTCCTTCGAAATTGATCATTTGCGCCAAAGTCTGAGAATTAACAATCTTTCCTGCAAGTAACGACGAAACGAATTTCGCAACTTCCGTTGGAGTTGAAATAATAGAAGATTCGCCATAAACAGTTGTCAAATTAGTTCTATCAGCCAAGTTCCATTCAGGCTTCTTGTCGTAATAAGAATTCGCCTCAGACTTGACGGCTTCAACATAATTGCCTTCAAAAGTATTCTGCAAGCCCAATGGAACACAAATCAAGCTATCCACCAATCCTCCGAACTCTTGGCCTGTCACTTGCTCCGCAATCATAGACAAAAGGATGTAGTTACTTGCCGAGATTTGTGATTTAGTTCCAGGTGCAGCGACCAAACCATGATTTTGGATTTTTGCTACCAAATCCTCCTTCGACATCGTCGTACGATAATAAGACCAATAATTCAAATCAAAGAAAAGATTAAAGATACCGCTCTTATGTCTCAACAAATCCTCCACTGTGATTTTAGGAGCCTGCATAATAGAGGGGAAGAATTCGCTCAACTTAGAATCCATGCTCAACTTTCCGTCTTCTATCAACTTCATTATGACAGTTGCCGTATATAGATTAGAGACAGAACCAAGTCTATAACAAGTCTCCTTGCCATTTTCCGTTCGAGTCATCACATTGGAATATCCCCAACTGCGATCATAGATTTCCTCATCATCCTGAAACACAGAGATGGCACCCATCCATCCACCATTTCCTTCGACAGAAGTCACAAAACTGTCCAACTCCGCAAGATTTTTAGATTTGAAGCTACGAGTATTTTGCGAACAAGAAGCAACCATCAGCGACAAGACACAACCCATTGCTATCTTACGAATCATTTTCATCTTTTTCATAAATTATCATTCAAGGTGATCTCTATAAACTCACCATTATTTAGTTATTAATACAAGTGACACAGCATAAACCTTTCGGCAGTTTTTGCTTTTTGCATCTTGCTGTTGGCCAGTCAGTCACACTATTCCTTCCCTCCGCACAGCAAACTTGGGCAAAGCCAAACAAATTCAAAAATCTCTCGAAACCACTTTACAAAGGTCACCTCAAACGTTTTTTAACAAAACCATCTAAAACAAAAAGAATGCCAAACTTAACAATTCTTTTTTAAATTACCATGCTATTCGAAAAATATTCCGGCCGAAATTCATTTTTTTATCAAAAAGTACAACTATCAACCCTTGTGTTTCAAAGCGACATGAGGACGATTTATAAAATCAAAAAGAAACTTCGACAGAAAAAAGCAAGAAAAAATTTCATAGTAAGGAAAATAAATGCGTTATTTGCAAAAGGAATAAAAAGGTAACAAATAAAATTTCTATACAATGAATCAAATAATGAGATATGTGGGCATCATACTCGTATTGTTGGGTGTGCTTGTTTTAGCCCTATACTACTTTAACGCATTAAGTGGAAATGGTGCATTGGGAACAGCTGCTGTTCTTATGGTTGTTGGCATGTTGAGCCACATTATTCTGAACAAAATCTTCCAAGAAGACTGATCAGACCATTTACAAGGCAAAGGAGATTTCTAAACAACAAGGAATCTCCTTTTTTATGATGTTTCCTTTTAAAACCCCTTGATTACAAGGAAGAATCTTTCGACTGCACACGATTCTGCGACCTTGAATCAAACAATTATTTGCGTTTTCTATTTTAACTTATTATAAATTAAGTATTCCATGAGAACTATTCTTACCATTATAGTTTTATCCGTTGCTACTTTTTTTAACAATGTGCTCGCCGCAAATTATTTCAGCGGATGTCCTATCGAAGAACCGAATGAGGTTGTTGCCTTTTGCACAGGAGAAAACAATTTAGGCATTACCTTCCCAGCGAAGACAAGTTCAAAAAATGTAGATGCATTCTATTTCGGATCAGTGGGTTGCCTCGGAAGTACCCCATCACCATCATGGTTTATCATGCAAATAGAGGACGAAGGCACTCTTCAAATCACGATGGACCACTCTGATTTCGAAGACATTGATTTTGCATGTTGGGGACCTTACAGAGGAAGAAACAAAACTGAAGTTCTTAACACCATCTGTTCTGATCCAGACACCTACTTCAAAAGCCCCTCCATCGACGGAGAACTCTTCATCAACAAATGCGAAATAAAATACAATAAATACATAGACAGTATTGCCCAAATATGTTTCACCGAAAAAACCGGACTTCCAATCAGTTATATTTACTTCTATGAATATGATTACTTGGAGTGCGAAAACTATGCGGCCTCACTCGTTCCTGCCGACATTGAAAACGATTATAGAAGGACTCTATATTACGATCCCACCGACGAAGAGGTCTCCGACTGTTTCGTCACGATGAAGCCAGAAGAGGTCACCTTGCAAGACTGCAGTTACTCAGACTCCTACCAAGAGACTTGTACAATACACAATGCAAAGCATGGCGATTGGTACATTCTACTAATCACCAACTATTCACAAATGCCAGGAGATATCTTCTTCAACAAAACAGGAGGAACTGCAACCACCAACTGCAAAATCATCATCGACGCCACTTCTAACGGGCCACACTGCGAAGGCGACAACATCAAATTCACCGTCAACAATGCACCTCAAAACGCCACATTCCAATGGAGAGGGCCGAATGGATTTACGTCAACAGACAAAGAGCCTGTAATCAAAAATGCCACGATTAACGATGCGGGTAGTTATTATGTAAAAATGCATAGTGGAGACGAAACATCTGACGAGGTGGAGGTCCTCGTAGAGGTGGGACAAACATCAACCCAAGACACCACTGTGGTCATCAAAGCAGGAGAATCCTACAAATTGGGCAACCGAACCATCACCCAAGGCGGTTCATACACAGCCAATCTCCTCAGTAGGACAGGATGCGATAGTATCGTAAATCTAACAGTTGTAGTCATCGAAAACGATGCTACCATTCTTCCAAGCGGACCATATTGCGAAGGCGAAAGCATCGTCTTGGAAGGAGTCGTGGCAAATGAAACAGGAGAAGTACTAACTTCGACATGGAGCGGTCCTAACAATTTTTCAGCTAATGGACTAAAAGTAACTATCGAGAACGCCACGCCAAAAATGTCGGGTACATACAAACTTACAATCAGCAACCAACTCAACAACCAAATCAAAAAAGAGGTGGAAGTAGTGGTCAACCCAGCTTACAAATCCGAACAAAAAACAATCACAACCAAAGAGAACCCTATAACTTTCGGCAACGAAGTCATTAACGAAGCGGGCACCTACACTCACACTTTCAAAAGCAAAAATGGCTGCGACAGTATCGTCACACTCATTGTAGAAATACCAAACATAATTGTTTCCAATTCAGGCCCTTACTGCGAAGGCGACAACATTCAAATAACTGCAGAAGGACTCACTGAAGAACAAAATTTCGAATGGTCAGGCCCCAACGGATTTAAGTCAAAGAGTTTGATGCCTACCATAGAAAACGCCAACAAAACGCACAGTGGAACTTACTCTCTCTATTTAAAGGAGGAAGAGAAGAACATTTTAGCCGGCAGCACCGATGTCGTTATAATGGAGAACGTGATGGAGAAAATCATCGAGCAACTTTCTCTTGGTGAAACACTTCAATTCGGAGAACTTATCATCGACCAACCAGGCGAATACACACAAACATTCAAATCCGCAGAAGGATGTGACAGTACGGTTTCACTCACTGTCCGTATGAAACTAGACGAAAAAACAACCATTCACCCAAGTGAATTCTTCACTCCGAATGGCGATGGCATATCCGACGTATGGGAAATCGAGAACATCGAACTCTATCCAGAGGCCATTGTTGACATTTATGACCGACACGGAAAATTGATTCGTAAATACACCTCCTACGACAATCTTACAGGTTGGGACGGAACCGATGTAAATGGAATCAAGATGCCATCAACAGACTATTGGTACACCATAGATGTCAATTCAATAGATAAAATTTACATAGGACACTTTACTCTTATCCGATAAAAAGATAAGCAAACAACCATCATCATAACACACTTTACGAGCGAGTAACATTGCTTTTAATTGGGCAAAAACATATCAATCAAGTGCAATGCGGAAAGAAAAACTTTCTTTTTATCAAAAAAAAAGGCATTTTTGCGATAATTTTTGTCACTTGTCGGATTTTTTATATTTTTGTAGCAAGAAAACGAATGCGGGAGGCACATTCATATTGTGCCAAACGCCTCTAATAATAAAGTCATGTCAAACAACAGTACAATAGTAGGCACTAAAATTAAGTCTATTAGAGAGTCTAAGAGCCTCTCGATTGAAGAAGTAGCAGAACGCAGCGGTCTTACAGCAGACCAAGTAAAACTTATAGAAGAAGAGACTAACCTCCCTTCTCTATCTCCACTCATCAAAATCGCAAGAGCATTGGGTGTTCGCATCGGAACATTCCTTGACGATTCAGAGGCTCTTGGTCCAGTAGTATGCAAGAGCAGCGACCGCTCACAAGGCATCAGCTTCTCAAATGGAACTGTTGACGCTCGCAAGAATATGGATTACTTTTCACTTGCAGGCAACAAGGCAGGCCGTCACATGGAGCCATTCATCATCGATATTCTTCCTTCTGAGAAGAAAGAGTTCACTCTTTCTGCACACGAAGGCGAAGAGTTCATCTACGTTTTGGAAGGCGAAATTGAAATCTCTTACGGAAAAGAGGTTTACAAACTTAACGCAGGCGACAGCATCTTCTACGATTCAATCGTAAACCACCATGTACACGGAGTTAGCAGCCAAAAGGCTAAGATCATCGCTGTTATTTACACTCCAATCTAATAATCCGAGTAGGTCCCAGACCTTCCTCATTTTATAAATGTCATCTAAGATGCAACAACTTTCAGAAAGAACGTTGGGTCAATGGCTCGAGTATTGGGCCGAAAAGACACCAGACAAAGAATATATCGTTTACTCAGACCGTGATTTGAGATTCACTTGGAAGAGTTTCAACCAACGCGTTGACAATCTTGCCAAAGGTCTTATGTCAATCGGCGTAGAAAAAGGTAGCCATGTCGGTATTTGGGCAACAAACGTACCTGACTGGTTGACATTCCTTTACGCTACAGCCAAGATTGGTGCTGTATTGGTTACTGTAAACACAAACTATAAGCAAAATGAGTTGGAGTACCTCTGCGAGAACTCCGACATGCACACACTTTGTATCATCGACGGAACTTGGGAGTGCGACTACGTAGACATGACCTACAAGATGCTTCCTGAGTTGAAGACTTGCCAAAGAGGTCACCTCAAGAGCGAGCGCTTCCCTCACATGAAGAACGTCGTTTACATCGGTCAAGAGAAACATCGCGGTATGTTCAATACTGCCGAGTTGCTTTTGCTCGGACAAAACATCGACGACAAAGATTTGAACGAAGCCAAGAAGAAGGTTTCTTGTCACGACGTATGTAACATGCAATACACTTCGGGAACAACTGGTTTCCCTAAGGGTGTAATGCTTACACACTATAACATTGCTAACGACGGTTTCTTCACTGGCGAGCACATGAAGTTTACAGAGAACGACAAACTTTGCGTTTGCGTGCCTTTGTTCCACTGCTTCGGTGTGGTTCTTGCCACAATGAACTGTTTGACTCACGGCTCTACTCAAGTAATGGTTGAGAAGTTCGATCCGCTAGTCGTTTTGGCTTCAGTACACAAAGAACGTTGTACCGCTCTTTACGGTGTGCCAACCATGTTTATCGCCGAGTTGAACCACCCAATGTTCAGCATGTTCGACATGAGTTCTCTTCGTACAGGTATCATGGCAGGTTCTCTCTGCCCTATCGAATTGATGCGTACCGTTTCTGAGAAGATGTACTTGACCATCACTTCCGTATATGGTTTGACAGAATCTTCCCCTGGTATGACTCAAACTCGTTTGGAAGACTCATTCGAAGTTCGTTGTACTACCGTAGGTCGTGACTATCCTTTCGTTGAGGTAAAAGTCATCGATCCAGAGACTGGCGAAGAGTGTCCTGTAGGCGTTCAAGGTGAAATGTGCTGCCGCGGATTCAACGTGATGAAGGGTTATTACAAGAACCAAGCCGCAACAGACGAAGTTATAGACAAGAACGGCTTCCTCCACTCAGGAGACCTTGGTGTAAAGGACGAGGAAGGAAACTACCGCATCACTGGTCGTATCAAGGATATGATCATCCGTGGTGGTGAGAACGTTTATCCTCGTGAAATCGAGGAGTTCCTCTACAAGATGCCAGGCATTAAGGATGTTCAAGTTGCAGCAGTTCCTTCTAAGAAATATGGAGAGGAAGTAGGTGCATTCATCATCTTGCATGAAGGTGCATCAATGACCGCAGACGACGTAAAAGATTTCTGTAAAGGAAAGATTGCTCGTTACAAGATTCCTAAGTACATTTTCTTCATCAAGGAATTCCCTATGACAGGTAGTGGTAAGATCCAAAAATTCAAATTGAAGGATCTCAGCTTGAAGCTTTGTGCAGAACAAGGTATTGAGGTGATTTGATAAGTACTATTTGTTTATTTCAAAAAAATCCCTTCGTCGAAAGATGAAGGGATTTTTTTGAATGTCTGCATGCCAACAGTAAACATCCAATTTGATAACTTTCATCAGTTTGGACGTTTACCATTGTTTCGTCGGCAAAAGCGACGTAATTTCAATTATGTTAAACCAAAATGAAATTCACTTATTGAATAGAAAACACATTCAGCATATCAAAATACACATGAACATAAACCTTGTCGCCAACAGCAATTGGTGCGGTTACAGAATAGCACCTGTTTTGTTTTGCAGGTTTTCTATTTGCCATCATAACAACGTTCTCCTCTATCACCAGTAAAGAATCCAAGTCAAGAACACCATAATAAATGTCACCGCCATTGGTAACCGAATAATACAAACGGTTTCCAGCAATTGAATAGCGAACATTATCTAAATCGAAATCTATCTTTGTTGCGAAAACAGTCTTCGTATATTCTCCTGTCAATGGATCGAGTTTTACAAGACAGAAATCTACATTTCTCATTAGTGTTTCCGAATTCTGAACTTTCAAAGCATACAACATGTTGTTTGGTCCGACAATAAAATCAGGACAGTAGAAATACTCGTGTTCCCACATTTTTTCTCCTGTAAGCAGGTTGAAGCCCATTTCCATCTTGATAGTTTCCGATTTGAAATACAAAGTGGAACCAGCCACATACTTGCTTACCCCCCAATCGACATCTTTTACATCATAACTATTTAACAAATCGCCCTTATGGTTATAGAACATCAAGTCTGAATCCGATTCAATTAAAATAACAGGTTCAGTTCCAACTTTATAAACGTTTACTGACAGATGTTCCGCTTCTTTGTGTTTAATGTCAAATAAATACTCCTTTCCTCCATCGCAAACCGAAACAAACAACACACCGTCTTTTGCCTCTTTAGAAACCATAATATCTTCCGTTAGAAGAACGGTTCTTTCATAACGACCTTGTGGGGAAGGCACTATCTGGCCGTGAATAAAGAGATGTTCGCTTTCATCATTTTTCACGATGTGAATAAGCCTGTTCTTTTTCGAAAATGAGATTTTCTTGACGTTGTCAACTGCGTAAACCTGTCCGTCAATTTCGAAATGATCATTATAACAAATTGCTATTTTATCATGATACAGGCCAATATCGCTCACGCCCTCAAAAAGTTGCGGAGTTCTTATGCAAGAAGGAGTCAGCTCATCTCCTTTTACTCTTATGTTTATGTGGAGATCTTTCCACCTTTGTTTATAAGAATCAAATGCCTCTTTCTCAACAAACACAGTCGCATCGTAGGAGCATTGGTAAAATGGCGATTTAAGAATCTCAGACCGAGCTAAATCGATAGTGGGTGGAAATAACGCGTCTGAGGTTATATTTTTCAGACGACTACAATCTCTAAAAGCCTCACATGCAATTATCGCAAGGGAAGATGGGAAATGAACGTTTTCAAGTTTAGTGCAAGATTCGAATGCTCTCGGTCTTATTTCGAATAATCCTTCTTCAAATACTATTGTTTTAAGCGCACTACATTTCATGAAAGCCTCGGGAGCAATATATTCCAAAGAATTAGGAAAAGTGATTGTCTTTAACCCTGTACATCCTTTAAACGCACCATATTCTATTCTTTTCACAGAGTTTGGAATAATCAGCTCTTTTAAAGTCTTGCAGTCTAAGAAAGCGTATTTTTCAATCACTTCGGTACCTTCGGGTATGGTAAACGTCTGAGCTTTCGATTCTGAAACTCGCAAACATATTCTTTTCTTTTGCCCGCTCTCGAAAGCATATAATACACCATCTTCCAACAAGAAGTGCTTGTTCTTGGGTGACAATTCAATTGTTTCGAGTTGTTTACAACCTTTGATGGCATCGGCTTCTATAATTTGTACATTGTCGCCAATAACAAGATGTTTCAAGGAAAGACACTTGTTAACAGCACCTTTTCTAATCGCTACGCATCCATTACCCGTTGATATTTTTTCCAGATTTTCGCATTGGCAGAATGTGTCAGTCCATATTTCTTCAACAGAATCGGGCAAACTGACCTCTTTCAAATTATTTGCCTTATAAAACACACCTCCAGAAGTAGCAGGGTATAGCATAGCCGTTCCTTCTATAGGACGAAAAGAAGTGATAGGAGATTTAGGAGGGAAAAGAGCCAAATTGTATTTCGTACCGTCTTTGTAATACAGCACACCCTCAACTGAGAGATTCGTTTCATTCTCCGCTTTCACAATAATCTCCTTTAACTCGCTACACTTGTCAACCGTATTATATGCTTTATCGAAATATACCGGACTTTCTCCTATATAAATTGTTTCTAACGATTTACAGTTACAAAATATGCCACATTCCTCGGCCTGAATATAGGAATCAGGTAAATTCACAGATTTCAGATTTGTGCAAGAATCGAAGGCATAATCTCCAATCGTCTCAACATTTTCGGGTAAGGATATTGTTTCCAAAGACTTGCAGTTTTCGAATGCCTCCTCCCCAATTTCAACCAATGATAATGGAAGTTTTATGTTTTGTAGTTTCAGGTAATCAGAGAAGAAATATTTGTCTATAACTGTTATTCCTTCCGAAACAGCCACCGTTTTCACTTTATTTTTTTGGTCATTCCAAGGTTTTGATCCCTTGACAATTGAATTAATTATTAAATGACCTGTTTTTGCATCGAATGAATATGAAGATTCTTCTTGATTGTTATTCTGCATATTGGTCTAATGTTATTTTGTTATTTACATCTCCAAAAATAGCAAATTATAATATACAAACAAAAAAGCCAGCCCTTTCGGACTGACTCCATATCTCTTAATTACGTTTGACCTGATATATTTTTATTCGTGCAAAAAAAAATCAAACTATGTGCATCGTCATCGCACACATACGACTTACATTTGTCCCCAAATAAAGTTGAACTAAACGAATTTGAATATGAACACAAGCATGGAAGAAAGAGTACAAGCAATTGTTGAACGATTGAATGAACTAAGAGAAGAGACCGCAGACCTCTTTTCGGAACTAGAATCTTTGGCAGAAGAGGAATCTGACGGATTTGAGACAGAAGCTTTAAAGGAGATTTGTGACGACTACGCCTCTGAAATAGATGGAAATTTTGAAAGTGCAATAGACGATGTCAATACACTATTTGAATCACAAGATTCATCCGAGGAAACAGAGAAAAACTATAATTGCACTATTGGAAAACTCCACATTGACATTAAGTTCAAAAAAGAGGAGTAGATTAGGGATATTCTCAACTGTCCGTCAAAAGGTTCCATTCGTCTATTTGATTTTGCTCTCTATTTTAATCTCTGTTTTTTTGAATATTAAATCACTAAAATAGAATAAAGATGAAAAAGACATTATTATTGATTTCTTTACTCACAATCGGAACCGCAATTTACGCATCCGATGAGAATAGCGACAAAAAATCTAATAGACGCAGCAGACCCGCAAGAGTAGAAAACAACTCAATTTCACGTCCACCTAAAATGGACCAAGAAAAGTTAGATTCTCTTATTCAAGCAGGCGTGATTGACACCACAAATATGAACGAGGCCCTAAGGATGGTAGAGGCTTCAAGAAGAACAAGGGTGCCAAAAGAGACTCTACCAAGTGGAGCAGAAAATAATAAGACTCCCCTTGTAGTCAAGGCTCCCCTATGCAAGGTTTCTCTTGCATAGGGGAGCCTTTCTATAATGATTCCCTAAATCCAATATATACCAGCATCCAATCATCATTAAAGCACAAAATGCCAATCGATTTTAGGAAATCGAAAAAAAGTATTACATTTGGTCTTTGAAGATTGACAGTGAATTACTTAAATGAAGAAGCGGATTATCATTATCGGAGGTGGCGTTGCAGGTCTTTCAACCGGCATCTACGCACAACTCAATGGATTTGACTCTACCATTCTTGAGCAAGGCGCCCAACCTGGAGGTCTATGCACGGCATGGTTCAGGAAAGGCTACCGCTTCGACTATAGCATTCAATGGTTGGTCGGGACTCGATTCGGGGTCTTCAACGACATTTACAAGGAGACTCACATTCTAACCGACGAGGTAAAAGTCATCGATTCGAAATATCATACGCTAACACATCTACAAAGCGGCAAAGACTTTCTCATCTATACCGATATTGAGGAGTGGCAAGATTATCTCATCGCTAACGCTCCCGAAGACGAAAAAGCCATCAAAAAGATGTGCCGCCACATGAATTGGTGCAAAAAACTACAGCCTTTTGAAATGCCGCCGCCTCTTCGAACGCCTATTGACTATCTGAAAGCCCTATTTAGCAGTTTTTGGACACTCATCACGATCCTTCGATTTAAGAACATGTCTTGTAATGAATACTTCAACAAGCTTGGCTTCAAGAATTCTTGGATACAAGAGGGATTGATAAAAAACTATAAAAACGACAATTTCTCAGTCATCGCATTTCTGCTAATGCTCAGTTGGTACACCCAAAAGAATGCAGGCTACCCAATTGGAGGATCATTGGGCGTGGCTCAGAGAATGGAAAAACGCTATAATGACTTAGGTGGTTCTATTCAATACAAACATACAGTAAAGGAGATTCTAACAGAAAACGGGAAGGCTATCGGCGTAGAACTTGCCTCTGGCGAAAAGATGATGGCAGACTATGTTGTCAGTGCAGCCGACGGGCATTCCACTCTCTTTAACCTTTTAAAAGGAAAATATCTCACGTCCAAAATAAAACGTGCTTACAAAAATTGGGATAGATTTTCTTCTATCGTTCAAATATCCATTGGCGTTAATGATGTTTTGAAAACTGAATATCCAATTCAAGTGACTCTTTGCCAAAAAGAGATTGGAAAGACGCGAATAACTCATAGTTATAGAATGATTAACTACTGCTATGATGCATCATTCGTCCCTAACGGGAAAACAGCCATCGTCATCCGATTCGACTCACCATACGAAATATGGGAGAAGATGAGTAAAGAAGAATATGCGGAGGAAAAGAAAAAAATCGAACAAATAGGTCGAGAAATTGTAGAGCAACACTACCCTAATAGCAGAGATAAAATCGAAGTTGTCGACGTAGCAACTCCTTTAACAACAGTTCGTTACACAAGCAATTGGAAAGGTGCCTATCAAGGATTCAACCCTACAAGGAAGAACATCTCTCAACAATTGGCACAATCCATTCCCGGCTTGGACAATTTCTACATGGCAGGCCAATGGCTCTTCCCCGGAGGTGGCATTCCGCCTTCAACACAATCGGGCAAATGGGCACTACAACTCATCTGTAAGAAAGAGAAACAAAAATTCATCAGCAACGACAAATGATACTGAAGAGAGAGGATTTGCCAAGCATACCGAAGGAAAACAACTTTGATTTTCTGCGTTTCACATTGGCTACCATCGTCGCCTGCTGCCATTACTGCCGACTGACAGGACGCGAACCCATCTTGCCGTCTGGTTCATCCCCCATCTCCGTATCAGCATTTTTCGTCATCAGCGGATTCCTTATTTTCATGAGCTTCTGCAATACGAAAAACTTTCAAGCATATGTGGCAAAACGAGTCAAACGCATATTCCCCGCATATTGCTGCATCGTCTTGGCCTCTTTCCTAATTTTTTCGTTGGTCAGTCAATTAGATTTCAAGGAATATTTCACAAGCAAAGAGAGTTACCAATATCTCCTTGCCAACCTCACCTTCCTCAATTTCTTACATCCCACTCTGCCCGGCGTATTGGCCGACGCCCCATTCACCGATGCTGTCAACCCCTCGCTGTGGACCATCAAGATTGAGTTGGCCCTTTACTCCTCAGTTCCCCTTATAGCTTTTGCTGCCATCAAGAAGAGAATACTTTTGCCCATGACTTCCGTCTTGTTATCCATCCTATGCTACTATCTCAACTGGAAGGCAGACATGACGCAAATCGCACTTTACGACACTATTGGAGCTATGATCTACAAGAGCAATATGTTCCTCATTGGTGCTTGGTTCTACCTCTATTTCGACCTACTATACAAATATCGATACTACATTCTCCTCGCATCATTGCTGTGCTTCCCACTGAAAGAATGCGGTTGGGGCGATATGCTCTTCCCTTTTTCCTTGGCAGGATGCATCTTCGGATTGGCCTTTTCAATGAGTTTCCTCAACAAATTCGGGAAGATAGGCGACCTCTCCTACGGAACATTTTTATACCATGCACCCATCATACAATTTTTCACAGCCATGGGTTGGAACAATGAAAACAGGTTGCCTGCCATAATGGTCATCACCTACATTCTTGCCTTCTGTTCTTGGCACTTGATGGAGAAAAAAATTCTGAAAAGAGGATAAATAGATATAGAAAATGAAAGTACTCGTCACATACAACCTTCCCAAAGAGGGATTCGCAGACTACACGTCAAATTTTAATTTTATATTTCCTGAAAACAAAGCCTCCTTCACAAAGGAGGAAATCATCAGCCGCATAGGCGACGTAGAGGCTTTGCTATCCATGTTCAATCTTCCAATAGACAAAGAGATCATCGATGCGGGGAAGAATCTTAAAATAATATCCAATTTCGGCGTGGGGTTCAACAACGTAGATATTGAATATGCCAAATCAAAAGGCATTCGCGTGACCAACACGCCCGACCCAGTGGTGGAACCAACCGCAGAACTCGCCTTTACGTTAATAGGCGACCTTGCCCGACGAGTTAGCGAATGCGACAAAAAGTTACGTCAACCCAATGCCATTCGCTGGGGCGTAATGGAGAATCTCGGTGTAGGACTTTACAAAAAGAGATTAGGGATTATCGGCATGGGACGAATCGGACAAGCGATAGCCCGAAGAGCATTAGCAAGCGGTATGGAAATTGTCTATCACAACAGACATCAACTTTCGGCAGAGAAGGAAAATGAGCTCAATATCCGTTACCTACCCTTGAATGAATTACTTGCGGAATCCGACTTTATTTCCCTCAACACCCCACTAACCGAATCAACATACCACATGATAGACAAAAGGGCATTAAAATCGATGAAAAAAGGCTGTATGGTCATCAATACAGCAAGAGGACCAGTTGTCAACGAGGCAGACCTCATAAACGCCTTAAAAGAGGGAATAATCGGAGGAGCCGCACTCGATGTTTTTGAATTTGAACCCAAGATTAGCGAAGAACTTCTCAAATTAGAGAATGTAGTCCTCGTTCCCCACATCGGAACAGCCACACTCTCCGCTCGCAACGAGATGAGCCGCTACGCATGCGAAAACATCCGTCGATTCTTCAATGGCGAAGATCCTTTAAGCGTGGTAGTGTAGTAACTACTACTAAATCGATATCACCCAAAAGAACAGCCGTTTTAGATTTAAAACTATATGTTTTACACTCTAAAACGGCTGTTTTTTATGGGGTTGATGTTATTCATCAACGAGGAGCATTATTATATACCGACTCCAACGTATAACCAGGATCTTCGTTATAAAAACCTCGTACCATCACATCAATAACATCTTTTCCATTATTGATGTATTCTCCAGTACCATGGTCAATCAAACCAGATTGCTCGGCACCAAACCCTTTACCTCCATTATCCCAAAAGAATAGCGGCAAATCATAATCGCTTGCTGCTTTGCAGACATATTCAAGATAATATTTACGAAAAGCCTCTGCTCTATCCGTACTTCTATGTACATTTCCAAACTCACCAAGATAGACAGGAATATTATTGTCCATAAACTTCGTTTTGAGACGAGAGAAAATGTTTGTCACATTATCTTCATCTCCCCAATTCTCTTTGTTGACACCCGTATGTCCCCATTCGTCCTTTTCGTTGTTGAGAGTATATGTATATGGGTCGTAAAAATGGACAGCGACGAGCAATTTGTCATCTACAACATCTGTTGGCACCTTTATCTCGTTAATTGTATGATCCACATTCGTATCATAACCAGGGCAACCCAAATATCGATAAGTATTCTCTCCTCCTACTGAACGTACTGCATCAACGAAAGTTTGCAACCATTCATTCATGACACGATATTGAGCTCCACCATCTGTAAGGTTTTGCCCCCAGCCCCAACCACCATCGTGGATCTCGTTCATGCCTTCAAATATAAGATAGTCGCCTTCTCGCTTGAATCTTTCTGCAATTTGCTTCCACATAGCAGACAACTGAGCTTTGACCTGGTTATTCTTATTCTCATCTTTCGAAGAGCCAAGCACATCCAACCAATATTGACTATTAGCTCCATCATGGTGAATGTTGACAATAACTTTCAAGCCTGCCTCCTTAGCATAACCAACAACTTTAGCGACGTGCTCCATATATGATTCTTCAATCTTATATTCGGGAGCCGATCCAATATGTCCCAACCAAGTCACAGGAATACGGACAGCCGAGAATCCTGCATTTTTCACACCTATAAACGTATTAAGGGTTGATTCAGGATTGCCCCAAGCCGTTTCGGAAGCGTTACCATAATTATGAGCATCCAAACTATTTCCTAAGTTCCAACCCAATCCAATACTGTGGGCAATGGTATGAACTGAAGTGCCATCAATGGCATGATGCTTTGAGAACTTAATATTTGAAACCGTTCCGTCAAAAGTGGTTGTCAAGCCCTCGTCGTCGGTAATTGAGAAAGAGTCACCTTGCGTGAATCGAACATTCTCAATAGATGATGTCTGGAATGTCTTCACAGAACCATCCTTCAAAGTGACTTCGATTAGGTTTTGTGCATTAACAGCAGTCGCAGCCAAAGCCAACGTAGAAAGTATAAGTTTTTTCATGAGAATACGAATTTACAGATTTACTTTTTGATGAATTTGATAATTTGCTTGCCCACCTTAATTATATAAGGAGATGGAGCTAATGAAGCTGTCGAGACACGCACATTCTCTGCTTCAGCGAAAGAAGAGTAGTAAATCTTTCCGTCCACGCCCATGATTTGAATTTGTTCGCCAATCTGAAGACCAGACAAGACTAGTTCATCCTCAACCAAAGTATTAAGAGAAAAAACGCCAGCCAAAACTCCTCCCGTAGAAGTCGCATCGGAAAAATTGATCTCAACAGTTTCCATATCCAACATAAACGTACTTCCATCAGAATAGGTCAAAACCAAGTTGTCTCCTTTAAAAGTAATCTCCGTAACATCACTTTTTTCGGCTATGCTGCCATTTATCAAAACCTGTTTGTCTGCAAAGACTAAAACAGAAAATCCCAAGGCAAAAACTGATGCCAATAATCTCTTGTACATAACTAATTGTTTTCGTCAATAATAAAATTTTGAGTTTAAGCCAAAAATAGTAGAATTAGAATAGAAGCAAGTGGAAATTCTCGGCAAAAAGATATAAACGACAAGCAGATAGAGATTTTATGGGAAAAAAACACCCCATGCTATATCTGTAAAAGAATTCATCCAACGTTTTGTCTGATCTCTTCTACCGTTTGTTTAACAATATCAAAATTTATGGATTCCTAAGCACAAACAACCCCCGAAAGTAAGTCGAATACTTTCGGGGGTTTATTAAAATCAGCATTAATCCAATCAATTATCGTAGTAGCGGAAATCCAAGTTCCAAAATACGTCTCGCTTCAAATCTGAATGCGTACATTCCACTATGATATATGCATATTCCTCTTGTTCTGAATAGATTTGTGTAATGAGGTCTATATTCAAAGCGTCAGTCTCTGCATCCACATAAACTCCACCCACTTTATGATGCAATTTAGAAGAATTAGCGAAACACTTCATAATGATTCCTCTATCACGGAAGAAACGAGAATCGTAGCTTCTTAAAAGATTAACCAATCCATCTCTTTCCCAATCCAGTTCTTCTCCAAATTCTCTATAATAAGAATCTGCATAGATCAACAAGAAATCTTCTATCTCTGCTCTCGTACGGAAATTCAGACCACGAAACGCATCTCTCTCGTATGCACAATGTTCTACGACATACGAATCCAACGACTTTCTTGAAACTTCGTCTGAATCTGAAGACGAACAAGAAGAGAACAAAGACATCACAAATAATGCGACAAATAAATATTTAATCTTTTCCATCATTCAATTGTATTACAAATCCTTAGGTTCAGAATCAGTTTCATCCCCCTTCAACTTGTCGCTCAACATCGGAATATTCATCTCCTTCATAATGTTCAAAGCTGGAGCTGCAGTCTTGATGATGCTTTCCATGAAACGAGAAGTTGTTCCGTTACCAGAATCCCAAACTTGAACATTTCCGAAGTTCATGTGCTCGAATGCCTTAACTTGAACACCGGCAATCTCCTTACACTCATTGATGAACTTATACTTAACGGCAATCTCTGGGTTCTTATCTGCAGCTTCCATCATCTTACGGAATCCTTCAGCTTCTGCCTCCAACGCCTTTTGCTTACCTTCTGCCTCTGCAAGAGCCTTCAAACGAATTGCCTCTGCCTCCGCCTTAGCCACACGAAGTTTTGCCTCTGCCTCTGCTTCTGCTTGGATAATCAACTTCTCTGATTGAGCTTGAGCATTCAAGATAGTCTCTTGCTTGTTCATCTCTGCTGGCACGATTCTATCGGCACGCAACTGAGTCTCCACACGTTTTGCTCTTGACTCCTCAATTTGTTGGTTCTTCAACTCCTTTTGGATTTGGATATCGGCATTTGACTTAACCTCTGCCTCTCCTGAAATTCTATCAGCCTCGGCTTGGATCACCCTCAACTCTGCATTAGAATTAGCCACAGCCTTGTTTGCCTCGTTTCGTCCGACTTTAGCACGCTTGTCAGCCTCGGCAATATTGATATCCTTCTTTGATTGAGACTCTGCAATAGCAGACTCTTGTTGAGCACGAGCCTCTGCCACTGACGCCTCCTTGATACGATTTGCCTCTGCCACCTTAATAGCACGATCTTTATCGATTTCTGCGATTTGAGTCTCCTTCTCACGGATTTGCTCTGCAATCTTGGTTTCACGCTCACGAGTTTGCTCTGCAATCTTGATTTGTCCTAACTTTCTTTGCTCCTCGATGTTAGCCTCTGCTTGGTTTTGAGCACGAGAACTAGATTCCTTACCCAAGTTGACGATATAGTTGGCCTCATCGACGATGTCGGCAATGTTCACGTTGATGATATCCAAACCTAACTTGTTAAGCTCTGTACCCAAGTTCTTACGAATCTGCTCTACGAATTTATCACGGTCGTTGTTCAACTCCTCAATCTTCATATCAGAGATGATACCACGCATCTGACCGTAAGCCAAATCCTTGACATCGGCCTCGATCTCAGAGTGAGGACGGCCCAACAAACGCTCAGCAGCGTTTTGCATAACAGCAGCATCTGTTGAAATAGCTACCGTGATGATAGTAGGAACATTAACACGAATGTTTTGTGCAGAGATGGCACCCTTCAAGAAACAGTCAACCTGGAACGGTCTCAAAGAGAGGTAGTCAACACCTTGAACTATCGGCCAAACAAAAGAACCTCCACCATGAATCAACTTTGCACTCTTTTCTTTTGAACCTGTACGTCCATAAATAACCATAATCTGGTCTGGTTTACACTTGCGATAACGCGTCAAAATTGCGATTACCGAGAAGATAGCCACTATTACTAAGATGGCTACCATCATTCCAACATTTGAATCTCCAATCATAAATTTTTCTTGTTAGTTATTATTACTCATTATTTATTTTCAACTATCAAAAAGCCCTCCTTATAATCAACGACTTTTACCAAATCGCCTTTCTTCATTGTAGGAGTACCTTTCACATTCATTTGCGAACGTCTTCCGTCAAAATTAATGCTGACCGTGCCCGTGCCATTGTAATATGTAATCAATTCGCACTCTGTCCCTACTAAATCGTGAGGATCTTGAAATGTTTTCTCTTCTGCCAAAGAATAAACCTTCTTATAAACAAACGCGAGGATCACAACAAATGCAATTCCCACGGCCACAGCAATCAATACCTCTTTAACCGAACCGACTCCATTGAGAACACCCATCCAACTAAATCCTAAAAGGAAATGAAGACCTCCTTTGAACGATATGAAATCTGACACATCCATAGAAGTGTCGAAATCAACATCAGCATCAAAATCAACAAAAAATGACATTATAAATTGAACAACGAACAATGTACTTGTTGCGATTGCCAAATAAAATACAACTTGCTCTAAATCCATAGCCTTAACCATTAAGCGTGAAACAAAAAAATCTGTTTTGCAGATGATGGAAAGAATAGGCAACCCTTATTGATTGACCATCTAAACAAAATTAAATTAGAAAAAGTAAGCGCCCCAATCTGGAATTGAACCTTACAAATTTCTTTTTACTAAATATAGGAATTTTTTGCTCAACCTCATTCTTAAAAAAACAAAAAAAGGTTAGCCGGTTAGGTCCTTTAAATTTTAATATTAGGGAAAATGAATTATTGTCATCCTCGACATTCAAACTTTAATCGAAGATGACAATATTGTTCAAAATGTTCTGATTCCTAATTGTAATTTTAGGTTATTATTCCTTATGACGAGCTTTCAATTCACGAGCCAAATCCTCTATGCGGACGCCCTTCTCTGTCAAAAGAACGATAAGATGGTAAATCAAATCGGATGACTCATAAATGAATTGATCAACTGTTCCATTGGTAGCTTCAATAATAGTCTCAACAGCCTCTTCGCCCACCTTTTGAGAAATCTTATTTACGCCCTTAGTGAACAACTTTGTTGTATAAGAACCCTCCGGCATCTCACGTTTTCTCTTCTCTATAAAATCTTGCAGATAAGATAGGAAAGCTAAATCTTCCATGCTCTTATTGCCTAAGAATTGGTCTGCACCAGTTGTTGATCCATCTGGATTTGCCAAGATCACAACGGCTTCACCACCCTCTCCCACTATAAAAGAAGACAGTTGCAATGGTTTGTTATACTCTCCGCCAGTTACCAACATTGGCTGATTACTTTTTTCGTCGAAAAGATAAACGATCTTTTCATCCTCTATTTTTCTCCATGTTGCACCGTTCAAAAAACCAACTCTTAAAACTTTGTTGGTCCTAACATCCTGAACAACAGCCTGAACCAATCCATTTGCAGAAAATTTAACTTCCATACTATAAATTCATTACGGAGACATTCCAACTTAAAAGTCAAGTTCTCCCTATTTTGTAAAAAATGACGAATCAATTAAATTCCATAAGCAAGCAAAGCTGCCTTAGTAGCCTCTTTATCCTTTGCAATCTGTGCCTTCAAGGCTTCCGTATCAGGGAATTTCATCTGTTTACGAATACGATCGATGAAAACAATTTCAAGCTCCTTGCCATAGATTTCTTGATCAAAATCGAACAAATTCACTTCAATAGAAGGGTGCTCACCATTGGCAATGGTAGGACGATTGCCTATATAGAGCATGCCTTCGTAGATAGACCCCTCCAAACGAACTTTAACAGCATATACTCCTACATCTGGAACGCACTTCTTATCATAGAAAAGTTCTATGTTGGCGGTAGGATATCCTAATTGACGACCTAATTTATAGCCGTCCACCACGGTGCCCTTCACACGAAAATTGTAACCTAAGTATTTGGAAGCCAAACGAACATCACCGACATTCAACAAATTACGAATAAAAGAAGAACTGATGTTATAACCATCTTCCACAAAAGGCTCGGCTTGAGTCACTTTGATACCCAACTCCTTTCCGTATCGACAATAGTCATCAAAACCCTCTTCGCGATTCTTGCCAAAACGATGGTCGTAACCAACCACCAAATGCTTGACATTTAGTTTCTTTTGAAGAATCTCACGCATGAAATCGCCCGCAAAATAGTCTGACAATTCTTTCGTGAATGGAATGTTAATGCAGTAATCTAATGGCAATTTAGACAACAACTCTCTCTTTTCTTGAATATTATTGAGCAAGCGCGGCTTATATTCCTCATCAAGCACCAATCTTGGATGTGGCCAAAAAGTGAGTATTGCTGTCTTTAAATTCTTCCATTTTGCCAAACTACACATTTGGTTTATCAAAAATCGATGACCTGCATGAACACCATCAAAAAAACCGACAGACAACATTAATCCATCGTTTTCAAAAGAATCCAAATCTTCTATTATCTCCATACTCGTTTACATTTTGTGTGAGGCATCTTAAAAACGCTCCATTTCAACCATGAATTAGAAAACGTTACCCCCTCAATCTGCAAAGATATAAATTCTACTCATAAAAACGACTTTTCAGTCTCTGTAATTTCAAACAAGAAATTTGAACTTTGAATTATGAATGTTGTTGTCTATCTGTTTATTGAAACAAGAAGGGGACTACCCATTGGCAATCCCCTTCCATTATTTGATTTTCAAACTTGATCCTTTTTATCTCATCAACGTGAAGTGGCCGACATAGAACTTGTCGATCTCGTCGATGTT
>JAKSKZ010000046.1 GCA_024401475.1 Paludibacteraceae bacterium | reverse complement strand
GAGCGTTCCTTACGGGACGCTCCCTTTTTTTGTGCCCGTGTGGCGGAGGGCCTCGCGACGAAAGGGGCAACCACGATCGCCCCTATGGAGGTTCGGCGGAATGTACGTTTGGAAAATGCATCATTACGTCATGTTTTGGATACCGCTGCATCCCGTAACACAATGAAAAACGCAGAGGTGCAAAATGTTCCTCTGCGTTTTTCGGTTTTTTCAACTCGACAAGTACTATTGCAAATCTATGGTATGGTTCTAATAAAGAAACGGAAGTAGATTCTTGAATCTACCTCCGTTTCTTTTTATATGGAATCTTTTAATTAGTCTTCCTTCATGTTGTGGTAAACGTTTTGAACATCGTCGTCGTCTTCCATTTTGTCGATCAATTTGTAAACGGCTTCCTTTTGCTCTTCTGTTACCTCCTTCAAGTCGTTTGGCTCGTAGATGAACTCAACGTCTTTGATTTCGATGCTGTGCTCCTCCAAGTAGCTTTGAATCTTGGCATTGTTCTCGAATGCACCATAGATGATTGCGTCGCCGCTCTCCTCGTCTTGAGCAATTTCTTCTACGCCGAAGTCGATAAGGTCAAGCTCCAACTCCTCCAAGTTCACATTTTCGTTCATAGCGATCTTAAAGATACACTTGTGTTCGAAAAGGAAAGAAAGGCTACCTGATGTACCAAGGCTACCTCCGTGTTTGTTGAAGTAAGAACGAACGTTGGAAACTGTACGAGTGTTGTTATCAGTAGAGGCAACAACGAATACAGCGATTCCTGCAGGGCCGTATCCCTCATAGATAATCTCCTTGTAGTCTGCAGTGTCCTTGTCCATTGCCTTCTTGATGGCGCGCTCTACGCTATCCTTTGGCATGCTCTCGGCTTTAGCCTTCAACATCAACATACGAAGACGAGGGTTAGTTGTTGGATCTGCTCCACTTGTCTTCACACAACTCGTAATCTCTCGCGAAATGCGGGTAAATGCCTTGGAAAGGCGAGCATTTCTTGCAAAAATTCTTGCTTTTCGGTATTCAAAAGCTCTTCCCATAATTGAATTACTTATATGTTTTTCTAAATAATATCTTTTAAATTATGCAAAGATAGTGATTTTGTTAGGTTTGTGGAGAACGCTTTGCCTTTAATTATTCGGAAAAAATTCTTTTTCTAATCCTTTTCAACAGATATTCTTATTTGGTGAAGCGATTGTGTTATATTTGTATTTCATAAAACTGTTTTTTGTGAAGACTTACGTTGATGTCATATTGCCTTTGGCTTTGTCCAATACTTATACTTATATTTTGCCTGATGAATATAAGGTAACGGCTTGTGTAGGAATGCGAGTGATAGTTCCTTTCGGGAATAGAAAACTTTATACTGCTTTGATTTATAGGTTCCATACAGAGGCTCCTGATAATTTCGAGCCGAAAGAGGTTATGACCTTGTTGGATGATTCTCCGATTATCGGCAATCATCAGATTGATTTTTGGAACTGGATTTCCACCTATTATAATTGTAAGTTGGGTGAAGTATTCAAGGCTGCCCTTCCTTCTGGCTTTAAATTGGAAAGTGAAAGTGTTGTCTCGTTGGCGGATGATTTTGAGGCGTCACAACCTTTGAAGAAAAATGAACAGCAGTTGTTGGATATTTTGTCAAGTAGCGGGGATATGTCTATAGCCGATTTGAATAAAGCCATGGAACAGAAGAACGTATTACCGATTGTTAAACGCTTGATGGATATCGGAGCCTTGGCCTTAAATGAAGAGGTGAAGACAAAGTATAAGCCTAAGACGGAAACTTTCGTGCGAATGTCCTCCTATTATTATGAAGAGGAACATATGCATAAGGCCTTTGATTCTTTGTCTAAAGCAAAAAAACAGTTGGATTTATTGATGAATTATCTTCAATATTCTCAGTTCCTAACGAAGGATAATGTTTTGGAAGTCTCGAAAAAGGATTTGCTGGAAAAAAGCGGTTCGTCTTCAACGATTTTATCTGCTCTTGTTGAGAAAGGGTACTTGGAAATTTATACCAAAGAGATTGGTAGGCTGGATTCGCTTTCAGGCAGGGTGCAAGAGATGCATCCTCTTTCTGAGGAACAGAAACGTGCCTATCGGGAAATTATGGTTTTGTTTCGACAAAAGCAGACCGTCCTGTTGCATGGCGTCACGTCAAGCGGAAAGACAGAGATATACATTCATTTGATTGAGGAGGTGCTGAAATTAGGGAAGCAAGTATTGTTCCTATTGCCTGAAATCGCATTAACAACTCAGATAACTAATCGTCTGAAGCGAGTGTTTGGCTCTAAATTGGGAGTGTATCATTCTAAATATTCTGATTCGGAGCGTGTAGAGGTGTGGAATAATTTGCTCCATGACAAGGGCATTCAAGTTGTATTGGGTGTTCGATCTTCGATTTTCCTTCCATTTCGAAATTTGGGGTTGGTGATTGTTGATGAGGAGCATGAAGCAACTTATAAGCAATACGATCCAGCACCTCGTTATCATGCTCGCAATTCGGCTATAGTTTTAGCCACGATGCACGGAGCTAAAGTGTTGTTGGGTTCGGCAACGCCTTCTATTGAAAGTTATTATAATGCTCAGTCGGGCAAGTATGGTTTGGTTGAACTATTCCAACGCCATGCGGGTATTTCCATGCCGGAAATTATTGTAGATGACATAAAAGAGGCTAAACGAAAAAAGATGATGAAATCCATTTTCGGCCCAGTTTTGGTAGAGCAGGTAAATAAAGCTTTGCAACGGAAGGAGCAAGTCATACTTTTCCAAAACCGTAGGGGGTTCGCACCTTATGTTGAGTGTAGGGATTGTGCTTGCGTGCCTAAATGCAAGAATTGTGATGTCAGCCTTACGTTCCATAAATCGCAAAATGTTTTGACTTGCCACTATTGTGGATACTCTATTCCTGTTCCCGAAGTTTGCCCTGCATGTGGAAATCCATCTTTGGAAAGTGTAGGATATGGCACAGAGAAGATTGAGGAGGAGGTCCAATCGCAATTCCCTGAAGCAAAAGTATCTCGTTTGGATTTGGACGTGGCTCGTTCTAAAAAAAGTTATGAGAAGATAATATCAGACTTTGAACGGGGTGATATTGATATTCTTGTTGGAACGCAGATTATTTCTAAAGGGTTGGATTTTGAACGGGTACGTGTGGTTGGTATCATGAATGCAGATTCTTTATTGAACCATCCGGATTTTCGTGCCTATGAAAGGGCTTATCAATTGATGGCCCAGGTTAGCGGTCGAGCTGGACGTAAAAATAATCAGGGAATCGTTGTCTTACAGACTAAAGATCCGTCACATCCTGTTGTTTCACAAGTTAGACAAAATGCTTATAAAGAGATGTATGAATCTCAGATGGAGGAGCGTAGGTTGTTCGGTTATCCGCCATTCTCACGTCTTACCAATATATATGTAAAAGGTAAGGATTATTCTACGGTTAAACAGGCTGCTGATTATTTTGCTGTTTGTTTACGCTCTGTTTTTGCCGATAGAGTCTATGGCCCAGATCAACCGGTGGTGGGGCGTATTCAAAATTTGTTTATATTCAAGGTGATGCTGAAGGTGGAACTTTCCGTAAAGTCGGAGAAGGTGAGGGAACTATTGAAAAGTGTTTCGGATCATTTATTGTCTCAACCACAATATAAGAGCATAAATTTGCAGGTTGACGTTGACCCAATGTGATTTCTATAACGGTCGCGTTTGTTTTTTATCTATCTTTGTACATTCATTAGCTTGTTTTTTGAGCTATAAAAAGATGTGTCCGACCTAAATCCTAGTAGGCTCGGATGGTTTTGTTAATACATTTTTTAGTTATGAAATTTGAAGAGATAGGATTTGAGGATTCCCTTAAAGAAGGTTTGGATGCAATGAATTTTTCGGAGATGACTCCCATTCAGGAAAAATCGATACCAGTCATAATGGAGGGACATGATATTATAGCTTGTGCCCAGACTGGAACGGGAAAGACGGCCGCCTTCCTTTTACCAGTGTTGAATAGAATGTTGAAGTTCCCTCACGATCCAGATTCCGTGAATGCGATAGTCATGTCGCCCACGCGTGAATTGGCACAACAAATCGACCAACAGTTGGAAGGGTTTTCGTACTTTCTTCCAATCAGTTCGGTGGCTGTATATGGAGGCAACGATGCCTCTGCATGGGAGCAACAAAAGAGGGCGATGCAGATGGGGGCTGATTTTGTTATAGCAACCCCAGGTCGCCTTATATCTCATATAAATCTTGATAATGTGGATTTTTCGAAAGTCTCCTATTTCATATTAGACGAGGCTGATAGAATGTTGGATATGGGTTTCTATGACGATATTTTGCAAATTGTCTCAAAACTTCCCAAGGATAGGCAGACAATTATGTTTTCTGCCACGATGCCTCCAAAGATAAAGAAATTGGCGGAGACTATTTTGAAGGATCCAGTTTCTGTGAATATTGCCATCTCAAAACCTGCCGATGGTATTATGCAAGCTGCATATGTCTGTTACGAGGCTCAGAAATTAGCATTGACTAAAAATCTTTTGAATGGTAGGGATAACGATAAAGTAATTATCTTCTCGTCTTCGAAACAAACGGTAAAAGATTTGTATCGGGCTTTGCGTCGGAATGGTATGAATGCAGGGGAAATGCATTCGGATTTGGATCAGGCTGAACGTGATAATGTAATGCTTGATTTCAAAAGTGGCAAGATTAATATTTTGGTGGCGACGGATATCGTTGCCCGTGGTATTGACATTGATGGAATTGATGTTGTTATCAATTATGATGTTCCTCGAGATGTAGAAGATTATATTCATAGAATAGGACGAACAGCTCGTGCGAATAAGGAGGGTGCTGGGTTGACTTTTGTTTCGGAAAAAGACCAAGAGCGTTTTGCTAAGATTGAACATTTCTTAGAGAAGACAATCTACAAGGTTCCTATGCCTTCAGAATTAGGAGAAGCTCCCGTTTATGATCCGAAGCCACTCCGCAAGGGAAAACAAAGGCATAAAAGGAATCCCTCGAATGGTCAACATCATCGTCAGCAATCAGAAAACAGTAGTGTTAGTGACCAATCTTCTCAAACGAAAGATAGACGCAATCATAGGAACCACCATCATCAAAATAATAATCCTAAAGATAGAAATGATGGGGAACAAAAAGAACAGATGCAGACTTCAACTTCTGAGAATCAACCAAAACGTTCGAAATCACATCATCGACGTCATTTCCATAAACCCAATAGTTCAAATGGGCAAAATATGAATGGCAGTTCTTCTGCACCAAAACAAGATTGAGTCATGGTAAAATTGTTGTTTGTATGTTTGGGTAATATCTGTCGTTCTGCAGCGGCAGAGGCTGTGATGAGGGATTTGGTGGATAAGCGTGGCTTGAATGAAGAGATGTTCATTGATTCGGCGGGTATCATAGGCGTTCATCAGGGAGAAAAAGCAGATGCTCGTATGCGCCGTCATGCAGAATTGAGAGGTATTAATGTGACCTCGATTTCTCGTCAAGTTCGCCTTTCTGATTTTGAAGAGTTTGATATGATTATCGGAATGGATAATTCAAACATTGATGACTTGAAAGATCGTGCCTTGACTTTGGATCATGAGAAAAAGATTTTTAAGATGACCGACTTCTGCAGGGAGTATGACAATGACTATGTGCCTGACCCATATTATGGAGGGGCGTCGGGTTTTGAGTTGGTACTTGATTTGTTGGAGGATTCTTGTGAAGGTCTATTGGAATATCTAATAAAGGAAGGTAAGGTTAGTAGATGACCTTTTTTATAAGGGGAAAGCGTGCGTCAATTTTGGTTGACGCACGCTTTTTTTTCTATTTCTTATTTAATTCAGGATAACTAATTCTTGTGTGGTAGATAGTTTTTAATTTTTCCTTCAAAGCATTTTTTACCACTTCTATATCGTGAAATGTAATGGGGGCTTCTTTGAATATTCCTTCAGTGATTTGACCGTCTATTATCTTTTCCACTAGATCGTTGATGCTTTTGTCTGTGTGTTCGGCCAAACTCTTGGAGGCTGCTTCTACAGAGTCGCACATAGAGACGATGGCCGTCTCTTTTGAGAACGGAAGAGGCCCTGGATAAGTGAATGATGATTCGTCGATTACTTCCTCTGGATGTTTGTTTTTATACGTGTTGTAGAAGTATTTCGCCTTGCTCTTGGCATGGTGGGTTCCAATAAAATCTTTTAGCGAATCAGGCAATCCATTCTTTTCAGCAATGATTAATCCATCCTTGACATGATTAATGATGATGCTTGCACTTTTTTTCTCGTCGTTGATGCCATCGTGAGGATTTTCTCCATGCGACTGGTTTTCAGTGAAGAATGCTGGATTTTCCATTTTGCCAATGTCGTGATAGAGAGCTCCTGCTCTTGCTAACATAGGGTTTCCTCCGATGCGAGCGGCTGCGTCGGCAGCTAAGTTGGAAACTTGCATGGAGTGTTGAAAACTGCCTGGTGCTATTTCCGAGAAACGGAGAAGTAATGGATTGTTCGTGTTTGCTAATTCTAGCAATGTAACATTTGATGTGTATCCAAACAATTTCTCGAATATATATATGAGAGGATAGGCGAAGAGTAGAAGCAATCCATTAATGAGAAAAGCAATGTATGTCATCCAATTTATTTGTCCGACCGCGCGTTCGTGAACTAAGATGACTCCGGTGTAGAGAATGCAATAGACTAAAGTGATGATGCAGACGCATTTGACTAGTTGTGACCGTTGGCACAAATCTTTCAGTGTGCATATTGAAATCATTCCCGCACTGATTTGTAGAAATAGAAATTCAAACTCAGAAGGGACGATAAATGTGCATAAAAGTATAGTTGTGATATGTAGGAAGAGGGCCGTTCTTGTATCAAAAAACGTCGAAATTATGATGGGAAGAATGGTGTAAGGAATCAAATAGGGGGAAAGTTCGTATTTGACTGTAAAAGTGGTGATTGCACAAACAATGCAAACCATTAATAACATGAAGGACATGTCTTTTACAGAATAGGCAAATCTTCTTCTGAACTTTAACAGGTATAGAGAAAAAATGCCTAGTGCGGAAAAGATGATGATGAATTGTCCTAATTGGATAAATGTCGAATTTGATTTTCCTCTGTTTTCTAGGATGACCTGTTTGAGTGAGTTGAGAATGTCGTAAGTCTTGTCTGTTACAATTTCACCATGGTCGATTATTTTTTCTCCGCTTTGGATTCTTCCTTTGGTGAGTGATATGTTCTTCGTTATTTCGTTACGCAAGTTTTCCGTAGTATTGCTGTCGAATAAGACATTTTCCTTTATGTATTTATTGATGTCATAACTCCTTAATATTTGCTTGTCTATTGTGCTAGGTGCAGATTCGACGATGTTTTCGTATGCAGACTTTGTTGTGTACAGTTTGTTGATGTCGGTTATTTGTGCGATTTGATCTTTTTTAAGAAGTATTTTTTTCCTGTTTTCTTTTTTCATCTCTTCAATCGCAGAGGCAGAGATGATGCCTTGTCCGTAAATATCATTTAATCTCTTGCAGATGTAGGATATGTATTTTTCGTGCTCTTGGTTTTCCCCCTTTTTGTCCTTGCTTTGAAAATTGCTTCGGTTTTCTTGAAGGATGGAAGGGTCGTAGTTGTAGCAAGGTTGGAAATCATTTGCCAATATGCTATCTTGTTCTTTTGCTAACTCCTGGTTGGATTTCTGGATTTCAAAAGCGAAAGGAGCAGTCAATGCTTCATACTGCCATGGGCTTCCCTTCTCGAATGAGTATTGGAATTTACCTATGTTAGGATAAAGTAGGAATATGATGAAAGCAGATATGGAGAATACCGAAATCAGTTTTACCCATAAATGGTTTTCTTTTCTTAAATTGTCTTGAAGTTTTCCCATATTCTAATTCTTTTTATGAGTATATAGTTATTTTCTGTTATTTGAAGCCGTTGAGCTTTTCTTTGTTTTTCGTGATGGTGTATATGTCTATTAGTTTCATCCTTACGACATCGCTTTTTTTAGATGAATAGACTTTTTCTAAGAAACTGGCAGACTTTTCGTAGAAATTGATGGCTTTTGATTGTGCCTCAGTTGAAAGATCTGCGTCTTTGGCCCCAGCTTCTTTTGCTATAATGTAATAGTAATTTCCTAAGAAGAGGGAAGCCTCAATATCGTTAGGTTGAGTCTCTATAATCTCCTGATAAAGAATTTTGGCACTGTCGATATCGTTGCTATGAAGTAAAGCGTCAGCTAATCTGCTTTTTGTGTAGATATTGTCTGGTTGTTTCTCTAGTATGTTTTTGAACAGGGGGATGGCATCTTCGTATCTGGCTTTTCTATAGAGTAAATCCGCAATGGCATAGGATAAGCTATCGGAGGTTCTGGGGTGTTTGCTGATGATTTGTTTTGTCGTTTTCCCTGTGCAGTCTATGTCGCCGTTGCAGTAAACCTCTTTTATGTGCTTGATGAGTTGTTGCGCCGGAGCTTCTTTTTGAGCCGCAATGCAGTAATAGCTAAATGCTATTTGTTTGTAATTTAGTTCGTAAGCGCAATCGCCAGCGTTGATGTAGAGTTCAAAGTTGTTGTCTTCGGGGAAATCAGCTTTGATGGCGTCTCCATAAGTTCTAAATGCTTTTTCTTTGTTGCCAGAAGCATAGAGTTCGTCCGCCAATTCTTGGAATCGGTTAGGAGTAGCTGTCATCTTGAACAATGGCAGGAAGAAAAGTAGTGTTATGAGAATTGATTGTTTCATGACATTTATTATAGTGTCAAAGATATTAAAAACTGAAAATTTATGTATATTGGAGAGGTGTAAAATTTGAGATTTGTTTTCGTATTAGCATATCGACCGGCAAGAATTGTTAAAAAATTGAAAAATATCAAGGAGCGGTCGAGAATGGAGAAAAAAAAGTATAAAATGTTGATTGTTTGAAAATAAATCGATAATTTTGCAGTCTCTTACATGGGTAAGAGTGTAGTAATAAATTGTAAAATTTAAAGGATTTAAAAAGTAGTAAAATGCCTACAATTCAACAATTAGTTAGAAAAGGAAGGGTTAACCAGGTTGACACAAGTAAGTCGCCTGCGTTGGATTCTTGCCCACAAAGAAGAGGCGTTTGTGTAAGGGTTTATACAACAACCCCTAAGAAGCCGAACTCTGCAATGCGTAAGGTAGCGAGAGTACGTTTGACCAACCAAAAGGAGGTTAATGCGTATATCCCAGGAGAGGGTCACAACTTGCAAGAGCACTCAATCGTAATGGTTCGTGGTGGTCGTGTTAAGGACCTTCCAGGTGTTCGTTATCACGTAGTTCGCGGTACACTTGATACAGCAGGTGTAAATGGCCGTACACAACGTCGTTCTAAGTATGGTGCTAAGCGTCCTAAGCCAGGACAAGCAGCTCCAGCAGCTAAGGGCAAGAAATAATCGTTTCTAACGAGAGAGATTCTAGTAAAAAAGTTTAAACGTAGTTTTAGTTTTACTGGTGGCAGATGAGGGTTGAGTAAATGGCTTGGCGAAGCCGTTGAAGCGTATGAAGCAACCAAAACAAAACGGAAATTAAAAAGAAATGAGAAAAGCAAAACCTAAAAAGAGGATCATATTGCCAGATCCTGTTTTTAACGAAGTGATGGTTAGCCGTTTCGTAAACCATCTTATGTATGACGGAAAGAAGAGCATTGCGTATGACATCTTCTATTCTGCATTGGAAAACGTAAAGTCTAAATTGCCAAATGAGGAGAAGGCTCCTCTTGAAATTTGGAAGAAAGCGTTGGAGAACATTACTCCACAAGTAGAGGTTAAGTCTCGCCGTGTGGGTGGTGCTACTTTCCAAGTGCCTACTGAGATTCGTCCAGAGAGAAAAGAATCTATTTCTATGAAAAACCTTATCATCTTCTCTAGAAAGAGAGCTGGTAAGACAATGGCTGATAAATTGGCTGCAGAGATAGCTGACGCATACAACAACCAAGGTGGTGCGTTCAAGCGTAAGGAAGATATGCACAAGATGGCTGAGGCTAACCGTGCATTTGCTCACTTCAGATTCTAATTTACAACCAATTTCATTATATAAATCATGGCTAAAGCGGATTTACATTATACAAGAAATATCGGTATCATGGCTCACATCGATGCCGGTAAGACAACTACTTCTGAGCGTATCTTGTTCTATACAGGTCTTACTCACAAGATTGGTGAGGTTCATGATGGTGCTGCCACTATGGACTGGATGGAGCAAGAGCAAGAGAGAGGTATCACTATTACATCAGCAGCTACCACTACTTATTGGAAGTATGCTGATAACAAATATAAGATCAACTTGATTGATACTCCGGGACACGTTGACTTTACAGTGGAGGTTGAGCGTTCTTTGCGTATCCTCGATGGTGCTGTTGCAACATTCTGTGCCGTTGGTGGTGTTGAGCCTCAGTCTGAGACTGTATGGCGTCAAGCTGATAAATATAACGTGCCACGTATTTGCTACGTTAACAAGATGGACCGTTCTGGAGCAAACTTCTTTGACGTAGTTTCTCAAATCCACGATGTTCTTGGTGCTAACCCTTGCCCAATTCAAATTCCTATTGGTGCAGAGGAGACTTTCAAGGGCGTTGTTGACTTGATTACAATGAAGGCTCTTCTTTGGCATGACGAGACAATGGGTGCAGAGTACTCAGTTGAGGAGATTCCTGCAAACCTTGTTGCTGAGGCTGAAGAGTGGAGAGGCAAGATGCTAGAGGCTATCGCTGAATGCGATGAGGCTATCATGGAGAAGTTCTTTGATGATCCTTCTAAGATTACAGAGGACGAGATTCGCGTAGCTATCCGCAAGGGTACTTTGGCAATGGCTATTTATCCAGTAGTATGTGGTTCTTCATTTAAGAATAAGGGTGTACAAACAATGTTGGACGCTGTTTGTGCATATCTTCCTAGCCCATTGGATACTGAGGAAATTGTCGGTACTGCAGTAGGTGATGAGGAGACTAAGATTGTAAGACATCCAAGCGAAGACGAGCCTCTTTGCGCTTTGGCGTTTAAGATCGCTACAGACCCTTATGTTGGTCGTCTTTGTTTCTTCCGTGTTTACTCTGGTAAGTTGGATGCTGGTTCTTACATCTTTAACACACGTTCAGGTAAGAAGGAGCGTATCTCTCGTTTGTTCCAAATGCACTCTAACCACCAAAATCCAGTTGAGGTTATTTCTGCTGGTGATATCGGTGCAGGAGTTGGTTTCAAGGATATCCGTACTGGTGATACATTGTGTGGTGAGGATGAATCAGGCCACATGGTATTGGAGTCTATCGACTTCCCAGATCCAGTTATCGGTATTGCAATCGAGCCTAAGACTCAAAAGGATATTGACAAGTTGGGTAACGGTTTGTCTAAGTTGGCAGAGGAGGACCCTACATTTACAGTTAAGACTGACGAGCAATCTGGTCAAACGGTTATCTCTGGTATGGGTGAGCTTCACTTGGAGATCATTATCGACCGTTTGAGACGTGAGTTCAAGGTAGAGTGTAACCAAGGTCGTCCACAAGTTAACTACAAGGAGTCAATTACTAGAACTGTTGAGCACCGTGAGGTTTACAAGAAGCAATCTGGTGGTCGTGGTAAGTACGCTGATATCTTTGTTAAGATCGGTCCAGTTGATGAGGATTTCGTGGGCAATTTGCAATTCATCGATGAGGTTAAGGGTGGTAACATTCCTAAGGAATTTATCCCTTCTATCCAAAAAGGTTTCTTGGCAGCTATGAAGACTGGTGTGTTGGCCGGCTTCCCAGTTGAGCAATTGAAGGTTGTTGTTGTGGATGGTTCTTACCACCCAGTTGACTCTGACCAACTTTCATTCGAAATCTGTGCAAACCTTGCATTCAAGGAGGCTTGTTCTAAGGCTAAGCCAGTTTTGATGGAGCCTGTAATGAAGCTCGAAGTCGTTACTCCAGAGGAGAACATGGGTGACGTAATCGGTGACTTGAACAAGCGTCGTGGTCAAGTTGAGGGAATGGAAACTAGCCGTTCTGGAGCTCGTATCGTTAAGGCTAAGGTGCCTTTGGCAGAGATGTTCGGTTACGTAACTTCTTTGCGTACGATTACTTCAGGTCGTGCAACTTCTTCAATGGAGTTCTCTCACTATGCTGAGGTTTCTTCTTCTATCGCTAAGACTGTTGTTGCAGAGGCTAAGGGTAGAGTTGATTTGATTTAATAAATAAAGTCCGGCCAGGCAACTGGCTGGACTGTTTCAATAGAGACAAAACAATTAATATAATTAGTTAAATTCAGATGAGTTCAAAAATCAGAATTAAATTGAAGTCTTACGATTACAATCTAGTTGACAAGTCAGCAGAGAAGATCGTTAAGACTGTAAAGGCTACGGGTTCTGTTGTTAGCGGCCCAATTCCGCTACCAACTCACAAGCGTATCTTTACTGTTAACCGTTCCACTTTCGTTAACAAGAAGTCAAGAGAGCAATTCCAATTGTCTTCATTTAACAGATTGATCGACATCTATAGCTCTACAGCTAAAACTGTTGATGCGTTGATGAAGCTTGAGTTGCCAAGTGGTGTTGACGTGGAAATCAAAGTTCTTAATTGATTTATTAAAGTATATTAGAAATGCCAGGATTATTAGGAAAGAAAATCGGAATGACATCCGTTTTCAGTGCTGATGGTAAAAATGTACCATGCACTGTTGTCGAAGTAGGTCCTTGTGTTGTTACACAGATCAGAACAATGGAGAAGGATGGCTATGAGGCTATCCAATTGGGTTTTGAGGATAAGAAGGTGACTCCAAACAATTCAACTAAGGCTGAATTGGGTCACTTCCAAAAAGCTGGTGTAACACCAAAGAGACACTTGGCCGAGTTCAAGGAGTTTGATCAAGAGTACAAATTGGGTGACGTTATTACTGTAGATTTGTTCGCAGATGCACAATTCGTTGATGTCATCGGTACATCTAAGGGTAAAGGTTTCCAAGGTGTTGTGAAGCGTCACGGCTTTGGTGGTGTTCAACAATCCACTCACGGTCAGCACAACAGACTTAGACACCCAGGATCAGTGGGTGCATGTTCATTCCCTGCAAAGGTATTTAAGGGTATGAGAATGGCTGGACGTCTCGGAGGCGAGTCTGTGACAGTTCAAAACCTACAAGTGTTAAAGGTGATTCCTGAAAACAACCTATTGGTTATCAAGGGTTCTTTGCCAGGATGTAATGGTTCAATCGTAATTGTCAATAAGTAATGGAACTCAGCGTATATAACATTAAAGGAGAGAATACCGGTAAGAAAGTCACTTTGAGTGATAGCATTTTTGGTATTGAGCCTAACGATCATGCCATTTATTTGGATGTAAAGCAACATTTGGCAAACAGACGTCAAGGTACTCACAAGTCAAAGGAGAGAAGTGAGGTTTCTGGTTCTACTAAGAAGCTTGGCCGCCAAAAAGGTGGAGGTGGAGCTCGTCGTGGTGACATCAACTCACCAGTACTCGTAGGTGGTGGTCGTGTATTCGGTCCAGTTCCTCGCGATTACAGCTTCAAGTTGAACAAGAAATTGAAAGCTTTGGCTCGTATGTCTGCATGGACTTACAAGGCAAAGGAAGAGGGAATCATCGTGGTTGAGGACTTCTCATTCGAGGCTCCAAAGACCAAGGAATATGTGGCAATGACAAATAATTTGAAGATTTCTGACAAGAAATCCTTAGTAATTTTGTCAAGTGTAAATAAAAACGTATATTTGTCTGCTCGTAATCTACAAAACTCTCAAGTGTTGAGTCCTTCTGACTTGAACACTTATAGGATTATGAACGCAAAATGTATCGTCTTGACAGAGAGTGCATTAGCTCAAGTTGAGGAAAATTTAAAAGCATACGTAAAAGAATAAGGAGGTTGAAAGGATGGGAATCATAATTAAACCGATAGTTACAGAGAAAATGGCAAGCTTGGGTGAGAAATATTCTCGCTACGGCTTTCGTGTGTCTCCTAAGGCTAATAAACTCGAAATCAAGAAGGCGATCGAGGAAATGTACAATGTCACAGTTGTATCTGTAAATACATTGCAAGTTGCAGGAAAGAATAAGAGTCGTTATACTAAGGCTGGCGTTATCAACGGAAGAACAGCTGCGTATAAAAAGGCTTTTGTGACATTGAAGGAAGGCGATGTAATAGATTTTTATAGCAATATTTAATAAATAAAAATGGCTGTTCGTAAATTCAAACCCACAACACCGGGGCAGAGACACAAAGTTATTGGCGCATTCGAGACAATTACCTCGAATGCACCAGAAAAATCTCTTGTAAGCGGCTATTCCAAGACAGGAGGCCGTAACAATGTAGGTAGACTTACAATGCGCTACATTGGTGGTGGACACAAGAGAAAGTATAGAGTAATTGATTTTAAGAGGGATAAAGACGGTGTTCCTGCAGTCGTTAAGACAATTGAATACGATCCGAATCGTTCGGCTCGTATCGCTTTGTTGTTTTACGCTGATGGAGAAAAACGTTATATCCTTGCACCTAATGGATTGCAAGTTGGTCAGCAATTGATGTCTGGCGCAGAGGCTTCTCCAGAAGTAGGTAACTCATTGCCATTGCAGAATATTCCGCTTGGTACTGTTATCCACAACTTGGAGTTGCGTCCAGGACAAGGAGCAGCTTTAGTTCGTTCGGCTGGAACTTATGCACAATTGACTTCGAGAGAAGGAAAGTATGCAATTGTAAAGTTACCTTCTGGTGAGACCAGAATGATACTTTGTGCTTGTAAGGCAACAGTAGGTACGGTTGGTAATTCAGACCACGCATTGGAGCGTTCAGGTAAGGCTGGTCGTTCTCGTTGGTTGGGCCGTCGTCCTCGTACTCGTGCCGTTTGTATGAACCCAGTAGATCACCCAATGGGTGGTGGTGAAGGTCGTCAATCTGGAGGTCACCCAAGATCTCGTAAGGGCTTGTTGGCTAAGGGCTTCAAGACAAGAGCACCTAAGAATACTTCAAATAAGTATATTATTGAAAGAAGGAAAAAGTAATCAATAAAAAGGTAATTTTATGAGTCGATCACTAAAAAAAGGCCCATATATCAATGTGAAACTTGAGAAGAAGGTTCTCGCAATGAATGAGAGCGGAAAGAAATCCGTAATCAAGACTTGGGCAAGAGCTTCAATGATATCACCAGACTTCGTCGGTCATACAATTGCAGTTCATAATGGTAATAAATTCATTCCGGTATACGTTACAGAGAACATGGTTGGTCACAAACTTGGTGAATTCTCTTTAACTCGTAACTTTAGAGGTCACGGAGGTAATAAGAAAAAATAATCCGTGATTAGGAAGAAATTACAAAAGTTATAACAGAAATGGGTAAAAGAAAAGCTAAAGCAGCGGAAGATAGAAAGGAAGAGTTGAAATCTCTTTATTTCGCTAAATTGAATAACGTTCCCACATCTCCTCGCAAGATGCGTCTAGTTGCTGACGTAATCAGAGGTATGGAGGCGTACAGAGCTCTTAGTGTTTTGAAGTATTCTAAGAAGAATGCATCAAATGACTTGGAGAAGTTACTACGTTCTGCTATCGCAAACTGGGAGCAAAAGAACGAGACAAAGGCAGAGAGCGGAGATCTTTATATTTCAAAGATCTATGTTGATTCAGCTAAAATGTTGAAGAGACTTCGTCCTGCACCACAAGGAAGAGGTTACAGAATTCGCAAGCGTTCTAACCATGTTACTATATTCGTTGATAGATTAAACGTTAACCAAAATTAATTGTTAGATGGGACAGAAAGTTAATCCAGTAAGTAACCGTTTGGGAATCATCAAAGGTTGGGATTCTAATTGGTTTGGAGGAAAAAACTACGGCGATACTATTTTGGAAGATGCTAAGATCAGAAAGTATCTGAATGCCCGTCTTGCAAAGGCTAGCGTTTCAAGAATTGTTATCGAACGTACATTGAAGCTTATCACTATCACAGTTTGTACTGCTCGTCCAGGTATCATCATCGGTAAGGGTGGTCAAGAGGTTGATAAGTTGAAGGAAGAATTGAAGAAGATTACTGACAAGGATGTTCAAATCAACATCTTTGAGGTAAAGAGACCAGAGTTGGATGCAGTTATCGTTGCTAACAACGTTGCTCGCCAAATCGAGGGCAAGATCGCTTACCGTCGCGCTACGAAGATGGCTATCGCTTCAACTATGCGTATGGGTGCTGAGGGTATCAAGATCCAAGTTTCAGGCCGTTTGAATGGTGCTGAAATGGCTCGTTCTGAGATGTATAAAGAGGGAAGAACTCCATTGCATACTTTTAGAGCTGATATCGATTATGCTCAAGCTGAGGCTTTGACTAAGGTTGGTTTGATTGGTGTTAAAGTTTGGATTTGCCGTGGAGAGATTTATGGCAAGAAAGACTTGGCTCCTTCATTCACTGCTGCTAAGGAAACTGGTAGAAGCGGAAACTCTTCTAATAACAGCGGTAAAGGCTTCAAGAAAAAGAGAAAGTAATCTGTTTATCGAATTTGAATTTAAGGAAGAGAAATGTTACAACCTAAGAAGACAAAGTTCAGAAGACAGCAGAAAGGACGCATGAAGGGTAATGCCCAAAGAGGTAACCAACTTGCATTCGGTTCTTTCGGTATCAAGGCAATGGAATCTAAATGGATTACCGGCCGTCAAATCGAGGCTGCGCGTATTGCTGTTACGCGTTATATGCAAAGACAAGGTAAGATTTGGATCAGAATATTCCCTGATAAGCCAATCACTAAGAAGCCTGCTGAGGTACGTATGGGTAAGGGTAAGGGTAATCCAGAAGGATTCGTTTGCCCTATCACTCCAGGTAGAATTATTATAGAGGTAGAGGGTGTTTCTTTCGAGATTGCAAAGGAGGCTTTGCGTCTTGCAGCTCAAAAGTTGCCAATTACCACTAAGTTTATTGTTAGAAGAGATTATGACTCTCAAACTCAAAACGCGTAATTTTTATGAAAGCAGCAGAAATTAAAGGATTGAATACAGAGGAGCTTCAAGAGAAGTTGGTTGCTCAAGTTAAGGAGTATGACCGCATGAAGTTGACTCACGCCATTTCTCCATTGGAGAATTCATCTCAGATTAAGTCTGTTCGTAGAGATATCGCACGTATGAAGACTGAGTTGCGTCTGAGAGAACTTAATAAATAATAACAATTGGGCTTGATTGAAATGAAAAACTTAAGAAAAGAAAGACAAGGTGTTGTTTCTAGTGACAAGATGGATAAAACCATCACTGTTACTGTTAAGTGGAAGGAAAAACACCCGATTTATCAAAAGTTCGTTAACAAGACGAAGAAATATCATGCTCATGATGAGAATCAGGAGAGCCACATTGGTGACACAGTAAGAATCCGTGAGACTCGTCCTTTGAGCAAAACAAAGAGATGGAGATTAGTTGAAATCATCGAAAGAGCTAAATAATTATGATACAGCAAGAATCAAGGTTAGTTATAGCTGATAACAGTGGTGGCAAGGAAGCTTTGTGTATCCGTGTACTCGGAGGTACAAAGAAGCGTTATGCTACAGTGGGTGATATTATTGTTGTTACAGTAAAGAATGTCATCCCTTCAAGTGATATGAAGAAAGGTACGGTTTCTAAGGCAGTTGTTGTCCGTACAAAGAAGGAAGTTAGACGTGCTGACGGATCTTATATCCGTTTCGACGACAATGCTTGCGTTCTTTTGAATGCAGCTGGTGAAATGAGAGCTAGCCGTATCTTTGGTCCTGTTGCCAGAGAGCTTCGTGCTTCTAATATGAAGATTGTTTCATTGGCTCCAGAGGTGCTTTAATTAAAGTTAATTTTAGGGTAATGAGTAAATTACATATCAAAAAAGGCGATATCGTTTACGTTAATGCAGGTGACTCTAAGGGCAAGACTGGTCAAGTTTTGCGTGTTCTTGTTAAAGAGCAACGTGCAATCGTAGAAGGTTTAAATATGGTCTCTAAGAGCACCAAGCCTAATGCTAAGAATCCTCAAGGCGGAATCGTAAAAAAAGAGGCTCCTATTCATATTTCAAATTTGAATCTTTTGGATCCAATTTCGAAAAAGCCAACTCGTGTAAAAATCGAGATAAAGGATGGCAAAAAAATTCGTGTTGCAGTTAAATCAAAGGAGGAGATTAAATAATGGATACGGCAAGTCTAAAGAAAGAATATGCTACGCGCATTGCGCCTGCACTTAAGTCTCAATTTGGTTACAAGTCGTCTATGCAAGTTCCAGTTCTTGAGAAGATCGTTATCAATCAAGGTTTGGGACAAGCTGTAGCAGACAAGAAAATCATTGAAACTGCTATCAACGAGCTTACAACAATTACTGGACAAAAGGCTGTCGCTACTTTGTCTAAGAAAGATATCTCTAACTTCAAGTTGAGAAAGAAAATGCCGATTGGTGTTCGTGTAACTTTGCGTCGCGAGAAGATGTACGAGTTCATGGAGAGATTCATCCGTGTTGCTCTTCCTCGTATCCGTGACTTCAAGGGTATCGACTCTAAGTTCGATGGTAGAGGTAATTATACAGTAGGAATAGAGGAACAAATCATTTTCCCAGAAATAAATATCGATTCTATAACAAAATTGTTAGGAATGAATATTACCTTTGTAACGTCAGCGAAGACAGACGAAGAAGGTTATGCTTTGTTGAAGGAATTTGGTTTACCATTCAAAAACATTAAAAAATAAGAGATGGCAAAAGAATCAATGAAAGCTCGCGAGGTAAAGCGAGCAAAACTTTGCGCCAAATATGCAGAAAAGAGAGCACAGTTGAAGGCTGAGGGAAATTACGAAGCTTTGCAGTTGTTGCCTAAGAATGCGTCTCCAGTTCGCTTGCACAATCGTTGCAAGCTTACCGGAAGACCTAAGGGCTACATGCGTCAATTCGGTATTTCTCGTATCCAATTCCGTGAAATGGCTTCTGCAGGTTTGATTCCTGGTGTAAAGAAAGCAAGCTGGTAAATTAGTTTTAAATATTGTCAGGGGAGACCTGATCAATTTATTAATTATTATTATGACAGATCCAATAGCAGATTATCTAACAAGATTGAGGAATGCTATCCAAGCTAAACATCGTGTTTTGGAAGTGCCTGCCTCAAATTTGAAAAAAGAGATTACTAAGATATTGCTCGATAAGGGTTATATCTTGAACTACAAGTTCGTAGAAGACGGTCCTCAAGGAACAATTAAGATTGCCTTGAAGTATGATCCCGTTAACAAAGTAAATGCAATCAAAAACTTGAAGAGAGTTTCAACTCCAGGTTTGCGTAAATATGTTGGTTACAAGGATTTGCCAAGAGTTCTCAACGGACTTGGTATCGCTATCGTATCAACATCAAAGGGTGTTATGACTGATAAGGAAGCTCGCGACTTGAAAGTTGGTGGTGAGGTTTTATGTTTCGTTTATTAATATAGGAGGAATTGTAAATGTCAAGAATAGGAAAGTTACCAATTAGTATTCCATCTGGAGTTACAGTTTCGGTAAAGGATAACATAGTTACGGTAAAAGGCCCTAAGGGTGAGCTTTCTCAGGCCGTTAACCCTACTATTGGTGTTGAAATTAAGGATGGTCAAATTTCTTTGTCAAGAAACTCTGACGAGCCAGCTCAACGTTCTATGCATGGTTTGTATCGCTCGTTGATCAACAATATGGTTGTCGGTGTGTCTGCAGGATACAAGAAGGAACTTGAGCTTGTCGGTGTCGGTTATCGTGTGTCAAATCAAGGTCAAGTTCTTGAGTTTGCCTTGGGTTATACTCACAACATCTTCTTGCAATTGCCAAAAGAGATTAAGATCGAGACTAAGAGTGAGCGTAACCAAAACCCTTTGGTTATTTTGGAAAGCTGCGATAAGCAACTTATTGGTCAGGTTTGTGCAAAGATCCGTTCTTTCCGTATGCCTGAGCCTTACAAAGGAAAGGGTGTTAAGTTCGTAGGCGAGGAAATCCGTAGAAAGGCTGGTAAGTCAGCGGGTGCTAAGTAATTTACGTAAATCGTTATTGTTATGATTGATAAAATTAGAAGAAGAATCAAGATAAAGAGGGGCATTAGAGCTAAGATTTCTGGATCTGCTGCACGCCCTCGTATGACTGTATTTAGAAGCAATAAGCAGATCTATGTTCAGGTAATCGATGATTTGGCTGGCAAGACATTGGCTTCTGCTTCTTCTCTTGGTTTTACTGAGAAAATGCCTAAGAAGGAGCAAGCTGCCAAGGTTGGTGAACTTGTTGCTAAGAAGGCTCAGGAAGCTGGAGTTACAGAGGTAGTATTTGACCGTAATGGTTATTTGTACCATGGTAGAATTAAGGAATTGGCTGATGCTGCCCGCAAAGGTGGTCTTAAATTTTAATTATTATGGCTGGAGAAAATAATAAAGTTAAAACAACTAACGACTTGGAGTTGAAAGATAGATTGGTTGCTATCAATCGTGTTACTAAAGTAACAAAGGGAGGTCGTACTTTTAGTTTCGCAGCTATAGTAGTTGTAGGAAATGAGGATGGTATCGTAGGCTTTGGTTTGGGAAAGGCAAGTGAGGTTACTGCGGCTATTGCTAAAGGTGTAGAGGCAGCTAAGAAAAACTTGGTTAAGGTTCCTGTTCTTAAGGGTACAATCCCTCACGAGCAAGAGGCTAAATTCGGTGGGGCTCAGGTCCTTTTGAAGCCAGCATCTCACGGTACTGGAGTTAAGGCCGGTGGTGCCATGCGTGCAGTATTGGAGAGCGTAGGTATCACAGACGTCTTGGCTAAGTCTAAAGGTTCTTCTAACCCTCATAATTTGGTTAAGGCTACTGTTCAAGCTCTTAGTGAGTTGAGAGATCCATTTACAGTGGCTCAAAACCGTGGTATTTCAATGACTAAGGTGTTTAAAGGATAAATAGAGTGATTATGGCTACAATAAAAATTAAGCAAGTAAGAAGTAAGATTGGTGCACCAAAGAACCAAAAGGCTACTTTGGCTGCTCTAGGACTTAAGAAAATCAACTCTGTTGTTGAACACGAGGCTACTCCTCAAATTTTAGGAATGGTTGCTACTGTTAAGCACTTGGTTGTTGTTATTGAGTAATTAATTGAGGTTAGAAAAACTAAAAAGTATTAGATATGGATTTGAGTAATTTGAAACCAGCTGAAGGTTCTGTCAAAGCCAGAAAGAGAATCGGTCGAGGTCCTGGTTCTGGTAAGGGTGGAACTTCAACTAGAGGTCATAAAGGTGCTAAGTCTCGTTCTGGATATTCTCAGAAGATCGGTTTTGAGGGTGGTCAAATGCCTTTGCAACGCCGTTTGCCTAAATTTGGTTTTAAGAATATCAATAGAATTGAGTATAAGGCTATTAACATTGAGATTTTGCAAAAGATCGCTGATGACAAGAAAGTCGATGCAATCGATTTGGATGTATTGAAGTCAGCAGGTTACGCTTCATCTAAAGATTTGATTAAGATTTTGGGTAACGGATCTTTGTCTGCAAAGTTGACTGTTTCTGCACACGCTTTTTCTGAGTCTGCTAAGAAGGCTATTGAAGATGCGGGTGGTAATGCTGTAATCCTTGAATAAAGATGAAGTTTGTAGAAACAATTAAAAATATATGGGATATTAAGGATCTTAGAACCCGTATCATCATAACTATTTTATTTGTTTTGATATACCGATTCGGCTCTTTTATAGTACTTCCGGGTATTAACCCGGAAGCGCTAGGGGCCTTACACGAATCAACACAAGAGGGTTTGATGTCATTGTTGGATATGTTCTCAGGAGGTGCGTTTTCTAATGCATCTATTTTTGCTTTGGGAATTATGCCATACATCTCAGCTTCTATCGTGATTCAATTGTTGACTATCGCTGTCCCTGCTTTCCAGAAAATGCAGAGGGAAGGTGAGAGTGGTCGTAAAAAGATTACTCAATACACTAGATTTTTGACTGTTGCAATCTTGTTGTTCCAAGGGCCGTCTTACTTGATTAACTTATCAGTTAAGATGGGAGGTGCAATGCCTGATAGTGTTTGGTTCTATCTATCTTCCACAATTATTTTGTGTGCTGGTAGTATGTTCGTAATGTGGCTAGGAGAGCGTATTACAGACAAAGGTGTAGGTAATGGTATATCTTTCATCATTTTGGTCGGAATTATTGCAAGGTTTCCTGGTGCCATCACTCAGGAAGCACTTTCTTGTTTGTTCGACAAGTCTGGTGGAGGTTTGATTAAGTTCCTATTGGAAATTGTATTCTTCTTGATTGTTATTGGCGCTTCGGTTCTTTTGGTTCAAGGAGTAAGGCAAATTCCTGTACAGTATGCAAAACAAATGCTCGGTGCAAAACAAGAGATCGGTGGTGCACGTCAGTACTTGCCTTTGAAAGTTAATGCGGCTAACGTTATGCCCATTATCTTCGCGCAAGCTATTATGTTCATTCCGTTGGTTGTCGCTCCGTTTATGTCATCTTCAGAGGATTCGATTTTGTCAACGTTGTTGAATCCTGATCATTGGCCATATAATGTTGTTTTCGCTTTGTTGATTATATTGTTTACGTATTTTTATACAGCGATTACAATCAATCCAAATCAGATGGCTGAAGATTTGAAGCGTAATGGTGGATTTGTTCCTGGTGTTAAGGCTGGTACTGAAACTGCCGATTACATTGATGATATCATGTCAAAATTGACACTTCCAGGTTCTGTCTTTTTGGCAGTTATTGCCATTTTGCCAGCTGTTGCGAGATTTTTTGACGTGTCTCAACAATTTGCTCAATTCTTTGGAGGTACGTCATTGTTGATCATGGTCGGTGTCGTTTTGGATACTTTGCAGCAAGTTGAGGGTCATCTTTTGAGTCATCGTTATGATGGCTTGCTAAAATCTGGTAGAATTAGAGGTAGGTCAGGTGTCGAGGCTTATTGATTATGATTTACCTAAAGACAGATGAAGATATAGAATTGATGCGGGAGAGCAATATGATTGTTGCTCGTGCCTTAGCTGAGGTCGCAAAGGAAATTCGCGAAGGAGTTACAACTTTATATTTGGATTCTGTAGCGGAGGAGTATATTAGGGATTGTGGCGCATATCCCAGTTTCTTGGGATATGAAGGCTTCCCTAATTCAATTTGTGTATCTGTCAATGATCAAGTTGTTCACGGTATTCCATCTGATTATGTTTTGAAGGAAGGTGATATCGTCTCGGTCGATTGTGGTGCTCTAAAAAATGGGTTTCATGGTGATTCTTGCTATACATTCCCAGTTGGTGAGATTTCAGATGAGGCTCGAAGATTGCTCGAGGTTACAAAGGTTTCTTTGTATAAGGGTATCGAAAAGGCCTTTGAGGGTTCTCGGTTAGGGGATCTTGGTAATGCAATTCAGAGTTGTTGCGAGTCTTTTGGTTATTCTGTTGTTCGAGAAATGGTGGGCCATGGTATCGGACGCAGTATGCATGAAGAACCTAAAGTCCGTAATTATGGACGTAGGGGTTTCGGAGAGATTTTAAAAAACGGCATGGTTATTGCAATTGAGCCAATGGTCAATTTAGGCAGCCGAAATATTCGTGTCGAGAGTGATGGCTGGACTGTTAGAACTGTTGATGGTTCTTTGTCCGCCCATTATGAGCATACGGTCGTTGTTAGAAAGGGCAAGGCGGATATTCTGTCTTCGTTTGAATTTATAGATCAAGTTTTAGGAAAAAACATCAGTTGATTATGGCTAAGCAAGCTGCGATAGAACAAGATGGTACAATAGTAGAGGCATTGTCAAATGCCATGTTTCGAGTTGAATTGGAAAATGGACATGAAATAACGGCTCACATATCTGGTAAGATGCGTATGCATTATATAAAAATTTTACCAGGAGATAAAGTGAGAGTTGAGATGTCTCCATATGATTTGACAAAGGGACGTATTGCTTTTAGATATAAATAATTTATTAGGATATGAAAGTTAGAGCTTCATTGAAGAAACGCACTCCTGAATGTAAGATAGTAAGGAGAAAGGGTCGTTTGTATGTTATTAACAAGAAAAACCCAAAGTATAAACAACGTCAAGGATAATTTTATTATTTTTGCAAAAAATTAGTTTATGGCTATAAGAATAGTTGGTGTAGATTTGCCGCAAAACAAGAGAGGCGAGATTGGTTTGACTTACATCTACGGAATTGGTCGTAGTGCAGCAAACAGCATTTTGAAAGAGGCTGGTGTCGATAAGGACATCAAAGTAAAGGATTGGACGGATGACCAAGCAGCAAAGATTCGTGAGATCATTGGTGCAAACTACAAGGTAGAAGGTGACCTTCGTTCTGAAGTTCAATTGAACATTAAGCGTTTGATGGATATCGGTTGTTACAGAGGCATCCGTCATCGTTTGGGCTTGCCTTTGAGAGGTCAAAGCACAAAGAACAACGCTCGTACTCGTAAGGGTAAGAAGAAGACTGTTGCTAACAAGAAGAAGGCAACTAAGTAATAGTTAGCTAGTAACGCTATTTTAATAAAAGAATATATGGCAAAAAAAGTAGTAGCAACCAAAAAAAGGGTAGTAAAAGTTGACGCAAATGGTGAGCTTCACGTTCAATCATCTTTCAACAACATTATTGTTTCTTTGACTAATACAGAAGGACAAGTGATTTCTTGGTCGTCTGCAGGTAAAATGGGCTTTAGAGGTTCTAAGAAGAACACTCCTTATGCAGCTCAAATGGCAGCTCAAGATTGTGCTAAGGTTGCGTATGACCTTGGTTTGAGAAAGGTGAAGGCGTATGTTAAAGGTCCAGGTAACGGACGTGAGTCTGCAATTAGGACTGTCCACGGTGCAGGCATCGAGGTAACAGAGATCATCGACGTAACACCACTACCACATAACGGTTGTCGACCACCTAAGAAGCGTAGAGTTTAATATTTACAAATTTCTTTCGAATCTCGCAATTGTGAATAGATTGCATTTTAAACCTCTCTGCAATCGCGGCTGCACGATTCAAGGTTTGGAAATAAAAACAAAATTTGAAAAATGGCTAGATATATAGGTCCTAAAACAAGAATTGCACGTAAATTCGGTGAGGCTATCTTTGGTCCTGATAAGGTGTTGTCTAAGAGAAATTTCCCTCCTGGTCAACACGGAGTTAATAGACGTAAGAAGACTTCAGAGTATGGTATTCAGTTGAACGAAAAGCAAAAGGCTAAATACACATACGGAGTATTGGAAAGACAATTCCGCAATTTGTTCGAGAAAGCAACTAGAACAAAGGGTATTACAGGTGAGGTGTTGTTGCAATTGTTGGAAAGCCGCCTTGATAACGTAGTTTTCCGTTTGGGTATTGCTCCAACTCGTGCTGCTGCACGTCAACTTGTTTCTCACAAGCACATTGTAGTTGATGGTTCTGTTGTTAACATTCCTTCATATACAATTAAGCCGGGTCAAGTTATTGGCGTTCGCGAGAAGTCTAAGTCTTTGGAAGTTGTAGCAGATGCTTTGGCTGGTTTCAACCACAGCAAGTATGCTTGGCTTGAATGGGATAATACATCAATGTCTGGTAAGTTCCTTCACATGCCAGAGAGAGCAGATATCCCTGAGAATATCAAAGAACAACTAATCGTCGAATTGTACTCTAAATAATAATTAATCCATGGCTATATTAGCATTTCAAAAACCCGATAAAGTTATAATGTTGGAGTCGGACAACTTTCAAGGAAAGTTTGAATTTCGTCCGTTAGAGCCAGGTTATGGTATTACAATCGGAAATGCTTTAAGACGTATTTTGCTTTCGTCTTTGGAAGGTTTTGCAATAACTTCCATAAAGATCGATGGCGTATCTCACGAGTTTTCTGCAATTCCAGGTGTAATAGAAGATGTAACCAATGTTATCCTAAACTTGAAGCAAGTTCGTTTCAAACAGAAAGTTGAAGAGGTAGAAAACGAAAAGGTTACAATTACCGTTTCGGGAACCGAAGTGTTCAAGGCTGGGGATATAACTAAGAGTTTGACAGGTTTTGAGGTCTTGAATCCTGATCTTGTAATTTGTCGTTTGGATCCAAGCGCTAGCTTCAAAATGGAGATGACCATTGGCAAGGGTCGTGGTTACGTTCCTGCTGATGAGAATCGAATTCCAGGTTCTGAAATTGGTGTAATCGCAATAGATTCTATTTATACTCCAATCAGAAATGTGAAGTATTCAGTTGAGAACTATCGTGTGGAACAAAAGACAGACTACGAGAAGTTGGTTCTTGAGATAAAAACTGATGGTTCAATTCATCCTAAAGAGGCTTTGAAAGAAGCTGCTAAGATTCTTATTTATCATTTTATGTTATTCTCAGATGAAAAGATAACTCTTGATTCTGGCGATGCTGATGGTAATGAGGAGTTTGATGAGGAGGTATTGCATATGCGTCAGTTGTTGAAGACGAAGCTTGTCGATATGGATTTGTCGGTTCGTGCTTTGAATTGTTTGAAGGCTGCTGATGTTGAAACTCTTGGCGAATTGGTTGTTTTCAATAAGAATGACCTGCTCAAGTTTAGAAACTTCGGTAAGAAGTCTTTGACAGAATTGGATCAATTATTGGATAATCTGAACCTTTCATTTGGTATGGATATCTCAAAATATAAATTAGATAAAGAGTAATTACAATGAGACATAATAAAAATTTCAATCACCTTAGTAGAACTCATTCTCACAGAGCTGCTATGCTTTCTAACATGGCTTGTTCTTTGATTATGCATAAGAGAATCAACACTACAGTTGCTAAGGCTAAGGCTTTGAGAAAGTATGTTGAGCCTCTATTGACTAAGTCAAAGGATGATTCTACAAACTCTCGTAGAGTTGTGTTTAGTTATCTCCAAAATAAAGAGGTTATCAAAGAGTTGTTTTCTACAGTAGCTAGTGCAATTGATGCTAGACCTGGAGGTTACACTCGTATCATCAAAACTGGTTTCCGTTTGGGTGACGCTGCTGAGACTTGTTTCATCGAACTTGTTGATTTCAACGAGAACATGAAGAAGCAATCAGCTAAGAAGTCTACTCGTACTCGTCGTTCTTCAAAGAAGAAGGATGAGGCTGCAGAGGTTGTTGCAGAGGAGACTACATTAGTTGAAGAGAAAACAGCAGAATAATTAGTTTTCTTAAATAAATGAAAAAGGGAAAAGTTAATCTTTTCCCTTTTTTATTATTAATCTATTACCAATTTTGAGGTTGGTTGATTTTAAATTATTGCTTTCTTTTATCTCTTCAATGCTGACGTTGTATTCTTTTGATAGTCTATAAAGATTATCCCCTTTTTTTATTGTATGGATGATGCAGGTGTCTTTAAAATCTTGCTCTTGTGTTTTTGGTGTGGCCATACTATCTTGTATGGCAATTTGAACGTTTGAAGTGCTATCTTGCTTGTTTGTCGCAGTATCTAATTTTATTGCTTCTATCGGTGCCAATACTCGGCCTGCTCCAACATATCGTTCTCTATAATATCTATTGTCAGGATATTGGTCAAATCTTACCCCTCCATTTAAAGCAGCATGGATAATTGTTATTGATCCAGTTTCTTCATCGATATTGCTTACCATGGCAACATGTCCGACTCTTTTTTCTTTTGCGTTTCTGCCTTTAAAGAAAAGTAAATCGCCTTTTTGGATCTTTTTTAAGTCTATATGTGGCACTTCTATATATTGGCTTGAGGCTGAAGCGTTAAGATTGTATCCGAACTGCATATATACGTAGCGTGTGAAGCCCGAACAATCAAAAACATTAGGACCTTTCCCTCCGCCTCGATAAGGTTTCCCTAAGAATTTTTCGGCAAAAGTGGATATTGAATCTCTTAAAGTTTCATTTTCAGTAATGGTTGTAATCGTGTCTGTCTCACCAACAGCGTTCATAGAATCTGTGTTTGCTATGTCTTGTCCCATAGCAGCCGCGTGGTGAGTTAGTGCTAAAGTTAGTAGGAATATGTTAATTTTTTTCATTCTTTTCTCGATGATAGTGTGCAAAATTAGTAAAAAGGATGACTTCTGCCCAATTCAATGAGAAATCTTGTTTTGAGTCCCCCTGTTTTTCTTGAAATAGTCGTCGTTGTCTACTTTTGATTTTTTAAAATCAGAATTTTTTTTAATTTTGTTTATATCTTTATTTAATATTTAAAATAATATGTATAACTTTGTACTATGAAACGATAAAATATTGTACGTTTTCTTTGTATATGATTTTATTCGTTCTTTTGAGGACTTGAATAAAGATTTTGTAAAAAAATGAAGACTGTTTTGCTGATTTTGATGACATTTTTGTGTCATCAGGCTTTGGGTGATGGTTTGTTGGTTAGTTCGATAATGGCTAATCCTAAAGGAACGGAGTCTCCTTATGAGTATGTTGAGATTTTAGCAACGAAAGATATAGATTTTGCTGAAACTCCATTTACCTTATTATTTTGCAATAATGGCACTATTTTAAAACCTTCTGGTTGGTTGACGGGTAGTACTCTTACTTATGCAATAGAAATAAATGAGGGAGTTGTTAAACGAGGTCAGACATTTTATGTCGGGGGTGACTCTACACGATTGTGTGGTGCGAATACAGAGGATATATCCAATTTAAATTGGATAAAGACAGTAGATTATTTGCAAACGGAAGGTTCCGCATCAATAGGTCTTAAAAGAGTAAAAAATATTGGATTGATTGGCAATGGTGGCCCATCTGCAGATGGAGTTGCTATTTTTTCAGGGGCAGCTAAGGATATCTCTGATGCTATGATTCCTGATGATTGTGTGTTTTATGGGGACAAAGTAGGAGAGTCTGCCACATTCAACTATATGTTGACGGATGGTACGTTTTTATCAGAGGAGTCTCCATTTTATAAAAATTCTGCTAAGGAAGGATTTATTTTGAAGATTATGGGAACATTTGATTATGTTAAGGGTGTGTGGCTGACTGATCGTGATTTGGTATCAGTTCGTTTGAACACAGCAGAAGATCTTTATACTGAAATCAAATTGGTACCTTCAATTTATGATTTAGAGTTGATTGAAAATTGTAAACCTTGTTTAAAATGGAAATCGGCTAATAATGTTTCAGAGTTTTTGGTTGGTGCAGCAAAAAATTCATTTTCGGAGATATTGCAATATATGGATGATTCTTTATCGGAGAAAGATGGTCTTATTTATGAAAATCTTTTTTTTGATAATGTAAATGGGTTACGTTATTGTAGTGATAGGATATACGAATACCCTTATTGGGCGATTTATGATAATAAGTTAGGAAATGTTGATACTTCTCTTTTTCGGATGGAGTACAATACTATTGTTGTTTCCGAAAATAAAAAGGAACCTCATATAATGGATACATTATTGTTGTATTTGGATTCCTCCCATTCTTCCATATTGTATTCTGATATTTTAGACTCTTCTAGTATATGGTCATTAGATTCAATTTGTAAAAATGAATTTTCATGTGGAGATCTTTTCCAATGGACTAAAAAAACAGTTGCCCTTAAGGATTCTTGCGATAATGTTAAGTCTTATGATATAGATGTTTATGTAACGACAAACGATCTTCCATATTTGACAGATTGTATAAGGGATACAACTTTATATTTGAAAAAGGGTGATACTGCTGTTGTTGTTGAGTCTTTAACCCCCAACTTTTACTCTTTATGTGACGAATCATTAGGGAAGGTTACATTCGATTCTGATTCTTTATTAGGTGTAGGTTTGCATGAAATTACTTTTTCTTTGAATTTCAATGGGAGTGTGATTGATTCATGTTCTGCTTTGGTTGATGTTCGACTACCACAAGTTCCTAAATTAGAATGTGTTTCAGATACGGTTGTTTGGACTACAAACTCATATATTGCTTACGATGTCGTATATCCTCAATCATTGAATATAGGGGATGAAGTGAAAAAAGTTGGTGATTTTTCAAATGTCTTAATTCTTTCAGTTCCAGATTCTTTGTTACTTTCTTTTTATGTGACAAATGATTATGGTTATAGTGATACTTGTTCTTATTGGGTTTATGCAAGAGATTCTATATTGTCACCAACGATAGAATGTCCATCTGATACAATTGTTGAACTATCAGTTCTTGCTTCTGGTTTTAACCCTCAAGAAGCGACTTCTTCTGATGGATTTGTAGAATCACTTTTTAGTATAGAGGACATCAAGGGCCTACAGGTCGGTGACAGCCTTGCCTTGAAGTTCGTGGCGAAGGACACGTTGGATGGATTGCATCGTAGCGACACATGCTTCTATTGGTTGAAGGTGGTAGCCGACAGTTTGCCAATGGATACGACGTTCCAAGATACGACCGAGTTAATTCCCGAACACTATATTCCAACAATAACATGTGGTTTTGACACCACCATACCGATATCTGTTTTGTCAGCGGGCTACACGCCATCGATGGCGACTTCCTCGGATGGAATCGTGGAGACACTGTTCCGTTCGGAGGAGGTGCTTGACCTGCAGGTCGGAGACAGCCTTGCCTTGAAGTTCGTGGCAAAGGACACGTTGGAAGGATCGCATCACAGCGACACATGCTTCTATTGGTTGAAGGTGGTAGCCGACAGTTTGCCAATGG
>JAKSKZ010000045.1 GCA_024401475.1 Paludibacteraceae bacterium | reverse complement strand
AATAGGGCACAGCCTTTTTTATGTCAGTTCAAAAGGTTTAGCGGACACCAATGATAGCTTATAGCTTTTTGACCGTTTCTAAACTTAAGCCTGATATTTTTGAAATGACGGTGTCGTCAATGCCAGCCTCTTTCATTTTCTTTGCGTTTGAGTAGCGTTCTTGTTCTATTCCTTTGGCAAATCCCTCAGCTCTACCTTCTTCGAGGCCATCTAATTTAGCAGTGTAAATGACATCGTTCAGGATGCGTAAATTGTCCAGATGTCTTTCGTAGGCGAGACGATCCTGGACGTTCATTCCCATAAAATTGAGCTTTTCTTTGGCGGCTTGGAGGCCCGGAGTTGTCGTGTCCTCCTTGATGACGCCGTCTTTCAAGTAGGCCATCCACTCCTCGATGGGGGTTGTGGCATAATCGTTAAACTCGTTGACGCGAATGAGGTAGTATTCAGGGAAAATGGACGATGCATCGGCTTTTGAACCCATGGATTTGTCTTTCGTGGGAAGCATGGCCTCTTTCTCCCGTTTCGTGATTTGTAGGGTGTCTTTGGTGTGAACGCCTTTGAAATCGGTTTTGCCGTAGTAGAGATAGTCGGATCCGTGTCCTAAATCGAAATAGAGGATGCTGATGGAATAGACCTTCTTGATTTTGTCGTAGTCGTTTCCTAAAGAGATGTGTTCGCAGATTGTTTTGGATACGCCGTAAAGAATGCGTTCGAGGAAGTGCACCTCCCTTGAGAGCTGTACTTCAACAATGATAATCTCGTTTTTGGAGTTCAGGGCTTTGATGTCAACCCTGTTGAATTTATCGTCGTAGGAGTCTTGGTTCGATTCGCTCTCCAAGATTTCCTTGATCAGGATTTTCTCACCGATCAACACTGTCAGAAGACCTTCCAACACATCAAAATTTGCCTTGTCGCGCAAAATGCGTTTAATGGCCCAATCAAAACGTATGTATTTTTCTTTCATAATGTATATTTTCTTGCAAAAATAGTTTTTTATTCGGCTTTGGCATAGCATGACCGATTTTATGTTGAGTGAATTTTAAAGAAAAGGCTGCTACATAAACATTGTGGTGCATCTCAACCAGTTGCTCATAAAATAGAGAGTAATCATTGTTGTTGAAAATAATTTGTGAAAACATTTTGACGGAGAGATAAAAGCATCTATATTTGTTTTATGCAAGTTCGCTGAAAGCCCACAAAAGGGTTGAGGAGGGCTAGCTATTTTACATAAAAGGCGTTACTGTACGCTTTGGTTTTGACGTATCTGAATCTCGCAAATTCAAAATGTCTGTCAAAAACAAAGCAACGGGGACGCCCCAGGGATTGTTTATCCGTCCGAAGGGTTGGTAGCGTTTTGCTATCGACTTGGTGGTCGTGTATATACATCAGCGTGGGGCTTTCAGCGTTGCTCGTTCAGACAGACAGGCTAGCGAGAGCCCAGATACGTGGAACGAGTGACAGACTGGCTCCACGTTTTTTATGCCTATTAGTGAAGTTAAAAAAGTGAAGGTCATGGGAGCCGATGACCGAGAGGGGAAGAACTGAAAAGAATTAGGCTCGATTAGAAATGTCTCTATTTTGTATCGTGCTACAAAACGTCGGCAAACTGCATTTAGGTTAAGCAGAAAAGCAGTGGTTGATTCTAAAAAGCCAGAATCTCTCCTTTACATTTACATCAATAACCTTAAAAACGAACAATTATGGCAATGTTTCAGATCACGACGAAGCACCGTAAACATGTAAATGGTCTTCTTATCGAACCGGGAATGACGGTTCAAGTTGTAACACAAAGCATGAGCAATCCAGTCATCACCAACGGCGGCCAGCCCGTCGTCGAAGCCTTCATGCGTATGTATGGAATCGACATCAAAAAGGCAGGATGCTTGAATATGGCAGATTTGGAAGTGGTACAAATAAGATAAAACAAACAATATTATGAAGAAAGAAATACAAGCATTATTAGATATTGCGTCTGATTTAGGGTTTTCTAATATCGTAGATGAACTTAAAAGAATAGAAGAAAAGAGTACGAACTCTAAGTGTCCCCTAATTTTACCATTAGTGGGGGAGTTTAGTTCGGGAAAGACTACATTGATCAACGCTTTGACTGATAGCAAAAAATTAGAAACAGCGACAAGGCCAACAACTGCGACAATCTATGAAGTCCATTTTGGCGCTGAAAAATGTTATGCTAATGTGTTGACTGAAAAAGGCGAGAGTATTCATATATCTGACATAGCAGAATTGAAGAACGATAAATTGTCTGATGCTAAAGTTGTTACTGTTTTTGATACATCCAATAGAGTTCCAAGTACGACAGTATTGGTCGATACTCCAGGATTGTCTTCTCCGGATCCTAAGCACAAGCAGACTCTTGTTGATTTTCTTCCTTATGCAGATGGAATTCTTTTAGTATCTGATATTAATCAGCAGATTACAAAGTCTTTGACTGATTTTATAAGTACTATTTCTCTTTCCAAAAGACCAGTTTATCTTGTCTTGACTAAAAGTGATACAAAATCGGCTCAAGATATTCAAAATGTTAAGAAATACATAAGTGAAAATATTCATATAGGCTTAGAGAATATTTCATGCGTATCTGCGAACAATGACGATTTGTCTCAGTTGTATGAATTATTTTCCAAAATAAAAACTGATAAAGCCGAAATTTTGCAGAGAGTCAACGAACAGAGAATTAAGATTATTGCTAAAGAATTGGCAACTAAAACAGAAGATCTATTGAATTCAATTGAAGATGACAAAGAAATAGATGAGGCTTTACGAAGGAAAAAATATGAATTGGAAAAGCTTCATAGAAATATCGACGGGCTTGTTGGTAATATGGAAATGTCTCTGTCTGATACGGAAAGAAATGCTTGTAGAAAATTTGAGGATATAATATTCAATAAATTGGATAGCATTGTGGCTAATTCAAGTTCAAATATTGATGCAGAAGCTATATCTGCTATTAATAATACCTCTTCACTAATAATAAGTGAGTATAAGGAGGATGTTCGGGATTTGCTGAGAAAGAAGGCAAGAGAGAATAGAGGTAGTGAGAATGAAGTGAATTTACGTTCATTGGAGGATGTGGATTTGAGTTCCTATTCTGTAAATGGAATAAGTTACAATTTGTCGTTAAATACACTCGGGCATGAATATGATGGTGCGATAGCGAATGGAGTAATTGGAGTGGGAGTCGTAGCTGCTGCCGTCGCTGCTGCTCCTGCAGTGTTGGGAGCCGGTGGTGCTGCGGCTGCGGAAGGAGCTGTAGTTGCAGAAGGTGCAGCAGTTGTAGAGGGTGCTGGATATTCTTTAGCTGATTTTGCTGTAGATGCAGCTTTGTATGGAATTGGAACAAGTGGAAATAAGGAAAAGGAATCAGAGACCAAACAGGAGAACAAGGGAATTGTAGAATCGATGGTTGGCTTTGTGACTGAGAGAACAATGGCGAAACCTCAAAGAAGGCGTGTTATCCATGATTATGTGGACTCTAAATTGATTCCTAATTTTAACTCTGAGGTAAAACGAATCTCAAGGGATTTGTTGAATGTGATTAAGCTTTCGTTACATAATGAAGCGGCTGAATCAATTTCAGAGATGACAAAGGCTATTGAAGACTTGAAAAAGGCAAGGACAGAAAGAAGAGCAGAGTTTGATAATAAAAAGTCAAAACTTAGAGAATATAAGAACGTATTATTAACATATTAATATAGAAGACATGATAGGCATTATAATTGGAACTGCAATAGGTGCAGGTTGTATGTTGGCTAAAGAACTGTTTGTTGATCAAAAACAATCAGCAAATAAGGATGAATATAAGCGTCAGTTAGATTCATTGAGTGACGAGAATGAAAAACTCAGAAAGCGTAATAAGGATGCGGAGCGACAAATAGAGGATTTACTTAGTGAAAATAGTAAATTGAAAAGGGATAGTAAATCTTCTGATGATGAAAAGGATGACTTAGAAGATGATTTAGAAGAGGCAAAAGCCAAAATTAGGAAGTTAGTTGCTCGAAATGAAGAATTGCTTAGGGAAATCCAGCAATATAAAGATGCTTGTGCAAATTATGAAGAACAAATAAAAAATTTAAAAGCATAACGTAATGGAGACGCAAATAATTGTATATATTGTCATAGCTGCTTTTGTCGGGTTGATTTTAGGAAAAATTTTTTTTGGCAGAAAGTCTGATAATAAGCTTGCGAGTCAGCAAAAAAAGGAATTGGAGGAGTCTAATGAGAAAATTCAATCTTTGACTAGTCAGTTATCTCAAGAAGGGAATAAACAACAAGAAATAAAGACCAAGTATGAGAAACTTTTGTTTGAGGCAAACGAGCAAATAAAGAATTTGGATTCAAAGTTGAATGCTAAAATTGACGAATCTGTTGTTGACGAGGCGGTAAAAAGGAAACTTGCCGAAGTTGCCACATTAAAAAAGAGAGTTAGCGAATTAGAGGCTGAAGTTTCCAAAGCGGAATCGTTGAACGAAAAATCTAAATTGCTGGAAGTTGCTTCTAATGAGTTAAAACAAAAGATCAAGACGTTGGAGGAATCTTCGGAAAGTCTTAAGAAAAAGGTTAAGACTATAGAAGATGAAAATGAAGAGTTTGAAGAGGAAATAGATGATTTAAAAAGTAAAATTAAAAAGAAAGATTCGGAAATATCATCATTGAAAGATGAATACGACGGTGTTGCTCGGGAGAAAAAGAGAGTAGAGGAAGAATTGAATTCTAAGTCAAAAGAACTTGATGAAAAGATTAAGGAGTTGGCTATAAAGATTGAGTCTTTGGCTTTTGTTCAAGAAGTTTTGACGGCAAAGCAGACAAGCGATACTTCGATAAAGAACTTGTATCAAAAAATTGATGGGCTAAAGAGTTTCATTAAGGATGATTTGAAGGCCACTGTAACAAAAGTTTTTAGTGGATTGAGTGGCGATCATAAAGACTTTTTGTTTAATTCAGGTCTTGAAAGTTGGGCAGTAACAGCAAAAAAGTCTTGGATACAGGGAAAAACTTCAATAGCATTTGTAGGTGAATTTTCTGCGGGAAAAACTTCTATTGTAAATAGATTGCTTTCTCAAGATGATCCAAACATTCCGTTGTTGCCAGTAAGTACAAAGGCTACAACTGCGATACCTACTTATATATCGGGAGGAGTAGGTACATTCTATCAATTCGTAACTCCAAACAATGAATTGAAAACGATATCTGAGGGTACATTTAAAAGAGTTAGTAAGGAAGTCTTGGATCAAGTTAATGGCGTTTCTTCTCTAATTCAATATTTTGTGATGACCTATAAGAATGTCAATCTTGATAAACTTAGTATTCTTGATACACCTGGTTTTAATTCAAATGATAAGGAGGATGCGGAAAGAACGATCGGAGTTATCAATGAGTGTGATGCTCTGTTTTGGGTTTTCGATGTCAACAATGGAACAGTGAATAGGTCTTCTATTGACTTAATAAAGCAGCATCTTAAGAAACCTCTGTATGTTGTAATTAATAAAGTTGATTCCAAAGCTCCAACAGAAGTGGATAAGGTAGAAGCACTTATTACAAAGACTCTTACGGAAGCTGGTTTGAATGTTAATAAGATCATACGTTTCTCTCAAAAGGCACCTTTGGAAGATATGATGAATGTCATAAAAGCTATTCCGCATGATAATCAAAGAGAAGGTTATTTAAATTCATTGGCAGAAGAGATGGAAGGTTTTATTAAGAAAAAGGAGCAAGATGTTTCGGCGGCAAAGAAAAAGGCTGATTTATTACTAAATAAAAGTAATTCCTTGGTTAGTCAGTATAGTCAAGCAATAACTGCTCTTCATAATGATTGTGTTACAGCGTCTAATATTCCTCAATATAATGAACGTTGGTTGCATGATAATGATTATAGAATGACTGTAGGTGGATATAATAGATTGTGTGGATTGTTGAATACTATATGTACATCTCGAACTGAGGCTTTGTGTAAATTATATGATTCACAAATGGATGCAAGGTCTGAGTTGGAAAAAGCATGGAATGCACATGCGGAGAAAAGAATGGATTGGCAACGCTTATATGAGTGCGGAGAATTGTTGAATAAAAAAATAAACGATTTGAGAAAATAATTTATGGCACAGAATTTATTTGAACAACTTCAGGAAAAGAAAGCTCGATTGGTTGAACATACAAAAAGAGCAAAAGAATTTGGCTGGATTGATACTCAAAGAGAAAAAGAAATATTAGAAAAGATAGACAACGATGTGCTTACAATAGCTGTCATTGGGCAAATGAAATGTGGCAAATCAACATTTTTAAATTCGTTCGTTTTTGAAGATGATGTTTTGCCTGCGGCTACAACTCCGATGACGGCGGCATTGTCTGTCATTACTTATGGTGCAGAAAAGGGAATTACCGCAGAATTTTATACAAAAGAAGAGTGGGAAGATCAGAAAATGCAAGCTTCCCGTTCTATTGAAAGTGTGGCTGGTAATAATCTTGAAGAGTCGAAAATCAAAGCGGCTAAGGAACTTGTAGAGAGAGCTACAAAATTAGGCTCATCTTTGGAATCTTATTTAGGTAAGACTCAAAAGGATACATTTGAAAATTTGATTGAGTATGTAGGTGCAGAAGGTAAATATATTTCTATTACTAAGTCTGTTACAATATATTATCCAAAAGAGTATCTAAAAGGTGTTAAAATTGTTGATACTCCAGGGTTTAATGACCCTATTGTATCCAGAGAGGAAAGGACTAAAGCTTTTCTTAAGAAGGCCGATGCTGTTTTGTTGATGCTTTATGCAGGAAGACCATTCGATGCGACGGATAGGGATATTCTATTTAAGAATGTCGGGCAGTGTGGAACAGGTCGAGTATTGATTGGTATTAATAAATATGATATACCTTTTGAAAATGGTGAGTCAGAAACAGAAATCAAGAATTATGTCAAAGACCAATTAGAAAAAGCTTGTAAGGAATGTAATGATAATTTGTTGGTGGAAATTCTAAAGAATGCAGAACCTATTCCATTGTCTGCCGAAATGGCGTTGTTATCAGAATTGTCGATGTCAAAGGTGAATTCTAATGAAGCGTATTCTTTTGCATGGAAAAGAAATTGTGAAACTTTTGAGATTTCTGGACAACCTCAAATGAGAGAGAAGAGTCATATAGATGATTTAACAGAAGCAGTGAAGAAGGTTGTTGAGACGGAAAAGGAAGAAATTTTATTTCGTAAACCTATAAATTCAATATTGGCTGCTGGTAATAAGAAAAAGTCAGATGTTGAAAAAGGCATTAATGAAAATAAGATTCTTGTTAATACATATAGCCAACCTGATGATGAGCTGGAAGAACGGCAAAGTAATATCTCAAAAGCAAATCGCCGATTACAGAAGAAAATAGATTCTTTGGGTGATGATATTGATAGCGTTCTTAAGGATATTGTTAGAAAAGGTAGAATCCGACTTGAGGATAGTGTTGAGTCAGCGTGCAAAAGAATGGATGCTAAAATCGATGAGTTGGGACGTTTTGATTCTGAAAATTCCATATTGCCATCCTTACAAAGAGAAACTCAAACTTTAGTAACAAGGACCCTCAAAAGAGATACTGAGGAAATTGTATCACAGGCTAAAATGCAAATAAAAGAACCAATTGGGGCTTTCCTTACTGAGGTGGAAGATGTCTTGATGAGGTTTATTCCAGATTTTGATTCGCGAGATTTCGTCAAGACAATTGAAAGGGAGATTGATTTCGACATCGAAGATGACGATATGTTTACAATGCCGAATTCCTCAGGTGATGCTGATTGTGGCTTTGGGGACTTGTTATATGGTTTCTTAAATGGTGCATCATTTGGACTTTTGGAAGGTCTTGGGAATGCATTAGATCATAGCAATGCACAAAATAGGTTACATAGTCATGTAAATGAAATCAGAAATACAGATGTCTCAGGATGTTTAGAATCAATTTATACGAAGAAAAATCAGGTGATAGAGAAGGTTAAGCGAAAAATTATAGAAGAACTTGTAAATCCTTTACAAGAAAAAATTGATGATATTGTTAAAAATAAGAGTCAAAAAGAGCAAAAGTTGAATCAAGCGAAGTCTGAGTTGGAAAAACTGCAAAAAGCAAAAGTGCAGATAGAAGAACAATTTAGTAAAATGTCTGAGTTGAACTAAGTGTTTTTTATGATGAGCACAATCATAATCTTAGATTGTGGTTGTGCTTTTTACTTTTATGGGGAACTGGATTTGTAAGTGACAAATGGGGATTTTAAGGGTTTTATAAAAACTTTCAATTTGAAACAAGTTAGCCATGCTAATCAGAAAAGACATAAACAATCTAATCCATGAGGCCGAAAGTGGTGATGTGGCTTCTCAAATCTACTTGGGTTACCACTACCTTTATGGATTCAATGTCCAACGGAATCTTGATAAATCTTATGAGATTTTCAGAAACTTAGCCGAGCAAGGATATACATACGCACAGGATGCATTAGATAATTGTTTTTCTGCGCCTGGTGTTCTCGGCGAAGAATTTAAGGGTATTTATTCCGATCTTCGTGAAATTATTGCAGTATGGGATCAAGATGAAATCCATGAATCGAAACACGCAGTTCAAACACTACGCCTATTAAACCATCCTCGCTACAATCGTCTTTTGGCCGATTGCTTTCTTGATGGTTATGGATTGCCAAAAAATGAACGGCAAGGATTTGCTTTATATGAGTTTATGCAAGAAAAATTGGACTGGGTAGAAGTGCGATATGCTTGTTGCCTTCTTTATGGAATCGGCACGGAGCAAGATCCAAATAAAGGTTATTACTGGCTCAATAAAATTCATGAAGATGATTATTCAAATGGTGAGGCAAGTTATTATTTAGCACTTTGTTATATTAATGAATGGGGATGTGAAGTAGATTTGGCTAAAGCACTTTCTTTGTTCAAGCAGTCAGCTAATCATGGATTTAAGAAGGCCTATTACGACATTGGTGTCATGTATAGGTTCGGTGAAGGCGTGGAAATTGATATGGAGAAAGCTATTTTTTATTATCAAAAAGGATTGAACGCGGGTGTCTCGCTTTGTGCTGTAAATCTTGGTGTGGTTTATGAGAAAGGCATTAACGGTGTTCCTGTAGATATGAAAAAGGCACAAAAGTATTATCTTGCAGGAATTGAATTAGGAAATCCTGATTGTATGTTCAACTTGGGTGGTTTGTATTACAATGGATTTTTGGACAATGGCAAGCGTGATTTCAAAAATGCTATTCGTTATTTTGAAATGGCTGCGGAATTAGGAGAGCCTGATTCTATGTATCATTTAGGATTGTGCTATCTTGAGGGTAACGGAGTAGAAGAGAATCAGCAAGAGGCAGTAAATTTGTTTATTGCTGCTGCCCGAAAAGGACTTGACGCTGCCATAAAAATCTTAGAGGAAAACAATATCAATTGGAATGAAGAAGATTAAAAAACTAAATATAATCAACTATGCTAACCCAAGAAACTCGGAAATGCCTTAAATGTGGCAAGGTTTATACTTACTTCGCAGGCGGAGTGGTTTATGTTGTAGTTCGTGAATGTCCTGAGTGTGGGTCGAAATTGACGATCCCTTGGATTTGATTTTAAATCGAACTGATTGTGCAAACAACAACCATAGAATTCTCCTATCTCGCTCGTGTTGCCTTCGGTTTTGCTTTCTAACAGAACAAGAAGGAAGTGCAGGCGGAGTACAATAAGGATTGGGAAAAGAAACGGAAAAATTTTAAATGTTATTTTCTTAAGAGAATCGAAATGTGTACTTTTGTGCAGTAATTTAGAATGTTATGAAAATAATAAAAAAAGAAAGCATAATGAATCTAAAGGAACTCGGCGTTTTGGATTACAAATCTGTCGGGATTTCTTCGCATGAAAAGTCTACCCCAAAAGTAATAGCGTCTTACTATAAAATAAAGCAGGGATTCAATACGTCTCCACGTTTAAATACGAGACTTATGCAAATGCCAGAGGGAGTGTTGTTTTAGCACACCATATAGAACTACTCTATATGCTCAACAATCTTTATGTCATATTTTTTTAGTTCTATCTTGTTTGTCGGTATGTAGAGCAAGAACTCGTCGAAGGCGAGGTATGTCCTGCCTCCCATTTTCATTATACCAACGTTATCATTGATATGGATTTGTTCAAATCCGTCGAACGATGCTTTGGGGATTTGATAGAAGGTGTTGCCTTCGCCTGTCGGAATGTATAGGTGTTCATTGGTGATGGCGTATAGGTTCGGATAAAATTCGTATTCCAATTGTCCGAAAGGTTTCTCAGGTGTGTATTCGACAAACCATTTCTTGTATATATCAATGATTTTAGAGTCGGTAACTCTTGTCAGATTTAGATTTTTCTGCCACGAGGAGGATGGCATTGTTCTGCAAAAAAACAACTTGTCGGGGTTGGATTCTATGGGCATTGCTGTTTTGTACCAAATATGGTCTTTGTCTGTATAGGCTATGCCTTTCATTCTGTGCTTGATAGCCATTGGATGTAGAATGTAGGCAATAAGGTTGCCATCGGCTGCTTCCACCAAAAATAGAGTGTAGCGAATGCCTGTCAAGTTGTTGTCGGCATCTTTCTTCCAATGAGTTGCAAAATAGCAGCCAGCATCTTTTGTTTGCTCTATATGCCAGAATGAAGTGTACAATAGTTTTCCGTCGCATTCATTCCAGTAGCCTTCTATTTCAAGATCTGCGCGACAATTTTTTATGGCATTGCTAGCTTCGTATATATTCTCTTGTTCTGCGAAAGATTCGTAGGTGTCCAATATATTCGAAACGTGATATAGGAGTGATATGCGTGTTTTGTTAGGCTCCTCTTTGGCCGTGATGACGGCCGGCAGTGTTGCGAAGATGTCTCCTCCATCTGTGAATTTCTCCAATAGAGCCATGGCTTGGTCAAACAGCATTGGCATATTGGATATGTCTCCATTTTTAGAGTCGTATCCAGGAATGATTTTCAATAGCATTAAGATAATGAACGGGATGCTAATTCCTTGTTTCCCAATTTCTTCGAATATGCTTCTTTTCTTTCTGCCGAGTCCGTCGGTAGCGTAGGGCGGGTAATAGAATCTCAAAAGTTCTAAAGCGATGGAGAACGGGTCGTTTCTGCGAGACAGATTGTCGCGAAAGAAGATCCAAGCCTTTTTGTATGCTACTATGACGTTTTTGAGATTGATGTAGCCGTCAGTCTCCTCTTCAAATTCGAGGGCTAAATCTCTGAATGCAGACCTCAAACGTTGCGTGGAAGCAAAGCATCTTTTTATGCCATTCGTGTGGATGCTGGGCGCTTCCAAAAAGTTCTCTAATTCACTGATAGAGTTGAAAAGCAGGCGTGTGTTGGCAATGCAAGACATCCACTCTTCGTATTTATTGTGTTCGGCTATCATCTTATTGTAATATTTGAAATATAATCTAATCCCTAAAGGTAGAGTAAAGATATCAAATCTGTGAGAAATCTAAAATCAGATATAACCGAATAACTTATTCTTAGAGCTATTTTTGTCTTCGTTTTGTATGTTATTACGATTAGACTACAAATATTATTCTAAAGGACAAAGGATGTGGTATTGTTTGCTTTTAGCAAAGCCACTCATCGTTTAATTCATACCAGCTCCCTTTTTCTTGCAAAAAGCGTATGAAATGCTGGTAACTTGGGGTATTTTGCAAAAGGTGTGTGTCTCCAACGAATATCATTACTTCTCGGGCTCTTGTAATGGCCACGTTGAGTTTCCTGTCTATCAAGCGACCATCTTCCTCTAAGACGTTTCCTGCTAAAAAGTCCAATTGAGAGTGCTTGCGAATGGTTGTTCCATAAATGATGATGTCTCGTTCGCTGCCTTGGTATCGTTCCACTGTGTCGATAGCAATTCCTTGCAGTTCTTCTACGCCGAGCTTTTCTATCTCTTGTCGGACGGCGGCTATTTGAGCACGATAAGGGACGATGATGCCTATGGATTTGTCAGAGTCAAATTTCTTTCCCGATTGTTTAAATAGTTCCCATAGTTGGAGAGTTATTTGGGTGAGAAGTTTGGCTTCCGCCATGTTTACATTGTCCGCTGTGTTGTCTTCCACCGAAGGTACATTAAAGCAAAGAAGACGATTTTGGGCCAATAGATGCTGTAGCGGATGGCCTATATTGCTTGCGTCTAATTCTTCGAAAAATTGTTCTTTTTGTTGGTGAACCAAAGGAACGGATGTGAGCAAGTCTGCATAGTAGTTGTGGTTGACGTAATCTGAAATGTCGGGGTGCATTCGGCCTTGGCGTTTAAGCGTATAGACCAACTGTCCGTTCTCTTTTTGTTGAGTTAGAAGCCTTTCGAAGAAAGAGTATCGACAATTTACGAATCCGATAGAATTCAATGTCTCTGAATTTATTTCGGATTCTTTCTCCGTTTGTTGCACAACAGCGGGCAATTGCTTGTGGTCGCCGATAAGGATGAATTTTCGGATGGCTTTGCCTTCTCTGGCCGAGAAGAGACCAATCAATTGAGGCTCCAAAATTTGGGAGGCCTCGTCGATGATAGCCAAGTCGAAATGTTTCAAGTCGAAAAGGTTGCTGCTTGAGGATATGGCGGCAGTAGTTCCGACATAAACACGATTATTTAGGAGAACTTCTTTTATCTCTTGAGTGTTGTTTAGGTCGGCTATTTTGTTTTTTAATAGATATTTTGTGTCGAATGAATCTGTGCAGGAATGTTCGTGTCCGATGCGGATGAAGTCAATTCCCTCTTTGACTAATTTTGAACAAATCTCTTCCACCGCGCGGTTGGTGTAAGAGGCAAGCAGTATTGACGTGTCGGGTTCGGACAGCGTCTCTTTCAGAATGTTCACCAAGGCGAAAGAGGTTTTCCCAGTCCCAGGAGGACCGATCACTAAAAAGTAATCTTCGGCTTGTTTGGCTTTCAAGACCAATTCGTTGAATTTCCCGTAATCACCATTAAGTTGCAGAGCATGGTTGATTATTGGCTTCCTTTGGTTGAGAATCAGCTTCCTTCGATCTTCATTTGTCATGGAGAGGAAGGCGAAAAGGTCTTTGAAATTGGAGGAAAACGATGAGTCTATAAAGTCGTGTTCCATTGCCCATACAAAGCCTTTTTTTGTGCGGAAGACATTCTTGTTGCGTTGAGGAGCGCGGAGTTTTATTGTTAGATGTTCCTTGCTGAGTTCTGTAATTGTGGCGCGAAAGACGATGTCTTTACACATGTCGGCATTCTCCCTCTCGTGGTAGGAGTAGCAGACTACAATATCTCCCTTGCGGAAATTAGGCAAGTTGGTTTGAGCTTCAGGGCTAATGTTGAATTGTACGAATTCGATGCCTCCAGTCTGATCTGAGCTGTTTAAAGTTGCCGCCAATTGGAGATTGAAGTAGGCCGAACCGTCTTGGATTTTCTCTTCCATCGAAGTGTTCCATGCTTGTGCAAAACTATTCTTCGAAAGGTGGTATTCCCGTTCTAGGAAGGAGAAGAAACGGTAAAAGTAGGCTTTGGCCGTTGGTTCCGCTTGTTGAATGGTGGTTAAAATCTTATCAATCTCTGGTCGTTGATAGTTGTTCCACAATGTTCCACTTTTCTTATTTAAATTGAGTGTGTCGGCGGTGATATCTTCCAACATCGTAATGTCGCCTTTGAGCAGCATAGTTTCCAAGTGGACAATGTAGTTTCGGAGCATCAAAGCATTGAATAGTAGTTGTGGTGCTGGACCCTCTTTGATCAGGCCATTTTCTTGAACTACACTTTTACCTGCCGTAGGATATTTGGAGTAGAGGAGCAAAGCGTTTACATCATCTGTCGAGATGCGTTGGTTGTATTTTATCCAAGCTAAATAGAAAAGCATCTGCACGTAGTGCTTCTCTTGGTGGCCACCGTTGGGGAATCCCCACTTGCCTGATTTTTGCTCAATCAACAAGCGTTTGTCATCGTGCAGAAGGTCCATACGCCCTTGCAATCCAAGCATTTCGCAGAAGAAGGAAGGTTCCAAAAGTGTCTTTTCTGGGTCGAAGATACGTTGTCCGTCCAACTGTCTTTGAGTATAAGTTGTCAGATTGGCTTGTTGCCTCATGGCCTCGCTATGAAAATCATTTCTTGCAAAATTGGGACAGGTCACGATATTTAATGCGTTTTGACGGAAGAAACGGGTTACGCTCTCTTTATAGCTGGATGGCACCTCATTATAGACTGCTTCGTCCAGGAACTGACCTGCCAAATTTCCTATCAAGATGGGTTGGGTAGTTTGCTTGGGTTTGAGTCGTTTTATCAGGTAAGAGAGCGGAGTCAAGCCGTACTCTTCGAAAGATTCGGCAATGGTGGATATATCGACCAAGAAATCAGGCTCGAAGATGATGAATTCTGGGAAGAATATTCCGTCTTTCACCTTGGGGCGGATGATGTTGAATTGACAATTTTCCGACAGAATGGAGTGGATGCTTCCAAGATCGCCAGCGATATTGAAATATTTGATTTCTTCGGCTGTGGGTGCATAGCATATTTTGATTTCTTCGTCCATTTCATCAGCACGATTAGCTGAGATATAACGTTCGTCCCATTCGTTTACCACGACACGGATGCAATCGGCAACTGACTGGCTGATGGGCGATTGAGCTTCTGCAAAATCTTCAGGAAGTAAGTCGATAAGGCGAGCCGGGATCCCTTTCTGATAGATGCTGCTAAGAAATTCGGCCAAAAGTCGGACGTCGTAAAGTTCGCCTTGCTTCAGCTCTTCATCACTATATTTAGAGAGTGTGCGCACCTTCGAACGAAAGCTTTTAAGTGCTCGACATGTGCGGCGCGGAATACGATGTTCTTTGCAAAGGAAATCCATTTTCGCCAACGGGCCAGAGAAGGCAATTCCTTCCTCTTTAGTGCAATCGTCTAAAGCGAGGAAGAACAAACGGCGCAGGGTGGTGTAGAATTTGTAGGGTGAAATGTGTTCTGCATTTTCACAGAGTTTTCCTAAATCATGGAAAAACATCTCTACACCGATTTTCTGATTGATGCTCATAATTATGTCCGAAAAAGATATTTTGGCAAAGATAGGAAAAAACGAAGAAAGAGATATTTTTTGCTTGAACTTGAGTAGATGATCGAAGGGGAGAAGCCTTATTTTTTCTTGTCATTTTGCAAAAGCAGCAACTCCTTCTGTGCTTCTATTTCCCTACGAAGTTCATCCTCTGTTGGCATTAACGGCATATATTTGGCAGCAAAAAGATTGGTGCTGTCACGCAGTATAGAATAGCGGGCGATGTCCTTGCTCGTTTCACTACATAATACAATTCCTAAAGTTGGATTATCGCCTTCGGTGCGTTTCAATTCATCGTACATTCGCACATACATATCCATTTGTCCTACGTCCTGATGTGTTATTTGCCCTTTTTTCAAATCTACCAGGACGAAACATTTCAATAGGTAATTGTAGAACACTAAGTCGATGTAAAAGTCGCCAGCGTCGGTGAAAATATGTTGTTGTCGTGCCACAAATGCGAATCCTCGTCCTAATTCAACAAGAAAATCTTGAAGGTGTTGGATTAGACCTTTCTCTAAATCGGTTTCTGTAAAATCAGTGTTTTGTTTAAAGCCAAGAAACTCAGCCATTATTGGGCTTTTCAGAATTTCCAATTTATCAACTTTATTCTCTTTCTTCGAGTTCTCTACTAATTGTGGTTGTTTGAAATGGCGTTCATAATATTGCGTTGAGATATTGCGGTCGAGCGTGCGTACACTCCACATTTCTTGTGAGGCGGTTGACAAATACCAGCGTATGGCGGTGGGATCGTCTATTCGTAACGTTTGAAGAATATGCGACCAAGTTAAATTGTGCAAACGCGTTTGCACAATTTCCAAATCATTGAACGTCAAGTAGAAAGACCGGAAATATTGTAGATTTCTTTTGCTAAAACCTTTCCCGTATGTTAGAGTTAATTCTTCGGAAAGTTGCTCAATGAGTTGAGCACCATATTCTGCACGGTTGGCTCCTTTTTGCTCTTGCAACACAATGCGTTCGCCTATTTTCCAATAGGTTTCAATCATTAGTTGGCTTACTGTAGCGTAGGCTTGTTGGCGACCTTGTTCAACAATGTTCTTTACTTCTGCGAGAAAGGATGCATCGATCCTATTTTGCGCGATTTCGTTTCTCTCTTTCATAATAGTAATAAATAGCAAACGTCTGTTAGTTTTAATCATTTTTATTTCTACGGCAAAGATAATAAATAAAATCGATGTATTGTTATCTATATGTTTTCTCTTACAAAACTTTTTCTTCTTTCGTGAGATAGCCCTACTAATTTTTGCATAACTCACGGATTTTGCCGAATATTGCATAGTAGAACAAATCCCCATTGGGGCGGCTCTTATGGATGCTGAGAGGCAGAAAAATGAATTGGAAAATACTTTTGAGTCGAAAAAACAAGAAAAATAGATATGGCTAAGGTTGAGACCCCGTTGATGAAGCAGTATTACGAGATGAAAGAAAAACATCCGGGTGCTGTCCTTCTTTTCCGTGTAGGTGATTTTTATGAAACATTTTCTGATGATGCTATTAAAGCGTCTGAGATTTTAGGTATAACGCTTACTAAGCGGGCCAACGGAACGGCTTCTTCTGTGGAGTTGGCGGGTTTCCCACATCATGCATTAGACACATACCTTCCAAAGTTGGTGCGTGCAGGTCAGCGTGTGGCAATCTGCGATCAGTTGGAAGATCCGAAGTTGACGAAGACTTTGGTGAAGAGAGGCATTACGGAGTTGGTGACACCTGGTGTCTCCATCAACGACAATGTGTTGAATTATAAGGAGAACAATTTCTTGGCCTCTGTTCATCTGTCGAAAAAGTCGGTGGGAGTTGCATTCTTGGATATCTCTACGGGTGAATTCTTGACCGCGGAGGGAACCTTTGACTATGTAGATAAACTATTGAATAGCATGTCGCCTAAAGAGGTGCTTTTCGAAAGAGGTAAAAGGACACTTTTTGAAGAGCATTTTGGATCGAAATACTATACATTCGAGATGGACGACTGGGTTTTCACCTCGGAGTCGGCTAATGATCGTCTGCTCAAACATTTCCAGACAAAGAATTTGAAAGGGTTTGGTGTCCAAGATTTGGAGTTGGGAGTCATAGCTGCTGGTGCGATTCTTCATTATATGGACATTACGCAGCATTTCCAGATTGGACACATCACACATCTCTCTCGTATCGAGGAGGATCGTTATGTGTGGTTGGATCGTTTTACGATCCGTAATTTGGAGTTGTATGGGACCATTCATGAAGGCGGCCAAACTTTGGCTGGCATCCTTGACAACACAATCACACCGATGGGCGCACGTTTGCTTCGTCGCTGGATTGCCTTCCCATTGAAAGATGTAAAGCCAATCAATGAGCGCCTGGATATTGTGGAGAGCTTCTTCCGCAACTTGGAGTTGAAGTCTGTTTTGAACGAGAACTTGTCAACCATTGGAGATTTGGAACGTATTATCTCAAAGGTGGCCGTAGGGCGTGTCACTCCAAGAGAGGTGGTGCAGTTGAAAGTGGCTTTGACATCGATTCTCCCAATAAAGGAGGCTTGTTTGGCAAGCGACAATGATGGGTTGAGGCGTATTGGAGAACAATTGAACCCATGCCCGAATATTCGAGAGAAGATTGACAAGGTGATTGTCAATGATCCTTCTAATATGATAAACAAAGGCGGAGTAGTGGCCGAAGGCGTCAATGAAGAATTGGATGAACTCCGTCAAATAGCTCATTCAGGCAAGGGGTATCTTTTGCAGATTCAGCAACGAGAGTCTGATGCGACGGGCATCCCGAGTTTGAAGATTAGCTATAACAATGTGTTCGGTTATTATATCGAGGTGCGAAATACGCACAAGGACAAAGTGCCTGAAAGTTGGATTAGAAAACAGACGCTTACCAATGCCGAGCGTTATATCACGCAAGAACTAAAAGAGTACGAAGAGAAAATTTTAGGGGCCGAGGATAAGATCTTGGCACTTGAAACGAAAATATACAATGATTTGGTTTTGGAGTTGGCAGAGTATATTCCCGCCATCCAAATCAATTCTAATTTGTTGGCACAAGTAGATTGCTTGCTATCTTTTGCCAAAGTCTCTGCAGCAAACAAATACGTGCGTGCGGAGGTGAACGAGAGTGATGTGATAGACATCCACCAAGGGCGTCACCCTGTGATTGAGAGGCAGTTGCCTGTCGGAGAGAGTTATATTGCCAATGATTTGTTCTTGGATAGCAATTCGCAGCAAATCATCATGATTACGGGTCCGAATATGGCCGGTAAATCGGCATTGCTTCGTCAGACAGCATTGATTGTTTTAATGGCCCAAGTGGGTTGCTTTGTCCCTGCCGAATCGGCGAGCATTGGTGTGGTGGATAAGATATTTACGCGAGTTGGAGCTTCTGATAATATATCCATGGGCGAATCAACTTTCATGGTCGAGATGAACGAGGCGGCAAGCATCATCAATAACCTTTCGCAACGCAGTTTGGTCCTCTTCGATGAGTTGGGCAGAGGAACGAGTACCTATGACGGAATTTCAATTGCTTGGGCAATCGTAGAACACATCCATGAGCATCCCAAGGCGAAAGCGAAAACTCTTTTTGCCACACACTATCATGAGTTGAATGAGATGGAGAACACTTATCATAGAATCAAGAATTTTAATGTTTCTGTGAAGGAAGTCGATGGTAAGGTTATCTTCTTGCGTAAATTACAACGTGGAGGTAGTGAGCATAGCTTTGGTATTCATGTGGCAAAGTTGGCAGGACTTCCTCAAAGTGTGGTCAATCGGGCAAACGAGATTTTGAAGCAGTTGGAGAGCAATAATCGTAGCAACGGCGAGATTTCAAAACCAGTAAAAGGCATTGCAGAACATAAAGAGGGTTATCAATTGAGCATTTTCCAATTGGATGATCCTGTTCTTTCTCAGATACGTGATGAGATAATTAATTTGGATGTCAATAATTTGACTCCAATTGAGGCGTTGAATAAATTGAATGATATAAAACGCATAGTGACGGGGAAAAGTTAATTCCCCGTTTCTTGTTGAGGCTCGTTGGCGTTTATTTTTGTAAATTTGCACGTTTTTGGAAAGGCTTTTCCTTAAACGCTACGGTATCAATTAATAAATGGGGTGAATACTCTCCCTTTTAGGTTTATATATGGAAAATAAGATAAAGGAAGAAGCCTTGGAAACGGAACGCATTGAAGTGTTTGGGGCGAGAGTCCACAATTTGAAAAATGTTGATGTCTCCATTCCTCGTAATAAGATAACGGTGATGACTGGCTTGAGTGGAAGCGGGAAGTCGTCATTAGCCTTCGATACGATTTTTGCCGAAGGACAGCGCCGTTATATTGACACCTTTTCTGCCTATGCCCGTAACTTCTTAGGTAACATTGAGCGACCTGACGTAGATAAGATTACGGGGCTAAGTCCGGTTATTTCCATAGAACAAAAGACTACCAATAAGAATCCACGTTCCACAGTTGGCACGACCACTGAAATATATGATTTCCTTCGTCTTCTTTATGCGAGGGCCGGCGAGGCCTTTTCGTATGTGACAGGAGAGAAGATGGTGAAATATACGGAAGAGCAGATTCTACAATTGATAGAGAACGACTATGCTGGCGAGGCAATTTACATATTAGCTCCTAAGGTAAAGTCGAGGAAGGGTCATTATAAGGAACTTTTCGAAGATGTTCGCAAGCGTGGATATTTGACAGTCCGTGTCGATGGCGAGATTGTCGAGATTATGCACGGAATGAAGGTGGACCGTTATAAAAACCACAACATTGAAGTGGTGGTGGATAAGTTGGTCGTCTCCGAAAAAGATGCCAAGCGACTTCGCGACTCGGTGCGAGTGGCTATGAAGTTAGGCGGTGGCTCCATCATCATTATGAAGAAAGCGGACAATACCATCCGTTATTTTAGTAAATTGTTGATGTGTCCGACATCGGGAATCTCTTATAACGAGCCAGCTCCGCACAATTTCTCGTTCAATTCTCCTTTTGGTTATTGTCCTAAATGTAAGGGATTAGGTGTTGTTACACAGATAGATATTGAAAAAATAATCCCTAATAGGGAGGAGAGCATTTATAATGGTGCAATCATTCCATTGGGGAAATATAAGAAATCACTCTTCTTCGGTCAGTTGGAGGTGATTGCGGAGAGATATGGATTCTCATTGAAGGATCCTGTTTCAAAAATTCCAGAAGAGGCGTTGGACATTATCTTGAATGGCAGTGATGATCGTATTGCTGTGAAAAACGAGGCCTTGGGCTCTTCTAGTTATGCTTATGCTTTTGAAGGCGTATTCCGGTATGTGGAGATGCAGCAGGATGGCGAGGCTTCTGCTACTGCTCAGAAGTGGGCCGAGCAATTTAGTAAAACGGTTGTATGTCCTGAATGTGGCGGCGCTCGTTTGAATCAGGAGGCACTCCATTTTAGATTGGATGGGAAAAATATTTCCGAGTTGGCCAAGATGGATATGCTTGAATTGAATGCTTGGTTAGATAATTTGGAGAGCCGTTTGTCGGATAAGCAAGCAGTCATAGCTGCTGAAATATTAAAGGAGATTCGCAATAGAATAGGCTTCTTGTTGGATGTGGGTTTGAGTTATCTATCGCTCAATCGTGCTTCTATGTCGTTGTCGGGCGGAGAGAGCCAACGTATTCGTTTGGCCACTCAAATAGGTTCTCAATTGGTCAATGTGCTATATATCTTGGATGAGCCGAGCATTGGTTTGCATCAGCGTGATAATGTGCGATTGATTAACTCGTTAAAGAAGTTGAGAGATATAGGCAATTCTATCATTGTTGTAGAGCACGACAAGGATATGATGCTCAATGCCGACTATGTGGTGGATTTGGGTCCGAAGGCTGGCCGACATGGCGGCGAAATCGTCTTTGCGGGTACGCCGGAAGAGATGCTGAAGACGCACACCATGACAGCAGATTATCTCAATGGAGATAGAAGAATAGAGGTGCCTGCTGAAAAACGACCAGGCAATGGTAAGTTTATCTCTTTGAAAGGGGCAAGAGGTAACAATCTGAAGGGGGTGGATGTCACCTTCCCGTTGGGCAAGTTCATTTGCGTTACAGGTGTGTCGGGTAGTGGAAAATCCACGCTTGTTAATTGTACGTTGCAGCCTATACTTAGTCAGCATTTCTATCGTTCGTTACAAGATCCATTGCCATACGATTCGGTGGAAGGAATTGAGAATATTGACAAGGTAATAACCGTGGATCAATCGCCGATTGGTCGTACGCCTCGTTCTAATCCTGCCACTTATACAGACTTGTTTAGTGACATTCGTAACTTGTTTGTTTCGCTTCCGGAGTCGAAGATGCGTGGTTATAAGCCGGGTCGTTTCTCTTTCAATGTGAAAGGTGGTCGTTGCGAGACTTGTTGCGGAAATGGTTACAAAACCATAGAAATGAACTTTTTACCCGATGTTTATGTGCCTTGTGAGGATTGTCATGGAAAGCGTTACAACCGCGAGACGTTAGAGGTTCGTTACAAGGGTAAATCCATTGCTGATGTGCTCGATTTGACAATTAATCAAGCAGTGGAATTTTTCGAGAATATTCCATCCATTTTGCTTAAAGTAAAGACTTTGCAAAGCATTGGATTGGGATATATAAAGTTGGGGCAACCCTCTACGACGTTGTCGGGAGGCGAGAGCCAACGTATCAAATTGGCGACAGAATTGATGCGTCGTGATACGGGCAACACACTCTATATTTTGGATGAGCCGACTACAGGTTTGCACTTCGAGGATATTAGAATTCTTTTGGATGTATTAAATAAGTTGGCCGACAAGGGAAATACTATTTTGGTGATAGAACACAACTTAGATGTTGTCAAAGCGGCAGATTATTTGATTGATGTAGGTCCTGACGGAGGACGCGCAGGAGGTCAAATCGTATGTCAAGGCACGCCAGAAGAGGTGGCTGCCAATCCGAACAGCATTACGGGTAAATTCTTGAAAGAGGAGATGGGTCTGTAACACAAGGTTTGTAAAATCGCCATTGACTTTCGAGCCCCCTCCATCCCCCTTTAGACGTGCTGAAGAACTCATGGCTTAAAAATTGAATAGGGAAGGTCGAAGAATCATTGATCCTGTAACAAAAAAGGAGAGAAAATATACTGCTGAAGATGTAAAAAAATGGATGTCGGGAAATGACGATGATAATGATGTCCATATGACTTGGCATGAAACTCCTGATGGTAGGTTGCAGAAAGTGCCCACAGTAATTCATGCTGCGGCTTTACATTCTGGTGGTATTTCTGATGAAAAAGGAAAAGTGAATTCTAGGTTAGGTGACTATAAACCTATTGATAAAATATTTTACAAATATGGAAAAACTTTATGATGACGTGTTGGGTACTTTAGAGTTTGACAAAACTGTATGGTGGAAAAGTTTGAACGTTTCCATGTATGGGAGTAGCGAGAATATAGAACTTTTAATACAGGATGTTGCCCAAGAGGGAATTCTTGACATTCAAAGAGATGCTTATTTGAGGTATTGCCAAAATGTTGATTTATATGAGAAATCCGTTCCAAGTTATATCTTGGATTATTATAAGTTTCATTTTGAGGAAATAGATAGGAAAGTTGAATTGGAAGACGTTTTTGGGAAGAATCAGGTTACCGAAAACGAATTATTTCGTATAACTTCATTATGGTATGTTTTCATATGCAGAGATGGCAGCTATGGTTGGATTTTGGGGTGCAGTTGGAATAAAAAAGATGGATTTGCAGTCCTTCTTTCAGAGTCAGAGCCGAGGATAATTTCAAGCAAGCAGCTTCGTAACCTCCACAAAATCAACGATCCAACCCTTGGCCTTTTCATTCACGATGGCGAGAACTCTTGGAAAGGCTTGGAGCAACACCATTTCTTCGGTGAGTTAGAGAATCTGGAGATTGAATTGGAGGGTAGTTCGGAAGAGGGTATTACCCCTGTTCAACAGAAGGCCTACGCGGAATATACGCAGAAAAAGGAGGATCTTTTTGAGGCGTTCTCAAAAATGATGTTGACCGCCTATGTGGGAGATTCCGCACAGGTGGATGAGATGTTGGCGTCTGGTCAACCTATCGTGGTTCAGACGGTCTTGCCTAAAACATTATACATTGATAAAGAGGGCAATTATGGATGGATTTGTTACACGGCATGGAATGACTCGTACATGGGTGTGTTGCTTTCAGAGGCACAGATTCAGTTTATGCAGCCTGAACAATTGAGGAACTACCGCAACGAGGAGAAGGTGGTTGATGAGGTGTGTGGTGTTCTGTTCAAGGATGCGACGGGATGGAGTAAAGAGGTGGTAGTTCGTCTGACGGAGGAGATATGCACAATGCCTGTGACCATTCGTACCTACGGTAAGCCAGTAAGCGACAAACAACGTGCGTCTTATCAGAAGTTCATAGAACTCAATGCTACTCGTTGGGAGGGCATTAAGGATGCTACTTTGGATTATTATATGGAGGGATATGATGATTTTGTGGAGTACCTTGATTTGCCGGATAGTCTTTTGCGTGAAAACGTGACACGAGAAAATGTGGTGCCAGGTCTCTTGGATTTCACCCAACTCTTCATCAAAACCAACGGCCGTATCGCCTGGCTCTGTGAATGTCCCACCACGGATGATGGCCTCGCCTTTGAGTTTACGAATGGTGAGATACAACTGATTTCGCAATCAGACATCGTATCTTGATGGATATATAGTAATGGACGCTTACAATACTCAACTTGCCCCATATATGACAAACTGCATACATGTAGAAGGCTATAGGATTGAGGAGGACATATTTGTTTTCATTAGTGTCCCAACTTTTATGGGACACTAATGATTGTGAGAGTTACTTCGATATTTTACCAGTCTTGCTAATAAAGTATTTTTCATTGCCGATGAATCCGTCGAACGCATAATCGCTATCTGAAGTATCTTCCACAACTTTATCAAACTGTGGTTCAATAACTCTATGACCATCAAAGTGATCAAAGCCCAGCTTGTTGTTCGGAGCCCAGAAAACTGCAATGTCGCACCAGTTGTTAACGCTGTGCCAGTCTTTGTACTCAAAGGATTTCTTCACCTTCCCGTCATAGTCCATTATTCCGGCATGGGTACCCTTTTCATCTTTCGAAACCAGGTAAATGCTTCCGTATGTTGCTTTTGACCCACAATACTGATATTTTATAGGAATAACAATATTGCCTTTAGCAGCGTCGATAACGCCATATTGGAAGGTATAGTCATTAGGAGATTCTACACCGGAAATTACGTCATACTCTGCATTGTAAAATCGAGGTTCCGTAGTCACCATGAGCCGGTTGTTGCCTATATCCTCAAAGCCTGTGAAAAATTGACCACATAAGACCACTTCCTTCACATCCTTAAGAAGTTGCTTCGGATCTTCCGTGAAATTCTGGTGTGATGATTCCATCATAGGCTTTTGTTTCTTCATCTCCGCCTCAGCCAGTTCTATGGTCTTCTTCATCTCTGCATATATTTCAGGCATACTTTCAAATTCTTTTAGTCTTGCCCTTAGTTCTGCAAGAGTGTTCTCCGATTCATTCAGATTGCTGTTGGAATTCCTTATTTCCAGCATGTTGTCATATTCTTGGCGTGCACGCTGCAAACGACTTCTTACCATTGCTACCTTTTCAGTCTCATTCGCATCAATAGGGAATAGAGCTAACTGGAGCAGTGCATGTCGAGGTTGGTCTAGTCGGCCTTCCGCAGCAAGGACAAGCCATGTGACATTTTCATAATAGCGCTGAGCATAGCACGCAGTGGACCATATTGCCAAGGCAATCACCATTAAAGACTTCAAAATGAAAGTTCTCTTCATAATATTTTTTTTATAGATGTGGAATCTTGGGTATTTCTACTATTAGGTAACCTCTATCGACTTGTTCTGATACACCCTCTTGGTTTTTATTGCCAAACGAACGTGTATGTTACGTTAGCTCCGTATGAGGTTGAGAACAGTAACTTTACAGGATAACCATCTTCGTCTAATGTCCATTTGTAGGTGGAAGTCACAGTTTGTCCGTCGAAGGTTGTTGTGGCCGACACAGGGAGTTCCTTTGAGGCAACTCCGTAGATTGGGTTGACCATCTCATCTACTTCATTATCGACAGTGAGCAGCAATAGTTTTCCTTTGTTTTCAATCGGTTCCGTTATCGTCTTGTTGGTATATGTAAATGTCACGGATGAGTTTTGCCCCTCTTCTTTTATGGAAGCGAGGTTACCATTTCTCCAAACCCAATTGGTGACTGAACCGTCAGACGATGTTCTGCAAGAAACTCTGTGGTTGTTGGCATCGTATGTATAGTTGTATGTTGTGCCTGTCCCGAAGGTTTCATCTTCGAACTTGATGGAAGATACATACCCGTTGCTGTTGAGTGTTCCAGAAACGACCTCATCAGTGTTAGCCGCAGAATCTTGGGTGCTGTCGAATGAGCGGGTGCCACTGATAGTGTTGTTTGTATATTGTAGATTGAGTTCCATTGCTGTGTTTGAGTCGAGTCCCCATTTCTCATAAATCATGCGACCTTCGCTGTCGTACTTGAATGTGTATGGGCCTCCATATCTTGTGGCTGACACGATATGTTTGAGGTTGGTATTTTCGTAACTGATAGGTTCTGTTGAATCATCCTCTTTCTCGCAAGAGTTGAATGTCAATAGCGGCAGAGCAAGCATGCCTAATAAGAAAATCGCTTTTTTCATATTGTTCTGTATTAGAATTATGGTGACCTCTATAAATTCACCGTATTTTGATTTCTATACGTTGGAGGTCACCTTTAGTTTTTTCAAATATACAAAATTTTTCAAAAGGCATTTCCCACTATGCACACGAATTTTCTTTTGATGACATCTCCTTGGGCGTTATGAGCCTCGAAAATTAGGATGTAGGGAGCAACGGGTTGGAGAGTGCCATTGTCGTTTTTCCCGTCCCAAACGATTTCACCGCAAGTGCCTAACATTTGATTTTGAGCCAGGTGGCGCACGCAGATGCCATTGAGGTTGAAGACGTAGGCGTTGGCCAAGTAGTTTGGTTGCGTCAAGCTATAAGTGAGTACAACATCACCTTCGGGAGATAAATGGGGGTGGCAGACATCGTTGCTTAGTGTAATCTCTTCTAAGTCGCTTGCGGACGTAGAGTTTTTGTAGCCTGGCGTTCCAAAACCTGCAGTTTCGGATGCTGAGGTCCAATCGTTGCTGTCGGGGGATAGTCGTTCTAAGGAGACGCCTTCTTTCGATTTCAGCAGTTCATTGTGCATGGACTCTTGATAGTGCAGTTCATCGATGACGAGGGAGTCTTTGTTGATTAGTACAACATTTCCTTTGGAGTTTCCATAGGTTGGAAGTTTCTCGATGATGACGAAACAGCTGTCTTCCATACAATTATAAAATTGGCAGACCGCTTCTTGATTGGAAGTTACCACAACATACTCTTGCGGAGCAATAATCCTTTTAGGCAGTTTTTTTGCTGCATAGATGATAGAATCTGATTTATAGGTGGCAAGTAACAGATTGCTGAGGTCGATGTATTTGTCGCTACGATTGTAGAGTTCCACATAGTCCTCGCCTCCTTCGAAGGGATGGAATAGCACTTCGTTGATAATCACATCGTTCCATTCGAGTTTACCGTCCAATAGTATCTCTGAATAAGGTTCCTTAATCTGATTGCCAGCCATGTCTTTCAAGCCTTTCAGTTGAAGGCGGTAGATTGTTCCCTCTTGCAATGGCTCGTTGAAAAGGAAGGTTAGTTTTTGACCTGAGACATCCCATTTCCCAAGAATATTCATTTCGTTCAGACGGAAGGAGGTCTGTTTAGTATTCATTCTTTCGGAGAATTCCAAAACTAAGCAGGTGTCACTTTGGGAGGTGCTTTTCACGAATGGGGCAGTCTCATCTACGAATTCTTCACCTTTGGCAGAGACATAATCGAAGAAGAAGCTCTCTTTTCGAGTGGAAGAGTATCTGCAGAAAATGCCGAAAAAATAGCAACTTTGGAAAGTCGTGTCGATGGCTGTGCAGTCAATAGAAAAGTCGCTTTCGTCATTCACTTTGGATGCAACGATCCATTCGCCATCCGCACTTCTGTTCACCCGAAGGGTAATAGCAACGGAGTCGTAGTCAACCCTTTGAGATTCGCTGGCCGCGACTTTTCTGACCGATGTTCCCGTTTGCCGATAGAGCAGGATTTGGTCGGAGGCGTTGCCCACTTGGACGAAGTATCCGTTGAGGCTTCCGTTGAGGTTGGGCGAGTCGCTCGTCAGATAGAGCCGCACATAGTTGCTTCCCGACGGGTTGAATTTTAGTCGCAGTTTGCACAGCCATTCGGCGTCATCGATGACGAAGGAGGGCGAGGAGAGATAGCTTATCTTCTGATCGCCGGTTGCTTTCAGTTGCAGTGAATTGCTTGTCAATGCGAAATCTTGTTTATCGCCCGACCATGACTCAAATAGTTTGTTTCCATCAAATTGTGCCTCAGTTGGAGCGCACAAAACAGTAGAATAGGAAACGATAGAAAAAACGAACAAATAAAACAGTCTCATTTTAATGATAGTGTTGATTAAAGAATTATCTTTGTGGTAAAATTAGCGAAGATACGGAATTTTTGAAAATATTCAATAAATTATAAATAATTCAACAAACAATGAGAGTAGCAATTGTTGGTGCAAGCGGTGCGGTAGGACAGGAGTTCCTTCGCGTTTTGGCGGAAAGAAATTTCCCAGTTTCTGAGTTAGTGCTTTTCGGTTCGTCTCGTAGTGCCGGAACAGAATATGAGTTCAAGGGCAAGAAATATGTCGTAAAGGAACTTCAGCACAATGATGATTTCAAGGATATTGATATTGCATTCACCTCAGCAGGTGCAGGCATTTCAAAAGAGTACGCTGATACCATTACTAAGTACGGTGCCGTTATGATTGATAACTCAAGTGCATTCCGTATGGATAATGATGTGCCTTTGGTAGTTCCTGAGTGCAACGCGGCAGATGCTTTGAATCGTCCACGCAACATCATCGCCAATCCAAACTGTACTACAATCATGATGGTGGTGGCTTTGCAACCGTTGGAAAATATCAGCCACATCAAGCGTATCCACATTGCAAGTTATCAAGCAGCCAGCGGTGCGGGTGCAGCGGCTATGGCAGAGTTGGAACAACAATATAGAGAGGTTTTGGACAACAAGCCTGCAACAGTCAACAAGTTTGCTTATCAATTGGCCTACAATGTAATCCCTCAAATCGACGTCTTTACAGACAACGGTTATACTAAGGAGGAGATGAAGATGTTTAACGAGACTAAGAAGATCATGCACAGCGACGTTAACTGTTCTGCTATGTGTGTTCGTGTCCCTTCCCTTCGTTCTCACTCTGAGTCTATCTGGGTTGAGACAGAGAAGCCAATCAGCGTGGAAGAGGCTCGTGCAGCATTCGCTAAGGGTGAAGGTCTTCAATTGATGGATGAGCCAGAGAACAAGAAATATCCTATGCCACTCTTCTTGGCAGGCAAGGACGATGTTTATGTTGGTCGTGTTCGTAAGGATTTGGCAAACGAGAACGGTTTGACATTCTGGATTGTGGGTGACCAAATCAAGAAGGGTGCAGCTTTGAATGCTGTTCAAATCGCTGAGTATTTGATCAAGGTGAACGGTGTAAAGCAAAAGTAATTAGAAGTCGTTATTTCTAAATAGGAAAGGGGATGTGCTGGTGCGCATCCCTTTTTTATGGACTAAAATTGAGAATCTATCTCTCGTTTTCAAATAGATCTCTGGCGACTATCTCGCTGTGTATTATTCAATTATTTTCCTGAGACTTCGTCTTGGGTTACTATGAAATATTGGGAATTACATACAATTTGTCCCCAATATAATTGTCAGTTTTAAACATTAATTGTTATTAATCGTCCATTAATTTTTAACCAAGCATCATAAAACATTCTATCAATATGGGGCAAACGCTATATAATTACCTAAATATTAGGCGATATTTCTATGCCTATTTCGCAGTTGGATGCTAAGCTAGTATTAATTGTAATGTTTGTGTAGCAGAAACTCAATTTGCAGTATGGGTCTTCTTTGGGATTGTAGGGGTGTACTTATACTATCGTTAACATTAAAATAAATGAATGTATAAGAGGATTTTTGTTAAAAAACATTATATTTGTCATATCGAATGATTGCTAATCTTTATTTTGGATAATATTGAAACTATTTGATTGAAAATTATGAACAAAAAAAAGTATTATTTTGACGTTATTGCTTGCGTTAAATGCAAGCTTTGCATTTTCTTATGTTGAGACAGATAGCTATACTGGTGTATATGAATACGAAAGTGGTAAATACAAGATTTATTCTTGTGTTGATTCTCTTTTTTTTAGACTTCCGGACTGGAGTAGTTATTGGGAAGGGTTGAATGAGGACGATAATTTTTCTTTGGGTATATTTGTGATTGGGCAACAATCTTATGATAGACAATTGCTCTGTTCCAAAACTAAGGGAGGTTTTATATATGAATGGAATCAAGGAGAATTGCCATATAACAGTCATCAATTAATAGAATTTCGTTACACTAAAGATGGTTATGGTTACATTGGTGATATGGCTCTAGGATTTGATGTACTGGGAAATGATTATATAAAAAAATTAGGCAATGAATTTAGTCTTATTTTAACATATTCTGATAAAAATGTTAGTGATACTTTGAAATATGAGTTTGAAGTTGAAACTATAAACCCACAAATATCTATTTGGGAGGATTGTGATAGTTTACGTTTGGAAGTCTATTTCGACGGAAATCAATTTTATAACTATGGGTATTATTGGCATATCAATAGTAGGGAATATTATGGTAGCTATGTACTGATGGGTAAAGAATCTATTTGGGATACTTCTTATGTTACATTAGAAGTCAACCCTTCTGGATGTTTTAGACGTGGTTATTTAGTTGATACTATTTTCTCCATTCAACAACCGACACATTTGTCATTTACAGAGGAAGGTGATATTGCGATTTGTGAAGGAAGTAAAGCTTCTATGTCTGTGAAAATGGAACATTATGATAATTTAGAATGGACTGTTAATGGAAGTTCTGCGTATAGCTCCGATTTGACTTTTGACTTCGAGGGAACTACTGTGGGGGAAAATTACATAAGCGTTAATGCTGTAGATACTTTTGGTTGTCATAGGTATATTTCTAAGACGGTGAAAGTCTTGCCAGCCCCCCATATTTCAATTGTTGGCAATGATGTTTTGTCATGTGACAAAGATTATTTGATACTTACTGCGAAGCCAGAGGCGGGAAATGGTGTGTCCCAGCTTTCGTTTGAGTGGAGTACAGGTGTTCTTTCCAATCAAGTTATGCTTTCTCGTGATGAAATCATAAATGATGATAATCTTATTATTTGTAGAACTACTGCTTCAAATGGCTGTATGTCGGAAGATACTGTAAATGTTAGAAAAGCAAATTGTGATGCGGATACTACTATTAGTGTTTCGTGTTTGACTATTCAAGATGGAAGTAACGGCAAGTTGGATTTGTTGGTTGGAGAGTGTAAGAAACAAAAAATAAGAATAACGCCAGAAAAAGGATGGCTTATAGGTTCGGTTTCTTTTAATGGCAAAGATGTCACTGATATGTTGGATGATTCTATTTTTGAAACTCCTGAAATATTGCAGAATTCCGTTTTGTCTATAGTTTATAAAAAGGAAGAACCTTCAAAAGTTGCTGCTCCTTCAAATTCCTTAATGCGCATCTTGAATAGAGATGGAAATGTTGTTATATCAAATGCACCATTAGGATTACCTGTCACGATTACCAATCTGTGGGGAGCGGTGATTTATTCGGGTAAAGTCAATTCTAATGAGATGATTATTGAGATGATTGGAGAGGGTGTCTATTTGGTGAATGTGGCTGGCGAAATTTATAAAATCGCTTTGTGATAAAATGGTAGGTAGTTCTAAATTATCGACTTGTTTTGATAGGATAATTTAGAACTTATGGTCCTTTGAAAATAGCCGTTTTAGAGTCAAATAAATTTGGTTCTAAAACGGCTATATCTATTAATACTACTAACAAAGGAAAGTTGATTAACATTTCTACATGTTGTAATCTGATTTAATCTTTCCTATTTTGATACTTAGTCAACCCTCAAAATTCATTTAACAATTTAAAAATCACATAAATAGTGATTAAAATAATTGGTAATAATTGCAAGATTTCGTATCTTTAGTAAACAAAACTTG
>JAKSKZ010000044.1 GCA_024401475.1 Paludibacteraceae bacterium | reverse complement strand
GGTCGAGCCGAGGGTATTGCCGAGGGCAAATCCGAACTCATCAAGCGAATGCTCGAAAAAGGTTATGATATGGATACAGTGGCTGATATCAGCGGACTTACCTTGGATGAGATCATGAAGATAAAACTAAAACTATAGGATAATTTGTTTACCGGCAAAGGGGCGTACACAATAAAATGCCCCTTTGTTGGTTCTATGAAGAATTTAAAAATTTCAATCTCCGTACATCGGCACACGCACACAGTCCACCGAGGCGCACGGCCGTGCGTCTCTACATCCGATGCCATTGTCTCTCCCGTGTTTCCCAGGGGCAACGCCCCGACACCTAATAGCCTTGCCCGTCAGGACAAGGTATTCTATCAATGCCATTGCATCATCACCCCCATAATTCATAAATTCACGCACGGATGGGAGTTATGTGTGGGGATGGTATTCATTATTCAATTTATGATGTTCATTGTTACGTTATTCGGGGTTCGTTATTCGATTTGTGATGTTTGGGGTAGATTGTTCGATAGTTCGATAGGGTTTACACCCTATCCTGGGAAATGCCGCCCTTACAGGGCTGGGGACGGGTGAAGACACAAAAAAAGGCGGACCCTGAGGGCCCGCCTGATTTTATTGCTATCTAATGTTTTAGATAGTTGGGGGTTGTTATTACTTCAAAACAACAACTTGACCAGCAACTACGTAAGCACCAGCAGCCAAGCCAGCGATGCGAGTCTCGCCCTCGTTGTACTTAACGTTAGCCTTAACAACTTGACCGTTCATGTTGTAAACTGAAGCAACACCGCTCTCGTTAGCGTTGATAACGATGTCACCCTCGTTAGCGTAAACTACTACACCAGCGTTAGCAGCAACAGCCTCTACAGAAGTAAGACCCTTGTTTGCATCGAGGATAGCAAGAGAACGAAGTGCAGGAGCTGCAGAAGAAGAAGCGATAGCGTAAGCTTGGAATGGCTTAACATCAGCAGCAGCGTCTTGCTTAACGAACTTGTTTAGAGCTGGATCAAGAACGTAAGAATCCTTAGGAGCTTGACCTGCGTAGATAGTCTTCATTGTGAATGGAGTAGCATCTGCAGCCTTAACTGAAGTTGAAGGTTGAACTAGTGTAGCGCCAGTAGCAGAAATCACGATAGAGTTACCAACGAACTCGTTAGCACCATAAGACTCACCTGGGAATGCTACGATATAAGACTTGTTAGCCACGAATTGAGCAGAAGCCAAATCAGCGAACTCAAGACCAGACTCAGTTGCGCTTACGAATTCCTTAGCCCAGAACTTACCGTTTTCCTTGTCAGCAGTAGTGAAAGGATCAACATTTGGAGTACCTGTGAAAGGAATAGCCAATGAGTTCCAACCACCAGCCTTAGAAGCCTTAGTTGCGAAGTTGTAAGTGAACTCTACGCTATTAGCTGTGAAAGCTGGACCAGTGTAAGTGTAAGGTGCATCGTTAGACAAAATGATTGCTGCTGCAAGACCGTCGATAATTACATTTTCATATTCAGCAAAATCGGCAGGAACACCAGCACCGAATGCTACGATATTGTTACCACCCAAAAGAGCCTTAAGCTCTGCTACAGTTGCTACGTTTACATCAGCAACACCTGTTGAAGAGTAAACTTTTGCTGCGTAAACGATTGGGGTAGCTGAAGCAGAGATAGTAAGTTTACCTGTTGTATATAATTCATCGTAAACAAAATCAGTTTCACCTACCATCAATGTTTCATCAGTATCATTTTCAAAATCAGGAGTCAACTCAAAAACGCCCTCTTCCGCATCTTCTGCCACTATAACAGGAATCTTCACTGTTACCTCAGAAGCCATTTCCTTGAATTTCGTTTCTCCACTAACTGCCATGAAAGAGAAATATCTGTCTTGAGCTTTCTCATAAACATTCAAAGCTTTAGTAAAATCAGTTGGATTCTCCATAATTCCACCAAAGTCAGCATCATCAACTGAACCTACGGTTACACCAGCTGGAAGAAGAAGACGAACTTCAAGATTAACTGCTTCCTCCCACAAGACTTCATTGTCGAAAGTTACTGTAATAAAACCTGACTCTCCTGGTTTTAGAGTTAAATCATTAATCTTAACCGATTGAGCAGAAGCACCAAGCATAGATGCTAGTGCCATACTGAAAAGTAAACCACTTTTTTTCATACTATTTAAATATTTTATAATAAAAAAAATTGAATTCGTGGAAAAAGTGGAATGCAACTCAACCAAGGCTGCATTCCACTTTAGAAATTTGTTATTAGAAATTTTTAATTACAGCATTAACATCAAGAGAATTAACCTTACCATCCTTGTTGATATCATAAGGGTTAGCAACCTCTTCGTTAGTTTGAACACCACCGAAGTTCTCCCAACCTGTTGCGTCGAGGAATTTCTCTCTTGCAGCATCAGGAACGATGAGAGCAGCAGCGCCATAAGTATTTGAAGTAAATGCATTGTTAGCCATTGCAGCAGGAGTCTCAGAGTTGTAAGTCACCTTAGTGATCAAATCAGAACCGAATGCGGCAGCACCGATAGAAGTTACAGAAGCAGGGATCTCGATAGCACCCTTCACTGCTGTGCAAGAAGCAAATGCGCTTGCAGAGATTGAAGTGATGGCAGTTCCCTTAAATTCGATAGAAGTGAATGTAGAAGCCTTGGCACCCCATGTCTTATCAAGAGAAGAACCAGTGTACATAGCACCACCACCGAAGATGATCAACTTCTTACCATTTACGTAGTAGTACATATCAGCACCACATCGACCTGTAGCCACCTTAATCTTTGACTCAGTGAATCCAGCTGCAACAAATTTAGCCTTGATAGTTTCAGAAGCTACATATACATTAGCCTTGCTCTTCGTATCTGCATCGAATTCAGTTGAAGAGATTGTAGCTGTAGATGCCGAGTAAATATTCTTGATTGTAACATTTGAGAAGGCACGAGTTCTGATTTCAGTCACATTTGCTGGAATATTTAAGTCTGTAACTGATTGTGTCTTTATACATTGAGTTTCAACACCTTTAACGAAAGATGGAATGTCTGGAGTCACCGCATACTTCAAAATAGCTGTAGATGCTGGGTCGTAAACCAAAATATTCTTTTCATCTCCGTTTGCATCTGTTGATGCTGCATACAAAGTTCCAGAACAAGGACGAACTGTAATCTTCTCGACTCCTGAATTAGCAAATACGGAATTTGAATTTTTTTGCGTGATAAACGTTGAAGGAACTATTATACTCTTCAAGTTTAAACAACCATCAAAAGCACTTGGATAAAGATTCGTCATTCCATCTGGGAATTTCACACTGGTCAAGTTTACACAATTCTTGAAAGAATTAGACACTGTAATAGAAGTAATACCAGCCTCAACAACAACTCTCTTAATCTTAGCGGCACCGACGTTAGCATCTGTCAACCAAGGAGCAGAAGAAACACCACCTGAACCTACGATAGTAAGAACACCATTCTCGAAGAAGTAAGAAGCGTTAGAGCCACAAGATTTACCTACAACAACATTAGTGAAGCCCAATCCCTTATACTTATCCTGTACAGTTGCAGTAGAAGCATAAACCTTAACACTCTTCAATGTAGAAGGAACTGTTGCGGCCGTTGGCACGTTAGCAGCATGGATTGAAGCAGCACTTGTTGGCCAACTGTTCATTGTCGTAACTGTAGAAGGGATGGTCAACTTGCCTACAGCGCCGTTGAACGCACCAGTATTAACTGTTGTCATAGTATTAGGAAGAGCTACGTTTGCCGTAGTTGAAGGGCACAAGAACAAATTAGTAGCACTCTTATCCATCAACATATTCAACTCGTTGCCGTCCTTGTCTTGAGAAGTATAGTTAGCATTAGCAGCCTCCACCTTAACAGTTTGGATGCTGTTTGTACCCCAAACGCCAATAGACGAAACCGTCGCAGGGATTGTGATAGAAGAGATCTTAGTGCTTTGAAGAGCATAGTTGCCAATTGTAGTCAATCCTGTAGGGAGAGTGATAGACGACAAGCTTGTTGCACCGCTGAACGCATAAGCACCGATCTTAGTCACGTTGCCAGAGAAAGCAACAGTAGTGATGCTTGTACGGCTTGAGTACCAAGGCATGTTAGCAGCATCAGCAGCAGAGAAGTCCCACATTGCACCTGTTGAACCAGCCTCGTTAGAGTTGGTGATTGTCAACTTGTTAGAAGCGACAGCCCACTTGAGGGTAGTACCGCAATAGTCATAAACCACGTTAGAGAAACTATTGGTAGTCTTGAAATAATTGTAAACAGTTTTTGCGCTTGATTGGTTAGCAATTTGCACATGAACGGTACAACCTGTCTTGCTTAGGTTTCCATAACTTGTAGGTGCTGTAGTCGTAGCATAGTTCAAAGTAGTGATACTTGAAGCTCCGCTAAACGCATTAGTATTAATTGAAGTAACCGAAGAAGGGATTGTAAGCGTCTTAATGTTACCAGTTGAGAAAGCACTACTATTTATAGTTATGACAGTTGATGGCACAGAAATCGTAGCACCCGATGCAACATAAAGCGTTTTTCCAGTTTTGCTCGTAATGCATCCTGCATTTGCAGCAAAATTTGTATTACTGCTCGAAATAGTCAACGTAGATAACGAAGAACATCCAGAAAATACACCGGCTCCTAAAGTGTTCAAACTAGTTGGCAAATAGAAATTACTGTAACCTGACGCTTTAGTAAGAGCTGTATTTCTAAACGCATAATCACCTATTGAGGTAACATTATTGAAATAAACGCTACCTGATGCATTAATCCAAGCAAGATTTGTACAACCATCGAATGCATAAGCAGGGATATTCGTCACAGAAGTTGGAATTATCACCTTCTTAATCTGAGTTCTGATTGCATTCCAAGGGTAAGATGCTGCTGACGAATAAGATGTGATTGTAGTTCCTGTACCAGAAATAGTCAATTCTCCATTAGAAGGATTAAATGACCATGTAAGGTTTGTTCCACAAGAAGTCACCATGACATTGGCAGCAGTGAAACCGGCAGCTGTATATTTAGTCTTTATATCACTACTAGTTACTTGAACCTTACATGAAGACTTGGTAGAAGCATTGAAATGACTTGTTGTCAAAGTGACTTTAGATGCATCTGTTCTTTGATCTATAATGCTGGTGAAAGTATTTTCAGCTAATGCATCTGAAGCGATTGTAGAAACAGCAGATGGGATAGTAATAGCTGTAATACCTTGTCCATATAAAGATCTAGATGCCAACTCTGTTGTTGAAGATTTCAAAACTGTATTTTTACAACCTTGCACTAAAACATTGCCCTTATAGATTCCATTATTAGAAACCGTATATGTAGATGATCCGCCTGTTATAGCTGTTAATGTCGTATTGTTATACACTATACCTGTACCTATAGAAGTAACAGCAGAAGGCAGGCTAAAAGTTGTCAACTTAGTAGAAGCAAAACAATAGTCATTTAAAGTTGTAACAGAAGAAGGCAAAGAAACTGAAGAAATAGCAGATAGACAAAATGCTCTAAGACCAAGAGTAGTCAATTTTGTATAAGACAAATTAGCTGAAGTCAACGCGCTTGAACCATAGAACGCATCCATTCCTATTGTCTTCAACGCAGTCATCGAAGAGAAGGGGACAGTTGATAACTTAGAACAGCTTTCGAAAGCAGATGTTCCAATGGATGTCAAACCATTGACAGAACCGGTTACAGTTGTAAGATTTGACATGCCGTAGAAAGCATAATTACCAATAGAAGTAGCTGCACTACCGAAACTAATTGTCTTAATTTTTGACTTGATACCATTCCATGGAGCAGCAGTTGAAGACGCAAAACTAGTCATTGATCCAGAGCCAATAAAACGCAAAGTGGTTTGATCTTCATAAACTCGCCACCACAAATCAGTACCACAAACTGCACTATATGTTTGATCAACATATTTTTTCAAGTTAGTCACAGTAGTAGAATTAACACATGTAGCTATACAAGTAGACTTAATAGTCGAAGGGAACGCAGAATCACCAAATGTTGCTGCCGAACCATTTAAGTACATGGTCTTCAAAGCTGATGAGGATTGAAACGCAGCTTCACCAAAAGAAGTACAATTTTTTCCATTCAATATAGTAGTCAATTTTGTTGCATAGCTAAATGCATAATCACCTATTGACTTCACCTCTTCACCCAAACTCAAAGAGGTAATAGTAGCAGATCCAGAAATGATTTTACCATTGCTTTTTTGATACAAATACTCATTATCCGAACCAACGCCAAACGATGTCGAACTAGAAGTAAATTTAGAGATTTTTGAAGTCGTCACAGCAGACGTTCCAATCGAAGTACAACTAGCAGGTACGTTGAAAGATGTAAGTTGAGAGTTCCAAAACGCATCTTCACCAATAGTCTTAACCGTTGAAGGAAGAGAAATAGAGGTAATTCCCGATTCTCTAAATGCTTTTTCCTTAACGTTCGTAATAGAACCCTTGATTGTGACCGAGGTCAAATTACGACATTGGTAAAAAGCGTTTGCAGCAATATCCGTCACACCCTCTCCTATTTCAACCGATTTGATATCGGTCAATGCGAAATTAGAAGAAGTACGCCATCCAGGTGTTGATGTACCCATTGAGCCTGGACAGTTAATCAAAAGTTTACCAGTGCTGGCACTAAAAATCCAAGTACCAGAACCAACCGTACCCATGTCGTCAGAAGCTGCAAAGACCACCGAAGACGAGGACGAAACCAACAATAAGCACAATAGTGCCCAAAATGATTTTAATTTTCTCATTTTTTGATTGTTTTAGTTCAACAAAATATTAACTATAAAATAAATTTCATCATTAAATGTACACTGGAGGGAGCGACCCTCATCACATAACTCTCTATGAGGATGAAGTTTAAGAAGACCTATATGGTTCAAACCCACTAAACCCTACTTGGGAGCAAAGATAGACAATAATCAATAAAGACGAAAGGGTTTGGATTTTTTTTTGAAAAGATTTTTCAATATGCAATGGGAGGGAATATTTATGCAATGGATGGAGGCAGAAAATAGACAGGAGGGGGATTTTAATCGACAAGATGAGGGAAATGGGAGGCGAGGGCGGAGACGAGGCATGGGATGGGACGGAGATGAGAGGGCGGACACAAGGTCTGGGGGACACGAGGCCCGGGCGGACACGAGGCCCGCCGCTACACTCACCTTGCCCTTACGGACAAGGCTATTGGGTGTCGGGCTTTCAGCCCTTTGGGGAACGGCAAATCAAAATTATCCATAGCCCTTACAACAAGGCTATTGGGTGCTGCGTTTTCAGTTTTTTATCGTTGTTTTCATCGTTATGGGTGAATGTCCGAATATGGTGGCAGACATACCCCATAAATGGGCGACCACAAGGGATCGCCCCTACAGGGGTTCGACGATATGTTCGTTTACGAAAGATGGGCAAACACAAACACTACCATCATGGTTGGTGGAGGGCTCGAACATCGTCCTCCGCTACACTCACCTTGCCCTTACGGGCAAGGCTATTGGGTGTCGGGCTTTCAGCCCTTTGGGGAACGGCAAATCAAAATTATCCATAGCCCTTACAACAAGGCTATTGGATGCTGCGTTTTCAGTGCTGGGGAGTTTGCGAACTGCGGATGTCGTCGAGTTCTTTGGGTGTCAGCAAAGGACAGAGGTCGAGGATGGTGGCATCGTCGAAGCCTTTCTGAACAAGGCGGGTGGCGATGACGCATTGCTCTTGAAATTTGCCTTTTTCAAGTCCTATGGCTTCGCCTTCTGCTCGACCCTGGGCACGACCCTCCTTTATGCCGCGGTCATAGCCGTAGCATTCGGCGGAGCCTTCGTCGCCAATGATCTTCAACTCGGCCTCGTAGCGAGCGTACTCCTCGGGGGTCAACGCTGAGACTCGGGCCTTCTCTATCAGTTCCAAGAGGCCTTCGTCGGCCACCTCATATACGTGCGGGTCTATGATTTCCATCGTGCCTATGTTTTTTATCGTGTTTTTATCGTTAAGGGTAAATGCCCGAATATGGTGGCAGGACATACCCCATAAATGGGCGACCACAAGGGATCGCCCCTACAGGGGTTCGACGGGATGTTCGTTTACGAAGCACAAACACCTCCATCATGGTTGGAGGAGGGCTCGAACCTCGTCCTCCGCTACACTCACCTTGCCCTTACGGGCAAGGCTATTAGGTATCGGGCTTTCAGCCCTTTGGGGAACGGCAAATCAAAATTATCCATAGCCCTTACAACAAGGCTATTGGATGCTGCGTTTTCAGTGCTGGGGAGTTTGCGAACTGCGGATGTCGTCGAGTTCTTTGGGTGTCAGCAAAGGACAGAGGTCGAGGATGGTGGCATCGTCGAAGCCTTTCTGAACAAGGCGGGTGGCGATGACGCATTGCTCTTGAAATTTGCCTTTTTCAAGTCCTATGGCTTCGCCTTCTGCTCGACCCTGGGCACGACCCTCCTTTATGCCGCGGTCATAGCCGTAGCATTCGGCGGAGCCTTCGTCGCCAATGATCTTCAACTCGGCCTCGTAGCGAGCGTACTCCTCGGGGGTCAACGCTGAGACTCGGGCCTTCTCTATCAGTTCCAAGAGGCCTTCGTCGGCCACCTCATATACGTGCGGGTCTATGATTTCCATCGTGCCTATGTTTTTTATCGTGTTTATCCAGACTTGCTTCTCCGTCATGTGCGCGGGGTCAATCTCGCCGAAATGGGCGAGCGAGACAAAGTATTTTCGCATCCTGTCCCAAAACTCGGTGCGGGTGTCCATGTCGAACTCTGCCGTACGGGTGATGAGCTTGTCAACGCCTTCGACTGGCTTGTTCAGTATGAATATGCCCAATAGCCGGGGGATGTCCTGCGTCCCGTTCCATTTGAATCCTTGCACTATGTGACGGTTCATCAATCGGCAAAGATAGTAGTTCGCCCTTGTTTTGAAAAGCCTTTGGGAATAATTCTGCATCTCGATCAGGATGTCGGTGCCGTCGTCGGTGGTGCAACGCAGGTCGAAGGTGACACCCTTGCCCTCTCTTCTCTCGGGCGGGTTCTCCACGTTCTCAAATTTAACACTTTTGATGATGCCGTAATCTTCGCTTAGCATCACGTTCAAAAAAGATCTCATCGTCACCTCGCTTCCAAAACAGCGTTTAAAACCGAAGTCCGTGCGGAGGTCAATAAAAACTCCCCTCTTCTGTTCTTTTTCCATCTTTTTGCAAATTAACAAAACATATTTTTTCTTGGCTATGCTTTCTAATGAATTGGAAAGTAGTGGCTTCCAACCACTGGCCACCATCTGTTCCTCCACCGAGCACTCCGTGCCCGGTTACTACTAGGACTGGCTTCCAGCCAGATTGTCTGTCATAAAGGAGGACATAGCCTTTTTCTTTCGACTCGTTAAATATAAAAATTGTGCAAATACAATGATTTTACCCAATACAAACATTAAACAAGGTAATTGAAGGCGATGACATACCTCTTGATAATTCATTTTTACCAAAATATCCGTCTATACAGAAAGACAAATTATAAGATTTTAGGTCATAATGCCATTAAAAATTCTTAAGGAGCAATATCACATCATTAGCATTGACCTTATTATCACTATTCAAATCATACGGATTTCTACTTTCCTCTTCATCCTTCATAGCTCCAAATTTTTCCCAATTGACAGAGGTTGAGTATATGTTTTTTGCATTAACTGGCACCACCAATGATGCTTTTTCATAAACTTCATCAGGGAAAGTCCCGTTGAACAATACTGGCGGCGTCTGGGACAAAGACTTTACTACGGTTATCGCAGCAGAAGAAGAGAATGCGTTCTCACCAATGATAGAAACAGAAGATGGGATTGCCAATTCTCCCTTCAACGGAGAATCCTCAAACGCATGCGCTCCAATCTTTGTAATGGCATCGCCTATGAAAACAATTGAGGAGATAGAAGGAGCGGCATCCTGCCAAGGGGCGGCAACTGTATCATAATCGTCCATTTCACCACCTCCGAATATTGTCAACTTATTACGTTTTATAGTATAAAAGAGATTATCGCCACATTTTCCGTCGGCCACGGTGATTTTCGTTTCAGCAAAACCAGCAGCGACAAAGACTCTCTTCACACTTTCGCTAGAGACATAAACATTGGCCTTTGCCTTGACAGTTGGAGAGAAAGCGTCAGCCGGAATAGGTGCAATGGAAGCGGAATAGATGTTTGTGATAGAGGCATCGGCAAAAGAAGAATTCCCAATCATCTCCACCGTTGATGGAATATTCAAGTTGGCTATATTCGCCCCCGCCAAAGAGTAGGCCCCTACCGTTGTCACAAGATTGGTTATTCGAGAATCGATGGCAAAAACTAACGTCGCCCCCCCATCAGCATAAAGCGCATTACAGGAAGAGCCGTTGGCATCTTCAGAGAGATAGGCGCCACCCTTTTGAGCTTTTATAGAAGTCAACGAATTACCCACAAATGCAGCAGGCGCAATCTCCGAAACCGTATTGGGCAAATACAAAGACTTCAAGGCGGAGCAACCCTCTATCAAAGAGGCACCTATCGACTCAAGACCATCCGGCAGCGACAAAGAGGACAGGGAGGAGCAACCCTTAAAAGCTTCAGGACAAAGCGATGTTATGCCCTTCTCAACGACCACGCGCCTAATAGAGGCCGCATTCACCGACCAAGGGTGAGAGGAGACCGTTCCAGAGCCAAAGATAGTAAGCAATCCCCTATCCAAAAGATAAGAAGCGTTGTCGCCACAAGAAGCCAGCAAGGAGACATTAGAGAATCCCATGGTCTTGTAAGCGTCCATAACACTTTGCGTTGTCGCATAGACTTTAACCTTTTTAAGAGAATCAGGCACTATAGCATAGGCTGTAGGCTCATTCGAGACATAAAGTTCAGCAGCCCACAACGGCCAGCTATTCATCGTCTTGACAGAAGCCGGGATAAACAATTTACCGACAGCGCCATTAAAAGCGAACTTGCCCACCGACGTAAGCGTCTTCGGGAAAGAGATGGTTGTCGTAGAAGGAGGGCAAACATGCAACTCCACATTGGATTTGTCCAACAACATATTCACCTCTTCACCCTCAGCATTTCGAGAAGTATAACGACTGTTGGCAGGGTCAACAGAAATCTTTTTAATTGAATTTACGCCCCAAGCATCAATAGAAGAGACAGAAGCAGGAATATGGATTTGCGTAATAGCAGTGCTATCAAATGCGTACGCTCCGATTTCATCAACCGTCAAAGGAATGTTTATTGATTTCAAATTAGGACAACCCTGGAAAGCATAAGGGCTTATGTTTGTCAGTTTATCAGGCAAACGCACACTTGTTATAGAAGTACGATAGGCAGCCCACGGCAACTGATCTGCGCTAGAGAAGTTCCACATTGCACAAGGCAAGCGATTGTTGCTTGTGTTGCGAATGATCAACATGCCGGAAACGATCTCCCAAGAAAGCGTGTTTCCGCAATTTTTATAGAAGACATATTCGAAATTCGAAGTCACCTTGAAAAATTGATAAATTTCATTCGCCACGTTAGAATCTTCGGAAACCACATGAATTTGAACATTATCCTTTGACAACCCGACAATCTTATCCCCATCGTTGAAGGCCAAAGTTGCCACATTGATTTTTTTCAAATTAAGATTCCCGGCAAAAGGATTTTTCCCTATGGTTTTCAAAGCACTAGAGAGTGTGAATTCATGAAAATCAGCATTTTCAAAAGCATTAGAGCCAATCACATTGACATTGCTGATATCAGGCATGCCTTCGTGATGAATAGAAGACAAGGAGACACATCCAGAAAAAGCATGAGCAGGAATAACCGTTGAAGCGAGAGGAATTTCAACCTCCCTGATCTTTAATTTAATAGACTCCCATGGGTATTTTCCCTCACCATAATCGTAGATTTCACCTGTGCCGGAGATTGTCAGCTTACCTTTCTCCGCATCAAATTTCCAATTGAGAAGGCCTTCATCATTATCACAATTAACCACAAAAACGTTAGAAGAAGGAAGGCCCGTTTTCACATACTTTTCCTTCTGTGCAGATGTGGTGACATATACGACACAGCTCTTCTTTTGCGTTTCCGAGAATTGTTCGGGACTAATATCCGCAACTGAATTGTCATAAATTTTCAACAAAGAAGTTCCATTAAGGGCGTTGTCGCCAATGGAGGCCACCGTGTGAGGGATGGTAATCTGTTGCGACTTAAGATTGGAAAACGAACTGCCACCTATGACAGAAAGAGCAGGGAAACTATCAAGGACAAGATTGGTCAAAGCAGCAACATTCATAAATGCGGAATCTCCCACTTCTGCGATTTCAGCCAAATCGCCCGAAATCTTCGACAATCTCGACATGCCATAAAAAGCATTTTTTCCGATGGAAAGGCACTTTCCAGAGAAGTTGACAGCCGTGACAAATTTATTTAAAGGATACCAAGGAGCTGATTTTTCGAAATCATACATTCTGCCCGAGCCAGTAATATAAAGAATTGTTTTGTCGTCGGAAAGAGACCAATTCATATTCTCGCCACAAACTCTAGAGTACGCTTGAGAGATTTGCCCCGACAAGTTAGCAACCGTTTTCTCGTTGGATGCAGTCGCCACACAATTAGCATTGATGGACACATCGAAGGCATTTTCGCCAATCACGACCTCCTTTTCACCAGACAAGCAAATGGACTTCAAAGAGGTAGCCCCTTCAAAAGCCATCGATTCAATAGAGACCAAATCCTTTCCTCCAGAGATAGAGGTCAATTTCACATTATTATAGAAAGCACCCGAACGTATCGTTCTAACACCATCAGGAATTTGCAAGGAAGTCAAACCTGTGACAGCAGCTATTATTTCAGAACCAGTTTCATCCAAAAGCAAATTTCCGTCTTCCGAAACTTTAAAATTCTTTGAAAAGGAGGCGATATCTTTCACATAAGAGCCAATGAAAATGCCTCGTCCCAACCAAACGCAACTATCAGGCACCTCAAAAGAATTGAGAGCAGACTCAGCAAAAGCGAAATCGCCAATTTCGCGAACAGGAGCAGGCAAACCATACACACGGTCATTGCTCTCATCCAACATAATACTTTCGAAAAAAGGAGTATAAGCAAATGCATAAGCCCCTATCGAAGTCAACGTGGAAGTACCCAAGAAGGAGACCTCCTGCAACAATGGCAGGTTCGAGAAAGCGTAGGCACCAATCTTCGTCACTCCAGGATAAATAATGATTCTAGAGATCTGGTTTCGGTATTTTAAATATGGATAACATTTGACAATATCCACCGTGTCAGTTGGCACTTTGGCCGGTTCCAAAACGCCCGACTCAATTCCTGGGCAAGCTTTTATGACCAGTACACGCGCCTCATACGACCACTCACAAGTTCCGACGACTTCTGCATTTAGATTTGCGATGGACATTAAAAACAAAGACACCAACACCCAAAATGACTTTCCAAACTCTTTCATTTAACCGCATTAAGATTGTTACACGTATGCCAACTCCGAGAATTGACTATTAGGCGACCTCTACCAATAAAAATCACCTTAAACTATTCATCAAACACAAACTCAACAATTTAATTGGCAGGGAAAACACCTGCCTTGTATCAAATAAGTCATAAACTATGACAGAACCAATTCCTACCGTTTTATGTAAAGGTGCAATAAAGTCAGGATTACACTATATTAGACGAAACCATCCAACACCTATTTTATTTTGCAAAGATAGACAATTTGCCCTTTATAAAACTATTTTCCCATACAAAAATATGAGAAGACCTCTATAAATTCATCGTTAAAAGAAAATTAATGGTGTACGCCAGACATTTTTGAACAGACAAAAAAATGGAATATGCCATAGTTTACGGTATCAACCGTTCGGAAGGGATGAGGTAGCCCAATGTGAGGCCGACGTTGAAATTACGTTCGGGATAACTATAATAATTCGAGAAGAGGCTCACGGCTATGAATTTCAATTGGGCCACGAGCGAGAGTTCGCAAAGATATTCCACATGATAGGTGGCATCGCCATCATAGGAGAAGAGTCCTTCGGTATAGGGTTGGTAATATCCATTCGGAAGGATGCGACGGAAGGGAAGAAAAAGATAGTTTTCCGAGCGAAGATGAATCTGCTCGTTGAACTTGAAGATTGGTTTCAGACCGCCTGCCAAGAAAAGGTTGGATCGGAAGACGGGGTTGAAATTGATCATTGAGTGCTTGGTGGGTTCGAAGGCCGGGGTCATCAACATGGTCTCCATGTAATTCTCCGTCAAGGGCTGAGAAGAGAAGACGCCATCCAAACAAGATCCTAAGACGAGATGACGCCCCAACCTGAAATATTGATCCCAATGAGAAGAGAGACGCAGCCACGACTCCGGTTGGGAAGAATAGGCCCGAGCCGTTCCTTCTTGGGTTCGTTGGTAAATAGCGTTCCGCCTAGTGCCTGTGACATGTTGGAAGGAGAGCAGAAATTCATGGCCGGCAATAGGATATTGCTTGTGCGACAAGGTGTTTGTTTGGAAGCGGAAAGCAGAAACGACAAGACGATGGTCGGTGCGGTTGCGAGCCTCCTCGGGCACGTCATAGCCAAGATATTCATTGGTGATATTACCATACCCCCACCCCAGCTCCATTTTTCCCGCCATGAGGAACGGGAATCCCAACTTCAACTTGCCATACGACTCCAGAATGGATGACTCGGAAGAGATTTCGCTCTCAAAGAAGGGAGTCTCTTCCTGGAAATAGGAGAAACGATGAATGTTGCCCACCAACTTCAAATACAAAGGATAAGCAGTGGCGAGGTCAACACGCGACTGCAACTGGATATCATTATAGAAACGGCCAAACTGGAAGCCCAGTTTCATGCTATAGGGCAGATAATAGATGCCTTGGTATTCGCCGCCCACATAGAGCAAGTTGGTGGTTGAAGAGGATACGTTTCCGCCCAGATCGAGCAAAATGTTATCGTTCAGTTTGACATCGAGAATCAAGTCAAAGGTGGTGTCGGCAGGGTTATAGACAGCATGGGGGATGATTTCGGCTATCTTCTTGTCGGACAAGAGTTTGAAATAGTTTTTCCTGAATTGTTCAAAAGAGAAACGCTCGTCGCCGGCATGAAACGACTTTCGGATATAATATTTCTGAGCCTCCGCGACGCCATTAATTTCGATGGAGCGGAACTGAAGGTTGGGCCACTTCGACTTGTAAATTTCGCGGCGCAGCGAGAGACTTCTATTATCGACCCGACGAGCCACAGAAGCTTTGATTTCGGCGATATGGGCCTTGGTAGAGTCATAGCCGATACGGCTTAGTTCGTGCACCTTGTTGAAATCAAGCAAACCGACATTTTCGAAATGGAAATCGAGCAAGAGCCCATTCTGCTTATCAATGGAGTAGTCGGTCTTGCTCATGATCATATTTTCCAACTGCAAGACGATATCGGCCTCGTTGGGTTCCAAAGGATTGGAGGCCACACTGCTGCCAATTGTATAGCCTGGGGAGAAATCAGCATTCATGACATCGACAGGGAAATTGTTGTAGATTCCCCCGTCAAACAAAAGATGCCCGTTGACCTGAATAGGCTTATAGACCAAGGGGAAAGTCATAGATGAACGCACCGCATCGCCAAGGTCGCCCTTGCGATGAAGATACTCCCGCTTATTATGCACGTCGGACGCCACGCAGCGGAAAGGGACAAAGAGTTGGTCGAAATCGCCGCCGCAAAGAGCCGTTGCCTGAGCATAGAGTTTCATGAAGGCGATGTTCATCTGCGTAGAGCCGATGATGCTAGAGGGCAAGATATGCGTCTCCAACTTCATAGAGTCGGAGAGCTGCATCTTGATGTTGAGGAAAGCCGGCGTTGGGTCATTATGCTTGAAATAGTAGGTTTCATCCTCATCAATGCTGTTGCGCTGCCAAGAAGAGAACTCCTCGGAAGCAACCAGTTCCTCCATTTCGTCGGGAGAGAAGCCCATGGCATAGAACGAGCCGATGATGGCTCCCATGGAAGATCCCGCCACATAGTCAATCGGAATACCCTCCTCCTCCAATGCTCGAATGACACCGATATGGGTACACCCCTTTGCTCCTCCTCCACTAAGGACAAGTCCCACCTTTTGAGCGAAAAGGCTGAATGAAGAGCAAAGCAATGTCAGAATGAGCAGTAGGCGGTACACGGGAAACTATACTAATTATGAATATACATAATAATATATAGGATAGGGTTTACACCCTATCCTGTGTAATGTCGTCCTTTCAGGACTGGGAAGGGGTGCCAGGTTGACACCCCTTTTATTCATCATTTAAAGTTAGCAGTGAGGTCGATGTTGCCTTTCAAGGATTGTTTCATTCTTGGGCTCTCATTGCCGTTGCTCCACTTCTCAAATGCATAACCTTGTTTTGGCTCGGCCATAAGGAACAATTCCAAATCGGACTGCTTTGCATTCTTTGTTTCCGAGAAGAAATCGTCAAAACTTTCGGACATGCAGGTTACAGAAACCGCACCCTTTGAGTCGTCGTTACATCTAATGGTAAGTTTGCCCTTGCCAACCATGTCCAACGAACTGAGGCCCAAGCGAACCAAGGCACGACCGTTCACATCTGTCGCGGAAGCTGGGATTGTCAACGACTTCAAATTGTCACATTTATAGAATGCATAGGCATCGACAATCACAACGCCTGCAGGGACAACGTAGTTGGCATCCGTCTTGCGAGGCGAGTAAAGCACCAAACGAGAGTTGTCCTTACTCATCAAAACATTATCTACAGAGGTGAAGTTCACATTAGCTGGATCCACCTGAATTTCAGTCAAATATTCGCACTTGTTAAAGGCACGCTCCTCAATGCTGTTAACTGAAGCAGGAATCTTCACTATGCCCAAATTGTTACAATCGCTGAAGGCATAAGCCCCGATTGTTTGAACAGTCTTAGGGATTGAATAAGAAGAGTTCTTCTTGTTCATAGGATATTGAACCAACTCCTTCTTGTCCTTGCTCATCAAAACGCCTTCTGCAGAAGAATAGAACTTGCTGTTTGGAGCCAAAATGGTCTCCAAGTTGGAGCAAGAGCGGAAAGATCCAGGAGTGATCACCTCAATGCCGGCAGGGATGGTCACCGACTTGAACTTAGCTCCAATCAAAGCGGCCGCATCCATCTCCTTAACAGAAGCAGGGATGACATAAGAGACGTCGGTCTTGCCCTCCGGATACTTTACAAGTGTCTGCATATCCTTGAAGAAGAGGACGCCATTCTTTGCAGCAAAGACCTCATTCTTAGGATCTACGGTAAACTCACGCAAAGAGCTGCAGAAAGCGAAAGCATAAGACTCGATAGAAGTGATGTTGTCCGGGATGTTGATGCTGCCAAGGTTTGTACATCCCATAAAGGTACGCTTTGGCAAGGCTGTGATGCTTGTCGGAACATTTGCCTGAGTCAAACTGCTACAGTTGGCAAAGACGCCCTCGCCCATTGAATTCAAACTCTCCGGCAAGGAGATGGAAATCAAGCTTGAACAACCCGCAAAGACAGAATTGCCCATTGTTGTCATATTCTTGGGAAGAGTGACCGACTTCAAATTTTTACAACCCACAAAGGCAGCACTGCCTATTTCAAACATTCCAGTCGGAAGGGAAACCGTCTCCAACGAAGTGCAATTGTTGAACACTTGCTCATCCATGCCAGAAATGCCAGTGTCTATGCTAAGAGACTTGATGTTCATCTCTGCAGGGAAGAAACGAGTCTGCTCCACTCCGTCCACCATCTGCTGATACATCAAATTTTCCAACACGCCTGTGCCGAAGATTTTCAAAGTGCCCTTCTTTACAGAGAAGATCCAAGTGATCGAGTTATCGACAACAGCCAAATTCTCAACACTAGGGTTAGAGAGGATTCTCTCCTTTGCCACATTGATCAACTGTTTTGGGATGGTCACATTTTTCAAATTGGTACATTTTGACAAAGCATTGCTCTCCAAACTCCAAACGCTGGAAGGAAGAATCAACGTCTCCATCTTATCATAATTTTCGAATGCTGCCTCGCCAATCTCACGGACACCTTCTTTAACAACCACCTTCGTTGCACCGAGGGAAAGCATCGAGTCCTGACGGACCATCTTACCCTTACCGATAATCTCCAATGTATTGTTAGACGAAGAGAAACTCCATTTCACCGTTTCGCCACAACTACCTGAGGCATCTGCCAATGCAATCTCAGGCATAATGAGCATAGAAAAGGCCATGCCAGCCACATAAGTCCACTTTTTGTAATTAGCCATACTTACTGTCGTTTAAAATTCGTTTAGAGTACAAAGATACGAAATTTATTTTCTATCTGGGCATTACCTGTCAAATGTGTTGCGATAGATATTTAGAAGGAGACTATAGATGACCTCTATTAAATCCAGCGTCATAGCGTCTTGATTACATCTTGACTGACATGCGTCAACTCCTCAATCTTTTCCACAGGGATTCCCAACTTCTTGAGTTCGGTGGCATAGCGAAGTGCCTCAGAGGCGATGCCTTCCTCTATACCTTCCTTGATGCCTGTTTTTCTACCTCTTTCAAAGCCATCCTCCGATCCTTCTTCCCAACCTTCATTTTTGGCGTTTGAGAGCACATCGTTTTGGATTCTTATGGCATCCAAGTGGCGTTCGTATGCTATCTTTTCTTTGGGAGGCATCGTTAGGAACGAAAGTTTTTCCTTGGCCTTACCCAGACCGGGTGCTTGGGTATCATCTTTAATGATGCCCGACTTCAAGTAGGCCATCCACTCCTCGATGGGGGTTTGGGCAAGTTTGTTGAACTCGTTCACTCTGATCAGATAGTATTCGGGGAATATTTCGGACGGATTTTTGAGTCTGCGGACACCCCTTGCTTCTTCGTCCACGGGTATGTTAATGCCTTTCTTCTCTCGACGGGTCACCTGAAGTATGTCATGGTTGTGAACACCTTCGAACTGGACCTGTCCTCGGTAGAGGTAGTCGGTGCCCTTGCCGAGGTCGAAGTAGATGACGCTTATGGAGATTACTTTTCGGACGTCGTGATAGTCGCCACCCAGATGAAGCTGCTCGGTGATTGCCTTGGCTGCGCCATAAAGAATCCTTTCAAGGTAGTGGATTTCCCTGTTGAGCTGCACTTCGATGATATAGATCTCTCCCTTCTTGTTGCGAGCCTTGATGTCAACGCGGTTGAACTTGTCGTCGTATGAGTTTTGGTTGCTTTCGCTCTCCAATATCTCCTCTATTTTCACCTCTTCGTTGGTGAACACACTGATGAAGCCTTCGAGGACTTCAAAGTTGGCCTTCTCCCTGAGCAACTGCTTAATCGCCCAGTCGAACATGACATATTTGTCTGACACTTGCATAAAAACTAAAGATTTAATCAATTATAATACAAAAGTACGATATTTTTTGGCTTTACCATAGTTTGCAACTGGTTTTGCCCAATAAGAGGTCATGCCCTGTCTCATACAATGCCATTTTGCTCAGCCAAATTATTTCCGTAATTTCGCAAAGTTATATTAGGAGAGAAAAAAATGGCATCTTCTCTACAAGAAAACAAATTCCACAAAATGACCACGGAGCCCGTGCCAAAACTGATTTGCCAGTTGGCACTCCCCACCATTATCAGCATGATGATTACATCATTTTATGTAATGGCGGACACCTATTTTGTGGGACAAATCGACACACAATCCACCGCTGCCGTGGGCATCTCATTCTCCATCATGTCCATTGTCCAAGCATTCGGATTTTTCTTCGGACACGGTTCGGGCAACTACATCTCACGCAAACTCGGAGCCCAAGAGTACAGCACCGCCGAGCGGATGGCCTCAACAGGATTCTTCTGCTCCTTCGGTTGCGGATTGCTTGTCTTGCTGATTGGACAACTCTTCCTTAAAGAGATTTGCGAAGCTCTTGGCTCAACAGCCACCATCCTCCCCTACTCCATCCGCTATTTGGGGACGGTGCTTTGGGGTGCACCCTTCATCGCCGCCTCTCTGACAATGAACAACCAAATGCGCTTTCAAGCCAACGCCGCCTACGCCATGGTGGGCATCGCCTCAGGTGCATTGCTCAATATCGCTCTCGACCCTCTTTTGATTTTCGGCCTGGATTTGGGCGTAAAGGGTGCAGGACTGGCTACCGTCATCAGCCAGATCTGCAGTTTCAGCGTTCTTTTTTGCATGACACGAAGAGGCGGCAACATTCGCATCCGAATCCAAAACTTTCATCCTAAATGGGAACTGCTCAAAGAGATCGCCTACGGAGGTAGCCCATCGCTTTGCAGACAAGGGCTATCGAGCGTTGCCACCATCCTGCTCAACACCGCCGCCGGTTGCTATGGCGACGCCGCCATTGCCGCCATGTCCATCGTGACGCGCATCTGCCTTTTCATCAACTCCTGCATCGTGGGATTTGGGCAAGGATACCAACCCGTCTGCGGATTCAATTATGGGGCGAATCTATACGATCGGGTACAAAAAGGATTCTGGTTTTGCGTCAGAAGCGAAACCCTCTTCTTAGGGTGCATGGCCATACTGGGCTACCTATTTGCCCCCGAAATAGTCAGTTGGTTTAGGGAAGACGACCCAGAAGTGATTGCCATCGGAACGGAAGCTCTGCGTTGGCAAATGTTGCCCATCACACTTAGCGCTTGGACCGTTTCGTGCAACATGACTCTACAGACGATCCGTCAGCCCATCAGAGCCATCATTCTTGCTGCCGCCCGGCAAGGTCTGTTTTTCATACCCTTGATTCTTATCCTACCTGCATTTTTCGGATTGCACGGTGTGGTGATCTGCCAAGCCGTGTCGGACGCTTGCTCGTTCTTATTGGCCATTCCAATGATATTGCCGACCTTACGGGAACTGAGGGGTACCCGCGGGATTGGATAATGATGGGGCGAGATCGCTGAATCCATACCCATGTTGAAATCCATTCCCATGCTAAATCCCTACCCACGTTAAATCCCTACGGGATTGTTTGGGATGACACAAAATATAAAATCCATACCCACGTTGAATCCCTACCCATGTTGAATCCCTACGGGATTGTTTTTTGCAATGATACAAAACAAAAAATCCTACCCACGTTGAATCCTACCCATGTTGAATCCTACGGGATTGTTTGGGATGACACAAAACAAAAAAAAGCGAGCCAAACGACTCGCTTTTAACTTTCTCTTAGAGAAGAAGATTATTCGCCAAAATCTGGCAATGCTGGGAAACTATCGCCATTGAATGATTGAGCAATAACACCTTCCAATTCCAACTCAACAACCTCAATTTGAGGCATTTCATAAGTTTGTTTCATTTTAGTATGTATTTAATTATTAATAATTATGTTCTATCCTACGCTATTCAAATATGTGAAAACAAAATCAACCTCACTTATAGACTAAGTATCCAATTTTTCTATTTATTTGACAACTATTGATATATGTCTATGAATAAGAACGATGCAAATATATAAAAAATTTCTGTTCGGAATATCTGTTTTTTAAAAAATCATTCATTTCCTTTCCATAATTCTTCTTTTATGCAAAAAAAATTCAAAAAAAGATGGTTTTAATCTATTCCAACACAAACGAGATGTACGGACGAAAATCAAAGGGCGGACACAAAACCCGCCTCTACTTTCGAATTATCAATATACTAACTTCATAGAGTAAATATATCGGCATTGAAACTATGAGTAGCGTGAATACATCTGAAGTAGGCGTAATGAAAGCTGTCACGACCAAAATGCCAACCAAAGCATGCTTGCGATAACGTGCTAAAAACTCAGAGGTTATCAATCCCAATTTGGCAAAAAGCCAAGAGAGAACGGGCAACTCAAAAAGCACGCCCATCATCAAACTCAGCATTACAAACGTATCTATATACGAATCCAACACAATCTGATTCTCCACCTGCTCGCTCACTTGATAGGTCGCCAAAAATCTAAATGTAAAAGGGAAGACCATATAATAACAAAGCAAGACTCCCAACATAAACATCACATAACCTCCGATGACGACACGTTTCACATAAAACTTCTCTCGATGATAGAGGGCTGGGGAGACAAAACAGAATAACTCATAAAGCATATAAGGAAAGACGACAACAAATCCCGTATAAAACGAAATCTGCATGTGCGTCAGAAACTGCTGCGCCAACTGAGTGTTGATAAGCCGCACAGAAAAATCGGCCATCATCGGCTCGGAAGAAAAGAGAGCAGACAACCTGTCCAACATCCGATAGGTCCAAAAATCGGACTCCTTGGGGGCCAAAAGAATGGAGAAAAGCTCATCTTTGAAACAAAAAGCGACGATGCTCACAAGGACAACCCCTGCGAGCACGCGCAATATCACACCCCGGAGGGCATCCAAATGTTCCCAAAACGAGGACGACTGGTTCATTTCTCACCAGGCTTTTCAGAAGTAGTCTCCTCCCTTTTTTCTGAAGAAGTACCATCCATGCCCTCTTTAAAGCTACGGACACCCTGTCCCAAACCTCTCATCATCTCAGGAATCTTTTTTCCTCCGAAAAATATCAATACTACCAAAAGGATGAGAAGGATCTCCTGCATTCCCAATCCACCAATAAATAGCATATTCATGTTTATTTCATCATTTTTAGAACAACATAACCTCCGAATACTTGCAAAAGCATTCCCGGAATGCCTGTCAACTGCGTCTGCCAAGCGTGAACCAACTCACCTCTAATCAACAAATCGGGAAGGCCGCCCAACAAAAAGCTCGCCAAGACAGTCAAAGCCAAGAGTGGCAATGTGACTTTTTGAAACTTACTAGCGATTACTCCTGCCACCAAAGCCAACACGACAGAACGTGACATCACTACCGGCAACATAATTCCCATCGGCATACCGAACAAGGCATGGCTTACCAAAGGAGAAACAACTGCAGTAATCAATCCCACTTTCCACCCATATTTATAAGCTCCCACCAAAGTGAAAAAATAGATGGGCAACCATACGGCTCCAGAGCCGAAATAGTGACAGATCTGAGGAAAAACAACGTTTGCAACAGCAAAAAGGATTGCCATCTTATACGTTTTCAAGTCGGAATAATCCAACGAATATAAATTCAATGTTGTTTGCATACTCTACTTACTTTTTATTAACATTTAGGTGACCTCTATAAATTCACCGTTTTAAAATTTTTAGCATCAAGTGACTTATCATAAACTTTTCGGTGCTTGGGTTTTTACTCCGGCTGTTTGTCTGTCAGTCACCTTGATTTTTTTTCAGAAAATCAGCAATGAGCGGTAATGCGTCTGCCGCACACTTCACATCTCGACACAAAGTTTCGACGGGGCAATAGCCCGTTTTGTCCCTGTTTTCGATGAACGGCACCAATTGCTTATAAAAGACTGGTATGCCAGACGACTGAAGCATCTCCAAAGCAGGTTCGCTGATGACATCCGCATAGACCTCCATGACACAACCCAAGACCATCAAAGCAGCAGCACCCTTGCCCACCACCTTGTCGGCCACCAAAGCATCTACCATATAAGAAGGGTCCTCGGTCAAGAGTCCATACAAGTCGGCCACTCCCCGCTGGGTGAAGGTACGCAAATATTCGTCCTTCATCATCACCAAAGAGAATCCACCCCGATGGAGCAAATCAATCTGCATTTGGCTCACTCTCATAACAACCCACGCTTTAGTTTTTCAACATACTCTCCGATACGATGCAACTCTTCTGGAATCTTGATGCCTTGCGGACAAGCATTCTGACACAATCCACACCCGATGCAATGGTCTGCCTGACGCAACTTCGGAACACTGCGGTCATATCCCACCAAGAAGACTTGACGAGCCTTGCGATAGTTCTCATCCTGCGAATCTTTCACCACATAATTTTCCGTAACGCACTTATTATAATGCGTAAATATAGATGGAATATCGATACCAAACTCACATGGCATACAATATTGACACTTCGTGCATGGCACCAATGGATACTCAATCATCAACCGAGCAGTCTCATCATGCAAGAACGACAGTTCCTCTTCAGACAACGAAACCAATGGAGAGTAGGTGCGAAGATTATCTTGCAAATGTTCCATATAGGTCATTCCACTCAAGACAGTCAAAACCTTAGGGAACGTACCCGCATAACGGAACGCCCATGAGGCCACGCTGGACTCAGGGTCGCGCTGTTTCAACCTTGCAGATAGATAATCCGGCAATTTAGCCAGACGACCTCCCAATAGAGGCTCCATAATAATGGCCGGAATATTTCTCTTCTCCAACTCGGCATAGAGATACTCGGCATTCGTATTATTCGGGTTCACCTCCTTGGCATAATGCCAATCGACATAGTTCAACTGAATCTGCACAAAGTCCCACTTATACTTGTCGTGCATCGAGAGCAGATAGTCGAACACCTTGATGTCGCCGTGGTAAGAGAAGCCCAAATTGCGGATACGGCCCGCCTTGCGCTCTTCCACCAAGAAATCCAAGATGCCGTTGTCGAAATAGCGAGCTTGGAGCGCCTCCATTCCGTTGAGTTGCTTGCCATCCTGCGTCGTTCCCGATTGACCTATGGCATGAAGCAACATATAGTCAATATAGTCCGTCTGCAACTCCTTCAACGAGTTGTAATACATCTCCTTTGAATCTTTCTCCGGCCAATAGGCTGATGAAAAATTCGACAACTTAGTGGCGATGAAATAGGAGTTTCTGGGATGACGCCTCAAGGCAATACCCATGGCGTGTTCCGAGCGTCCTTTGCAATAAACTGGCGACGTGTCGAAATAGTTGACACCATGTGCCAAGGCGTAATCCACTTGTGCATTCACCTGTTCTTGGTCTATCTCGTCATCCGTATCGCGGGCACTGCCGTTCTTTACAGTCGGGAGACGCATACATCCATAACCAAGAATGGAGACCTTATCGCCCGATGTTGGCGAAACCCTGTAGGTCATGCCCCCCGCAGGCACTACATTTTTCAGCGAACCACTTTGTTCTCTCTTATTATTAGAATCACAACCGACTAATGAAGCCGAAGCCAAGAGCGTGCCTCCTCCCAACATTTTCAAGAAAGCACGCCGGTTCATTCTATTTGTATTTTTATTATTGTCTGACATAAATCGAAATTTTTAGATAGTTTTATGAACCTCGTGACCTTCTACATAAATGGCGCTGAAAGGTCTTGCCGGACACAAATTCTCACAAGCACCACAACCAATGCAACGCTCCTCGTCTATCGCAGGAATCTTTCTCGACGACTCGTCATTAGGATCGGAAGGAACCATTGTAATTGCTCCGACTGGGCAATGGCGGGCACAGTTGCCACAATTCACATCTTTAGAAAGTGCCACACAATTTTTCTTGATAAAAACTGCATGACCAACCTGTATGGAGGATTTCTCGTCCACCGAAATAGGCTGTATGGCTCCAGCAGGACATACAGAAGAACAGCGCGTACATTCCGGACGACAATAGCCACGCTCAAAAGAACTTTCTGGCATCATCAATCTGGTCAAATCAGAAGAAGGCCTCAAAACTTGGGACGGACAAGCCGAGATGCACAATTGACAAGCCGTGCAACGACGAGTCAAATTTTTAATGCTCAATGCTCCTGGAGGAACAATCGGCGTCTGTCTTTCGGGAATCTGCTTATCTTCAATATAGGCCAAACCACCATCCACTTTCTTCTCTGCTGCTTTTACTGCAGAAGAAGCCAAGACAACGGCAGAAGCCGTCAGCATAGTACGACGACCCATATCTATCGACTCCGAATTCACAGAAGTCTTCGATTCACGTCTTTTATAAGTGATGGCGCCACGCTTGCAATTATCCAAACAATCCAAGCATACCACGCATCTGCTATAATCAATCTCATGAGCCGCAGAATTGATGCAAGAGGCCTTGCAACTGCGGGAACACAATCCACACCCGTTACACTTCTCCGTGTTGATGACAGGACGAAACAAGGAATATTTGGACAAAAAGCCAAACAATGTTCCTACAGGACAGATTGTATTGCAATAGGTACGGCCACTGCGCCAAGCCAAAACTGAGACGACGACCAATGTCACCACCGCCAAAACAAATGCAGTTCCACCTTTGATCCAAACATCAATCGAATAGACCGCATAACTATCCATCTTCTCTGCCCAATCAGCCAAGAGGTTATTCCCCCAGCCATACAATGGAGCTAAAAAATTGGAAGCCATACGCCCAAACGCTGCATACGGATCAAAGATGCCAACTATCGGTTGCAAGCCAATCACAAAAAGGATGGCCAACAAGCCCAACATAGCATAGCGCAACCAAGATTTAGCCGGCGAATAGGAGAAACGACGCTTAGCACTCTTTCTCTTCCCACTCACCCACGAAACAAGATCTTGAAATACGCCCAAAGGGCAAATGACGGAACAATAGATTCTGCCGAACAAGAATGTCAGCAACAACAAAAAAACGAGAGCGAAGGCATTCAAAGCCAATAGCGCTGGCAAAAACTGAATTTTCGCCATCCAACCCAGCCAGAAGTGGGCCGTCCCCGTAAAATCTAAAAAGAGGAGGGTTATCGCCACTATAAAGACAATGGCCAACGCCACCCTGATTTTTTTCACCATAATTTTAACTAATTAATTTCCACACATAAAGAATAAGTCATCGCATGCAAAAATAATCATTTTTCAAACACAAAAAAGGACTTCGACATCTGCTTTTCGTAAAAAAAATCACTCGTTCTACGATTTATAAAGTTCCCTAAACGAAGAAGGCACGAGACAAAGCAAGTATAAGAAGATAAATTTCAGAAAACAAAAAAAAACGAGGCCGTTGGGAAACGACCTCGCATGAATGCTGTAACAATGCATAATCATTTTGGCATATACAAATTTCGATTCTAAATTCACACGCCAAGCATAACATTATTATTATCTGATTCGAAGCACATTTTTCTTATAATCTTCTTTGCTACATTTTGATGCGTAAATATATATGTACTTTCCGCCTGCACCTTTATTCAAATCCAAGTCAGAAGCCACCTTATATAGACCTTTATAATAATCGTTTTTCGAATACTTGTACGTCACAACTGCTAATCTATAAATACCATATTTGCTAGCAGAACCCTTTCTTACTCCCAAATAAATTGGAGACCTTTCGTTCCCTTATTAGTTTTAAAATACGCCTGAGTATCATTATTCACCCAATCATTACAAGCCATAACAGGCTGAGAACCTGCATAAAAACTCGTAGTATTATAGTATCCGTCTATTTGGCCAACTGCATCATCCACATTAGTCGTTGTTCTATACATCAAATACGCATACTGACCGCCTGCACCTTCATTCAAGTCCACTGGAATCTTTTTATAATATCCGCCATTGCTATCAACACCATTTTTGGTGTCAGAACAATAATGGTCACAAGACATGGCAGTCTTTCCATATACACCCTTCAAACCTGCCAACCAAATCGTTCCTAATCGATCTGCATCCGTAGCAAAAACAACTCCACCACTCCTCAACTCTTCGTTGAAATCAATAACCTTCACATCAATAACATCTGAATCTTGAGCAAGTTCTTCCATCAATTCATGAAACTCTGACTCAGATTGAGCGAAAGTGTCAACCTTGGGTTGTTGCAATTCTTCATTCTTGTCACAAGACACTAACAAACCAGCCAAACTGAGTGACAATATTGTTGCCACCTGAAAAAATCTAAATTTCATAAAATAATTTAACTAAATTAAAAAAACGTATATAATTATCAGAAAATATTTTCATTAAATCAACACCACAAAGTACTACTATTTTTAGTTTTAACCAACAATACAGAAAATATTTTCAAAATTTCTTTAAACAAACAAATATCAAAAATAAACTCAAATAATTACGAACAATTACTCCATAAACAAGGCTACACAACTATTAAGATTCGGGCAAAACCAATAAAGACCTTCCTTTTCCTTTCTTTTTCCTATCTTTGTAGAGTAAAAAAAAGAGAATTATGGAAATAGCAATGTTAGGCACAGGTTACGCCATGGCGGAGAACTGTTACAATACATGTTTTGCCCTCGTCAATGGCGAGGAGGCACTGCTTGTTGATGCAGGAGGAGGCAACCAAATCTTCCAACAGCTGACCTCGGCAAAGGTTCCCTACGAGAACATCAAGGCAATGTTTATCACCCACGCCCATACGGACCATATCTTAGGGGCTATTTGGATGATTAGGAAATTGGCCGCCCTGATCCACAAAAAGAAACACGAGGGAAATTTCCATATCTATTGCCACGACGAGGCTGCTGACACTTTGGTGCAGATCTGCAAACTGACACTTCCCGCAAAATTCATCCGCGAATTTGGAGAAACCATCCATATACATAAGGTACAAGAGGGCGACCAAGCCGAAGCAGCGGGCATGAAACTCACATTCTTCGACATCCGCTCCTCCAAGCTCAAGCAATTCGGATTCCAAGCCATCTTGCCAGACCAAAAGAGACTCGCCTGTTTAGGGGACGAGCCCTACAATCCGGCATGCCGACAATATGTCGAGAAAGCCGACTGGCTCCTTTGCGAGGCATTCTGCCGATATGAAGACCGAGACATATTCCACCCTTACGAAAAACATCACAGCACCGTACTGGATGCAGCGAAGACAGCAGAAGAATTGGGAATCAAAAACCTGCTACTTTACCATACGGAAGAAAAAAGCTTAAGCACTCGGAAAGAGAGCTACACAGCCGAAGCCCAAAGCGTATTCAACGGAAACGTTTTCGTGCCTTACGATTTAGAACGTATCACATTATAACATATAGAGTCATGGATTACGTCAGCATTATTTCAGCATTCATGGTGATTTTCGCCGTGGTAGATACCATTGGCGTTTTGCCCATTCTTGTCGATTTACAAAAAAGCGGCAAGACTATCCAAGCCTACAAAACAACCGCCATTGCCACATCGATATTGTTCGCCTTCCTTTTCGGAGGGGAATGGTTGCTCAAACTCTTCAAGGTGGATCTATCCTCCTTCGCTGTGGCAGGAGCCATCGTACTCTTCTTTCTCTCGCTGGAGATGATTTTGGAAACGCATATCTTCAAGCAGAACAATACAGACGACGCGACGGTCATTCCTATCGCCTTTCCCCTCATTGCGGGGCCAGGCTCCATCACCACACTCATCTCCCTACGATCGGAATTTGAGTTGCCCGTCATTTGCATCGCATTGGCAGCCAACATGTTGGTCGTGCTATTCGTATTGAAAATGTCCACGAAGATCCAACAATTAACAGGAGCCACGTTCACCTATATAATGAAGAAGTTTTTCGGCATCATCCTTTTGGCCATGTCCGTCAAACTATTCACCTCCAATATAGAGGTGCTTTTACACAACTAAGTTCCTTATCTTTCATCAAGAAAGAAGACCCGACGAGCGAGAACAACTATATTTTTTACAACAAAAACGGGATAGCTTTTTAGTCCTAATAGATTGTATATAAATATTTTACAAGATATCACCAAGAGTTTCAAAATGCACACAATCACCAAAAGTGTGCATTTTTTATCTTCGTTTACTTTTTTTTTCATTAATATTGCGTACTTTTGCAAAACAATACCTGCAAAAGGCATTGTTACGCCCTGTCGTAAGCGGATATGCGAATGGCAGGAGAACGAATTCAAAGTATTATTAAACATATATCAAATTAAACATGAGTTTAAAAATCGTAGTTTTGGCGAAGCAAGTACCAGACACTCACAATGTCGGTAAGGACGCCATGACGCCAGAAGGAACGGTAAACCGTGCAGCTTTACCAGCTATCTTCAACCCAGAAGATTTGAACGCGTTGGAACAAGCACTTCGTTTGAAAGACAAATTCGAAGGCTCAACCATCTCAGTTGTAACCATGGGACTTCCAAAGTCGGCAGAAGTTATCCGCGAGGCTTTGTTCAGAGGTGCTGATAACGGATATGTCGTAACAGACCGTTGCCTCGGAGGTGCCGACACACTTGCAACAAGTTACACTATCGCACAAGCCATCAAGAAGATTGGTGATTTCGACATCATCTTGGGTGGTCGCCAAGCTATCGATGGTGATACAGCACAAGTTGGTCCTCAAGTAGCACAAAAGTTGGGTCTTCCTCAAGTAACATACGCAGAGGAAATCATCGACATAAAGAATGGCCGTGCAACTATCAAGCGCCACATCGACGGTGGTATCGAGACAGTTGAGGCACCATTGCCATTGGTCGTAACAGTTAATGGTTCTGCAGCTCCTTGCCGTCCACGCAACGCTAAGCGTGTGATGAAGTACAAGAAGGCATCTTGCCCAGCAGAGCGTACAGAGACAACTCCAGAAATGGAAGCTCTTTTGAAGGCTAAGCCATACCTCAACATCAATCAATGGGGTGCAGCCGACATCGACGCAGACCTCAACCAAGTAGGTAAGGCTGGTTCTCCAACAAACGTAAAGGCAGTCAAGAACATCGTTTTCCAAGCAAAGGAGAGCCGCACAATGACTGGCAGCGACGCAGACGTGGAGAGCCTCATCGTAGAACTTTTGTCTAACAACACTATTGGCTAATTTAAGAAATGAATAACGTATTTGTATATTGCGAGCTTGAAGGCAAGACAGTTGCTGACGTAAGCTTGGAGCTCCTCACCAAGGGCCGCAAATTGGCCAACGAGTTGGGCGTTAAATTGGAATGTATCTGTGCAGGTGCAGACCTCAACGGAATCGAGTCACAAGTAATGCCTTACGGTGTGGATAAGGTGCACGTCTTCGACGCAAAGGGTCTATTCCCTTACACTACCCTTCCTCACACTGCGTTGGTAGTAAAACTTTTCGAAGAGGAGAAACCTCAAATTTGCCTCATGGGTGCTACCGTTATCGGTCGTGACTTGGGTCCTCGCGTGTCTTCAGCTTTGACAAGCGGTTTGACAGCAGACTGTACTCAATTGGAGATCGGAGACTTCGACATGAAGGTGAAGAACGAAAAGGGTGAAATGGTTGACAAGCACTATACTCAACAACTTTACCAAATCCGTCCTGCATTCGGTGGTAACATCGTTGCTACAATCGTCAACCCTGAGCACCGTCCACAAATGGCAACTGTTCGTGAGGGTGTGATGAAGAAGGAAATTCTCGACAACAACTATAAGGGCGAAGTCGTAAAGCACAATGTAGCTGACTATGTTTCAGAGGCAGACTATGTAGTTAAGGTTATCGACCGTCACGTTGAGAAGGCAAAGCACAACTTGAAGGGTGCGCCTATCGTAATCGCTGGTGGTTACGGTGTAGGCTCAAAAGAGGGCTTCGATCAATTGTTCGAGTTGGCAAAAGAGCTTCACGCAGAAGTTGGTGCCAGCCGTGCTGCTGTTGACGCTGGTTTCGTTGAGCACGACCGCCAAATCGGTCAAACTGGTGTAACCGTTCGTCCTAAGTTGTACATCGCTTGCGGTATCTCAGGTCAAATCCAACACATCGCCGGTATGCAAGACAGTGCCGTAATCATCTCTATCAACAACGACCCTAACGCTCCAATCAACAAGATTGCAGACTACGTCATCAACGGAAACGTAGAGGAAGTGGTTCCTAAGTTGATCAAGTATTACAAGAAGAACTCTAAATAAGAGTCTTCCCCATTATTCATGAATTTCAAAGGATAAAAAATGGCTAATTTCTATAAAGACAACGAAGGATTGAAATTCCAACTTTCTCACCCATTAATGAGAAAGATCGTTGATTTGAAAGAGCGTAACTACGCTGATAAAGATAAATATGAGTATGCCGCAACAGACTTCGAAGATGCAATCGACAACTACGACAAGGTGTTGGAAATTGTAGGTGAGATTTGTGGCGACGTGTTGGCTCCAAACGCAGAGGGCGTTGACCATGATGGTCCTCAGGTTGTTAACAACCGTGTTATCTATGCTCCTGGCACACAACAAAACCACGACGTTTTGGCACAAGCCGGCCTTTACGGCATGTCTTTGCCACGTCAATACGGTGGTTTGAACTTCACTATGGTTCCTTACGTTATGGCTGCAGAGATCGTTTCTCGCGCCGACGCTGGATTCGCAAACATCTGGGGTCTTCAAGACTGTGCAGAGACTATCAACGAGTTCGCTTCTGAGGAGATCAAGGCTGAGTTCTTGCCTCGCATCAACAAGGGTGACACTTGTTCAATGGACTTGACCGAGCCAGATGCAGGTTCTGACTTGCAATCAGTAACACTTCGTGCTACTGAAGGTGAGGACGGATGGTGGTACCTCAACGGCGTTAAGCGTTTCATCACCAACGGTGACGCTCAAATCAAGCTCGTGCTTGCTCGTTCAGAGGAGGGCACAACTGACGGTCGTGGCCTTTCTTACTTCGTTTGCGAGAACCACAAGGACAACGCTATCAAGGTACGTCGTATCGAGAACAAGTTGGGTATCAAGGGATCTCCTACTTGCGAGTTGGTTTTCACTAACGCAAAGGCTAAGTTGGTCGGTTCCCGCAAGATGGGTCTTATCAAATACGTAATGTCATTGATGAACGGAGCTCGTTTGGGTGTTGGTGCTCAATCAGTAGGTCTTTCTCAAGCAGCATACGAGGAGGCTTTGGCTTATGCTAAGGATCGTCGCCAATTCGGCAAGGCAATCATCGAATTCCCAGCTGTATATGAGATGATTTCTGTTATCAAGGCTAAGTTGCAGGCTTCTCGCGCATTGCTTTACGAGACAACTCGTTTCGTAGATGTTTACAAGGCATGGGAGGCTATCGCCAACGAGCGTGCCCTTACAAAGGAAGAGAAGCAAGACTACAAGGAATACCAGAAGTTGGCTGACGCATACACTCCACTCTTGAAGATGTTCTCAAGCGAATATGCCAACCAAAACGCATACGACTGTATCCAAGTTCACGGTGGTTCTGGTTTCATGAAGGATTACACTTGTGAGCGTTTGTATCGTGATGCTCGTATCCTCACTATCTACGAGGGAACGTCACAATTGCAAACCGTTGCTGCTATCCGCCACGTGACCACAGGAACTTACCTCAACCAAATGCTCGCTTACGAGGCTATGCCAACAAGTGCAGAATTTGACGGTTTGAAGGCTAAGTTGAAGGATATGAGAGCTAAGTATGAGGCTGCCGTTGCTCGCGTTCTTGAGAACAAGGACAACGAGGAGTTGGACTTCTTGGCACGTCGCTTGGTTGAGATGGCTGGAAACATCATCATGGGCCACTTGCTCATCGTTGATTCTTCTCGCGAGAACTTGTTCAGCGAGTCAGCTAACGTATTCGTTGCAATGGGTGAGGCAGAAGTCGAGAAGCACGCTAAGTACATCGCTGAGTTCAAGAAAGAGAACTTGGCTTTCTTCAGAAAGTAATTAAATACTTTCTTTCTTAACATTGAGGGCAATGGCAGAAATGCTATTGCCCTTTTCATTTGCCCAACATACTACTAATCAATCTTTTTTTATATTTTTGCGAAAATAAAATACATTACATACTTATGGCAAAAAATTATATCCGTTTTGACTGGGCCATCAAAAAACT
>JAKSKZ010000043.1 GCA_024401475.1 Paludibacteraceae bacterium | reverse complement strand
AATAAATTAATGGACGATTAATGACAATTAATGTTTAAAACTGACAATTATATTTTGGGTCAAATTGTATGTAATTCCTAACGAACAAGCGACTTCGCACTATTGCGGAATATCATCAATGACCAAAATTCACTGGGATTATGCCGACTGCCACCAAGAAAGCAACAAGTGCCAATATAACAGTAACAACAGAATGCGACAAGAAAAAACCAATCAAAAAAGGATATGGCATAGCACATGCAAAAATAAGGAATACACAAAATAGGGGGACGAGAAACAACAGCCAAGTATCATTTTCGTTGTTTAAGATACGGGTTAAGAAGAAAAATGCCAATGTCGCAATCCAAGTTATAAAATTCACATAAGCCACAACATCAACAAACTTCGGGAACATATCAAAACAATAAAAAACGGCTGCAGCACAAGAACATACTGTCGACAATAAAATCATAATCAGGAAAAAGGCCACCCCATAATCAAGTAATTCCTCCAATTTTTCTTTTAACATAAGTATCCTTTTTAAGTAGTTTATTACATTTTTACTTCAAACTGTAAATTTAAAGAATTTTTGTTACTTTTGAAACATAATGAAATGAAATGAGGAACATTCCATCCCGTTTCTAACTGATTTTCAACAAGAAGATACAGTATAAATGTTTAACAATATGGTTCAATTTTCAAAAGGAATCGCATGTGCAGCCATTTGTGCATGTCTCTCTGCATGCCATCAACCTGCAGAAAATTCCCAAAACAACACAACAATGGAAATCAAGCAAGAGAAGGCCACTGTCTCTGTGGCTATCGACACCATCACACGCGTCGGAGAAGGTCCCATCTGGGACTATAAGTATCACCGCATGCTTTGGATAGACACCCAAGGCAGTCTATTCATCTACACGCCACAAGACGGCAAAAACAGAGAAATCAAGTTAGGCAAACAGATTGGAACGGTCGTCCCTTACAAGGAAAACGAGGTTGTCGTAGCCTTGGAAGACGGCATCTATAAGATGAACTTGGAGAGCGAGCAACTCACCTTGCTCGGCGACCCAGAAGGAAGAGAAGCAGGCAACCGCTATAACGACGGCAAATGCGATGCAGCAGGTCGCCTTTGGGTGGGCACGATGGACAAGGATTGCACACCTCTGAAAGCCAATTTCTTCAAGGTGGAGAACGACATGAAGAGCGAGAAAGTGCTCAGCAACGTGACAATTTCCAATGGAGTAGCCTGGTCGCCCGACGGCAAGAAGATGTACTATCAAGACACCCCTACAAAAAAGGTCTCCGCCTTTGATTTCGACGAAGAAAAAGGTACGATCAGTAATCGCCAAGAGGTCATCACCCTACCCGACAGCTTAGGTACGCCCGACGGCAACACTATCGACGAAGAGGGCATGCTTTGGATTGCCAACTGGGGAGCAGCCTGCGTCACACGATGGAACCCTCAAACAGGCGAAATGCTCCAAAAAATCGACGTCCCCGCACTTAACGTCTCTGCCTTGGCTTTTGGTGGAGAGAATTTAGACGAACTCTATATCACCACATGCTCCCTTTGGATGCCCGAAGGCGAAGAGAAGAACTACCCCGAAGCAGGAAAGACATTCGTAGTGAAACCAGGCGTAAAAGGCATCAAATGCCAATATTGGGCAAAGGGGGAATGATTAGCATATTCGTTTAACCTATGACAGAAAATCCAACGGCATGATAGGAGTTCACCTATCATGCCGTTTTAAGTCTAAACATGGCTCATCTGCACAATAATGACCATAATTCGTAAATCTTACCTCTTAAATCTTAATTCTTAACTCTTTTTTCATACCTTTGCAAATAACCTCATTTTGCAAAATACAAACGCAATGGATAACGGAGATAAAATGGTCCTTAGGACCGACAACTTGGTAAAGAAATACGGAGAGAGAACGGTTGCCAACCATGTGTCTATCAACGTAAAGCAAGGAGAGATCGTGGGTCTTCTCGGCCCTAACGGGGCAGGAAAGACAACCACCTTCTATATGACCACTGGACTTATCGTTCCTAACGAAGGAAAGATTTTCTTGAACGACCAAGACATCACAAGTTTTCCCGTTTACAAAAGAGCTCAAATCGGTATCGGTTACCTTGCACAAGAGGCTTCCGTATTTAGAAAATTGAGCGTTGAGGACAACATTAGTGCTGTGTTGGAGATGACCAACTTCTCGAAAGAGTACCAAAAGCAGAAATTGGAGAGCCTCATCGAAGAGTTCAACTTAGGCCATGTGCGTAAGAACTTGGGCGACAGACTTTCTGGAGGTGAGCGCCGCCGTACGGAGATTGCCCGTTGCCTTGCCATCGAACCCAAATTCATCATGCTCGACGAGCCTTTTGCAGGTGTGGACCCGATTGCCGTGCAAGACATCCAAGACATCGTTTGGAAATTGAAAGACAAGAATATCGGTATCCTCATCACCGACCACAACGTGGATGAAACACTCACCATCACCGACCGTGCTTACCTACTGTTCGAAGGTAGAATCCTTTTCCAAGGCACACCTGAAGAGTTGGCTGCCAACCCAATCGTAAAAGAAAAATATCTCGGACGCGACTTCGAATTAAGAAGAAGAAAGAAGACTGACGAAGTAGAGGGCGAGAGAAACGAAGGGGCAGAGAACTTGAAAATATAAAACCAACATCATAATCAGTATAGAAAGGATAGAGTTCGCTCTATCCTTTCTATTTTTAAACACAAAAAATAATGAATAAGGACATTAAACTATTCTTGGCGATAGGACTGACCATCAGTTCTTTAACTGCATGTAACTCTGCCAAACAAAACCAAGAGGCTGAGACAAATACAGAGGTTGTCACCGAGGACACACTCCCAGATATTGAACCATCAATCTCCGAAGATGACATGGTTGCCCCAGAAACCGCAAGAGAGAGGGACTACAAGGAGCGTATCTTAAAGAAAGGTAAGACCAAAGAAGAACTGCATATCGCTGGCTACTCCGCCTTTTATACCGAAGGCGATTTGAACAAAGACGGATTTAACGACCTCGTAATCATGGAAATCGGAGAAGATCCAGAATTGATCGAAGACCCAGACAATTTCCCAATTGACAACAATCCTGTGGAACTACGCATCTATTTTGGAGATGCCAACGGAGAGTACACGCTCTTCAAACACTATCCTAAATCAATCGGGGCAAGCGAATATGGGCAGCCTCTTTACATCAGCATTACAGATAAAGGTGCGCTTCGATTCGAGCGTAAAAACTTCGACTATAAAGCTGCAGATGAACATGGACACGCTACCCACCTCTTCCGTTTTCAAGACGGAGACTTCTACTGTATCGGCTTGGAGGAAGAAGATTTCGGACGCTTCGGAGAAGGGGAAAAGGTGTCTGTTAATTACCTAACACGCAAGAAAATCACCACGCCTATCCGAGATTTCAACCATATCTCAAAAGAGGCAAAAACAGAGAGTTTCACCATGGATTCTCTATACACATTGGATAAGGTGTTTATGTAATATATTGTCCGAAGAAATGCCTGTGCGACATTTCTTCGGACATTTTTAATTCTCTCTTTACGCTACGGACATGGCTATTGCGTGTCGCTCTTTCTGCACATTTCTTAACTCTTAATTCTTAACTCTTAATTCTATAGTCTCCACCCTACCAAATCATCATCATTGGCCGACTCTTTGAGCAACTGAGTGGGCGAATAACCGCTTATTTTACGAAAATCGGACGAGAGGTGAGAAAAATCATAATAGCCATTTCCCCAAGCTATTTCCGTAAAGGATTCTTGTGCCGTTCGGTTGGCGTTCTTCAAATCATGCAATGTTTGGTGATAACGTTGCAAGCGTAAATAATCTTTGGGCGAAAGGCCCACCATATCAGCAAACAAACGAGAAAAATGACGTTCACTTAAACACGCTTCCGAAGCCACATCACATATATGAGCATCCGAAAGATGCCTTTGCCCATAAGCAATGGCCCGCTGTAAACGACGGATATTAAGTGAATCTTCTGCCGATTCGACTATACGTTTCAAAAAAAACGCATCCAACAAATCCCAACAACCTTGACAATCGGAGGCCGCCATGATTTTCTCCTCCAAAGCCACCAGACCCTCATCATTAACATCGGAAAGAGAGAGTGTTTTCCCGAACAACTCTCTCAATGGCATGCGGAAAAAGAGATGTGCTCCCAATGTGGTAAAATGTGCCCCTACAATTTCGATGCCTCCATTAGAAACAATATCTTGATAATGAACGAATTGTCCCGACAAACAACTTTGTCGTTCGCCCAATCCCAAGTAGGTCACAGAATTGCTACGATAAAAACACAATCCCATCTCCCCATTCGGCACTATGCGTTGCACCAAAGGAGGATTGTCATCCTTTGCCCAAAAATACATTCGAATATATGGGGCAAGACGATCATTCGGTAATCGGGTCAAAAACTGTATCATATCACCACAACTGCCCTGGCAATTTCAGCTTTTCTTTGGCAGGAAATTGTTTATCAAACACCTCGCATTCAACCTCGTCCACAAAATATCCCTGCGGAGTAGCATACTCGCCAGAAATTCCGTCAAGATAGCCTTTTTTCAACTCTTTGCAAAGAAAAAATGAAGCATCTTCCCCCTCTGGAAGTCCATGATAACGAATGTTGAAATTAGAGGCAAATGTAAAGCCACTTTTCCCGTAGAAATCTATGTTTCCTTCGAAACAAACGGCTCCAAAACCCATTTCTGTAGCTTTCACCAATGTATAATCAAGCAGAGCCTTCCCATAACCTTGTCTTTTAAAGGCAGGCAAGATACCAATAGGCCCAAGCGTCATGATGGGCAATCGGTCTCCATTGTCAAGTCTTATTTCCGCCCTCATGCACATAGCCTGACCGATAAGTTGACCATCAACCACCATCACGAAGTTCAATTCAGGAATAAACGCCTCATCGTTTCTCAAACAATGCATCACATAGTGTTCCAAGCATCCAGGCCGATAGACGTTCCAAAACGCCTCTCTAACTAAGTTTTCCACTTCCTGATGCTCTTTCTGCTGTTCTAATCGAATTGTGTAATCTTTCATCTCTATTATTTTTTTTGAGAAACAAAAATAAAGGCTATAGAATGCGGATTTATGTAAAAATCGGACGAACATCCGTGGATTACTTAACTTTTGTCAATTGCATAGAAATACAAAAAGCACTACATTTGTAATGCAAACAAAATAGGTAGATTTTTCATAGTTAAGGTTTAAGTTAAAATGGGATAAAGGGTGTCTGGGAAGATACCCTTTATTTTTTGTTTCTACGCACCACTCTCTTTAATCGTGATAATCATCGTCCTTCCATTCAAATTTCACTGTTTCGGGGACGAAGAATTTGCCAATGCGATAATCAATGTTCGCCTTGTGAGCCTGACTAAGCATATATTTCCCAATTCTCAGCCATTCTACGACTATCTTTTTAACATGAGGTCCCCCTTTCAAATTACGCTCTGCATAGTCACAAAGCACTTCCCATCTCGTAGGCTTGCTTCAAGGCTTCCGTTTGAGCGATTTCGCCCTTCTCTTTCACGCCACGCACCAAAACTCGTCCCATATCTTCCAAATGGAAAAAGTTGACACAAAGTTGATATTGCGAAAGAATACTATCGAACAACTCTGGCAAAGTGGCCGCACCCACAAGCAACAAGGCCGTTTTTTTGATATGAAAGGAATCTCTAATCGGATTATGACATCTATCTATGAGAGCCTTCAGTTGGGCACTTATTCCGTAGAAATAGACAGGAGATGCGAGCACTAACATATCCGCCCTGGAGAGTTTTCCGTAAATGACAGACATATCATCCTTTTGAAAGCAAGATTGGTCCTCACGGTTAAAACATGTATTACAACCAATGCAAGGATTCACTTTGTAATCATGAATAGAGACCACCTCCACACTATGATGTTTCGATGCTCCATTTACAAAAGCCTCCACCAATAGATCAGTATTGCCGTCCCTACGAGGACTTCCACTAAGGATTAGAATATTCATATCGTTCTTTTATAAAAAGAGTGCACCAAAAAACAAATTCCGGTGCACTCAGTTATACTAAACTTAACAGCTTATAGACAAGCCTTAAAACGCTTGATGAACTCTTTTGCATCGTCCATTGTCAAGCACAAAGGAGGCAACAAACGGATAGTGTTTGTTCCTGCCACACCCGTGAATACCTTCTGCTCGAAAAGAAGCTTGGTACGAATCTCCTTGATTGGTTGCTCAAACTCCAAACCAATCATCAAACCACGACCACGAACCTCCTTGATTGGCAACTTCTTCAACTCAGCGAGCAAGAACTCTCCAACCTTAGCCGCATTCTCGATCATCTTCTCCTCTTCGATGATGTCCAAAACAGCAATAGCTCCAGCACAACCCAAGTGGTTACCACCGAATGTTGTACCCAACTGACCGTAAACAGGAGTGAACATAGGGCTGATTAGCAAACCCGACATAGGGAAACCATTACAAATACCCTTTGCTACTGTGATGATGTCTGGCTTGATGCCTGCATATTGATGAGCAAAGAACTTACCACTACGTCCGTATCCTGACTGAATTTCGTCCAAAATCAAAACTGTGTTAGTCTCCGTACACAAAGCACGCAAATCACGCATGAATTGATCATTTGGCACTTGGATACCTCCAATACCTTGAATACCTTCGATGATGACAGAAGAGACGTCGCCCTTTGCCAACTCAGCACGAACGGCATTGATGTCGTTCAACTCAACGAAAGTCACATCCAATCCCTCGTTTACAGGAGCCACATACTTAGGAATGTCTGTCACACGAACAGCAGCCGAAGTACGACCATGGAATGATTTCTTAAACGAAACCACACGACGTCTATTATTATAGAAAGAGGCCAATTTCAAGGCGTTTTCGTTAGCCTCTGCACCAGAATTTATCAAAAACAAGGAATAGTCATCATAACCAGAAGCCTTGCCCAATTTGGCAGCCAATTCGCGTTGAAGCGTATTGATTACAGAGTTGGAATAGAAGCCCAACTGTGCCACTTGCTCACTGATTGCCTTTACATATTTAGGATGAGCGTGACCTACTGAAATTACAGCATGACCACCATAGAGGTCAAGATACTCTTGTCCTTTGTCGTCCCAAACATGGCACCCTTTACCCTTTACGATATTGATGTCGAACAAAGGATATACATCAAACAAATTCATCTTTTATTTACAATTTACGATTTACTATTTACAATTTAGAATGCACTTGGCTTCAACTTCAAGCCAGCCTTCTCATCCAAACCGAACATCAAGTTGAAGTTTTGTACCGCTTGGCCAGACGCGCCCTTCAACAAATTGTCGATCATAGAGATAATAAGCAACTTATTACCATGCTTTTCTACATGAACAATACCCTTGTTCGTATTAACAACTTGCTTCAAGTCTGGATTAGCATCCATGACGAAAGTGAAAGCAGCATCTTTGTAGAAATCCTTATAGATCTTCTGAATCTCTTCGATTTCCAAATCGCAGTCGATATAAGAAGAGACAAAAATACCACGGGCGAAATCACCTCTTACAGGGAGGAAGTTGATTGCATGGTCGAAACCAGGTTGCAACTGACGCATAGTTTGCGTAATCTCCAAAAGATGTTGGTGATTGAATGCCTTATAGATTGAGATGTTGTTGTTTCTCCAGCTGAAATGAGAAGTTGCACCAGGCTTAACACCAGCACCCGTAGAACCCGTGATACCATTGGTGTGGACCTCGCCCTTGATAAGGCCGTTGGCAGCCAAAGGCAAAAGACCGATTTGAATAGCCGTAGCAAAACAGCCAGGATTTGCCAAACGATTAGCCTTGCGGATGCGTTCGCAGTTCACCTCAGGAAGACCATATACGAAACCACAACTCTCGTTACGATAGTCTTGCGACAAGTCTATAATCTTCACAGAAGCCGGAATCTCCTTCTCGTGCTCATCCAAGAATTTCTTGCTGTCGCCATGACCAGAGCAGATGAAGAGAGCATCCACCTTGTCGAAAGGCAATTGATCTGTGAAAAGAATATCAGTCTCACCGAAAAGTCCCTCATGAACATCATAAAGATGGTTTCCAGCATTACTGCTACTATTTACGAAAGTAATCTCCACCTGAGGGTGGTTCAAAAGGATGCGGAGAAGTTCTCCTGCCGTATAACCGGCACCGCCTATGATACCTACTTTTACCATTTTTCTAACTTTTTAAGGGCTGTCAAACGAACTCACCCCTATGATTTACAAATTATAACGCAAATTTATAAAAAAACGAGAAAAGGCCACCCGATTAAGGGCAGCCTTTTGCGTTTAGGCTATGCCTAAAACGTATTAGATATTTTTACCCTCTTCTTTGTGATTAGCATAATATACGCGAAGCGGTGTAGATGTAACCTTGATGAAGCCCTTAGCCTCCTCAGAAGTCCAACCCTTGTTCATCTCGCCATACTCACCGAACTTAGTCTTAACCAAGTCGTCAGCAGAATCAACACCGATTGTAGAGAATGACAATGGACGAAGTTCAAGAGAAACCTCACCATTAACATTACGTTGAGATTCAGACAACATAGCCTCGATATCGCGCATTACAGGCTCCAAATACTGAGACTCGTGAAGGAACATTCCATACCAGTTAGCCACTTGGTCCTTCCAATATTGTTGCCACTTAGAAAGTGTATATTTCTCCAAGAACTTGTGAGCACCGATGATCAACATAGGAGCTGCAGCCTCGAAACCAACGCGGCCCTTGATACCGATGATAGTATCACCAACGTGCATATCACGACCAATACCGTAAGCAGCACCGATCTCCTCTACCTTCTTGATAGCCTCAATCTTGTCAGCATACTCAACGCCGTTTACAGAAGCGATCTCACCCTTCTTGAATCCAATCTTCAAAACTTCGCTACCCTTCTTGGTAACTTGCTTCAAATAAGCTGATTCAGGAAGACCTTGCTTAGAATCCAAGATTTCACCACCACAGATAGAAGTTCCCCAAATACCAACATTGTAAGAATACTTCAACTTAGTCCAATCAGCAGCAAAACCGTGCTCATTCAAATAATCAATCTCATATTGGCGAGTCAAAGCCATATCACGAGTCAAAGTGATGATCTCAACACCTGGAGCCAAAACCAAGAATGCCATATCGAAACGAACTTGGTCGTTACCAGCACCTGTTGATCCGTGAGCGATAGCGTCTGCACCAATCTCGTTAGCATAACGAGCGATAGCCATACCTTGGAAAATACGCTCTGAAGACACAGAGATAGGATAAGTACCGTTTCTCAATACATTTCCATAAACCATATATTTAAGGCTCTTCTCGTAATACTCCTTAGTTACGTCAAGAGTAACATACTTTACAGCCCCTAGCTTATAAGCGTTCTCTTCGTTTGCCTTCAATTGCTCCTCGCTGAAACCACCAGTGTTTGCGCAAGCGGCATAAACTTCATAACCTTGTTCCTTTGCAAGATACATTACAGTGAATGAAGTATCAAGACCACCACTGAATGCCACTACAACTTTTTTCTTTGCCATATATGATTATAATTTATTTTTATTTAATAACGATTTTCTTAACATTTGGATCCTTGGCCAACTCTCTTTCGGCAGCCTCCACACACATAGGTTCCTTTGGATCGAACAACATGCCTGTACAGATGCAGTAACGACGGTCTGTACGTTGAAGAACGTCATAGTTCACACATCCTTGGCAACCTTTCCAGAAAGACTCGTCCTCGGTCAAATCAGCGAATGTCACTGGCAGGTAACCCAAAGCCGTATTAAGCTTCATAACGGCAGCTCCAGACGTAAGGCTGAAGATCTTTGCCTCCGGCCAACGCTTGCGGGCCAATGTGAATGTAATATGCTTGATGCGGCGAGCCAAACCGCGACCTCTGTATGCCTCAGGCACGATAAGACCAGAAGTAGTCACATACTTCTTGTTCTCCCAAGTCTCGATATAACTGAATCCAGCGAAATCATCACCACAAAGGGCAATAACAGCCTTACCCTCACGTATCTTCATCTTTACATACTCTGGGTCACGCTTTGCGATTCCCGTACCACGAACCTTCGCCGCTTTTGCGATCGTGTCAAGAATAGTATCAACATAACTGATGTGGCTTTCGTCGGCCACCATAATCTCAATCTCCTGATCCTGATTCATGTCTATCTTAAATTTAACAGAACTATATGTTTTTATATTTAATTTCCAATTACAACTCTAATGAGGGAATGAATCCACTCAAAACAGACTTTACTTTGTCTATCGTAGCGTCTTCTCTCATCACTGCGATAATGGTGTCTTCGCCTGCCACAGTTCCGATTATTACATCAGAGGCCTTGTCGTCGATTTCGTAGGCCAAACCACTTGCATATCCTGCTCTCGTGTGCAAGACAACTATGTTGCCAGAGACATCCATCGTGACGTGAACATTCGGAGAGACATAGGAGCCTTGTTTGGGCTCTGCAGACATTGCGGGCTGTTGGGAAAGACGATAAACATACTCACCCATGGCATTCGTAATCTTGGCGACTTTCAGTTGTTTCAAGTCTCTCGACAATGTCGCCTGCGTCACATCAAACCCCTTTGTTGACAACATTCGAAGCAAATCTTCCTGATTGCCAACCTCTGTGGTTTGGATTAACTCCTTAATCGCTGCAAATCTCTTCGCCTTATTTTTCACCTTGACAAAATAAACTAAAATATCATTAATAACTGCGTTTTTCGATATATATATTTCAGCAAAATCCGTCCCTCAGACCGCATGAATATTTATTCGTAAAACATTGCAAATTTATGTATATTATCAATACAAAGGACGTTTTTTGCATAAAAAATTAACCTTTTGCCAAAGTGTGCTACGATAAGGGGAAAGTACATACTTTCGGACACACAAAACGATTTTTTCGTGACATTTTGCAACAAAATCCGCCTTTTCAAATTATCGAATCACTACCATTCATAACACAATGGTAGTGTCCAAGGTTTAATTTTTACAAAATGTCCAATCCCAACACAGATCTTTTATGACTTATGCGAGATTGGACCACATATTCCCAAAGACACCCTACACCTGAGAAGGCAAAGTGCCAAAATGCTCTTTAAACTTGCGGGCAAAATAGGAAGGATCGTTGAATCCGACCTCATAGGCTATATTTCCAATGGATTGGTCGGCCGACTTCGCCTTAATGAATTCCATTGCTTTCGTCAGCCTCAACTCCACCAAAATCTCAATTGGAGTCTTTCCCGTGACAGACTTCACGCGTCTCAACAATGTAGATTGACTCACACACAAATCACGAGCCAGAGCATCCATCGTCAATTCGCAGTCGGCGTAACGTTGCTCCATCACCGTCATCATTGAAGCCACGAAAGGATTCAACGAATCAACCGTCTTCTCCTTATGCTCCTCTTTGGCACCCGACTGAATGCGTTGAGCCAACAGACGCTGCTGCTGATTTTGTCTTATTTTTAATATGTTGGCAATTTTCAACAACAACTCCGAATTGCTAAATGGCTTGGAAATATAATCAATAGCGCCACTCTGCAAGCCTGTCAATCGGTCCACATCGTCATTTCGTGCAGACAAGAATAATATTGGGATATGGCAAGTTGCCTCGTTCTTTGACAATTCGCGACACATCTCTATTCCGTTCATTTCAGGCATCTCCACGTCGCTCAACACCAAGTCTGGCATCTGTTCCATGGCCACAGCCAAACCTTCTGCACCGTTGACCGCTGTCAAAGCCTTCATATATGGCTCCAACACGCCCTTCATATTCGAACAAATCAAAGGATCGTCATCCACCACCAGAACCGTGTTCCCGTTCAGCAAATCGGCATCGACCTCAAATTCCGTTTGTGCTTGAGCCTGCAGCAACTCGTCAGAAACTGGAACTTCCGAAAGTGGCAATGTCAAAGCCACAGTCGTACCTTTGCCCTCCACACTACGCACCTCCATCTTTCCATTGTTACGAAGCATATAGTCGTAACAAATTCTAAAGCCCAGGCCGGTTCCCTTCTCCTGCTCCGTTCCCAACGTAGAGTTGCAATAACCCTCCGACTGCAACTGCTGAAGTTGAGCCTCCGACATACCTCTTCCCGTATCCGTTATCTCCATCTTGCAAAGGTCGGCCTCTTGCCATGCCTTGATAATAATGGAACCTTCACGAGGCGTAAACTTGATGGAATTACTTAACGCATTACGAACAACCGTTCCTATCATGCGAGAATCAGCATAAACACGATTAGTCAAGTCTATATTCTTCTCCAACTTGATGTGTTTCTCGTCCATCATAGCACGCAAAAGGAACAAAGCGTTATTCGTCACAAAACCCAAATCTATATCGGTTGGGTGACACACAATATCGTCACGCTTCGACCTTGCCCAATTCAAAAGTTCAACCATCTCGTCCTGAAGATGTTTTGCCGAACCATAAATATCAACCAACGTCTTATTTTGCGCGTCGCTTTGCTTGTTCTTCGAAACCACGCTTTCCAATGCTCCCACAATGGCAAACATCGGATTTTTCAAATCATGAGCAATCACAGAAATCAAGCGATCCTTGTCGCAAAGCACTCTCTTCAATTCAGAAGTACGTTCTTCCACCTTCTCCTCCAAAATCTGACGTTGACGCATCAAAGTGCGCATTCTCATCCAAACGATCAGAGAAATCAAAGAAAGCAAGAATAAAATGGACAACAAGATGAACCACCATGAGGCCCACCATGGAGGGAGAACACTTATCTTCAAAGAGATCCGTTTCTCGAAAGAAGGGTTATCCAAAGCGATCGCCTTAACTTGCAAATCATATTCGCCTTGCGGAATATAAGAGAACGAAATCTTACCATTCGGTTCAACGGGCATCCACTCCTCTTTTAAGCCCGACAACCGATAAAAGCACTTGATACTTTGAGCATTTTGCAATGAGAGCCTATCCAAAGCGAATGTAACCTCCGTACGCTCCGCCTCCAAATCCAAATGCTTCAACTTGGCCAGGCAACCAGCCGATAGCTCTTCCGTATAAGGAAGGATTCTCTTTCGTTCAACCAACAACTCCGAGAAAGCGAAATAAGGCAAAGGATCTCCGTGTGATGAAGAGTTTAGGCTAAGCGAGACAAATCCGTTTCTTGCACCAAAAAACAATCTATTTCGAGAATCAAGGAATGAAGAACGAGAATAGTAAATCTGCTCTTCAGGATAGACCGTATTATATTCCTTTTTCTTAGGATCAAAAGAGATGACACCGGCCGAACCCGAAACCCAAAATTTGCCCGTCCGATCACGCAAAATGGAGGCATAACTAGCTGGAGGCATAAAATCCAAGGTGTCCAAAGCCACGCCCGTGTTCGAGTAATGAATGAATCCCTCGTTGCCAACAACATAAAGAGACCCGTCCACATCGGAGACAGCATCCACCAAAACCAAAGGGTTATAGGTCTTCAATGTTATAGCATCGGGGATAGTAGAACGAAGTTTCCCTCCCGAACGCAACCAAATAGTACGTGTAGTCAAAACCCAACAATCGTCGCCCTTGCCTGCCACAGAAGAGATAGGCCATAAATCGGGATGAATCACCATGGAGTCGGTCATGTGGAGACGGGTCCACTTCCCTTCCAAATCTCTATAATAGATTCCGTCACCTGCCGACGACACCCAAACTTCACCATTCGGCATCTGCGACAAACTCAAGGCACAATTCACCGGGTTGTCAATTCCCGCAAAATGCTCACGCTGCGACTGTTTGGTGGAGACATCCAACAAATGACAACCATCGCCCCATGTGGCCACCCATATCTTATGAGGAGCTGCCAAATTCATCGCCAACACATTCGCCTTGTCGAAAGGAAGATGTTCTATTTTCTTAAAATCAGGAGAAACTGAATAGATTCCGTCTCCGTCCGTTCCGACATAAATCGTTCCGTCCGTATCCTCAACAAATGAAGAACAAACTCGAGGCGGGAAACCAATATCATTGGAGGTGACGACTCCCGACAACTGATCATAACAATAACGCCACAAGCCAGTACATTGCGTACCCACCCATATATCGCCATTCTTATCCTCCTTTATCGAATAGACCTTTTTCATCTCTGTTGCATCCACGCCATAAGGCAAGATGGAGACGAAATCGGAAGACTTTGTCGGCAACTCATTGGAATACCACAAGCCCGTGCCATCCGTAGGGAACCAGAAACGACCATGACTATCCTTGATGACGGTCATCACATTCGTAAAGGGAGTTTTAACGATGGTCGGAGTCGGTTGCAACTCTTCGCCCATATCGAATATCCAAAGTTCATCAGAGAAGGAAGAGACCACCAACTTGTCGCCCACTCGCAAAATGCTGGTGATGAAACCCCTCATCTTCTGCGTAAACTCATACTTGCGTAAAAGGATTCCCTGCTTGTCAAAGACCAACAATTTATCTACCGTTCCCAACCAAAAACGGTCGTATTCATCGACATATAACGAACGGACGTACTCCTCACTCAAATTTTGGAAAGCACCAAATTCATGTGTGAAAATCGTATCCTTAGGATTGAACTGATAGATTCCGCTCACCGTAAAAGCATAGCCCTTCCTATCTTGTGGAAGATAAAAACCTCTCACCTCCTTATAACACGAACGATCAAATTCTTCCGGACTACGGTTGATGAATTTATCCTTGTCAGGATCATACTGAATCAAAAGACCATTGGACGAACCGACAAAGACGCCGTCTCCATACCCTTCTACAGTAAGCATCTCGTCTCTCGCCATTTCCGGATAATCCGATCGTTGGAACGAACGGAACGTACAACCATCGAACCGACAAACACCGAAGTCCGTCGCCATCCAGATGAAGCCTAACGAATCTTGTGTTATGGAATAAATTCTATTCGATTGTAAACCATCTTTTGTCGTAAAATGGTCAAAACGAACCCGTTCCTGTGCCAAAGTTGACACGGATAGTATTAGAATAAGGGTACATAAAACAATATATCTCAATTGTTTGCTCATACAAATAAACAAATAAAGATGGGGCGGCCAGACCATACATCTAAAATCGACCTAAATAATAGTTCCAAGTTTGCTCTATTTGAGCGGTTAAATGTAGTAATAATTTACGACACACACAAAAAAACCCGCTAAATCGTCTTTTGGAAAGACATATCTAGCGGGACAACCATGATACTCAAAACTTTATTATTTCTTTAACCTTTAGTTTTCTTTTCCTCACATCAATCAACTGCATCCCGCGAAAGGGAGTGCAGCGATGATGTGCAACCTAAAACAAAAAAATAGATTCCGTCCTAACATTTAGTACATTTAACTCTGACTAGTAATAGATGTATGGTTTATAATCTTCAATGTACAAGACTATTTTCCGTTTGTTTTGTACATTGCAAATGTAGAGCATCTATACAAGAAAACTACGGACTTTTTAGGCAATTACTAAAACTTTTTAGGCATAGTTTTCCGTCAGGAACCACCGATTTTTTCAATGAAATGGGCAATTTTTATCGAATAGAGCCACTCCCACCTTCTATAATTCGTGATTTTCCAATAGAGATGTGGACCCTATACAATTAGAGAAAAAGCATAAAATTCGATGAGGTCCACTGATGTCCAGCCTCAAATATTCATTGTGTTTTTTCAAAATGGCAACTCTACAAAAGGCAAGATAAAACAGAAGACGAACAACACCGTTCGCTGTTTATGACACAATTGGGCCGTTCCTCCGTTTTGAAGCCTAATTTTATTATAAAATTATGACGATTATTATCTTCAATAGTCCGAAATAAATTGTATTTTTGTCCTTACAATTTACAGAATACAACATTATAAATTTATAATAGTATGAGTTTTCTAACAAACAAAAAATTGCTTATCGTTGGTGCTGGTGGCGCTATCGGTTCAACAATGGCTCAATTGGCAGCCGTTAAGAAATTGTCTTCTAACATTTGTCTTTACGACCCATATTTGCAAGGTCTTGAAGGTGTTTACGAAGAGATGCGTCACTGCGGTTTCGACGGAATCAACTTCGAATTTACTGACAATGTAGAGAAGGCATTCACTAACGCTTCTTTCATCGTTTCTTCAGGTGGTGCTCCTCGTAAGGAGGGTATGACTCGTGAGGATCTTTTGAAGGGTAACGCTCAAATCGCTGCTGACTTCGGTGATAACGTTAAGAAATATTGCCCTAACTGCGAGCACATCGTTGTTATCTTCAACCCTGCTGACATCACTGGTTTGGTTGTTTTGGTTAAGTCTGGTTTGAAGCCTAACCAAGTAACTACTTTGGCTGGTTTGGATACTACTCGTCTTCAAAGCGAGTTGGCTAAGTACTTCAACATCCCTCAATACGAGGTAACTGGTTGTGCTACTCTTGGTGGTCACGGCGAGAAGATGGTTCCTGTAACTTCAGACGTTAAGATCCAAGGCAAGCCACTTTCTTCAATGAACATCCCTGCTGACAAGTTCGCTGAGATCCGTTTGAAGACTGTACAAGGTGGTTCTAACATCATCAAGTTGCGTGGTCGTTCTTCAAACTTGAGCCCTGCTTACGTTTCTATCGAAATGATCGAGGCTGCAATGGGTGGCAAGAAGTTCACTTTGCCTGCAGGTTGCTTCGTTAAGGACGGTATGTACGGTTACAAGAACGTATGTATGGCTATGCAATCAACAATCGATGCTAACGGCGTTTCTTACACTCAAGCTAACCTCACTGCTGAGGAGAAGGCTGAGTTGGATGCTTCTTACGAGCACCTTTGCAAGATGCGTGATGAGGTTATCGGTATGGGCGTTCTTCCTGCAGTTGCAGACTGGAGCAAATACAACAAGAACCTCTAATCTTCGGATTGAACAGAATCAAGTAGGAGGGAAACGAAGTAGTTTTCCTCCTACTTTCGTTTTAGGACCACTCACACCACACGGCCCAAAACAGTGGTAATATGAAAATAGAACATTTCCTTAAAAAAGTGGCTTAACAATACTTGGCTATCACGGCAATACTAAAAATCCCGATTGCAATTATGCAGTCGGGATTTTAATTGGAATGGTAATTGTTTACCTTTTATCTTTAGGTAATTCCTTAATTATCTCAGAACGGATATTTACCCTCCTTCGCACCTTTCATAATACCCTCCAAAGGGACGCTGTTCGAAACGGAGCAGTCAGCATTACCATCTACACCTCGATTAAAGATGTTGCCCGGCGTTTCCCACAAGAAAGGCACCAATCCACTCTTCTTTGCTTCCCGGTTCACATATTCATAATAGTAGGCACGAGACTCCTCAAACGTCTGTTGGTAACCCGAAGCTTTCAAATCTCTATTCATCACGGCATACTCGCCCAAGATGACTGGCATACCCAACTTATCGACATACTTCGACTTCATCTTGGCAAACTCGCCATTCACATACGCCTCATTACACCAACCGTTGGCACCCACTGAACGATTCACACCATTGATAACGATATTATCATACTTCGAGCCCCAGAAATAATGGCAATTGCCCCAGTCGGCATCCTCCTCCATCAACGCATAGGTATATGGATAGAAATGGACCTCCATCATCATACGGTTAGGTACTACGTCCGTAGGAACGACATCGTATTCAATCGCCTTGTCAATCGCTGTACTCGGAGCCTGGACTATCAAGTTACGAAGGGCATTGTTGCCTCCCGTGGCACGCACCGTATTGACGAACGTCTGGTGATAACTTTTTAAGACGCTTGCTTCTTCTGCATTGTTAGCGTCCGGTTCGTTGGCACTGGCAAATATCAAATGCTCATCGTAGTCTCTAAATGTAGTGGCAATCTGTTTCCAAAGGGCCGCTTGCTCCTTATTGACATCCGCCTGCTTCGCCTTGGTGCAGTTCTTCTCCAGCCACCCATTGTCCCAGTGAATATTGAGGATGACATAGAGGTCATCGTTCATCGCATAATCAACCACCTGTTTAATACGAGCCATCCAAGTTGGATCTATCTCGAAAGTCTGCGTGTTCGACTCGTGCGAATGCCACGACACTGGAATTCTAACGGCATTGAAGCCTGCCGCCTTATAGGCATCCAACAACTCTTGAGTCACAGGCGAGGCACCCCAGCACGTCTCCAAATTGCCGCACCAATCGCCCACCGCCTCCAAGGTATTACCGATATTGATACCTGCTACAATCTTAGATGCCAACGTCTTGGCGTCGCTCGGCATAGCATTCTCATCTTGCTCTATATCAGTGTTGACTTTACGAAAAGTTACGCTATCCACGTTAGCCACTTCATACACTTCGGCTTGACCATTTTGCCAAACATACATTTTGTTTTGCCCCATCGTAGGAGAGAGCAACGCTGACATCAGCGAGAGTGATAAAAGTTCCTTCTTCATTCTTCTGGTTGTGTTTTATAGTTTCGAGTGGTTAAATATACATATTTTTACAATCGCAAGAAATTTTCAACGGACATTTTATTCCGTTTCTTCCTTTCCCTCCTCTACCACCTCATCAAAAGGCCAGTTCTTGATATATATTTTAGGAAGCATTTGGGTAACATATTCAGATTCAAATTTAATCACCGGCGTTGACATCGTTTTTGAGGCGGCTGCCGTCTGAATATTCTTTTTGTTGAACTCACCCAAATCGCCTGTTCGAGAGGTGCCCAAACGACGTCCAGTGGTTCCACTCACTAAATAGTAGGGCCCACTTTTCACCTCAGTGCTGTCAAAATGGTTAATCAACGACAACTTGCCCAAGCGATAGATCGGGGCTGGGAAATTAACTGAATCCTTATTGTTCAATGTCACCACATGCTCCACTAAATTCTTATCTTGATAGTGGAGATTGCAAAAAACGGTGTCATAGACACAATAAAGTTTGGCAACCTCCTCCTCCGGATCTTTCCATTTCACACGAAGCAAAGACTTCTTCGGTTTGAGGATAACAGAATCCAAACGATAAACCGTTCGCATCATACTGGCAGACGAAAGGGATGGATTTAATATGTCCGCCTCTTGGCAGGTCATCACCTGTTTGGACTTGTTGGTTACAAAGTAAATATACAAAGAATCGCGTCGCTCGCTATCTACCCGCATCACATCAGCAATACTAAGCCTTAGCCTCACTTCTCCATTAGGCCTCAACTTCAAAACACCAGTCAATGAGTCCATTGCCGTCTTGCTCGCATCACGGGCAACACGCACCGAAAACTTCAACCTAACCTTTGAAAAATCCAGTTCGCCTTGGGCAAACAAATTGACGCTACACATCAACAAGATTGCCCAACCTATCATAGTCTTCATCAAGCCACCCCTCATTTTTTCTTCTTCTTTTTGGCGTTCTTCTTCGCCAATTCAGCCTCTTTTTCTTCCTTCTCCTTTACTTTCTTGAAAACTTCCTTGCTACCCATTACATTCATCTTTGAATAGGCAACAAATAGTTGACAACTCTTCAACGGACAATTTTCTATCATCATCGTACTCTCCAAGTCGCCTCGAGATGGCAAACCCGACCCACCTGGGACAGTAAAGAGGAACTTCACCTTCTGCTCGGAAGGATCAATCTTAGCCCCTTTGGAGTAGCGAATATTTACCCGATAATCGTTGCCGTCATCCCGCAACATAGAGTACCAATACTCCTCGTAATCGTCCGTCTGGATTCGCTTGACAACACTCTCATCATAGCCCCTCTTCTCCATGAACTTCCTCATCTTCTCCACCGCCGAATAGGAAACCTCCTTGTTACACGCATAGAGATTGTCCCACACTTCATGGGAATGCTGACAGACAAAATCCAACGGGAAGGACAACTCTGGAAACATCGGATCGACCGACAGCAAAGAGCCCTTCTTGCAATCGCCCAAAATCACGGCAGGAAGCACCAATTTCGTCTCCATATCGACCATCGAAGAGTCTTTCAAATAGAGAACCATCGACTTTGCCCTATACTCCACTCTGCCTCCCTTCAGCAATTTCATCTTGACCGGCAACTCCGTAGCGGAACAAACATCTTTTATAGAAAACAACGCCTTATATTCAGCCTTTTTCTCCTTCATGAAGTTCGGCAGCTTCAAAAGCGCATCTTTGAAGTAATAGTAAGCCGTATCTTTCTCCACATAAGAATAGAGAGGCGGAGTCAAACGGTAGGACAACAACAGAGAATCGGAACGATAGAAGTCCACCTCGTTGGCTACGGCACCCGCCTTGGCCAAATCGACCACCATTGGTTGGAAATAACCATTCTTTCGTTTGTAATTGACGGCAAAGCTCACATCGTTGCAATTAACTATCAAACTAAACTCCTTCATATAATCTATGATAGGCGATGTGGATATTTGATAGCCATCAGTAACCCCTATCTGCACTGGTCTCGGCGCACCTAATGGTCGCCCTACCAAATACAAATAGTAATCCACTGGTTCGGATGAACGGGTATTGACGACCGTCAAAGGATGAAAATCGAAAACACACTTCTCTCCCTTTGGTAGATTCTTCGGAATCTCGCCCACTTTGAAACCAGCAACCACCACATCATACTTTCTTCCTGCGGGAAGTCGCATCTTTTGTCCCAAGAATGATGAGTACTTTTTCTTGCCATCATAAAAAAAGACTTGGGCATAACGAGAGATATCCCCTTTGATATCATAATCAATCTCTTGAAAGTCAAGTTTCACCACTTGCGTGTCAAGCTGAGCCTCCTTCCATTTTTTAGCAGAAAAAGAAGCTAACTTCTCTGACTGATAATACAACACTGGTTTATCTGTCTCTTTATAAAAGAGATAGAAAATTCCATTCTTATTCGTCCAACCATATTCCTTTTCAGAAGACACATGGCTCATTCTAAATCCAAGATGGGGCAAAGGATTGCCTACTGCATCCTCAAATTTCAAGGCAATACAATCTACATCATCGCACACCAACGACAAATTCACCTCTTGGCCCACCTGCAAAGGATCTAAACGACCTATCGCCTCGCCCAAGACAATAAAGTCGATAGGCACACCGGCAGGAACATAACCACGAGAACAACCTTCTTGATCCAAATAAGCCGACTCCGATTCGGGAAGATACAGATACCAAATCTTGTTTTTTAACATAGAAGTAGCTTCTCCATTGGCATCATAATTAAATCTCACACCCACCAAACCATTGCTATAAGGCAAGCCGTTCTTCGTCGTAACTTTCAAATTCACACGGGCACATAGATTGGGGAAATCTCCATTCCACCATGTAAAATGGCTTACGGCACCTTTATAGACATTACCACTCTTCACCGCAAAGCCCTCTTCTATCCACAAACCTTTTTGCTCGTCGAAAAACCATAACGGCATCGTATCGGGAGCAGACTTCTGCATAGCCACCGGGATGGGATAGGTCAACGAAGCTTGCGTGGAATCTCTCAACTGTAGCTTTCGCCCATTTTCATCCGAAAGCAAGACATTCACCATGCCGCAAGAGATGAGAAACGTCGTATCGAGCGAAGAGCGCAAAGCCAACATATCGCCACCTGGCATCATACGCTTGAAATTGGCTGAATCGGGATTGAGATAGAGCACGTCCATTTTGACAAGACCATCATACGCCTCGCCATTATCGTCGTAGGCCATGACATTGGAAGGGATTTGCACCAACATTCCATTCACATCCACAACTACTCCTTTTTTAGATTGAAAAGAGAGACTCCTACTGATAGCCGTGTTCCCTCGCGGAGAGATGACAATCGAAACAGAGGAAGAGTCGAAAACCTCTTTGGAATAGATGAAATCATAGAACCCTTCCTTAGAGAACTTCACCACATAACGATTCCCCTCAACCTTAGGATTTTCCAATACGAATTCGCCCAAGCTGTCAGTCTCCATTTCTCCGTCCCTCGTGGTCATTGTCACAAAAGGGACAGGGCAACCTTCGGTATTGGTCACAACGCCACGCAGCGTAACTTTCACATTAGAAGCCATCGAGGAACTTGTATCTTGCTTTTTCTCCGAACCTTTGTCTGCACAAGAAAAAAGGGAAAGAAGCATCAACGCACATAAGAAACCTTTGATACACTTAACATTCATAATATTTCCAAATTTACAAATCACCCATGGGGCGACTGATTTTCAACCTAAAAGGAAGGTCAGCATAAAATGCCTTGTCCGTCAAAGCCTATCGCCTCCCAAGCAATAGACAGATTCATAATTTTAATCAACAAAAATAAAATGATTTTTGATTCTCCACTAAAAGATTCAAACTTTTTTAGACATCACCCTATTACAAAAAGAAAAGGCTCCAACCATCGACGGTCAAAGCCTTTCTTGTTATTATTCAACCTTAAAAAACTGTTATTTACAAACCACTACCCTGCGGAATCCTTTGGCTTTAACCAAATATGTATCTGCAGGATAACCAGCCTCAACAAGTTGCTGAGCAATCTCTGAAGTGACATCAGAAGCAATGGAAAGGCTTCCTAATTGCTTTCCGCCCATATCATAAACCATTGCCTGCATAGGGAAACAACATACCGAGTTCTCCAACTCGACAGCATCTGTGCCTTCTCCGTCTTCGCCTATGAAACGGATCCAATCCAAATTAGCATAAGCACCTGTCAAAAGAACCTTCAAGATATGCTCTCCCTCGGTCATCTCTTTTGTTGTACCACTTACGACTGTATAATGATCCCAATCCTCCGTATTTGGCACCTCTATCTCGCCTGAGATTTCCTTGTCGTCCAACAACAATTGGAAACCTGATGTGTTCAAACCGCAAGCCACACGAGCCTCAAAATCAAACTCTTGCGTCTTCTTTACATCAACCGTATACTCCATCCACTCACCTGCGTTGGTATAACCGACAGAATAAGTCTCATCATTGGTAACGATATCTACACGATCCTCACGATATTCGCCACCTTGGTTCTCCATATCATTATCGTAGTAAGCTCTGTTCTGACCACCCTCGTCATAATCCTCAAACTCAATTTTCCCTGGAATAGAATGAGCCTCACCCTTATAAGGCGTTTGAGGGACGATTACAGCATTGCTGGTAAAATACCAATAGTCAAAATCGAACAATTCAGTATTCCCCGGACCTTTGAACACGAAGAAGAGATCGTGCTTGCCAATCGTATTGGCAACCTCACATTCAATCTCCTTCCAAGCTCCATTCGTATTTCCCACTTCGAGTGTACCAATCAACTCTCCATCTTGTTTGTCCAAACGGATTTCTATGCTCGAACCCGTCTTTCCTGAAACAGAAGCTGTGAAGAAATCAGCACCCATATCGCCAAAATCAACGCAACGCACCTTGATATAATCGTTGTTGTGAATCTTAGTAATATAGACTCCATTGTTATTCTTACCTGCATCCAAACCATAGCTGAAAGCCTTTGTCTCAGCCTCGACACGCTTGAACGGATCCAAGAAATGGATAGGATTTTCCACACCCAAATTCGTCATGTGCATCAAAGGAATTGTTCCGTCAGGATTGTATGTAAACTCCTCAACTGCTGAAGAACGAGTATAACCGCCTCCTCCTGGAAGTCGTTGGTTATGATAGAAGAAGAAACTACGCCCTTTAAAGTCAATCACGCCCGAGTGGTTGGTAAAGGCTGAGCCTGTCTCCCCTTTCGGCATAATCACACCCTTGTACTCCCATGGACCTGTAGGGCTGTCGCTCCAAGAGTAAGAAATAGATTCAGGCACACCCTCTGAAGCATAAATCATATAATACTTGTTGCCGTGCTTGTGAATCCAAGGGCCCTCTGTATAAGTGGACTTTTGTCCCCAAGGGGCAAAACCTTGGTCCGTACTTTGGATTGGAGTTGAGAAAGAGATCATATCCTCGTTCAACTTCGCATAATAGAGTTTAGGGTTACCCCAATATAGATAGGCCTGGCCATCATCATCAATCAAAACAGTTGGGTCGATATAATCCCAGTTCGGTCCAGCAAGATGCTTGTCGCCAAGTGCATTCTTGAACGGACCTTCCGGACGGTCAGAAACACCCACATTGATGGCACGACCTCCACGAGTTGACTCCACTGTTACATAATAGTAATACTTTCCGTTGCGACGGATACATTGAGCCGCCCAGTCACCATTCTTCTTAGCATTTGGGAAATCACTAGCCTGCAAGATGAGCGTGCCACGATCGGTCCAGTTGACCATGTCCGTAGAAGATGACACACGCCATCCATTCATGGTGAAGAAACTTCCACCTTCATCATTACCTGTATATACAAAGACCGTATCGTCAATCACTACCGGAGCTGGGTCTGGAGAATAATATGTTTGGATAATCGGGTTGTCTGCCAAGACAACACTAGGCGACAACAAAAGTGCCGACATCGCCATCCATTTTCCTAATGTGCTTTTCATTCTATTCATAATATAGTTGGTTCTAAATTCAGTATAACAAATGTAGCGTTGATTTATCCAATTTTCTATAAAAATCGGAGCATTAAATGGTAATATTGTTTCACAAAGGGAGCATTCTATCCTAATTCTAACGTATCTTTATGGGTGAATTTCAGCCATTAGCAGAAAAAACGTAACAAGAGACCATTATGAACAGATTTCTTTTCCAAATCCATATCGCCATTCTATTTTGGTTCGTCGCTGCCTCGAGCAACGCCTCCGTCATCATGCATACAGGTTTTGAGCATCAAGAAGCCGGCACTTCCATGACGCGCGACCTATGGCAAGCGGAGGGATTCCAACCCGCAAGTTGGGATAACGGCCTTCAAAAACGTACAAAAATTGACGATTCCATCGCTAATCAAGGCATCCATTCTCTTCGCATAATGTATCCCAAAGATGAATTTGGAACGACCAACACGGGCTGCCAAATCTCGCTTCTTTTCCCTTCGCATGATGAAATGTACGCAAGTTACTCTCTGCGTTTCTCCGAAAACTTCTCTTGGGGAACAACCAACTACGGAGGCAAACTGCCTGGCTTGGCTGGAGGAGAGAACTGCTCAGGCGGCAGGAACTGCGACGGAACCAACGGATGGTCTGCCCGTTTCATGTGGAGAAGCGGAGGCAAACTGATTCTTTACCTGTACGACATGCTAAAACCAGACACCTACGGACTGGACATCCAACTAACCTATCCAGACGGAACACCCGTCATCGCAGAACGCGGGAAATGGTATCACATTACAGAAAGGGTGAAGATGAATTCAGCGCCCGACAAGGCGGATGGAGAGGTGCAAGCATGGGTGAATGGTGAGGAGGTGCTACTCCTCACTGGCAGACAATTCACCACCTGCGATGTCAAAATCGACAATTTCTACATCTCCACCTTCCATGGCGGCGACGACGAAGGTTGGTGTCCAACCGATACCTGCTACACCTACTTGGACAACATCCTAATAGGAACCTCCTACGAAGATGTCTGCTTTCAGACGTGCCAAAAACCCAACACAGGAGCAGACCAGTCTCTTTGTGTCATAGGGGAAGCCTGTTTCAATGTTGATATGCCCAAGGACTACACTCTACGCTGGACAAAAGATGGGAAAGAGATTGCCCAAGGCAACACCTTTTCCACCTCTACCCCGGGGCAATACATCGTCATTGCCGACAGCGCACATTGTTCGCAAAACGACACCGTGAACGTATTAGAAAAACTAGAAGTGCAACTTCAGGAAACGCATCACATCTGTTCCTCTTCTTTCATCACCCTAAACACCCAAATGCCCCCAAACAAAGATATAACCTTCCAATGGCAAAGAGATGGTGAAACCATTACCCAAGCCAACGAACCTACACTAACCATAAAAGATGCGGGCATCTACACAGTCAGCGTTTCGGCTAAAGATTGCGAAACAGCAACCGGCAGCACAATCGTGACTTCAGGATTATTGTCGGCGGATGACATCATGGATGAGGCGGAAAAGAGAATCGAATTATCCCTTCAAGAGGAAGGCAACTTCAAATGGACAGACGAAGAGGGCAACTTGATAGGCTATGGCAACTCACAAAGCATCACAATGCCATCAGGAGAACATTACATCTACGTTGAAGATGAAGATGGATTTATTGGAAACGTCGGTAAAAAGCAACTGACAGAAAACGCTTGGACTCGCAACAACTTCGACAAAGAATTCATGCAGTTCACCGTGGAGCGAGAACTTACCATCGACTCCATTTCCATCTACCCCACCAAAGAGTTGGACGCCACACTGCACATCATAGACGAAGATGACAACACAATCCTCTTCTGCAAGACCTACAACAACCTGAAAGGTGGAGACGAAGCCCGCCTGCCCATCGGCGTTAAACTAAAGGCAGGACACTACCATATTGATGCAATAGGGACGACAGCACCCCTCTACCACTCGCACACTGACAGCGACATACAATTTCCATATACCATAGAAGGTCTCATCTCACTTACGGGTTGCAACTTAGATTGGATCAACAACAAAGGTTGGTATATGCTGTTCTACAACTGGCACATCAGTGCAGGCAATCATTGTGCGGCAACGCCTATAAAATTGACGGGAGCCTCAACAAGCAACTTGAACAAGACGGCAAACAATTCATTCGTCATCACTCAATCCGAAAACAATCTCATTATCAAAGGATTAAAAAAAGGCCAATTTATCCATATCACCGATGCCCAAGGATATCTTTTAAAGAAATTCAAAGTCGAAAGTACCGACCTAACAATCAACACCGAACATTGGGCCGATGGGGTTTACATAGTGGAAGGTAGAAAGGTGGTGGTGAGGAGATAAAGGGAACTTCCGCTATAGCATCTCCAACTGTTCGAACATTCCCCGATAGACCTCCGCCTTCTTCGCCAAACTGAGAGGATAGGCTCGAGATGAAGAGGGTAAACGATAGAGAGAAACGCCCTCACGCAGAAGGACGCAACCGCCCACAGTAGGCACCTCGGGAAGAGACATTTGTGCTACAATGTTCTCAGCAGCCTTCTCGCCCGTTGTCACCACGGCCTTGCAATCGGGGATTTTGTCCAACAAAGCATTGATGTCGGTATATTCCACCACCTCCAAGAATTTATCTGATGCATTGTCTTTCAATCGTCTTACAGCCTCAGCCGTGTCATAATAACCAATGCCCCTCTCTTGCAGAAAACTCACAATCAAATCCAACTTGAAACACTTCGCTTCAACATCCACAAAATGATTTTTGTCTTCGAAGAAGAGCAAACCCATTATCCGCCAATGGTCATTGATGAAATTGGGGTAAAAGAAATCCATGCACCAACGTTTGCGTTGAGGCGGGAAACTGCCCAGAAAGAGCACCTTCGTCCCTTGCGGAAGGAAAGGAAACAAAGGATGATATTCTATAGAAGAAGAACGCTGGAGGTTCTCAATATTTAAGAAAGACATGGAAATTCAAGTAATAAAACGTGGCATTTCAATAAAGATTCATATCTCATTTTCTCGTCATTCTTGCAAAATCCGTCAATGAATCGCAAGTATATCATTTGTTATATTAACACGTATCATTTCTTCACTAATGCCCTAAACACTACCACATGCAAATGTAACTATATTTCAGTCGATTACACGAAATTTCTTCACTATTTCTTCACTATTAAAAGAAAAAAAAGTCTAAAAGTGAGACTGCAAACTATTTGCCCTCCAGTTATCAAAGCAAAAACAACGCCCAGTTTTGAGCGTTGCTTTGTATGATGGAAAATAATGATTTATTCGGATATTTCGTCAACCTTATAATATGTTTTCGAGGTTGATTTATCCACACGACCATCCTTGCTGGTACGAACCTCCGTTTTCATTTGACAATTGCCGTCGTAAGTGTAGTTTGCCTCCGTAGTATCATAAGAGGTCTCTGTGATTTCCTTAGAAACATTTCCCTCTTCGTCGTATTGGTAGGTGTATTTTACGGACAACTGATATACTTTCTCGTACAAACGATAGGTTGCACTCTCTGCCAATAATGTTTTACCATTGACCACTTGATATTTCTTAGTAGTGTAGGTAACACATGTATCACTAAAAGCATTGGCGACCTCGTTGCCATCTGCATCATAGGAAACTTCCTTTTCGTAGGATTGAGAAAGGGTGTCGTACTTACACTCTGGATCCATGTAATAGGTAACAGTTTTTGATTCATACGCACCAGGTTGACCTTCTGTCGACTGACGAGACATTTCGAAACTTTTTTGACCTTCGTAGGTGAATTCCGAACTGAACCAATGAGTGTTTCCTGAAAACAAATCACCATTGCTATAGACCAAGCGATTCTGAGCATCGTAAGTGTAGGCAGTTTCCCCATGGCAAGAGCCCGTTTGTACATTTTTGATACAATTACCATTGGCATCGTATTCAGAAATGGTAGTTTCCTCAACCTTTCCATTATCGAAGAATATCTCCTTTATCTCTAGACCTTTGTCGTTGTATTCCCACTTCGACAATGTATCCTTCTCGGTTTCGCCTAAAGAGTAAATTGGCTTCGTCCAATCGACTACCACCTCTGGATCTTGAGATTCTTCTACCTCAGTTGCCTCACCTGGGTTTTCTGTTGTATTGCCACTATTACTACAACTTGAGAAGAGCAATGCTAACATTGCAAATGGGATGAATTGTTTTTTCATTTCTGCCTAATTTGAGGTAACCTCTATAAATTCATGTTTTTAGAACCGCTTAGACTGCCGAGGTCACTTTTAACAGTCCATGCCATTCGTATGTCACAAAAACTTTATAATCATTTATCTTTCACGCACCGCGCGCACGCTTCGGCCATAATTACGACAACTCTCGCTTAATTCGTTGTTGTCCTCCTCTTCAAAGCCCATCGTCCACGCATTAGACATATAGTCCACAGACAAAGAAGAGAGCCAATAGTGTCCGTATGCACCCACTCCGCCCAATTTTTCATCAAACTTGTTTCCTCCTGCGGGGAAGAAGATGACATTCTTATTTGCCTTTGACGTTCCTACGCTACCTGCCACTCCGCTACCCATATAGTCGCTAGTCCACTCCCAAGTGCACCCCTCTTTCAATTCGGATTGTTCAGTTCTTGTAGGCATACGCCATGCACCGCCCCAGTTGATTGCCGCAGCATCGTCCTCAGGCAAGAGTGTTTGAAGACCATCAGCCTTCTCCTTGCAATATTTAGTAAGCGTTTCGTAGGTACCCTCACTCCATTTATAAGTATTCCAATCGTAGGTCTCCTTTGAGGTTGTCTCGCCCCAAGCAAAATAGTCGCCATATTCCGTCGGTTTGGACGCACCGACATTACAGGTCGCCCATAACAAACCACTTGGCAAACCCAAATCAACATATTCGTACTCAACAACACTCTCCTTGGGTGAAACCTCATTCACCACCTCGCTATTGTTGTTTGACAGTTCGGCTTGATTCGCATCTTCCGACTTCGGAGCATTACTACTGCAGCCATAAACAAATGAAACTGCCAATAAAAATATCAGGTTCCTCATATTTCTTAAATTTTACGTTAAAACACGATTTAGAAACCACGCCTTGGCTGATTTTTTTCCGACCTTCCTATCCCATAATTATAATTAGGTGGGGCTCCATACATACCAGCATAAGGGGATCCTGTTTTTTTCCAAGACCGATAATGCGAAAAGCCAAAGAATGTCAAAAGGGAGAGAATCCCGTTGTTAATGCAATCTCTTATTTTTTTTATAAACTTCTTCATGTTCTATACATAATATATTTCACCATCAATTACCTATTCGGCTTCTATCCGATAATCACCACAAAAGTAAAACTATTTTCAAAAACCACAACCATTTCAAAATCCAAAGTTTTTCAGATTATCGAATAGGAAGCACGATATGTTCTTTACAACTATCACTCATTTCCCACTCTCTTTGCCACTCTTTGTTGAGTACCAGACAGAAAGAGACAAGTGAATCTTTCTCGTCAACTTGGAAATTTGTCAAATCATACATAAGGCTATCAGAGGCTAAATCCATACAATAACGGTCGCATAGAAATCGCTTCTCATATAAACAATACTGGCCCAGATCAATTCCGTTAAGGCGATGACGTACCACATAATGGGCAGATTCCGCTACCTTTTTAGGGTAAAAATTTGAATAGAGACAAAAAGTCATCAAAATAAGATAGGGACAACCCAATATAGCTACGACAACCATTCCCAAACTCTTGATTCTCATAAATCTTAACAATTGTTTTAAAGTTCTATGATTCCTTATACCCCCTAATTTTGTGTATCCTATAATGTTTGACGAAAAGGAATACAATGGCGGATAGGATCAATTGCAGAGGGAAAAGAAATAGATACACAAGAAATGCTTTGACGGGCCATCCGACGCCCATGTTGTGGTTCCATAGCTTTTGTACACGTTCCCTGTCACATTCCGCCACGTTTTGGTAGTATTCACTATCGCACATTCCATTGGGATCCCATCCATAATACTCCATTAGCCACCAAGTAGATGCATCGTCCCACCACAAGAGCGTCAAACAGAACATCCCGCTGAAAATCATTACGGCAACGACGAATATCATCACACTCCTTTCCCCTTGTAGCAAGGGCACAAATATGAGAGGAAGAAGGAATCCAAGAATGCCTAATAATAGAGTAGAAATATCTCTGCCTAATTCCATTGTCATGATTTTCTGTGATTTACTGTTGGTTTTAAAGTCTTATAAATCGCTTATATGTTAAAGTTGAAGAACTTTTAATCTATAATGAAGCATCCATTTTAAGCACATCATTTTGAATCTATAAAAAATTCTGTTTCGTTTAATGAAACAAAAACAATTTTATCGTCAATTTCATCATCGTCAAACACAGAATTTATCACCTTTACGAACACATCGTCTTTGAACAAAAAGTAATAAAGATCATATCCTTTAATTTTGACAATTTTATCGTAAGTAAACGGCTTATATTGATCCTGATAAATTAATGATAATTCACTATCAGAAGCTTCACATACAAGATTAATTGTATCATATGAAAAAAAGACTGAAAATTTTGCAGTGTTATGGAATCTTTCCTTGAACAGGACGTTAATAATCTACAGAAAGAAGAAAAAGAATAATTATTACTATTAATTTTAGATTTCAACTCTGTATTCTCATTGGTTAATTGTATTTTTTCAAGATTATAGACTCTTAACCAATATCCTTCTACAAAGATCAATATTACTAATATACCCAAAACAATCTTTTTCATTAATTGTCATTTTTACTTCTTGTTTTAATCCTTACACGTTAAACCAAGACCCTAATATAATCGTCCTTCTTAAATTCATCCGAAAAAATAGACAATTCGCCTCAAAAATTCAAAAATAGATTTCATTATGCTTTATTTGTAACGGTTATTATATATCCTTCAACTAAATCAAAAAATGAATCGACTAAAATTTGAGCATCTCCGTTAGACTCTATACTACAAGAGACACCCTTCCGAAATCTCTCTTCATCTTTTAATTTATCAAAGATTGACTCCTCTTGCCCATTGTTCTCCACTATTACATGAGTCACCCTAAACGTTGATTTCCAATCATATTTGTATATGTCTCTAAATTCATATTCGACCTTTACTCTTAAATTATTATACTTTTTACTATACAAACAAGTATGCCAACGCTCTTTTGAACCAAGATACCACGCATTTAATTGAATATCGCCCATAAATCGCTGATTCATTCTTTTAAAGAACTCTTGTCTTATATGAAATACATTCCGCTGAACCTTGTTTTGCTTTATATAGATGCAAAGCAAGATTGAAAATAATGTTATTATACCTCCAATCGTTAAAACTAAGTGAGTTGTCGTAAGATAATATGGTGTATTATCATAAGGCCTATTAAGTGGCAACCGATGACCATTCAAATCTTCTATTCTTATTACTACCTTACCTTTATTCTTAACTCGCGAAGATGATAAACAGTATATGACCTTGATTCGTTCACCGTTATAATCATCAAGAGCATCTTCAAGCCTATAATAATCATATAATGAGTAGCTACTATATCCATTGAAGTGTATACTATTCCCCTCTTTTTCTAATCCATTATAGAGAATTCCGTATTCGCCTACTTGTAACCTTGTTATAACATTAGAAATCAAATATGTTATCGAACAAAGGAAAATAAAACCAAAGAGTACGAACACATTTCCTCCAGTAGGTGACATATACCAAATTGAATCTTTCACCTCAAATTTTCGAACTTGGTCATCATTCATTTTTCTTTTTTCTTCCATATTTGTTTTAAAGTCCTACAATTTCTTATGTGTTAAACCATATAGTTTATAAGCACAAAGAAATCAATGCTTTACGAATATATTTCGTTAAAAAAACTCAACATTTTCTATTGGATTTAGCATATTTTCTTCCATTTTTCACACAAATATAGCAAACTTATTTGAACCGTTAATCCGTTGGTAATCTTTTGGGGATTGCTCACTATCACCTAGCCCAAGGCGTCGCTTTTCTTCTTTATTGTATTGTATAGCACAATCAACAATGGGTACAAAATTGCCTAGGAAATTAGAGCGGAATTCTTTAAAACAAATCCGCCGGACTCATTTTCAAGAAAGTCTCCACAGGAAATCCATTTGGGCCAACTATCAAAGTGTTAGAGCAATTGAAATGGTCTCTTACATATTCCAACCCCTTATTGGTCATTTCATCATTACTTTTCACTTCAATGGCAACCAACTCGTTCTTCTTCTTTATTAGATAGTCGACCTCCATATTACCTTCTCTCCAATAGTATACCTCATAATTACCAATCAATGCATTAGTTACAATATGCGCACCTATAGCCGATTCGTAAATACGTCCCCATAACCTTGGATCAGACAAAGCATCGTCAATACGCTTATTGGAATAGACATTCTTCAGTGAGTTATTATAAACCTGGAATTTTGGCACCGATGCTCTTTTCCTTGCCATATCAACAGCATATTTCTGCAAACCTGTCACCAAGCCACTGTCGTTCAAAAGGTTGAGATAAGAAGACAACGTTGTCGTATTACCAGCGTCTTGCAATGATCCCAACATCTTAGTCAGCGACAATATTTCTCCTGAATATGAAGAAGATAATTCAAACGTCTGCCTTAACAATGCAGGCTTGTTTATCGGAGTATTCATAAGAATATCCTTATTGATGGTAGACTCGATTATTGAAGAATGAATATATTCCTCCCACCTTTCCGCATCATGTATCAGGTCTGCGGCACCAGGGTATCCTCCATAATAAATATACTCTTCTATTGAGAATCCAAACGCATCCTGCATCTCCTGTAAGTTCCAATGAGACATTTTTATAGACTCAAATCTTCCTGCCAAGCTTTCCGACAAGCCTTTTGCAATCATTACCCGTGAGGAACCCAAAAGAACAATTTTGACTGGAATTTCATTAAATGAATCCATGTCCCATTCTTTCTTCACTATTTCGCTCCAATTGGAAATCTTCTGTATTTCATCTATCACAAGAATTATTTCCGACAGGTTTTCTGTTTTCAAACGTTGACGAGCCACCGTCCAACATTCACTTATCCAAGCATGATTAGAAGCAGGTACTGCATCGGCAGTGAAGAACAGATATGGAACTCCACATTTTTTCAAAGCTTGTTTAACTCCAGTAGTCTTCCCGACCTGACGAGGACCCATAACAACTTGCATGAACTTTCTCGGTTCACGAAGACGATTTATAATTTTCTGTATGTCATTTCTTTCGTACATAGCAAACGCTTTTTTGCAAATATAACAAAACATTGTAGAAACTACTCAGTCGGTTGAGTAATTTTACTCAGCTTATTGAGTAATCAATAAAGTAGAGACTTCCAGACGCACGAATTAGGTAATCATTTTCAATCATTGATGTCCGCTAAACCTTTTGAACTGACATAAAAAAAGGCTGTGCCCTATTTTGTGACCGATAACACACAAGGTTAATCCC